>NZ_PXWG01000140.1 GCF_003011965.1 Streptosporangium nondiastaticum
GATGACGCGCAGCTTCGTGGCGGCGGCGATGGCCTCGGCGTCGACCTTGGTGGCGCTGCGGACCAGGATGGCGTCGACGTCGGCGACGGCGGGCAGGAGCTCCGCTCGGTCGGCGCCGTTGCAGTGGGGCTGCGCGGTCCGCGTGTCCAGCGCTTCGGACAGGGAGCCGGTCAGTGAGGCGGCCGGAGCGGCGGACAGGGAGCCGGTGAGGGAGCCGGTCAGGGAGGCGAAGGCCGCCTCCGCACGGTGGTCCGGCACGGCCGACCGGTCCCAGGCCATGCGGACGAGCAGGTCGGAGCCGTACGAGACGGAGACGGCGAACGGCGCCTGGAGGGGCCGCCCGTCGAAGTGGACCTCGCGGCCCGTGGCGTCGCCGAGCCGCAGCGGCGGCCGGCGGCCGAGGTCCTCGAAGGTGAGGAGGCCGTCAAGCCGCCCGGACCAGGGCGCGCCGGCCCGCCGGGCCGCGTGGACGACCTCGTCGAACGGGGTGTCGGCGCGGTCGAGGTCGTCCCACCAGGCCGAGGCCCGCTCCGCGGCGCCGGTGTCGTCCGCCGGGTGCACGACCGTGTTGAGGAAGCAGCCGAGGACCGGAGCGGCACCGAGGGGCCTGCCGCCCCAGGGGTATCCCAGGACCGGTACGGAGTCCGCGCCGTGGAGCGCACGGGCGGCCCCGGCGCAGGCGTCGAGGAGGACGGGGAAGGCCGGGGACCGCGCGCCGTCCCCGGCGACGGGGATCCGGCGCAGGGCGGTGCCGGTGCGGCCGGCGGTGCCCGTGCCGCTGCCGTCCGGTGCCGCGCAGCCGCGGAGGCCCGCGAGACGCTTCTCCCAGTAGGCGAGGGCCTCGGGCTGCGACGCCCTCTCCTCGGCGGCGAGTTGACGGTGCACGGCGTCCGCGTAGGCGGACGTGCCGTCGGCCGCCACGTCCGCGGGCACGTCCTGCGGCCCGAGCCCGTCGCGGTAGGCGTCGGAGAGGCCCGCCGTGATCAGGCCCAGGGACTGCTCGTCGCAGGCCGTGTGGTCCAGGACCACGGCGAGGACCTCCCGCGCGCCGCCGTCCGCCGAGGCGTCGTCCGCCAGGAAGAACCGCAACGGCGGCCCGTCCGCGGGCCATTCGGCCAGGGCCCGCAGCAGGGCGTCGCGGGCGGATTCCCCGGGCCGCGGCCGGACGCGCTCGACGTGCCCGGCGGGCACGCCCGGCACCTGCAGCGGCACCCCGCGCCGCACCAGCTGCCGCGCCCGCAACGCCGGGTGCAAGGCGGCCAGGTGTCCGGCGGCCGCACGCAGCCGTTCGGCGTCGACGGTCCCCGCGGGGAAGGCGAAGAACAACGGGACCAGGACCGGCCGTCCGGCGGGGTCGAGCCGCTGGGCGAGGAGGAACCGCCGCTGCGCTCCGGTGACCGGCAGCGGTGTGCCGCCGGGCTCGGCGGCGCCGCCGGTGAGGTGCCGGTAGCGGGCGAGGTAGGACGAGGTGATGTTGCCGGGTTGCACGATGACCTCCCGTGCGCCGAGGGGCGCGACGGCTCGTGGGACGAGAGGAGCGATGACATGCGCCGGGCTGCGGGCTGCGGGCGCGGTCGTGGCGAGTACGGCTGGGGTGGCGCGGCCGGTCCGGCCGGCGGATCGGCCGGCCGGACCGGCCGGACGGCCGGGGTTACTCGGCCGGTCGGGACGGCGGTGCGGCTCGTCCGGTCAGAGGCCGGGCCCCGGCCCGGGCCCGGCGGCCGTCCGCCCCCCGGCCGACGGGGTGCGTACCCCCTCAGCCGGTGACCGCGGCCGCCGCAGGCAGATCGCGCAGGCCCCGCAGCGGCGACGCCAGGAGCGGCACCGGCACCAGCAGGATTCCCGCGGCGCACACCCACACCGCGGTGCGGGCTCCGGCCGCCTCCGCGATGGCCCCGCCCGCCAGCGCGCCGAGCGGCATCGTGCCCCACACCATGAAGCGCAGCGTGGCGTTCATGCGGCCCAGCAGCTCGTCCGGGCAGAGCAGCTGCCGGAAGCTGACCTGGGCGACGTTGTAGACGACGGCGCCGAAGAAGACGGCGGCGGACGCGAGGGCGAACCAGGCGGCGGACGCGCCCCGGCCGGCCAGCGGCCACAGCAGGGCGAACGGACCGGTGACCACGGTCGACAGCCAGATTACTCTCGCCTGGCCGACCGCGCGCGCGAGCGCTCCCGCGCACAGGGCTCCGGCCAGGCCTCCGATCGCCGAGGCGGACATCATCAACCCCAGGACGCCCGGCGGCAGTTCGAGCACGCGCACCAGGAACACCGTCTGGACCGCCACGAGCATCGCGGTGAAGAAGTTCGCGAGCGCCGTGGCGCAGGCGATCATGCGCAGGACGGGGTGCCGGAAGACGAAGGCGAGCCCTTCCGCGACCTGGGTGCGCAGGGGCACGCCCGGCGCGGGGGCGGGCCGCGGCTCGCGGTGCCGTATGCCGCGCAGGAAGAGGGCGGACAGCAGGTAGCCGAGGGCGTCGGCGAGCAGGGCGAAGGGCGCTCCGAGGAGCTGGACCAGGGCGCCGCCCAGCCCGGGGCCCGCGACCTGGGCGGACGAACGGGCCGTCTCCAGGGCGCCGTTGCCCGCGACGAGCTGCTCACGGGGGAGCAGGGACGGCAGGTAGCTCTGGTGCGCGATGTCGAAGAAGACGGTGGCCACGCCGGTGACGAGGGCGACCACGTAGAGCTGTGCCATGGTGAGCGCCCCGGCCCAGGCGGCGAGCGGCAGGGTCGCCATCGCCGCCGCCCGGACGACGTCGGCGCGGACGAGGACCGGCAGCCGCCGCATCCGGTCCAGCCATGCCCCGGCCGGCAGGCCGACCAGCAGGAACGCCGCGGTCTCGGCGGCGGTCAGCAGCCCGGCCTCCAGGGGGGAGGCGTCGAGCGCGACCACGGCGACCAGCGGCAGCGCCACCACGGTCACCTGGGCGCCGAGCTGGCTCACGGCGGCACCGGCCAGAAGGAGACGGAAGTCCCCATTCCGTAAGATGCCGCCGCCATGAGTCTTCATTGACAACATTTGGCAGACATTTGGGCATGACGTGGCCCTCAGTCAAAAATGACGGGCATTTTCGGTCATTACCATTCTCAATATGGACAACTCCCGTGGTCCAGCTGATGAACCGGCGATGCCTGTCGCCTGAACGGCACTCGCTGTGACCTGCGGCGGCCCGCCGGAGGTCCCGGGGCCCCGGGACGAACGGGCCCCACTGGACGAATGTCCGGTATTCGGTGCCCGCACACCGCAGAACGGCCGGCTCCGGATCCCTGGCATCATCGAGGGATGTCTGAACAGATCATCGCCGCCTGTGACGGGGCATCGAAGGGCAACCCGGGGCCCGCCGCCTGGGCCTGGGTCGTGGCCGACGCGACGGGCGCCCCCGAGCGCTGGGAGGCCGGCCCGCTGGGCAGGGCGACCAACAACATCGCGGAGCTGACCGCCCTGGAGCAGCTCCTGGAGGCCACGGACCCGGCCGTGCCGATGCAGGTGCGGATGGACTCGCAGTACGCGATGAACGCCGTGACCAAGTGGCTGCCCGGCTGGAAGCGCAACGGGTGGAAGACCTCGTCCGGCTCGCCGGTGGCCAATCGCGAGCTCGTCATCCGCATCGACGCCCTCCTCGCGGGCCGCGCCGTCGAGTTCCGGTACGTGCCGGCCCACCAGGAGAACGGCGACCCCCTGAACGCGATCGCCGACCAGGCGGCCAGCGACGCGGCGGTCCAGCAGCAGGCGGCCGGCACCGCGCACGGCACCGAGGGCCTGCCCGTGCCGGCCCCGCGCGAGCCCGCGGCGGCCCGGCGCACCGGCCCGCCGAAGAGCCGCAAGCCGCGCTCCTCCGGGACGGCGACGATCAAGGCGAAGTTCGCGGGCCGCTGCCCCTGCGGCCAGTTGTACGCGGCCGGCGAGAAGATCTCCAAGGGCGAGCGCGGGTGGGGCCACCCGGCCTGCGCCGCCACCGCGTAATCCGCTCGCGGCCCGCCCGGCCGGCCGCCTAGGGTCGGCGCATGCCGGACACGAACCCCGAACTGCGGCGGATCCACGCCTTCATGCTGGACTTCGCCCGCCGCCAGGCGGGGCGCACCATCGCCCTCCCCGGCGCCTTCGCCGTCCGGGACGACGCCTACGCCCACTCGCGCGCGAACAATCAGGTCGTCGTCGCCGGCGGGGCGGTGGACCCCGGCGCGCTGCCCGCCCTCGCCGACGAGGCGCTGGGGGACCTGCCGTACCGCATGGTCTCCGTGCTGGACGACGCGGCCGGGGCGGCGTGCGCGGATCCGCTGGCCCGGGCGGGGTACCGGCACGGCACCTACGTGGTGATGCTGCACTCCGGCCCCGTGCGGGCCGCCGCGCGCGAGGCGGAAGTGGTGGACCTGGAGGCGATAGGCCGCCCGCTCACCCGGAGCTGGCACGGCTTCCTGCCGGACGCCGGCGAGGACGTCGTGCGGCAGCTGGTCGAGCGCCGCGCGGCCCGCCGCCGCGGCGCCGCCGCCGTGCACATCGTCGGCTCGCGCGCCGAGGACGGCGAGGTCGCGTCCTGGGCCGACCTCTACCTGGACCCGGCGTCCGGCGTGGCGCAGGTGGAGGACCTGGTCACGGCGGCGGACCGGCTCGGGCGCGGTCACGCCGACGCGGTGCTCGCCACTGCCCTGCGCCTGGCCGTCGACGCCGGCTGCCGCACGCGCTTCCTGACCGCCGACGCCGCGGACTGGCCGCGCCATTGGTACGCCCGTCGCGGCTTCACGGAAATCGGCCGCATGCACGTCTTCGACCGCGTGGGGGAGTAGGCACGGATATGGAGGCGCGTACCCGTCGGCGACCGGTGGTGCGCGGGGGGCCACCGGTGCTCCTGAGGTGACCGGCCGGTCCGCCGGGACGGCTCAACCTGACCTGTACATGCCCCTCCCTCGGTGGTGCCATGGGCCGCGCGCACAGCGTCCCCGCCCAGGGAAGGAAAGGGGAATCCCATGTTCAGACCGGTGTTGACCGCCGGCGCGGCCGTGGCCCTGATGGCCGCCGCGTCCTTCGCACCGTCGTCCGCGTCGTCGGAGGGGGTGCCTCCGCCGGACAGGGTCGTCATCGACGTCGTGGCGGTCAACGGCTCGGGCTGCCCCGCGGGGACGGCCGCCGTGGCCGTCGCCCCCGACAACACCGCCTTCACGGTGACCTACAGCAAGTACCTCGCCCAAGTGGGCGTCGGCGCCAAGCCCACCGACTTCCGCAAGAACTGCCAGCTCGGCCTGAACGTCCACGTCCCGCAGGGCTTCACGTACGCCGTGGCCAAGGCGGACTACCGCGGCTTCGCGCACCTGGAGAGCGGTGCCTCGGGCATGGAGCGGGCCAGCTACTACTTCCAGGGCATGTCCCAGACGACCTCGGTGAGCCACCGCTTCACGGGCCCCTACAGCGACGACTGGGAGACGACGGACGTGACGGGAGCCGCCGAACTCGTCTACGCCCCCTGCGGCGTGTCGCGGATCCTCAACGTCAACACCGAGCTCCGCGTGGGCGCCGGCTCCTCGGACCCGGCGTCGACCACCAGCTTCATGGCCATGGACTCGACGGACGGCAGCGTCAGCACGGTCTACCACTTCGCGTGGAAGGAATGCCCCTGACCGCTGACCGGCCGCCTCCGGGCGCACGCGTCCGTCCGTGGAACCTGAAGCAGGAGGTACCTCCATGTTGGGACCGGTGGCGATCGGCTGTGCTGCCGTGGCCATGTTCGCCGCTCCGGTGGCACCGTCGCCGGCCGCTCCGTACGGGGAACCTCCTCCCGACCGGATCGTGATCGACGTCGTGGCGGTCAACGGCTCGGGCTGCCCCGCGGGGACGGCCAACGTGACCGTCGCCCCGGACAACCAGGCCTTCACCGTGACCTACAGCAGCTACACGGCCCAGGTGGGCGTCGGCGCCAAGCCCACCGACTTCCGCAAGAACTGCCAGCTCAGCCTGAACGTCCACGTCCCGCAGGGCTTCACGTACGCCGTGGCCAAGGCGGACTACCGGGGCTTCGCCCACCTGGAGAAGGGCGCCACCGGCCTGGAACGGGCCAACTACTACTTCCAGGGCATGCAGCAGACCACGTTCGTGAACCACCACTTCGCCGGCCCGCTGCACGACAACTGGCAGGCCTCCGACAGCACCGACCTCGACGCGGTGGTCTACGCCCCCTGCGGGGCGGTCCGCTACCTCAACATCAACACGGAACTGCGGGTGGACGCCGGCACCTCGGACCCCACGCGGACCACCAGCCTCCTGGCGATGGACTCGACGGACGGCAGCATCAACACGCTCTACCACTTCGCCTGGAAGCCGTGTCCCCACAGCTGACGCGGCCTCAGCGGCCCGCCGGCCGGGCCGGCCCCGTCCCGTACGCCGGGACCGCGGCCTGTGTCCGGTCGCGCAGGCCGGTTCCGGCCACGCCCCCGGCCGCGCGGCGGCCGCCCGTGCTCGAAGCGGCGGAACAGCGCCCAGCACACCAGCAGCGCCGCTCCGAAGACCGGAAGCCACGCGAGGCGCGCGAGGATCCAGAAGGGAGTTCCGGGCAGGGTGTGCAGGCCGGGCAGGGGCGGGCCCGCGAGCAGGCCCGCCATGGTGACGGCCATCATCGCCGTCTGGTGCCACAGGAAGACCGTCATGGCGAAGAGGTTCACCACGGCCACCGCCGCCCAGGCCGCCGGTCGTCGCAGCACGCGCCGCAGCGGTCGCAGCAGCAGGAGCGCCGCGCCGCACTGGGCGAGGCCGAACGCGGCGGCCGCGAGCGTGGGCGGGCTGAGGTTGGAGACCGCCGCGTCGGGCACCCCGACCATGGAGGCCGGATACCCGGCGAACGCCACGAGCAGGGCGGCGGCGAGCGCGCCGCCGGCCAGCAGCGCCCAGCCGGTCCTGCGGCTCTGCAGCCTGCCTTGCGCCCAGGCCGCGCCCAGGCAGTACGGAACCAGCCACCCAGCCGCCACGTTCACCCAGCCGAGCCATGCCGGCCCGCCCGCGCCGAACCGGATCAGGTCGACGAGCGCGACCACGGCGAGCGGCCACCAGGGCCGTATCCTCGCGGCCAGGGGAGTCGCGGCCGTCAGTGCGGCGAACACCAGCAGGAACCACAGCGGTGAGCACACCAGGCTGACCAGCGTCCGCACGGTCTCCGGCGCGACGCCGGACGCGAGCAGCGCGCCGGCCACGGCGGCCCAGACGGCCAGCAGCGCGGCGACCGGCCGGAACAGCCGCTTCAGCCGGGCTCCGAGCCACTGCCCGTAGGTGGCGCCCCGGGCCCGTGCGGACGCGTGGCCCTTGACGCCGACCAGCCCGCCCACCAGGAAGAAGACGGCCATGGTCTGGAACACCCAGGACACCGGGGCGAGCCCGGGCGCGTACTTGAGCGGGCTCGTGCTCCAGACCGCGCCCCCGTCCGCGACCAGCGCCGTCACCAGCCAGTGGCCGAGCACCACGCCCAGCACGGCGAAGGCCCGGAGGGCGTCGACGGCCCGGTCCCGGCCGGGCGGGGTGCCGAGCAGGACGCGGTGCGCGATGCCGCTGCCGCGGCGCGCGGGATCGAGCGTACTGGACGCCATGGGGGTCGGGCCTTCCGTGCCGGAGATGGGCGGTGCTTCCGGCACGGAAGCTAGGGAGAGGATGCCGCGGCCGGCGTCGTACCGGGGAGTGCACTGCGGCGTAGCTCTGCAGTACTACGGGTACGGGGTCCGCCTGCGCGGGGGCGTCACCGGCCCGTTTCCGCGCCCCCGAACCGCAGGGCCAGGCCGTCCAGCATGGACGTGAGGCCGAGCGCGAAGACCTCGTCGAGGCGCAGGTCGTAGCCGTTGTCGCCGCCGAAGGATCCGGTCACCCTGGCGAAGACGGGGTAGCGGCCGGAGGTGGTGAGGGCGTCGAACGCCGCCGCGTGGGCGTCCATCCACTGCTCGCCGGAGAGCCCGGTGTCGCCCGCGGCCTGCTTCTCCCGCTCCAGGTGGACCGCGGTGCCCTGGACGTAGCTGTAGAGCAGCACGTTCACGTCGAGCATCGTCGCCGGGGAGAGGCCGAGGCCGTCGAGGGCGGTGAGCATCCACTCGGAGTACGCGATGAGGTGCGGCAGGGCGAGCGGGCGGGTGAGGGGGCCGATGTGCGCGAGCCAGGGGTGCGCGCGATGGACGGCCCACAGCGCGCGGGCCCCGAGTTCGAGGCGCTGCCGCCAGTCCTCGGGGGCCGCCGCCGGGTAGGACAGCTCCGCGAACGCGGCGTCGGCCATGAGACAGATCAGGTCGTCCTTGCTGTTCACGTAGCGGTAGGGCGACATGGCCGCGACGCCGAGCCGGCCGGCGATCCCGCGCATGGAGAGGGCGGAGAGCCCTTCGGCGTCGGCGATGGCGACGGCGGCCCGGACGATGCGGTCACGCGTCAGCTCGTGGTCGGTCGTCGCGGGCGTGGTCACGGCGGGAGCGGCGGCGGTCGCCGCTCCCGGCCCCGGCGCCGCCTCCGGCTGCCGGTCCGGGCCCGCGACGACGGTTCCCACCCGCGGCTGGGCCCGGACGAGCCCCTCCTGACGCAGGGTCGTCAGCACCTTCGTGGCCGTGGCGAGCGCGACGTTCCACTCCTGGGCGATCTGCCGGGTGGACGGGACGCGGTCGCCCGGCGCGAGCTCGCCGCCGGCGATGCGGCCGCGCAGCTCGGCGGCGATGCGCAGGTACGGCGGGACCGATTTTCCGGCCACTTCTCCGGCCATTTCTCCGGCCACTTTTCCGGCCACGGGACGGCCTCCTCTTCCTGTACTAGTACACAGACTAGCAGGGAGAGCGTCGGGAAATCGCTGGTGGAGGCGGCATCTGTACTAGTCCAGCGGGGCCGGGAGGGGGTGGCGGAGCCTGCGCGTACGGCGTACATTCAGTGGCGTACACCGTACGGACCGACCTCGTACGGGCCGACCACTGTTCCAGCGAAGGTGATTTCCATGCAGAACGTCCTCGTCTCCGGTGCCAGCGTCGCGGGCCTCACGCTCGCCTACTGGCTGCGCCGCAACGGCTTCGCGGCGACCGTGGTCGAGCGGGCCCCCGCCGTCCGCCCGGGCGGCCAGGCGATCGACGTGCGCGGTGTCGCCCTCGACGTCCTCGACCGGTCCGGGATCCTGGAGGAGGCCGGCGCCGTCCGCACCCGCCTGCGCGGCATGACCATGCTCGACGGCCAGGGCAACGAGACCTGGCGCTCCACCGAGATGACCCTGAGCGGCGGCCGGCTCGACAACGACGACATCGAGCTGCTGCGCGAGGACCTCACCGGCCTGCTGCACCGTCAGGCACTCGAAGCCGGAGCCGAGTTCGTCTACGCCGACTCCATAGCCGCCCTCGACGACCGCGCCGACGGCGTCCGCGTGCGCTTCGAACGGAGCCCGGAGCGCACCTTCGACCTCGTCGTGGGCGCCGACGGCCTGCACTCGAAGGTGCGGGCGCTGGCCTTCGGGCCGGAGCAGGAGTACGTCCAGCACCTCGGCGCCTACCTGACGGTCTTCAGCGCTCCCAACTTCCTCGGCCTCGACAACTGGGAGATATGGCTCAACGACGAGTCGGCCGGCCCCCGCACCGCGAGCTGCTGCGTCTACCCCGTGCGCGACAACACCGAGATCCGGGCCACCCTCGGCTTCACGTCCGGCCCGGTCGCCTACGACTACCGCGACACCGCGCGGCAGAAGGCCCTCATGGCCGAGAAGCTGGCGCACGTGGGCTGGGAGACGCCGCGGCTCCTGCAGGCCATGCACGAGGCCCCGGACTTCTACTTCGACCAGATGGCCCAGATCCGCATGGACCGCTGGACCAGTGGCCGCACGGCCCTCGTCGGGGACGCGGGCTACTGCCCCTCGCCGCTCTCCGGGCAGGGCACGAGCCTGGCGCTCGTCGGCGCCTACGTGCTGGCCGCCGAGCTCGGCAAGCGGGACGGCGGCGGGCACACCGCCGCGTTCACCCGCTACGAGGCCCGCATGCGCCCGTTCGTCGCCCTCAACCAGGCCCTCGCGCTCGCCCACGCGGCCGGCGACCACTCGGAGGAGGCCCTGGAGAAGGCGAAGAACGGCATCGCCCTCGACGGGTGAGCGACCCCCGCCGTCCGCCGCCGCACCCGCGCGGGCATGATGGCCCCATGAGAACCCGACCTGTGCTCGTCTACGACGGCGACTGCGGCTTCTGCACCACCTCCGTGCGGTTCGCGGAGAAGTACGTCCGGCCCCGCTGCACCGTCGTGGCCTGGCAGTTCGCCGACCTGGACGAGCTGGGCGTCACCCGGGAACGGGCCGAGCACGAGCTGCTGTGGATCGCCCCCGGCGGCACCGTCCACGGGGGCGCCCAGGCCGTCGCCAAGCTCCTCCTCAGCGCGCCCGGCGCGTGGGCCGTCCCCGGTGCGGTGCTCACCCTGCCGCCGGCGCGCTGGGCCGGCCACGGCCTGTACCGCCTGATCGCGGACAACCGCCACCGGCTCCCCGGCGGCACGGCCGCCTGCGCCCTGCCCGCGGACCGCCGCCCCGGGGCCTTGTAGGCACCAACTCGTCACCGGACCGCCGGGCATGGTCGTCCGGCGGCCCAACGGCGCAGGTAACGTGGGGAAATGACGCGTCCTCGCTCCAGCAGCCCGAGCCCCCGCCTGATAGCCACCGACCTCGACGGCACCCTCCTCCGCAACGACGGCAGCCTCTCCCCGCGCACCCTGCGCGCCCTGCGCACCGCCACCGGAGCCGGCGCCGAGGTCGTCTTCGTCACCGCCCGCCCGCCCCGCTTCGTCGACCGGCTCTCCGCCGCGACCGGCCTCACCGGCACCGCGGTCTGCAGCAACGGCGCCCTCGTCTACGACCTCGCCTCCCGCACCGTCACCGACTCCCGCGCCCTGCCCGTATCCGTCGCTCGCAAGGTCGTGACCGTCCTGTCGGCCGCCCTGCCGGACGTCGGCTACGCCGTCGAGACCGGCCACCGGGTCCTCTACGAGCCGGCGTACCGGCTGCGCCTCCCCGAGGACGCCGCGGCGGAGTCGCCCGTGCCGTCCCTCGCCGACCTGTGGACCGCCGACGTCCCCATCGCCAAGCTCCTCGCCTGGTCCGCGCGGCTCGACGCGGACCACCTCCTCGCCGCCGCCCAGGAAGCCGCGGGCGCCGAGGCCCAGTTCACCCACTCCGGCGGGCGCGGGCTCCTGGAGGTCACCGCGACCGGCGTCACCAAGGCCGGCACGCTCTCCGGACTGTGCGCCGGCCGCGGCATCACCGCCGCCGACGTCGTCGCCTTCGGCGACATGCCCAACGACCTCACCATCCTGACCTGGGCGGGCACCGGCTACGCCATGGGCAACGCCCATCCGGCGGTCCTCGCCTCCGTGCGGCGGCACACCGCCACCAACGAGGAGGACGGCGTCGCCGCCGTACTGGAGCGGCTCTTCGGCACGGCCTGAGGCCGGCCCCCGCGCAGCCCTTCGCGGCCCCCTTGCGCCATCCGGGGGAGCGCGCACCACCCGTGCGCGCCGCCCCCGGCCCGGCGGCCGGCAAGCGCCGACGCCCCGCACGCATCACTGTGGAAGCAGGAGACGGCAGCCGCGGCGCGTCCGGCGGAAGGAGGCCCTGTGTGACGGACGAACCCATGACGCGCTTCCACGAGAGCCCCGAGGACCCCTTCTCGGTCGGCAACTCGGTCTCGGCCGTGCTGGACCACCGGGGCACCGTCGTGGGCTGGGGCGACCGCGCCGAGGCCTTCCTCGGCCACCGCGGCGCGGACGTGATCGGCCGGCCCGCGCTCGACGCGCTCGTGGACCCCGCCGACCGGGAGCAGGTCGTGGCCGCGGCCGCCGCGTGCCTGCGGGCGTCCGGCTGGTTCGGCATCGTGCCCGTACGCCACCGCGACGGCCGGCGCGTCCCCATGGGCGTCCGGGCCCGCCGCGTCACCCGCGGCAGCCCCGACTGCGAGTGGTTCCTGGTCGGCGCGCCCGCGCAGGACGTGATCCAGTGGGAGACGGACCGCTCGGTCCTCGACGGGCTGTTCCGGCGCGCGCCCATCGGCCTGGCCGTCCACGCCCCGGACCTCAGCATCCTGCGGGTCAACCGGGCCGTCGCCCGGATCGGCGGCATCACCCCCGAGCAGGCGCGCGGCCGCAGGACGGGCGACTTCGTCGTGGCGGCCGACACGGAGACCGTGGAGCGCGGCCTGCGGCACGTCCTGGACACCGGAGACCCGATGATCTTCACCGACCAGCCGTGCCGGCTGCGCAGCGACCCCTCCCGCATCCGCTACGTCTCCGTCTCCGCGTTCCGTATGGAGGATTCCGCCGGGGAGATCCTCGGCGTCACCCAGTTGGTCGAAGACGTCACCGAACGGGAGCGGGCCAGGCTCCGGCTGGACCTGCTCAACGACGCGGGCGCCCGCATCGGCACCACCCTGGACGTCACCACCACTGCCCGCGAGCTGGCCGACGTCCTCGTCCCCGAACTCGCCGACTGCGCCACCGTCGACCTCCTCGACCCCGTCAGCCGCGGCGAGGAGCCCTCGCAGGACGGCTTCGGGCCCGTCCGCCGGACGGCCGTCAGGACCGACACCCCCGGCGCCGAGGAGGCCCTCAACCCGCTGGGCAGCCTCATCCGCTTCGCCCCGGAGACCCCCCAGGGCCGGTGCCTCGCCGAGCAGACCCCCGTCCTCGTGCCCGAGGTCCGCACCATCGAGGACTACGCGGCCGTCGCGCAGGAACGCGCCGACGCGGCCCGCGCCCTGGGCACCCACTCCGTCATGATGCTGCCGCTCGCCGCCCGCGGCCTCGTCCTCGGGCTCGTCAGCCTCTGGCGCTCCCGCACCCCCGAGCCGTTCGAGGAGGACGACCTCACCCTCGCGGGAGAGTTCGCCGCCCGCGCCGCCGTCTGCATCGACAACGCCCGCCGCTACACCCGCCAGCACCAGGCCGCCCTCACCCTGCAGGTCCGCCTGCTCCCCGGCGAACTGCCCGAGCTGCCCGCCGCCGAGATCGCCCACCAGTACATCCCCGCCGGCGCGGTGGAAGGCGTCGGCGGGGACTGGTTCGACGTCATCCCGCTGTCCGGCGCGCGCGTCGCCCTCGTCGTCGGCGACGTGATCGGGCACGGCATCGACGCCGCGGCCACCATGGGCCGCCTGCGCACCGCCGTCCACACCCTGGCCGAGCTCGACCTCGACCCCGACGAGGTCCTCTCCCACCTCGACGACCTCGTGCACGGCCTCGCCGCCGAACAGGAGCACAACAGCCGCGACTTCCCCCTCGACCAGGTCACCGGCGCCAGCTGCCTCTACGCCGTCTACGACCCGGTCTCCCGCTGCTGCTCCCTCGCGCGCGCCGGCCACCCGCCCCCCGCCGTCGTCACCCCCGACGGAAAGGTCAGCTTTCCCGAGCTGCCCGCCGGGCCGCCGCTCGGCCTCGGCGGCCTGCCCTTCGAGGCGACCGAGCTCGAACTGCCCGAAGGCAGCCTCCTGGCCCTCTTCACCAACGGCCTCATCCAGATCCCCGCCCTCGACGTCGACGAAGCCCTCGACCGCCTCTCGCAGGAACTCGCCCGCCCCGGCTGCCGGGTGGACGAGACGGCCAAGGCCGTCGTGGACGCCCTCCTGCCCGCCGAACCCGGCGACGACGTCGCCCTCCTCCTCGCCCGCACCCGCGTGCTGCCCGACCACTGCGTGGCCACCTGGACGCTGCCGGCGGACCCGCGGGCCGCGGGGCAGGCCCGCACGCTGATGGCCGAGCAGCTCGGCGCCTGGGGGCTCGGCGAACTGGCCTTCACCACCGAGCTCATCGTCAGCGAACTCGTCACCAACGCCTACCGCTACGCCGGCGGGCCCGTCACCCTGCGGCTCATCCGCGGCCCCCGCCTCATCTGCGAGGTCTCCGACACCAGCAGCACCGCGCCCCACCTGCGCCGGGCCCGGACGACCGACGAGGGCGGCCGCGGGCTCTTCCTCGTCGCCCAGCTCACCGAGCGCTGGGGCACGCGCTACGGGCGCGAGGGCAAGACGGTCTGGACGGAGCAGCTGCTGCCGTGAGGGCCGCCCGCGAGCGGGTATAGATGAGATCTATAGAAGTCATGGACTTTAGCTCTTGGACTCTATAGAGCCAGGTCATGCATGGTGGAACACGTCAGCCCACGGGGCCGGCAACCACCGAAGGAGTGACCATGCAAGACCTCGCCCAGGGCGTCGCGCGTTTCCAGCAAGACGTCTACCCCGCCAAGGCGGAGCTCTTCGCCGGCCTCGCCACGACGCACCGGCCGAAGACGCTGTTCATCAGCTGCTCCGACGCCCGCGTGGTGCCGGAGCTGATCACCCAGAGCGAGCCCGGCGAGCTGTTCGTCATCCGCACGGCCGGCAATCTCGTTCCCGCCTACGCGCCCCGTACGGACGGCATCGCGGCCAGCATCGAGTACGCGGTCGCCGCTCTGGGCGTCAGCGACATCGTCGTCTGCGGACACTCCGCCTGCGGCGCGATGACCGCCCTCGCCGAAGGCCACGACCTGGGCACCCTGCCGACGACCGCCGACTGGCTGCGCCACGCGGACGCCGCACGGGCCCGCACCACGGTCGCCGGGGTGGACGCTCTCGTGCGGAGCAACGTCCGCGCCCAGCTGGCGAATCTGGTCACCCACCCGTCGGTGGCCCGCGCCCTCGCCCAGGGCACCGTCACGCTGCACGGCTGGTGTTACGACATCGGCAGCGGCACCGTCGAGGAACTCGACGTCGCGAGCCCCTTCACCGCGGCGGCCTGACCGCCGTCCATCCCTCTTTGCCGCGCATGACGCGCCGAGCCGTGCGCGACTCCTCACCCACAGAATCCCACCCGCGGACTCCCGCCACGGATCCCCACCCACGGAAGGAACTCCTCCCATGATCCACGCCCAGTTCGACCCCGCCGCCCGTCAGGCCCTGGCCGCCAAGGCCGTCGAAGCCAAGGTCCGCAAGGACCTGTCCTGGCAGCAGATCGCCGACGCCGCGGGCCTCTCGGTCGCCTTCGTCACCGCCGCCGTCCTCGGCCAGCACCCGCTCCCCGAGGCCTCGGCCGAGGCCGTCGCCGAGCTCCTGGGCCTGGACGCCGACGACGCGACGGCGCTGCAGACCATTCCCACCCGCGGTTCCATCCCCGGCGGCATACCGACCGACCCGACCATCTACCGCTTCTACGAGATGCTCCAGGTCTACGGCACGACCCTCAAGGCCCTCGTCCACGAGCAGTTCGGCGACGGCATCATCAGCGCGATCAACTTCAAGCTGGACGTGAAGAAGGTCGCGGACCCCGAGGGCGGCGAGCGGGCCGTGATCACGCTCGACGGCAAGTACCTGCCGACGAAGCCCTTCTGACGAACCGGCCCCCCGCGGTCCCCGCGCCCGGCATCCCGCCGGGCGCGGGGACCGCACCGCACCACTCCAGGAGCACCCACCCCGTGGACTTCATCCAGCGCACCATCGACATCGCCCGCAGGAACGTCGAGGAGGGCGGCCGCCCCTTCGCGACCGTCATCGTCAAGGACGGCGAGATCCTCGCCGAGAGCCCCAACCTCGTCGCCCAGACCTCCGACCCGACCGCGCACGCCGAGATCCTCGCCATCCGCGAGGCCTGCACCCGGCTGGGCACCGAGCACCTCACCGGCACCACGATCTACGTGCTCGCCCACCCCTGCCCGATGTGCCTCGGCTCGCTCTACTACTGCAGCCCCGACGAGGTCGTCTTCCTCACCGGGCGCGACGACTACGAGCCCCACTACGTGGACGACCGCAAGTACTTCGAGCTGAACACCTTCTACGCGGAGTTCGCCAAGGACTGGAGCGAGCGCCGCCTGCCGATGCGCCACGAGCCCCGCGACGCCGCCACCGACGTCTACCGGGCCTGGCAGCGGCGCAACGGCGGCGAACGCCGCGTGCCCGGGGCGCCCACGGCCTGACGTCAGCGGGGCGCGCCCTCCGGCAGGGGCTCCTGCGCCCCCGCCCGCACTCCTTCCGGCGCCGCGGTCCTCCCGCGGCGCCGCCCGCCCAGGACGAACACGGCCAGCACTCCGGCCAGCAGCCCCCAGAACGTCGAGCCGATCCCGGCCAGGGTGATGCCCGAGGCGGTGGCGAGGAAGGTGACCACCGCGGGCTCCCGCATGCGCTCGTCCGCCAGGGCGGCCGTCAGGGAGGAGCCGATCGTGCCCAGGAGGCCGAGCCCGGCGATGCCCATCACCAGGGCGGTGGGCATGGCGGTGAGCAGCCAGCCCACGACACCGCCGAACAGGCCCACCGTCACGTAGAACAGACCGGCCCAGACGGACGCCAGGTAGCGCCTGCGGGGATCGCGGTGCGCGTCCGGGCCCGTGCAGATCGCGGCGGTGATGGCGGCCAGGTTCAGCCCGAAGCAGCCGAAGGGGGCCAGCACCGCGTTGACGATCCCGGTCCAGGTCAGCAGCGGCGAGACCGGCGTGCGGTAGCCCGCGCCGCGCAGCACGGCCACGCCCGGCAGGTTCTGCGAGGCCATGGTGACCACGTACAGCGGCAGGCCCACGCCGACCAGCACTTGCCAGGAGAACTCGGGGCGCACGAAGACGGGCTCGGCGAGCGCCACGTGCAGCCCCTGCAGCCGCCACTCGCCCCGGACCGCGCTCACCGCGACGCCCGCGGCCAGCGCGCCGATGACCGCGTACCGGGGAAGCCACCGTTTGCAGGCCAGGTACACCGCGAACATCGGGAACACCACGGCGAAGTCGTGCTGCATCTTCGTGAACAGACCGGTGCCGAACTGCACGAGGACACCGGCCAGGAGCGCCGACGCCAGCGGCACCGGGATCCGGTCCATGACGCGCTCGAACCAGCCGGTCGCGCCGCTGACGATCACCAGGACCGCCGAGAGCAGGAACGCGCCGACGGCCTGCGCCATCGACACACCGTGCAGGCCGGTCGCCAGCAGCGCCGCGCCGGGCGTGGACCACGCCGTGACCACCGGCGCCCGGTACCGCAGCGAGAGCCCGGCGCAGGTGACGCCCATGCCGATGCCCAGGGCGAACATCCAGGAGGTGAGCTGGGCACTGGTGGCCCCCGCCGCCTGGGCCGCGGTGACGACGATGGCCACGGAGCTCGTGATGCCGATGAGCACGGCGAGGAAGCCCGCCGTGACCGCGTCCGCGGGAGCGGCTGAGCGTATGTGCCGGGAGAGCCGTGTGAGGGGGGTGAGTTGAGGGGAGCGCACGGTGGCGAATCCACTACACGGGTTGATCTTTGTCAACCGGATTGCGGACCCCCGGGACCGGGCCGGCATGGCGGCCGGTGACGGCCGGCATCGCGCTTATCACACTTCGGGCGCGGTGTCTGGTGCCTTCGCTTCACTTGGCCGATGGTGAAGGCAACCAAGGCTCAACTACGGCCGGGTGACCGGCTTCTGACTGCTGCTCGGCAAGCGCCGCAGGCAGGAAGGGGGGTCATGAACTGTCCCGAATGTGGCGCGTCGACCATCAACGGTCCTGACGGGAAGTCCTCGTGCTCACAGTGTTCATGGCAGTCTGGGTGACATGGAAGAGCAGGCATGGCGCTCACACGCCGCACCCGGCGAGCCGTACTACACCACCAACACCTGTAGTGGCTGCGGGTCCGTCGTCCTCGGGGTACACGGCAGGTGGACGTGTGCCTCGTGCGGGACCTGCAGCCCGTACCAGGAGCCCCCCGAGGGGTGGGCCTCGGAGATCGCTCCGGAAGGGAAGGGCAGCACCGGCCAGGGGTGCGACGACCCCCAGGCCAGACGCTAGGACGAACGCGGCCGGGCGCGGCCCGGCGGCCTCAGGCCGCCAGGCCGACCGGCTCTCCTATGCGTTCCGCGGCGGTGCGCCAGGCGCTGGTGACCGCCGCGTGGGCGCGCACGGTGGCCGACGCCCGGTCGCCGGTCAGCCGGACGGGTGCGCCGACGTGCACGTGCAGGGCGGGCCGGCGCAGGGGCGCGGTGACCAGCCCGGCGAGCTGCTTGGGGCGGCTGCCGGAGGTGACGCGCCGGGCCCCCGCCTGGCCGAGCGGTACGACGGGGGCGCCGGTGGTGAGGGCGAGGTGGGCGAGCCCGCCGCGGAAGGGGCGGGGC
>NZ_PXWG01000141.1 GCF_003011965.1 Streptosporangium nondiastaticum
CCGGCGTGACGGCGTGCGCGAGCGCGGGCGAGCCGGTCGGCGCCGGACGCACGGCCCCCGCCTCGGCGCCCTCCAGACTCTGGCCGCAGGCGACGCCCGCGCCCTCGCCGAGCGGATCGCAGCACGACGGCGAGACGGCCGAGAAGGTCCCCGGCGTCGCCCCCGTCCCCTCCGGCGACATCCACAAGCTGGACGCGTACGCCCTGGTCAAAGCCGAGGTTGCGGCCAACCGCAAGGCCACCGGGGCGGACGCCCTCGACGACGCCACCGCGGCCAAGCTGGCCTCGTCGTGCTCCGCCGCGCGGCAGGCGCGGAACTGCCCCATGCGCAAGCCCGTCTACAGCGACCTCACCGGCGACGGCCGCGACGACCTGGTCGTCGGCATCGAGATGGAGGACCACTTCCTCTCGCTGCGCGCCTACACCCTGGTCAACGGCGAGCCCACGCGCGTCCTGTCGACCATCGCCCAGCCCTCGTCGATCGAGGTGGCCGGCCGCGACCTCATCGTCTGGGAGCCCTGGACGACCCCGCACTACGCCCTGCGCTCGGTCTACACCTGGAACGCCCAGACCCACTACATGGACTTCCGGCGCTACGAGATCCGCCGCGCCGAGAACCCCGCCTCCTCCGGCACGCAGCGCGACGGCGAGGGGCGCTCGTGACCGCCGCCCGGCCGCGGAGCCTGCGCGCCCGGCTCCGCAGGCTCTCCCGCCTCGGCTCGCTCTACGGGAAGTTCACGCTCTTCCTCGCCGTCGTGTGCTGCGTCGTCGCGACCGTGCTCGGCGTCCTCGTGCACGTCATCGTCACCCGCCAGACCGTCCACCAGGCCCGGTCCGAGGCCCTCGCGCGGCTCGACTCCGCCACCAAGGCCTACGCGGCCGGCGACCCGATGCACCACCCCGCGGCCCTGAACCCGTCCGACCTCCCGCGGCGGCTCCGGGAGATGGCGCTGCGCGGCGAGCGCGGCACCGCCCTCGGCGACCACGACGGCACGCCCACGATGTGGGCCGCCGGGCCCGCCGACGCCGGCGTCATCACCGCCCGCTTCGACTACCGGCACAGCAAGGACACCATCGACGGCCTCGACCGGGCCATCGCCGGCTCCGCCACGCTGGCCATCGGCGGCACCCTGCTCATCGGCGTCTTCGCCGTCTCGCGGGTCACCCGCCGGCTGCACCGCACCGCCGACGTGGCGCGCCGCATCAGCGCGGGCGACCTCGACGCCCGCGTCGCCGACCCGCGCACCACGCGCCCCGCCCGGGAGCAGGACGAGGTCGCCGCCGTCGCGGCGGCGCTCGACGCCATGGCGGGCACCCTGCAGGCCCGGCTGCAGAGCGAGCAGCGCTTCACCGCCGACGTCGCCCACGAGCTGCGCACCCCGCTCGCCGGCCTGCAGGCGGCCGCGGACCTGCTGCCGCCGGGCCGCCCCACCGAGCTCGTGCGCGACCGGGTGCAGACCCTGCGCCGCCTCACCGAGGACCTGCTGGAGATCTCCCGGCTCGACTCGCTGACGGAGAAGGCCGACCTGGACGCGCACTTCCTCGGGCAGCTCGCCGAGCGCGCCGTCCGCGCCTCCGGTCTGGAGGCCGAGGTCCACGTCGTGCGGGACGCCTGCGTGGAGACCGACCGGCGCCGCCTGGAGCGGGTGCTGAGCAACCTGCTCGCCAACGCCCACCGGCACGGCCGCCCGCCCGTCGTCGTCACCGTCGACGGCCCGGTCGTCTCCATCCGCGACCACGGCGAGGGCTACCCCGCCTACCTCCTCGAACACGGCCCGCAGCGCTTCCGCACCGAGCCGACGCGCACCGGCGGCAAGGGGCACGGCCTGGGCCTGACCATCGCCATCGGCCAGGCCCGCACCATCCACGCGGAGCTCACGTTCGCCAACGCCCCCGGCGGCGGCGCCCTGACCACCCTGGCGCTGCCCGAGTACGACGAGTGCGCGGCGCGGGCGGAGGAGCCGGAGTAGACGAGCGGCCCGGCCGCGACGGGCCTCCGGTGGCCGGCCGGAGACCACCCGCGGCGTGCTGAGCCCCACAGGCGGCCCGAGCCGGGGCGCCGGCGCCCCGGCGACCTGCCGGCGCACCGTGCCTCCCGCCGCGACGGTGCATCACCACGACGGCGGGGGTCCGGCGGACTCCGGAGATCCGTGGCTCACGCCGCTCCAGCACCCGCGGGGACCGCGGCCGGCGTGCCGAACCAGCGGGACAGCGCGCCGCCGAGCGCGCGGGTCGCGTCCGGCAGGGAAGCCGCGTCCGCGGCCCACGCCGTGAAGCCGTCCGGGCGGACCAGCAGCCCCGCCAGCTCCGGGCGCTCGGGCGCCGTGGCGGTCACCACCGACAACCGGTCGCCGTACCCCTCGGCGGCGGCCCGTATCGCGGGCGCGTCCGCGAGGTCCAGGAGGAGGGCGCGGCCGTCGTGGAGGTGGTCGGCGAGCCTGCCGGCGCCGGCGAGCTCGAGGTCGGGGGCGCTGCCGCCGACGAGCGGGTGGTCGCCGGGGGAGGCCATGGCGTCGTAGCGCTGCCACACGCCGGAGATCTTCTTGGTGAAGAACGTCGTGCCCGCGACGGTGTTCGCGTACTCCGCGACCACCTCGCGCAGCGCCATCGCGTGGGACTCGGGCCGCATCAGCGCGACCTGGGCCCGGGTCCACTCCAGCACCCACGCGCCGATGGGGTGCCGCTCGGCGGTGTAGGTGTCCAGCAGGCCCTCGGGCGCCCAGCCGCGGACGGTGGCGGCGAGCTTCCAGCCGAGGTTCATCGCGTCGCCGACACCGAGGTTCAGCCCCTGGCCGCCGAACGGCGAGTGCACGTGCGCGGCGTCCCCGGCCAGCAGCACCCGCCCGGACCGGTAGCCGGCGGCCTGGCGGGCGTTGTCGGTGAAGCGGGTGGCGGTGTGCACGGCGGTGATGGTGACGTCGGTGCCGGAGACGTGGCGCAGGGCGGCCTGCAGCTCCTCGGCGGTGATGGGGGCGTCGCGGTCGGCGGGCGGCCCGTCGAACTCGACGGTGAGGATGCGCCCGGGGAACGGCCCGTGCGCGTAGGTGCCCGTGGGCGTCCGGTTCCAGCCCTTGCCGAGCGCCTCGGCGCCCTCCAGCGTCACCATCGCCTGATGCCCCGTGATGGACGGGTCGGTGCCGGGGAAGGCGAAGCCGCCGAGCTTGCGGACCGTGCTGCGGCCGCCGTCGCAACCCACCAGCCAGCCCGCCCGGACCGCGGTGCCGCCCACGCGCACGGTGACGCCCTCGTCGTCCGCGTCGAAGCCCGTCAGCTCCACGCCGCGGCGCACCTCCACGCCCAGCTCCGCGGCCCGCGCGCCGAGCAGGCGCTCGAGGGGCTCCTGGGGGATGAAGCCGACGTCCCCGGCCGGGCCGGCGCCCGCGAAGTCGGGGTCGCCGGTGTCCAGCAGGGCGCCGTCCAGGGGGATGCCGGCGAAGTGCCCGGCGAACTTGGGCGGCATCTTCACCGAGCCGCCCCCGCCCTGCTGCTGCGCCATGAAGCTGCTGATGCGGTCGAGGTTCTCCTGCTGGATCGCGGCCAGGGCGGGCAGCAGGCCGCGCCGGTAGAAGGCCTCCGCCGAGGGCGTGTTGATGGCCCCCGCCTTGATGGTCGTGTCGATCTCGGTCAGCCGTTCGACGACGAGGACGTCCACCCCCGCCAGCCGCAGCTCGCACGCGAGCGTCAGCCCGACCGGTCCTGCTCCTGCCACAACAACGTCGTAGTCCGTGTCCATGACGCTGACTATAGTCACTAAAACTTTGTGCCAGGTATAGTTTTCTTCATGGATTCCCACCCGGCTCCGGCGCCCGGCCCCGCCTCCGACGACGGACTCTCCCTGCGCGAACGGAAGAAGCGGCAGACCCGGCAGCGGATCTCCGACGTGGCCACCCGGCTCTTCGCCGCCCGCGGCTTCGACAAGGTGACCGTCGCGGAGGTCGCCGAAGCCGCCGGGGTCTCGGCGATGACGGTCTTCAACCACTTCGCGCGCAAGGAGGACCTCTACCTCGACCGGATCCCCGAAGCGCTCGCCCTCTTCAGCACGGCCGTGCGCGAACGGCGCCCCGGCGAGACCGCCGCCGCACCCGTCCGCCGCCTCTTCCTCGAACTCGCCGAGGCACGCCACCCCCTCGGCGGCCTGGGGGACACCTTCCCGGCGTTCTGGCGCGTCATCCTGGACTCGCCCGCCCTGCGCGCCCGCGTCCGCGAGGGCATCGAAGAGCTGGAGGGCGCTCTCGCGCAGGCCGTCGCCGAGACGACCGGAGCCCGCCCCGGCGACCCGGTGCCCCGGCTGACCGCGGCCCTCACCGTCACCGCTTACCGCACCGTTTGTGCCACCACCATGTCCCGGCTGCTCGCGGGCGAGCGCGCCGACGACGCCGCCCTCGGCCACCGCGCGCTCATCGGCACCACGTTCGACGCCCTGGAGGCGGCGCTGCGGGCGCTCTGCGGCCCGGACCTCGCGCCCGGGACCCCCTGACGCGCCCGGTGTAGCCTCAGCCGCATGCCACCGCACCCCCGCCGCCACCGGCCGTGGACCGCGGCCCTCGTCGAGGAACGGCCCCGCCCGGAGCGCATACGGACCCGCTCCGGGGGGTGGCGGCTCGCCGTGGCCACGGTGTGCTTCGGAGCCTTCATGGGCCAGCTCGACGCGAGCATCGTCACCCTCGCGTACGGCGGGCTGCGCAGCGAGTTCCACGCCTCGCTGGCGGCCGTCGAGTGGGTCTCACTGGCCTACCTGCTCACGCTCGTCGCCCTGCTGGTGCCGGTGGGCCGGCTCGCGGACGCCCACGGCCGCAAGCTGTTCTACCTCTACGGGTTCCTGGTCTTCACCCTCGCCTCCGCCGCCTGCGCCCTCGCACCGTCCCTCGCGGTCCTCGTCGCGTTCCGCGTGCTGCAGGCGGCCGGCGCCGCGATGATGCAGGCCAACAGCGTGGCCCTGGTGACCACCAGCGCCCCGCGCGGCAGGATGCGCGCCGCCCTCGGCGTGCAGGCCGCGGCGCAGGCCCTCGGACTCGCCCTCGGCCCGACCGTCGGCGGCGCCCTCGTGGCCGGGCTCGGCTGGCGCTGGGTCTTCGCGGTCAACGTGCCCGTCGGCGTCGTCGCCCTCGTCGCCGGCCAGTACCTGCTGCCCCGCACCCGTACGCGCAGCCCCGCGGCCGGTGCCGACCGGCTCGGCCCGGTGCTCCTGGCGGTCGCGACCACCTCGCTGCTGCTCGGCCTGTCCATGCTGTCCGGCCTGTCCGTGCCCGTCTGGGCCGTCGCCGCCCTGTTCGCCCTCGCCGCCGCGGCCGCCCTGGGCTTCGCACTGCGCGAGCGGCGGGCCGCCCACCCGCTGGTCGACCCGGCACTGCTGCGGCGCCGAGCCGTTGCCACCGGCCTCGCCGGGGCGCTCGGCGCCTACCTCGTCCTCTTCGGCCCGCTCGTGCTCGTCCCGGTCGTCCTGACCGGCGCCGGCTCCTCCGAGCTGCACGCCGGACTGGTCCTGACGGCCCTTCCGGCCGGCTTCGCACTGGCGGCGACCTGCGCGGACCGCGTCCTGCCCGGGGCGCTCGGCGACCGGGCCCGGTGCCTGCTGGGCGCGGCCGTCGCGGCCGCCGCCCTGGCCGCGATGCTCGCCCTGCCGCTGACCGCCGTGCCGCTGGTGCCGCTCCTCGCGCTCCTCGGCCTGGGCCTCGGCACCTTCACGCCCGCCAACAACGCCCTGGTCATGGGGGCGGTGCCGGCCTCCGCCTCCGGCACCGGAGGCGGGCTGGTCAACATGGTCCGCGGCCTCGGGACCGCCCTCGGCATCGCCCTGGTCACCCTCGCCCTCCACCTCTCCGGGGCGGCCGGACCGCACCGGGCCGTCGCCGTCCTGCTGGGCGTCGCGCTCCTCGTGGCCGTCGCCGCGGCGCTCGGCCCGCCGACACGCCGTGACCGGGGCCGCACATCACCCGGACGACCCGCACGAGGCGCCGGACGCTAGCGGGACAAGTACCGTCCGCGGCATGAGGTCCGTACTCGCACCCTCCCTCTCCCTCCCCCTCGCGGCCACCCTGCTGGCATGCGGTCTCACCGGCTGCGCGAGCCGTGACGAAGCGGCAGGCCGGCCGGATCTGACCCGCTATTACGACCAGGAGATCTCCTGGGAGCCTTGCTCCCGGGAGCAGGACAGGACGGTCAGGGACGAGACGCGCAACGCCGGCCGCACGGCCGAGTGCGCCCGCCTCACCGTCCCCCACAGCTACGACGCCCCCGGCAAGGGCGAGCTGCGGCTCGCGCTCATGCGCTACCGCGCCGCGGACCGGGACCACCGCCTCGGCTCCCTCGTCGTCGGCTTCGGCGGGCAGGGCGCGTCCGGGCTCGGGCAGCTCGGCGCCCGCGGCCCGGACGGCTTCGGCAAGGCCGCCGCCCGCTACGACCTCGTCACCTTCGACCCGCGCGGCGCCGGCGCCAGCTCCCCGGCCCGCTGCGGCACCGGCGACGGCCTCCCGGACGCCCGCGGCCGGGACGACGACGCGGACGGCGCCGCCGAACTCGCCGACCGCATCGACGATCGGGCCAGGGCCCTGCGCGACTGCGCCGAGCGCACCGGACCCGTCCTCCCGTACCTCGGCACCGTCCACGCCGCCAAGGACCTGGACGTGCTGCGCGCCGCCCTCGGCGAGGACAGGCTGAACTACCTCGGCTACGCGCAGGGCACCCGGCTCGGCGCCGCCTACGCCCACCGCTACCCGCACAAGGTCGGCCGCATGGTCCTGGACAGCGTCGACGACCCTGCGCCCGACCTGCGCAGGAACGCCCTCGCCCGCACCGCCTCCTACCAGAAGGCCCTGCGCCACGCGGTGGAGATCTGCACCCGGCGCGGCGACGAGGACTGCATCCTCGGCTCCGACACCGACCGCGCCATGGAGACCGTCACCGCGGCCTTCAACCGCCTCGACGAGCACCCGCTGCCGTGGGTGAACGGCACCACCCTCGACCGGGACGCCGCCGTCACGCAGACCATGGGCCTCCTGCGGTCCCGCGAGGGCCTCCCCGAGGCCCCCAACCTCCTCGCGGCCATCGTCCACCGGCTGCGGCCCGGGGAGGCCGCGCACATGGCCCGGGAAGCCGTCGCCCGCGCCGGGGGCAAGGACGCCGGCGACCGCGCCGGCGCCCCTTCCGTGACGGCGGCCGTCAACTGCGCCGACACCAGGAGCCGTTACACCGCCGACCAGGTCGCGGCCGCCTACGACGACTTCGTCGAGGCGTCCCCCGTCTTCGGCCCCGCCCTGGCCGCCGGCATGGCCGCGTGCACCGGATGGCCGCAGGCCGGGGACGACGGCGCCCACGACGTCGCCGCCCCCCGCGCCCCGAAGATCCTCCTGCACACCCCCGAGTTCGACCCCGCCACCCCGGTGGCGTGGCTGCGCCGCATGGCCAGGGCCCTCGGCCCGTCGGCGGTCACCATGACGGACACGGGCGGCGGGCACGGCGTCTACGGCTCGTCCGACGCCGACTGCGTCAACGAGAAGGTCGACGCCTTCCTCCTGGACGGGAGGCTGCCGGCCGACCGGACCCGCTGCACCTGACGCACCGACAGATTTCCGGTGCTCCATTGGAGGGGGAGTGACGGCCGGGCTGATGCGGCACGCCCGGCACCCGGGCAGGCATCAGCCCGTAGGGGTCACCGAACGAATGGAGTGTGCAGGATGCGTATGGGACACCGGTTCACGGCCGCAGCGGCAGCCCTCGTCCTGGCGACGGCACCGGCGAGCGCAGCGCTCGCCTGCGACAAGGGCGAGGAGAACGGCGAGAAGACCGGGTACGCGGGCGAGAAGGCCGACTACACGGGCGAGAAGGCCGACTACACGGGCGAGAAGGCCGGCCACACGGGCGAGAAGGCCGGCCACACGGGCGAGAAGGCCGGCCACACGGGCGGGGAGAAGCCGGCGAAGAAGCCGGGGATGCGGCCCGCGAAGAAGACGGAGGGCAGGGCGGAGACCGACGGCGCGTTCCTGAAGACGGCCCACGAGGCGGGCCTGGCGGAGATCGCCATGAGCAGGGACGCCGCGAAGAACGCCGTCATGCCGTGCGTCAGGACGACGGCCGGGACCCTCGTCAAGGACCACACGATGATGGACAAGGAGATCAGGGACCTGGCCCGCCGCCTGAACGTGACCCTGCCCCGCAAGGAGACGGCCGAGCACCGCAAGTCACTGCGGGACATGCGCAGGAAGGCGCACAAACGGGAGTACGACACGCTCTGGCTCAAAGCCGCGGAGGCCGGGCACGCCCAGGCCCTCGAACTCCTCGACGACGAGATCGCCAAGGGGAAGAACGCCGAGGTGCGCGAGGCGGCCCGCATGGCGAGACCCGTCATCGCCGGCCACCTGGCGAAAGTGCAGGTCTGTCAGAAGGAACGCTGACGGTCCGCCGGCCGCGGGCCGCCCCGGCGCTCAGCCGGCCGCGGCCAGCGGCTGCGCGGCCCAGATCGTCTTGCCGTCCGCGGTGAACCGCGTCCCCCACCGCTCCGTCAGCTGCGCCACCAGCAGCAGGCCCCGGCCGCCCTCGTCCGTCACCCGGGCCCGGCGCATGCGCGGCGACGTGCTGCTCGCGTCCGACACCTCGCAGATCAGGGAGGACCGCTCGCGGATGAGCCGCAGCCGGATGGGCGCGTAGGCGTGCCGGACGGCGTTGGTGACGAGCTCGCTGACGACCAGTTCGGTGGTGAACCCCAGCTCCTCCAGCCCCCAGGCCGCGAGCTGCTCCGACGCGTACTTCCGCGCGTCGGCGACGGTCGACCGCTCGGCCGGCAGGTCCCAGCTGCGCACCTGCGAGGCGTCCAGCGCCCGCGTGCGGGCCAGGAGCAGGGCGATGTCGTCCGTGGGCCGCTCGGGCCTGCGCGGCAGGAGGGCGTCCAGGACGGCGTCGCAGGTCTGCTCCAGGGGCGCGGCCGGCCCCGACAGCGCCGTGCGCAGCCCGTCCAGGCCCGCGCCGATGTCGTGGTCGTGGCCCTCGACCAGCCCGTCGGTGTACAGCGCGAGGAGGCTGCCTTCCGGCAGCCGCAGCTCGGCGGACTCGAAGGGCAGCCCGCCCAGGCCCAGCGGCGGCCCGCCCGGGATGTCGAGGAAGCGCGCCGCGCCGCCGGGCGTCACGAGCACCGGCGCCGGGTGGCCCGCCCGGGCGAGGACGCAGGAGCGCGACACCGGGTCGTAGACGACGTACAGGCAGGTCGCGCCCGTCTCCCGGACGGTGCCCGGCGCCCCCTCCGCCGCCTCGTCCTGGGCCAGCTGGACCACCAGGTCGTCGAGGTGGGTGAGGAGTTCGTCGGGCGGCAGGTCGAGGTCGGCGAGGGTGCGCACGGCCGCCCGCAGCCGGCCCATGACCGCCGACGCCTGCAGCCCGTGGCCCACGACGTCGCCGACGACGAGCGCCACCCGGGCGCCGGACAGCGGGATGACGTCGAACCAGTCCCCGCCGACGCCCGCCTGGGCGCCCGCGGGCAGATAGCGCGAGGTGACCTCCACCGCCGTCTGCTCGGGCAGCCGTCCCGGCAGCAGGCTGCGCTGGAGCGTCAGGGCGACCGAGCGCTCCGCCGCGTACCGGCGGGCGTTGTCGACGCACACGCCCGCGCGGGCCGTGATCTCCTCGGCGAGCAGCAGGTCGTCGGCGTCGAACGGTTCGGTGCCCGGGTGCCGGACGAACAGGGCGACGCCGAGCGTGGTGCCGCGGGCGCGGAGGGGGACGACGAGCACGGAGTGCGCTCCGCCGGGGCCCGGCTCGCCGGAGCGCTCCGGGCCGGCCGGGGTGTCGCGGTGGGCCTGAGCGCCGCCGGCGACCTCCCCGCCGGAAGGGGCGCCACCGGTGGCGAGCGACCACGCGGCGATCGCCGGGGCGTCCGCGCGGTGCACCGAGGCGCGGCCGGAGGCGAGGGCCCGGGCGGGCGGGGACTGCGGTGCGTACGAGAACATGCCCGCCGGGCCCGCGGAGAGGCCGTCGTGACCCCCGGCGGCGGCCCGCCGCAGGACGGCCCCGTCCGGCTGCCCGCCGCCGGGGGCCGCACCGGCCGGGTCGCCGCTGTGCAGGACGGAGTCGAGCAGGTCGACGGAGACGAAGTCGGCGAAGCCGCCGGCGGTGACGCCGGCGAGCTCCTCGGCGGTGCGCCCGACGTCCAGGGTGGTCCCGATGCGGGCGCCCGCATCGTTGACCAGGGCCAGCCGCTCGCGGGCGCGGTGCGGCTCGGTGCGGTCGATGGCCGCTATCGACACGCCCTGGACGCGGCCGTCGCCGTCCTTGAGCGGGGTGAAGAACGTCGCCCAGGCGCGCTCCCGGGACTGCCCGGGCGCCCGGAAGAAGGTGTCCGTGCGCAGCGCCTCCCCGGTGCGCAGCACCTCCGCCATGAGCCGGCCGAACTCGTCGAAGGGGGCGCCCTGGAAGATCTCGGTGAGCTGCAGGCCCAGCATGGCCTCCTCGGGGCGGCCGGACAGGCGCAGCATCTCGCCGTTGGCGCCGGTCAGCCGCAGGTCGCGGTCGTAGACGGCGGTGGCGACGGGGGACTGCACGTACGCCCACTCCTTGAGCGCCGCGTCCTTGAGCGCCGCGTCCGCGAGCACGGCGTCGGGCTCGGCGTGCGGGCCGGCGGCGGCCTCCTCCTCCGGTGCCGCCCCGAGGAGCACCCACTGCACGCGGCCGTCGCCCTCCGGACAGGGATGTGCCCGTACGGTCACCCGCACCGCGCCGCCGTCGCGGTGGCGGGCCGTGAGCACGCCGCTCCAGGGGGCCGAGCGGGTGAGCGCCCGCAGGGCCGGGCCGGGCAGCGGCGCGCCGAGGAGCTCGGCGGCGGGACGCCCGATGACCTCCCCGGGCGCGTGGCCGAGCAGGTGCCGGGCCGCGGGGCTCCACAGGGTGACGGTCCCTTCCGCGTCGACGGCGGCCATCGGGACCGTCGCGGTGGGGGAGTGGCGATCGGCGTTCGCGTGCATCGGCGGTCATCCCGTTCGGCGGGCGGCGCGCGGCAGGTACGCCCGCCGCCCGCATAATTCAGGCTGTAGCTATCTTTCCCGCCCGAACCGGCACTGAAGCATCCATCTCTGCTGGAAATGGTGCAGTTCCCGGGGGTTCCCGGGAGGGTTCCGGCCGCGGCGAAGCCGGTGTATCGGCCAATGAAGTCCTGGGGTGACGTAGCCCTGCTGCAGCCGTCCCCGTCCGTCGTTCTACGGGGGTCGGCCCGTAGCCGATGGGGTATCAGTCGGTCGTATCCGGAGAAAAACGGTCGGGCGGCGGCCGAGCTGCTACGGAATTGAGACAGGCCTGGTCATGCCCTGCCCTGCCCGCATGACATCCTGAGCCGTCATGAGTTCTGCCGGACGGGATCGGCGGATGTCCGGGGATTACGAGGATGCACCAATGAGACTCTGCTTCCTGGTGGAGGAGCAGTACCGGCACGACGGCATGCCGGTGGACGTCATCCGCCAACTCAGGTCCTGGGGTCACCGGGTGGACGTGCTCAGGCCCGGCGGCTCGCTCCTCAAGCTCTCCGACGCGGTGGCGGCCGGCCGCCACGACGCCTGGGTCCTCAAGACCGTCTCCGGCGGACCCGGCCTCACCCTGCTGGAAGCCGCGGCCGGCGCCGGCCTCACCACCATCAACGACGCCCGCGCCATCCGCGGCGTGCGCGACAAGGTGCTCGCCGCCGTGACCGCCGAGCGCCACGGCCTGCCCGTCCCCGTCACCTACGCCGCCCAGCGCATCGAGGACTTCGCGGAAGTCCCCGAGGCCGCCTACCCGCTCGTGGTCAAGCCCGCCGACGGCAGCTCCGGGCGCGCCGTGCGCCTCGTGCCCTCCCCGGACCGGCTCACGGACCCGGCCTCCCGCGACGAGACGCCCCACGGCGGCATGCTCATCGCCCAGCCCTACGTTCCCAACTCCGGCACCGACCTCAAGGTGTACTGCGTCGACGGCCGGCTCTACGCCACCGAGCGCTGCTCTCCCCTCCACCCCGACCAGCCCGCCGTCGAACGGCAGGTGCCGCTCGGCGCGGAGGTGGCCGCCATCGCCGCCCGCGTCGGCGAGGTCTTCGGCCTCGACCTGTACGGCGTGGACGTCGTCCTCGGACCCGACGGCCCCGTCGTCGTCGACGTCAACGACTTCCCCAGCTTCCGTCAGGTCCCCGACGCCGTCGCCCGCGTGGCCTGGGCGATCCTGCGGCTCGCCGACGCGGGAGGCGAACGGCCCCTGCCCGCGGCGGGCGCCTCCGCCGTGCCCCTCGGCGGCGCCCCGGGCGGCGACGCATGAGGATAGGCCTGCTCACGCCGTCCCCCGGCCACCCGCTGCTCGCCGCCGCCACGGCGCTGCTGACGCCCCGCCACGACGTGGTCGCGCTGGACCCCTCGACCGCCCCCGACCCCGCGGCCGGCGACCTCGCCGACGTCTACCTCCTCAAGACCCGCACCCCGCGGGCCCTCGCCTTCGCCCGCCGCCTCGAAGAGCGCGGCGCGCCCGTGCTGAACTCGGCCGGCTCGACCGCGCAGTGCCAGGACCGGACCGCCATGGCCGACGTCGCCCTGCGGGCCGGCCTCCCCTTCGTCGCCACCGCCACCGAGCCCTCCCTCGCGGGCCTGGCCGCCCGCGGCGACCTGTCCTACCCCGTCGTGATCAAGAGCCGGCACAGCCGCCGCGACGACCTGGTGGCCCGCGTCGACGACCCCGTACGGCTCGCCGTGCTCGCGGCCGAGTGGGGCGACGAGCCCGTCGTGGTGCAGCGCTTCACCCCCAACGACGGCTGGGACCACAAGCTGTGGGTCGTCGGCGACCACGTCTTCGCCGGCCTCCGCCGCTCCGAACTCGCGCCCCCCGCCGGTACGGGCACCGAGTCCCTGCCCACCGACCGGCTGCCGGCGGGCTGGCTCGACGTCGTCCGGCGCGCCGGCGAGGCCTTCGCCCTGGACGTGTACGGCGTCGACCTCCTCGACGTCGGCGGAACGCCGCTCATCGTGGACGTCAACGCGTTCCCGGGCATCCGAGGCCAGTCCGGAGCCCCGGAGGCGCTGGCGACTTTGACGCTGAGCACGGCGGAGGGCACGCACCGCCCCCGCGCGACAGTGCCGGCGCAGACGGTGAGCTGACTCCGGGGCGCGCCCTGCTGCCGGCGGGCGAGCTGCGGTGTCCCGCCGCGACGGCGGGCAACCACTGGCGTGGTGTCCGGCGGCGCGAAACTGCGGACGTACGGGACAAGGGGATTCGACTCATCCGTCCCAGTTGTCCTTCCCGTCACAGCCCGCGGGCCCGGGCCCGGCCGCCCGTGACCCTTGGCCCCCGCAGCCGTTGACCCGGCCAGATCAGTCCTCATGCAAACGGGGCTGCCGAAGGCCGTACGACGATCCCACCCGGAGCGCCGGCGGGCCCGGACCGCGCCGGCGGAATCCGCGCGGCGCCGGAGACCGGGCTACCGACCGCCGTCCGCGCGGGCCGTCGCGGCCCTTCCGACCGGCGGCCGTCTCTCGGCGCGAATCCGCGCTGTGACGGCGGGAGACGGCCGCCACACCTTCGTGAGGGACGCCGACGCCGAGGTGAGGGAACCCGCATGAGCCTGCTCCGCAAGATCCGTGAGACCGGCCGGGTGGCCGAGGACGCCCCGCCCCGCCCGGCCGGGGACCCGCCGCCCGGCGCCGCGGAACTGGCCGGCTCGGCCCACGTGCGCTGCATCGACGCCGGCTCCTGCAACGGCTGCGAGATCGAGATCGCGGCGGCCTTCGGACCGGTGTACGACGCCGAGCGCTACGGGGCCCGCCTGGTGGCCTCGCCCCGCCACGCCGACGTGGCCCTCGTGACGGGCGCCGTCACCCGCAACATGGCCGAGCCGCTGCGCCGCACCGTCGCCGCGATGCCCCGCCCCCGCCTGGTGGTCGCCGTGGGCGACTGCGCGATCGGCTGCGGGGAGTTCGCCGGCGGCCACGGCGTGGAGGGCGCGGCCGGCGACGTGGTCCCCGTCGACCTGCAGGTGCCGGGCTGCCCGCCGGAGCCGGAGCGGATCGTGGCGGCGCTGCGCGTCGTGACCGGCCGGTGAGCCCGTTCGGAACGTTCCGGGAGCCGGCGGCGGGGGCCGGGAGACCCGCGCCCGGGAGCCGGTCGATAGGCACCCGGACGCGCGCCAGTGCGCGCACCCGGCCCCGTACCCCCGCAGGGCAGGCCGCATGAGCTCGGCCGAGTCCGCGACGGTCGTGGCCGCGGGCCTCGCCGGCGCGGGAGTGCTGGCGGGCATGCTCCTGCCGGGCCGGACCCGGGTCGTCGCCGTGGGCCTGTGCACGGCCGGGCTGGGCGGCGCGGGCCTCGCGGGCGGGGTCGCGGCCCTCGGCGGCACGCGCTGGTCCGCGTACCTGCCCGGCCTGCTGCCGCTGGCAGGCCTGCGCCTGGCCGTCGACGCCCTGTCGGGGCTGTTCATGGCCGTCGCCGGCGCAGTGGTCCTCGCGGTCGCCGTCTACGGCATCGGCTACGCGTCGGGCCGCGGCCCGCGCGGCCCGGCCTCGCGCGGCGTCCAGTCGGCCCTGCCGGTCTTCGCCCTGACGCTGGTGCTGGTCCCGGCGGCCGCCTCCGTGTCGTCGTTCCTGCTGCTGTGGGAGGGGATGGCGGTCACGTCGCTCGTCCTCGTCCTGGCGGACCAGCGCGAGCGCGCCACCGTCCGCGAGGCCGGCGTCTGGTACGCGGTGATGACGCACTTCGGGCTCGTCCTCCTGCTGGCGGGCCTCGCCCTGTTCGCGGCGGGCGCGGGCGGCGAGACCTTCGCGCAGCTGCGCGCCGGGGCGAGCGGCATGTCCCCGGGCGCGCGGGGCGCGGTCTTCGTGCTCGTCGCGGCGGCGTTCGCGTCGAAGGCCGGCATGGTGCCGCTGCACCCGTGGCTGCCGCGGGCTCACCCCGAGGCGCCGAGCAACGTCTCGGCGCTGATGAGCGCCGCGATGGTGAACCTGGGCGCGTACGGGATCATCCGCGTGAACTTCGAACTGCTGGGCGGCGGCCCCCGCTGGGGGTGGCTGCTCGTCCTGGCGACGGGCGCGCTGTCCGCCGTCTACGGCATCCTGCAGGCGGCCATGGCGTCGGACATCAAGCGCCTGCTGGCGTACTCGACGTCGGAGAACCTGGGCCTGGTCCTCATCGGCGTCGGCGCGGCGGGCCTGTTCGCCTCCTCCGGCTACCCCGTGCCCGCGGCCCTCGCCCTGGCCGCGGCGCTGCTGCACGTCACCAACCACGCCGTCTTCAAGGCCCTGCTGTTCTGCGCGGCCGGCTCGGTGGTGCGCGCGACGGGCGTGCGCGACCTGGACCGCATGGGCGGGCTGCGCGCGCGGATGCCGGCCACGGCGGGCTTCTTCGCGGTGTCGTCGCTGGCCGCGGTCGCCCTGCCGCCGGGCAACGGCTTCCTCAGCGAGTGGCTGCTGCTGCAGTCCCTGATCCACGGCATGACCGTGCCCGGGGTGTCCACGGCGATCGTGCTGCCGCTCGCGGTCGCCGTCATCGCCCTGTCGGCGGGGCTCGCGGCGGCCGTGTTCGTCAAGGCCCTCGGCGTAGGCTTCTTCGCCCGGCCCCGCAGCGCGCGGGCGGCGTCGGCGGAGGAGAGCCCGCCGCTGATGCACGTCGGCATGGGCCTGCTGGCCATCGGCTGCACGGCCCTCGCGCTCGTGCCGGGCACCCTGGGCAACGGCCTGTCGCGAGCGGTCGCCGCGGCCGGGCTCCACGGCGCCCGCCCCCTGGCGGGCGGCGGCCTGGAGCTGAAGCTGGATCAGGTCGCCGCCTCGCTCTCCCCGTTGTGGGTGACGGCGGCCCTGCTCGCGGGCATCGTCGCCGCGTCGGGCCTCATCCGCCTGACCACGCGCCGCGGGCGCCGCACGAACGCACGGCTGTGGGACTGCGGCGGCGGCGCCCCCACGCCGCGCATGTCGTACACGGCGACCTCCTTCGCCGAGCCGCTGCAGCGCGTCTTCGACGACGTCCTGGAAACCGAACAGGACGTCGACGTCACCCCGGTGCGCGACTCCGCCTACCTCGTCGAGCGCGTGCGCTTCCGGCGCAGCGTCCCCGACCGGATCGAGCACCGCCTCTACCGGCCCGTCCTGGCCGCCGTCGAGTCCCTCGGCCGGGCCGCCCGCCGGCTGGCCCCCGGCAGCGTGCACCGCTACCTCGGCTACGGGTTCTTCGGTCTCGTCGCTCTCCTGCTGGCCCTGGCGGTCGGCTGGTGAGCGCCACCGCGCACGAGGAGACGCCGTGAACGGCACCATGACCGCCACCGGCACGGCCGCGGTGACCCTCCAGGTCGCCCTGGTCGCCGCCGGTGCACCCCTGCTCGCCGGACTGATGCGGCAGGTACGGGCGCTGCTGGAGGGCCGGGTCGGGCCGGGCGTCACCCAGCCCTGGCGCGACCTGCGCAAGCTGCTGCGCAAGGAGGCCGTCACCCCGGCCGGCACCGGCTCGGCCTTCCGGCTCGGGCCGCTGGTGCTGGTCGCCACCACGGCCGTCGTCGCGGCGCTCGTCCCGCTGGCCTCGACGGCCACGCCCGTCAGCGGCAGCGCCGACCTCATCCTCGTCGTGGCGCTGCTCGCGCTCGGCACCGTCGCCCTGGCCCTGGCCGGTCTGGACACCGGCACCGCCTTCGGCGGCATGGGCGCCTCCCGCGAGATGACCGTGGCCGCGCTCGTCGAACCGACGATCCTCCTCGCGGTGTTCGCCCTGTCGATACCGGCGGGGTCGACGAACCTGTCGGCCATCGTCTCCGGCGGCATCCACGACCCGGTCCGCCTCGCCTCCCCGGCGGGGCTGCTGTCCACCGCCGCCCTGGCCGTCGCCGTCCTCGCCGAGACCGGCCGGCTGCCGGTGGACAACCCGGCCACCCACCTGGAACTGACGATGGTCCACGAGGCGATGGTGCTGGAGTACGCCGGACCCGACCTCGCCCTGGTCGAACTCGGCTCCCAGATGCGGCTGACCGTCCTGCTGGGCCTGCTCGCCTCGCTGTCCGCCCCCTGGGGCATCGCCACGACCGCCTCCCCGGCGGCCCTCGTCCTCGCCCTCGTCCTGCTCGCGCTGAAGGTCGCCCTGCTCGGCGCGGCGCTGGCCGCGGCCGAGGTGTTCTGGGCCAAACTGCGGCTCTTCCGCGTTCCCGAGCTGCTGGCCGGTTCCTTCCTGCTGGCACTCCTCGCGGTGACCGCCTCCTACTTCCTCACGGGAGAGTGAGTGAGGGACACATGACCGACAGCGTCTACACCCAGCTGCTCGACCTGGCGTGCGGCGCGTTCCTGCTCGCGGCCGTCGTCGTCCTGTGGCTGCGGCAACTGTCCTCGATCGTCCAGGTGTTCGCCCTCCAGGGCGTCGCCCTGGCCGCCGTCGCCGCCCTCCTCGGCCTGCACGAGGACCGCCTCGGCCTGCTCGCCGTCGCCGCCGGCATCGGCCTGCTGCGGGCCGGCGCCCTGCCGCGCCTCATGCTGCGCGCCCTGACCGCCGGCACGCCGCACCGCTCCCATCCCCACTATCAGGAGGACGTCAGCGAGAGCCGCGAGACGCGGCCCCTCGTCAACGTCGCCGCGTCCCTGCTGAGCGCGGCCCTCCTCACCCTCCTCGCCTACGCCGTGTCCCGGCCGCTGGTCGAGCTGCACCCCACGCCGGCGACGCGCGCCCTGCCTGTGGGGCTCGCCGTGGTCCTCATCGGCTTCTTCACCCTGGTCACCCGGCGCCGCGCGCTGGCCCAGGTGGTCGGCTTCCTGCTGCTGGACAACGGCATCACCGTCACCGCCTTCCTCGCCGCCTCCGGAGTCCCCCTGATCGTCGAACTCGGCGTGTCCTTCGACGTCCTCCTCGCCGTTCTCGTCCTGCAGATCCTCACCACCCGGATGCGGGCCGCCTTCGGCGGCACCGGCATCGACGACCTGCGGGAGCTACGCGACTGATGACGCACGCCACCACCGCACTGCTGCTGACCGCGCCCATCGTGGTGCCGCTCGCCACGTCCGCCGCGTACGCCGCGTCCGGCCTGCGCGACGCGAAGGCACGCGCCGGGGCCGCCGCCCTCGCGCACCGCACG
>NZ_PXWG01000142.1 GCF_003011965.1 Streptosporangium nondiastaticum
TCGGGTGTGAACACTCGCGTTGAGCGGAACAACCAGGAGGAATAGTCCCGGTCGTTCACAGCGTCCTCGCTGTGTGTTGCCTGTCAGCCCCTAAAGGCCGGCAGGACTTTCAAAGGAACCGCGTCCCAGCCGAAGCTGAGGACGGGGTATTTTATAGTCTGGCGTTGACTTTTGGCACGCTGTTGAGTTCTCAAGGAACGGACGCTTCCTTCGTACTCACCCTCTCGGGCTTTCCTCCGGGCGCTTCCCTTCGGTATTTCGTGTTCCGACTCTATCAGATCGTTTTCCTTGCCGTTTCCGGCTCGAAATTCGTTTTCCGATCCCCGTCGGCGGGGTGTTCACTACTTTAGCGGCTTTCCCGTCCGGCTCCTAATCGAGCCGATCGAGTCCGTTCGACGTCATATTTCGGCACAGCAAAATATGACCCCGATCCGGGGGACCTCGTAGTAGTGGTGGTGCCGCCCACCGGTCCGTGCACACAGCGCGTCCGTCTCAAGCGGCTCGGGCTACGTTAGGTCTTCCTCATCCCGAAGTCAAGCACCGGCCTGTCGGCCGGTCTTGCCGGCTCCTCCCCGTCCTCCTTCCCGCCCTGCTCCCCGGTTCCGCGGGACGTGCGCGCGGTAGGGGCTGACCGTCGGGTCGCCGTCCACCCAGAAGCGCCATGGGTGGGTCGCGCCCTCGCCGCCCACTCCGGTGCGCGGGCCGTTGCGGATGCGGTCCTGGTGCACGGGGTGGCCGGTGAGGACGGACAGCGGGGCGTCCGGGCCGGCGCACACGTCCGTGCCGTTCAGACCCCGGTCGACACTCAGTGCCGTGGCCAGCCGTGCCGGGCCCTGGGCCAGCTCGCGGTCCTTGCGGGCCTTGGGGCGCCGCTCCCGGGCGAGCTCCTGGCCCCTGATCACTTCGCCCGCCCTGAGGAGGACACCGCTCGCGGTGCCCTCCTCCCCGCAGACGAGGTTGAGGCTGAACCACATGCCGTAGATGAAGTAGACATACGCGTGCCCGGGCGGTCCGAACATCGAGGCATTGCGCTCGGTCCGGCCGCGGTAGGCGTGCGAGCCGGGGTCCGCCTCGCCCGCGTACGCCTCGACCTCCGTGATGCGGACCTCGATCGGTCCGTCGGGAGTCGTGCGGACGAGGGTCCGGCCGAGCAGCTCGGGGGCGACCTCGAGCACGGGACGAGCGAAGAAGTCCCGGGTGACTGGCATACGGTCAGGCGCGGCGATCATGCCGATCGAGCGTAACGGACCGGAACGGATAGAGGAGAGGTCGCGGTCATGGGGTTCAAGAAGCTGCTGGCGAGCCTGGGCGCCGGAGGCGCTTCGGTGGAGACGGTGCTGTTCGAGGAGAACGTCGTCCCGGGCGGCATCGTCCAGGGCGAGGTGCGCATCCAGGGCGGCTCCGTCGCCCAGGCGATCCAGGGGTTGTCCGTCGGGCTGCAGGCCCGTGTCGAGGTCGAGGGCGACGACAGCGAGTACAAGCAGGACGTCGAGTTCACGCGCGTGCAGCTGGGCGGGGCGTTCGAGGTGCAGGCCGGGGCGGTGCACACGGTGCCGTTCGGGCTGGAGGTCCCGTGGGAGACGCCGGTCACCACCTTCCTCGGGCGGCACCTCACGGGCATGAATGTGGGGGTGACGACGCACCTGGCCATCGCGCGCGCCGTCGACTCCGGTGACCTCGATCCGGTGAACGTGCACCCGCTGCCGGCGCAGCAGGCGATCCTGGACGCCTTCGGGCAGCTGGGCTTCGCGTTCAAGAGCGCTGACCTGGAGCGCGGCCACATCCGCGGGACGCGTCAGCGTCTGCCCTTCTACCAGGAGATCGAGTTCCGGGCCCCGTCGCAGTACCGGGGGCTGAACGAGGTCGAGCTGTCGTTCGTCGCGGACGACCGCGAGATGGACGTCGTGCTGGAGATGGACAAGAAGCCGGGGCTGTTCACCGAGGGCAGTGACACGTACCGGTCGTTCACGGTCGACCTGCACGCGTACGGGCAGACGGACTGGGCGGCGTACCTCAACCAGTGGCTGGCGGAGGTCGGCGGCCGGCGCAACTGGTTCTGACCGGTCACCCACCCCCGAACGGGATCACCCCCGAACCGGCTCGCCCCGCCCCGGGTCACCTCCGGCCGGCAGCCGTCACCTCCGGCCGGTCGCCGCGCCGGTCAGCCCAGCAGCACCGCCAGGGGTGACTCCGCCTCGGCCCAGTAGTCGACGGCGTCGGTGAGGACGGCCTCGGCCGTCCGGGCCTCGCGCGGCGTCGCCTTCCTGAAGGCGGTCCACTCCTCGGCGAGCAGCAGGAAGCCGCGCGCCTTGCCCTCCTCCCGCCACCACGAGAGGTCGGTGAGGCAGTCGGCGAGGGCGTCCCAGTTGCGGCCGAACCAGTCGGGGAGGTCGAGGTCGGTGGCGCAGCGGTCCATGAAGGCGGTCTTGGTGGTCACCCCGCCCAGGTGCAGGGTGGCCCCCCGCCAGTCGGCCTCGGCGGCGAGGGCCATGACGCGGGGGGCGGTGTCGGCGGGGGGCAGCCGGTAGACGCCCGGCGGGGTGGTGCCGAGGAGGAGTCCGGTGAGTCCGGGGGCGGGCAGCAGGTCGGTCATGGCTGTACCACCGCTTCGAAGGTTTCGTAGTGGTCGCTGGTGTAGTAGCGCTCGGCGTGGCTGCCGGCGATGATGCGGCGGGCGCCCCGGTTGCGGGAGCCGGGCGTGGGGACGGTGTACTCGTGGTAGTAGCCGCGGGCCTGCTTCGGCAGCCGGTTCTCGTAGTTGCCGAAGACGGTGCCGTCCTTGTCGTACGGGAAGGGGCCGCCCTTGTCGATGAGGTCGAGGGTCTTGCGGGCCTCGGCCGGCAGCTTCTCCCGCGGGACGGTCTTCATGCCGTGCGCCCAGGAGGGCGCGGGTGGTGCGGCGGTCGAGGCTCCGCCGCCCGCGCCCTTCTTGCTGGTGCCGTCGGAGGAGGAGCAGGCGGGCAGGAGGAGCAGGGGGAGGGCGGCGAGGAGGACGGTCAGGTTGCGCAGGGCGCGGCCGGCGGGTCGTCCGATGGGGCCAAACTGTCGAAGCACGCTTCGTATGGTCTCAGCCGGAGGCTCTGAGGGCTCGTTAGGCTGGCGTCTTCAGTGATCCGCAGCATTCCGCGCGTTACAGGAGGCGCAGAGGTGTCCGAGCAGAAGCGACGGCCGCTCCCCCACGATTTCCACCCGCCGGTGCCCTCGTTCACGGTGGTGAGCGACGATCTGACGGATGGTGGGACGCTCGGCCGGGGTCAGGTCCACAGCGGTGGGAACACGTCTCCGCACCTGCGCTGGGAGGGTTTCCCCGCGGGCACGAAGAGCTTCGCGGTGACGTGTTACGACCCGGACGCGCCGACGGGGAGCGGGTTCTGGCACTGGGTGCTGTTCGACATCCCGGCCTCGGTGACGGAGCTGCCGGCGGGTGCGGGCAGCGGGGACATGAAGGGGCTGCCGGCGGGCGTGGTGCACGCGCGCAACGACTACGGCACGCGGGACTTCGGCGGGGCCGCTCCGCCGGCGGGCGACGGGCCGCACCGCTACGTGTTCACGGTGTACGCCGTGGATCAGGAGAAGCTCGGCCCGGATGCGGACGCGTCGCCGGCCGTGGTGGGCTTCCACCTGCGGTTCCACGCTCTGGGCCGGGCACAGCTGATCGGTGAGTACGAGGTGCCGGCCGGGGGCTGAGGTTCCCGCGCGGGCCCCCCGCCGGCATGGCCCCGGCACGGCCCGGCGTGGCCGCGAAATTCCGTTGCGCCCCGCCGCCCTTGAACCGCACAGTGGTGCATGGCTGACGGCCCCGCATGGCCGTCGGGCAGTGGACACCGCAGTGGCGGGGGCGGCGGGGCGCAGTTGCGTCCGCGGTCTGCCGGAGCCGGGCTGCGTGCCGGGCGACCGCGTCCGCTGCCGTACGCTCCGGGCCCGTGTTCGTCACGGGGGAAGGGCCCGGAGCGTTGCCCCCCGTCCTCTTCCTGCCCGTTTTCCTCCCCTCTCCCTCAACTCCCTTTCCGCGCAAGGAAATTGCGTTGTCCGGCCCGCGACGGCACCGGCACAGTTGAGCCACTTCGCCGCTGGGGCGGGGGTGGGCCGGGAGGTGGCCGGGATGCGGGAGACGTTGGTCCTCAATGCGAGCTTCGAGCCGCTGGCGACGGTGTCGCTGCGGCGGGCGGTGGTGCTCGTGCTGCAGGGCAAGGCCGTGGTCGAGCAGGCCCGCCCGGGGCGCCGGGTGCGGGGTCCCGCGGTGGAGGTGCCCGCGCCGCAGGTGATCAGGCTCTGCCGGTACGTGAGGGTGCCGTTCCGAAGACGGGCGCCCTGGTCGCGGCGGGGCGTGCTGGTGCGGGACGGGCACCGGTGCGCGTACTGCGGGCGGCGGGCCACGACGGTGGACCACGTCGTGCCGCGGTCCCGTGGCGGCGAGGACAGCTGGCTGAATACGGTCGCCGCGTGTGCGGAGGACAACCACCGTAAAGCGGACCGGACGCCGGAGCAGGCCGGGATGCCGCTGCTGAACCTTCCCTTCGAGCCCACTCCGGCGGAGTCGCTGCTGCTGGCGGCGGGGGCGTACGGCGCCCCCGTCCGCCGCGGCGCCGCGTCCTAGCGCAGCACCATCTGCACGATGGCGACGACGCCCACCACGACGATGACGCCGCGCAGCGCCGTGGGTGACAGGCGGCGGCCGACCTTGGCTCCTATCTGGCCGCCGAGGGTGGAGCCGGCGGCGATGAGGAGGGCGGCGGTCCAGTTGACGTGGGCGGCGAAGATGAAGAACAGGGCGGCGACGCCGTTGACGACGACGGCCAGGATGTTCTTGAGGGCGTTGATGCGCTGGAGGTCCTCGCGGAGCAGCAGGCCCATCAGGGAGAGGTAGAGCACGCCCTGGGCGGCGCCGAAGTAGCCGCCGTAGGCGCTGGCGAGCAGGAGGCCCACGAGGAGGGCGGGGCCGCCGTCGGGGTGGGCGGTCGCTTCGGTGCCGTTGCGTTCGCGGCGGCGGGCGAGCGCCTTGGCGAGCCGGGGCTGGAGGACGACGAGGACGAGGGCGATGCCGATGAGGGCGGGCACGATCGCGTCGAACGCCTTGGACGGCAGGGCGAGCAGCAGGACGGCTCCGGCGAGGCCGCCGGCGAGGGCGGTGGCGCCGAGGCGGACGGCCCGGGCGCCCTGGCCGCGGAGTTCGCGCCGGTAGCCGATGGCGCCGCTGATGTTGCCGGTGACCAGGCCGATGGTGTTGGAGACGTTGGCGGTCACCGGCGGCAGGCCGATGGCGAGGAGCACCGGAAAGGTGAAGAGGGTGCCGGAGCCGACGATGGTGTTGATGGTGCCCGCGCCGATGCCGGCGGCGAAGACCGCGAGTGCTTCCCAGATGGACAAGGCCATCTCCTTCATGATCCGTTTGTCGCCTCCCCGCCTGTGGCAGGTCGGGGGGCCTCGCTGATCATGCAGGAGAGAGCGGTCGCCGGTCGAGGAGGGCCGCGGGCCCCGGACGGGGTGTCAGTCGATGCCCGGCTGCTCGCGGCGCGGGGAGTCCTTGCGCATCTTGGGCGCGCCGCCCGTGGGGTTGAGGCTGCCGACGGCACCGCTGAGGCCCTTGAGGGCGTCGCCGATCTCGCTGGGCACGATCCAGAGCTTGTTGGCGTCGCCTTCGGCGATCTTCGGGAGCATCTGGAGGTACTGATAGGCGAGCAGCTTCTCGTCGGCGTCGCCGGCGTGGATGGACTCGAAGACCGTGCGGATGGCCTGGGCCTCGCCCTCGGCGCGCAGCGCGGCGGCCCGGGCCTCGCCCTCGGCGCGCAGGATCGCGGACTGCTTCTCGCCCTCGGCGGTGAGGATCTGCGACTGGCGGATGCCCTCGGCGGTGAGGATCGCGGCGCGCTTGTCACGGTCGGCGCGCATCTGCTTCTCCATCGAGTCCTGGATGGAGGTCGGGGGCTCGATGGCCTTGAGCTCGACGCGGTTGACGCGGATGCCCCACTTGCCGGTGGCCTCGTCGAGGACGCCGCGCAGGGCGGCGTTGATCTCCTCGCGGGAGGTCAGGGTCCGCTCCAGGTCCATGCCGCCGATGATGTTGCGGAGGGTGGTGACGGTGAGCTGCTCGATGGCCTGGATGAAGCTGGAGACCTCGTACGTGGCGGCGCGGGCGTCGGTCACCTGGTAGTAGATGACGGTGTCGATGTTGACGACCAGGTTGTCCTGGGTGATCACCGGCTGCGGGGGGAACGGCACGACCTGCTCGCGGAGGTCGATGCGGTTGCGGATGGAGTCGATGAAAGGGACGACGATGTTCAGGCCGGCGTTGAGGGTGCGGGTGTAGCGGCCGAAGCGCTCCACGATGGCGGCGCTGGCCTGCGGGATGACCTGCACCGTCTTCATGAGGGCGATGAAGACGAGCACCACCAAGATGATCAGGACGATGATGATCGGTTCCATCGGGGCTCCCCGTGCCTCTGGTCGTTGATCGGGTGGACCGGACTGATCCAGTTCGAGTCTTTCAGAACGCGGTACCGCCGTGCAGGCGTTGACGGCACTTCGGGGGAACCGCTTCGGATCGCGCGTCACATGACAACGGCCGTCGCGCCCTCGATCTCGACGACGTCGACCTGCTCGCCGGCCTCGAAGACGCGGCCCGCGTCGAGGGCGCGGGCCGACCAGGTCTCCCCCGCGAGCTTGATGCGGCCGCCACTGCCGTCCACCCGTTCGAGGACGACGGCCTGCCGGCCCTTGAGCGCCTCCACTCCGCTGGCCAGGACGGGCCGCTGGGCGCGCTGCCGCACGGCGACCGTGCGGACGACGGCGATGAGGGCGACCGAGACGGCCGCGAAGACGATGAACTGTGCCACGGTGCCCGCGCCGAGCGCATTGGTCACGGCGGCGGCGACGGCGCCGGCCGCGAGCATGCCGAACTCGGGCATCGCGGTCACGACCAGCGGGATGCCCAGTCCGACGGCGGCCACCAGCCACCACACCCATGTGTCCACAAGGTCATGGTAGGCGCGGTGGCCGCCCCGGGACAGGGCGCCCGCGCGGGGCGCCCGCCCGGGCGCGGCGTCAGGAGAGCGGCAGGCCCTGGGCCGTCCAGCGGTCGCCCCTGCGCTCGACGACCAGCGGGAGGCCGAAGCAGTGCGAGAGGTTGCGGGAGGTGAGCTCCAGCTCGACGGGGCCGGCCGCGAGCACCTTGCCCTGGCGGATCATCAGGACGTGGGTGAAGCCCGCGGGGATCTCCTCGACGTGGTGCGTCACCATGATCATCGAGGGGGCGAGCGGGTCGCGGGCGAGCCGGCCGAGGCGGCGGACCAGGTCCTCGCGGCCGCCGAGGTCGAGGCCCGCGGCGGGCTCGTCGAGCAGCAGCAGCTCGGGGTCGGTCATCATCGCGCGGGCGATGAGGGTGCGCTTGCGCTCGCCCTCCGAGAGGGTGCCGAACTTGCGGTCCAGCAGCTCCGTCATGCCGAGGACGTCGAGGAAGGCGCGGGCGCGCTGCTCGTCGACCTCCTCGTAGTTCTCCTGCCACGTGGCCGTCATGCCGTAGGCGGCGGTGAGGACGGTCTCCAGGACGGTCTGGCTGCGCGGCAGCTTGTCCGCCAGGGCGATGCCCGCCACGCCGATGCGCGGGCGCAGCTCGAAGACGTCCACGGCGCCGAGCTTCTCGCCCAGGACCTTGACCGTGCCCGTGGTCGGGAAGAGGTAGCTGGAGGCGACATTCAGGAGGGTGGTCTTGCCGGCGCCGTTGGGGCCGAGGATGACCCAGCGCTCCCCCTCCTTGACCGACCAGGAGACCTGGTCCACCAGAGCCCGGCCCTCGCGGACCACGGATACGTCCACCAGTTCCAGCACTTCGCTCATGAGCGCGTTGTCTCCCATTGCAGTCTCGTCGTCGCGGCGCCGGTAAGCGCAGCCCCCAGGGAAAACCTACGCCACCCGCCGGGGGCGCCAGTCCTTAGGCTGGTGGCCATGCTCGATGAACATCGCTCAGGACGGCTCACCGCGTGGGGAAATGCCCTTATTGCGGGGTTTGCCGCACCTGATGACGCCGCGCACCACATCACCGGAGATGACGCGGTCCACCGCGTGGTGGGCCTTCCCGGTGAATCCGGGCCCGTCGGCCTGACGCTCGCGCTCGGCCGGCTGCGGGCCCTCGGGGCCACGGGGCTGCGCCTCGCGCTGCCGGCGCCCGGGCACCCGCTGGGCCTCAGCGGCCCGCCGGAGTTCAACGCCCGCGCCCTGGAGGCCGGGGAGGCCGTCGTCGCCACGGGGGCCGCGCTGGGGCTCGTACCGGAGGTGTACGAGGCCGGACCGGAGGGCGACCTGCACGTCGAGGTCGTCTGGCACTGCCTGCCCGTACGGGACGCGCCGCCGGCGGACGTGCCCTCGCTCGGGGAGGCCGAGCGGGAGCTCGCGGAGGCGCTGCGGGAGGCCACGGAGGTGCTCACCCGGCTGGACGTGGCGGGGTCGGGGCCGGTGGCGCAGGCAGCACTGGAGGCGTACCGGGCGCGGGCCGAGAGCGGGCGCCGGGTGCTGGCACCGGGGTATCCGCCGCGGGCGGTGCGGGTGCTGGAGCTGGCGCAGCGCGTGGGGGCGCTGATCGCGATCGCGCACGAGCCGGGGGACGGCGGCGGCCGGGAGCACGGGGCCGCGGTGAGCGCGTCGGAGATAGCGGCGCGGGCGCAGGCGCTGCGGCCGGTGGAGCGGACGGCGCGGCGGGCCCAGGTGGCCGCATACAACGCGATCGTCGAGGAGCGGGCCCGCAGGCGGCACTGAGGCGGTGAGCGGCGGCGGTCGCACGGGAAGGCCCCGCGGTCCCTGAGGTCCGCGGGGCCTTCCCGGTGCGCCGGTACGGTCAGTGATCGTCGTCGTCGTGATCGCCGTGGCCGCCCCAGTGCCCCTCGTCGTGGCCGTGCTTGTCGTGGCCGCCCCAGTGGCCGTGGCCGTGGTGGTGGCTCTCGCGGACATGGAACTCGTCCCAGCCGGGAGCGGCGTTGACGCAGGTGTTCCCGAAGGTGGGGTTGAGCAGGCCGATGATGTCGATGCTGTTGCCGCAGACGTTCAGCGGGATCTGGATCGGCACCTGGATGACGTTGCCGGAGACGACGCCCGGCGAGCCCTTGGCGACACCACTGGCGATGGCGCCTCCGGGGTGGTGGCGGTGCTCATGCACCGAACGACCACCGTGGTCGTGCGCGGACGCGACGGCCGCGGTGGAACCGACGGCGAGCCCTGTGACCGCCAGAGCGAGGGCTGCTTTCTTGGCACTGTTCATGGAGGGTCTTCCTTCTGCTGACGTTCTCAGCGGCCCCAGCCGCGGGGTCGCGTAGTGATGAACGCCAGCGCACCGCCGACGGCACGGCCATCGGCGGTGTTGCCCTCGTTCGGACGATTGCCCGTCCGCTCCTGCCCGGCTACGCGAAGCACGCCGGGCAGGGGGGAAGTGCCGGCCTTACTTGTTGATGCAGAGGTTGCCGGCGGCCGGGTTGAGCACGCCGACCACGTTGATGGTGTTGCCGCAGACGTTCACGGGGACGTGAACGGGGACCTGAACGACGTTGCCGGAGACGACGCCCGGGTTGTTGATCGCCTTGCCGTCCGCCTCGTGCGCGGAAGCAGCACCCGCACCGGCGATGGCGAGACCGCCGGCGGCGATGGTGAGGACTGCGGCCTTCTTCATGTTCTTCACTCTTCTTATGACCTTCCTAGGGCGTTGCCACGGCCAGCCGCCGCGGTACGCCATGGAGAACGGGCTGCGGCCATTCGGGTTGCGGGGCCGGAGCGACAGCCACACGGTCGTATGAATCTCTGATCAGAATGCGACGTTCCGTTTTGCCGTGCGCCTTCCGGATCAGGCTCCGATCCCATGTCGGACGGCCCACAGCGCCGCCTGCGTGCGATCGGCGAGATCCAGCTTCATCAGAATGTTCGACACGTGGGTCTTGACGGTCTTCTCCGAGAGCACCAGCGCCCGCGCGATCTCGCGGTTGGACCGGCCGTCGGCGATCAGCGCCAGCACCTCCCGCTCCCGCTCGGTCAGCGCGTTGCCCCGCCCCTGGCCGCCGCCACCGGGCTCGTCCTGCGACAGCAGCGCCCCCGCCACCTCGGGCTGCAGCAGCACGTGCCCGGCGTGCACGGAGCGGATCGCACCCGCCAGGGCGTCGGGGTCCACGTCCTTGTAGACGTAGCCCGCCGCGCCCGCGCGCAGGGCCGGGACGACCGTGCGCTGCTCGGTGAAGCTGGTGACGATCAGCACCCGCGCGGGGTTCTCCAGCTCCCGCAGCCGGCGCAGCGCCTCGATGCCGTCCATGCCGGGCATCTTCACGTCCATGAGGACGACGTCCGGGCGCAGCTCCTCGGCGCGCTCGACGCCCTCGGAGCCGTCCGCCGCCTCCCCCACGACCTCGATGTCGTCCTGGACCTCCAGGAAGGTGCGCAGACCCCTGCGGACCACCTGGTGGTCGTCCACCAGCACCACACGGATCACGTCCTCAGCCACCGGGGACCTCCATCTCGATCGCGGTGCCCAGGCCGGGCTCCGAGGTAACGGTCAGACTGCCGCCGACACCGCTCGCGCGGTCCCGCATCGACACGAGCCCCAGGTGGCGCCCGGCCTTGCGGACGGCCTCGGGCTCGAAGCCGCAGCCGTCGTCGGCCACGCACAGCGCCGCGCCCTGCCCCACCCGGGTGAGGGTGACCTGGACGAGGCCCGCCCCGGAGTGGCGCAGGGCGTTGTGCAGGGCCTCCTGGGCGACGCGCAGGAGCGCCTCCTCCTGGGAGGCGGGCAGGGCCCGTATGCCGTGCGAGGCGAAGGTGACCTTGGCCGTGTGGGCGCGGTCGAGGACCTGGACCTGGGTGCGCAGCGTGGCGACGAGGCCGTCCTCGTCCAGCCCTGCGGGCCGCAGCTCGACGACCGCGGCGCGGAGCTCGTCGGTGGCCTCCGCGGCGAGTCTGGCGGCCTCGTGGAGCTCCTCCTTGGCGCGGCCCGGGTCGCGGTCGATGAGCGCGGCGGCGGCCTGGGCGGTCAGGCGCAGCGAGAAGAGCTTCTGGGCCACGGCGTCGTGCAGCTCGTGGGAGAGGCGGGCGCGCTCCTCGGCGATGGTCAGCTCGCGGCTGCGCTCGTAGAGGCGGGCGTTGGTGAGGGCGATCGCCGCGTGCTGGGCCAGCACGCTCAGCAGTTCCTCGTCCTCCGCGGTGAAGCCGCAGGCGGGTGCGGCCTCCTCGAGGCCGCAGGGGGGCTCGTCGACGCGGTCGGGCCGCTTCTTGTTGGCGAGGAAGAGGGCGCCGAGGACCTCGTCGCCGTCGGCGACCGGCATGCCGATGAAGTCGCGCATGTTGGGGTGGGTGGCCGGCCAGCCGCCGAACCGGGGGTCCGCGCGGACGTCGGCGAGGCGCTCGGGGGTGGCCTGCTGGATCATCGCGGCGAGGACGCCGTGCTGGCGGGGCAGGGGGCCGATGGCCTTCCACTGCTCGTCGCTGACGCCGTCGACGACGAACTGGGCGAACCCGCCGTGGTCGTCGGGGACGCCGAGGGCCGCGTACCGGGCGTCCAGCAGTTCCCGGGCGGAGACGACGATCGTCTTGAGGACGTCGTGCACCTGCAGGTGTCTGCTCATGGCGAGGAGTGCGGTGCTCACTGCGGTGAGGCCGGAGCGGGGGCCGGTGGTCATGGGATCACGGTACCGAGGGCCCCGGCCTGGCGGATCGGGCCGCCGACGGCCGCGGCTGGTCCGCAAGCCCTAGGCCGGTGGTCGGGGCGCGCCCGCGATTGGCCGCGACCCGGCAGTGGGCATGTACCCCTCATGTCTATACCAACCGAGTGGACGCCCACCCACGGCGATCCGTACCGGCCCGTGCCCTACCGGCCCGAGCGCATGCCCGCCGCCGAGTCCCTCGTCCGGGCCGCGGAGCTGCGCGAGCGGATGGGGCGGCGCCGGACCGTGCGGCAGTTCTCGCCGGACCCGGTGCCGGAGCAGGTGGTGCGGGACGCGATCGCGTGCGCGGCCACCGCGCCCTCCGGGGCGCACCAGCAGCCGTGGACCTTCGTCCTGGTGAAGGACGACGGGGTGCGGCGGCGCATCCGTGCGGCCGCGGAGGAAGAGGAGCAGGTGTCGTACGCGGGCCGGCTGGGCGAGGAGTGGCTCGCGGCGCTGCGGCCGCTGGGCACGGACGAGGTCAAGCCGCACTTGACGGACGCGCCCGCGCTGATCGTGGTCTTCCAGCAGCGGTACTGGCTGGGTGAGGGCGGGGAGAAGCGCAAGCACTACTACGTGGACGAGTCGGTCGGCATCGCGGTGGGGATGCTGCTGTCCGCCCTGCACCTGTCGGGGCTGGCGGCGCTGGTGCACACGCCGAGCCCGATGCGGTTCCTGGCGGAGGTGCTGGGGCGGCCGGTGAACGAGAAGGCGTTCGCGGTGATCCCGGTGGGGTATCCGGCGCCCGACTGCGAGGTGCCGGACCTGGTGCGCAAGAGCCTGGATCAGGTGCTCGTGGAGGTCTGACCCCGGCGGCACGCTGTGTGCGGAGTCGGTCGCACCGGGCGACGGGAGCGCCCGCCCGGTGTGACGCCGCGCATAGGACGCACGTCACCTACGACCGTGCCTAGTGGAGAGATAAATCCGGCATAAGCGGGTGGCAGGGGCCCTTTTGACCTTCCTGCGGAGCCTGCCCGCAGGGCCCTCGGCTACGACGCCGGTTAGTACGTCACTCCTTTGCCACACCTTTTTGCGGCCGCTAAGAATTCTCCCGTTGCACGGCGCCGTCGATCGAGACGCGGCGCTTTCCGCGCCGATCCGGGCCACTGCGACTTGAAGCGATCAGAAGAGGTTCAGCACAAACATGCGCTCCCCCATCTCTGGCTATAGCCGCCTGTCCAAGGTCCAGAAGTTCACCGCCGCCGGCGTCTCCGCCGCGGCCGTCGCCGCCCTCGCCGTCGCCGCGATCCCGGGCTCCGACGACTCCCCGAAGCAGTCCATAGCCGTGAAGCCCGTCGCCTGGAGCACGGAGGCCTTCGGCACCCAGGACCAGCAGGAGCAGATCGGCAAGCAGGCCGACAACGCCGCCAAGCAGGCGAAGGCCCAGGCCGAGGCCAAGAAGAAGGCGGACGACGAGGCCGCCGCCAAGGCGAAGGCCGACAAGGAGCGCGCCGACAAGGAGGCCGCCAGCCGGTCCGCCGAGCGCAAGCCGGTCGTCCAGGCCGCCCCGGCCCCCAAGGTCTACGCCAACAACCTCGACGGCTGGATCAAGGAAGCCCTGGACATCATGAAGGCCAAGGGCATCCCGGGCTCCTACAACGGCATCTACCGCAACATCATGCGGGAGTCGACGGGCAACCCGAACGCCATCAACAACTGGGACTCGAACGCCGCCGCCGGCATCCCCTCCAAGGGCCTGCTCCAGGTGATCGACCCGACCTTCAAGGCGTACCACGTCGCGGGCACGTCCTGGAACATCTACGACCCGGTCGCCAACATCACCGCCGCCTGCAACTACGCGGCCAAGGTGTACGGCTCGATGGACAACGTGAACTCCGCCTACTAAATCCGCCTGCAAAAGCGGTCGCGGACAGCAACGCCGAAGGGCGGCACCCCACGCGGGTGCCGCCCTTCGGCGCGTACGGGACGAGGCGCGCGACTACTTGCGCATGACCTCCGGCTCATGACGGCGCAGCAAACGTGCGACTGCGAATCCGCAGGCGACGCCGATGACGATGAGGGCCACGATGTCGATGCCCCACTGGGTGGCGGTGTGCTCCCAGAGCGGGTCGAGCTTCGGCGGCCGGCTCTTGTCGAACGGAGCCATCACGTGCGAGAGGTCCAGCGTGGTGCCGGCGCCGGCGATGGCCCAGCGGGCCGGCATCAGCCAGGCGACCTGCTCGACGCCGGGCGAGTCGAAGACCTTGAAGAGGATGCCGGTGAAGACGACCTGGACGATCGCGAACATCACCAGCAGCGGCATGGTCTTCTCGGCGGTCTTCACCAGTGCGGAGATGACGAGGCCGATCATCATGCAGGTGAAGCCGAGGGCGATGATCACCAGGCAGAGCTCGACGGCGGGCGCCGCCTTGACGATCAGGCCGTGCTCCGGCAGCTTGCGGGTCGAGAAGCCGATGGCGCAGATGAGGACGGCCTGCACCGCGGTGATCAGGCCGAGGACGACCACCTTGGACATCAGGTAGGCGGAGCGGGAGAGGCCGACGGCCCGTTCCCGTTCATAGATGACCCGTTCCTTGATCAGCTCACGGACGGAGTTGGCGGCTCCGGAGAAGCACATGCCGACCGCGAGGATCAGCATGATCGTGCCGGCGTCCTGGTTGAAGTGGCCCTTGGACGCGGGTCCGAGCCCGAAGTCGGACGGGATCACGGTGCTCACGCCGCCGAGGACGGCCGGGAGGATCAGCATCAGCGCCATGAAGCCGCGGTCCGAGGCGATGACGGAGGCGTAGCGGCGCATCAGCGTCCACAGCTGGGAGCCCCAGCTCTGGGCCTTGGGCGGGCGCACCATCTGCGGCTGGACGTGTACGGACTGCGGGGCGACGGCGTCGATGTCGGCCGCGTACATCTGGTAGTGCTGCGAGCCGCGCCAGCGGCCCGACCAGTCGTAGTCGCGGTAGTTCTCGAAGGCCGAGAAGACGTCCGCCCAGGTCTCGTAGCCGAAGAAGTTGAGGGCTTCCTCGGGCGGGCCGAAGTAGGCGACGGAGCCGCCGGGGGCCATGACGAGCAGCTTGTCGCAGAGCGCCAGCTCGGCGACGGAGTGCGTGACCACGAGGACGGTGCGGCCGTCGTCGGCGAGGCCGCGGAGCAGCTGCATGACGTCGCGGTCCATGCCCGGGTCGAGGCCGGAGGTGGGCTCGTCCAGGAAGATCAGCGAAGGCTTGGTCAGCAGCTCCAGGGCGACCGAGACGCGCTTGCGCTGGCCGCCGGAGAGGGCGGTGACCTTCTTGTCCTTGTGGATGTCGAGCTTGAGCTCGCGCAGCACCTCGTCGATGCGGGCCTCGCGCTCGGAGGCCGCGGTGTCGCCGGGGAAGCGGAGCTTGGCGGCGTAGCGCAGCGCCTTCCGGACGGTGAGCTCCTTGTGCAGGATGTCGTCCTGCGGGACCAGACCGATGCGCTGGCGCAGCTCAGCGAACTGCTTGTACAGATTCCGGTTGTCGTAGAGGACGTCGCCCTGGTTGGCGGGCCGGTAGCCGGTGAGCGCCTTGAGCAGGGTGGACTTGCCGGAGCCCGAGGGGCCGATGACGGCGATGAGGGACTTCTCCGGGACGCCGAAGGAGACGTCCTTGAGGATCTGCTTGCCGCCGTCCACGGTGACCGTGAGGTGGCGCGCGGAGAAGGAGACGTCGCCGGTGTCGACGAACTCCTCCAGGCGGTCGCCGACCAGGCGGAAGGTGGAGTGACCGACGCCGACGATGTCCTGGGGGCCGATGACCTGCTGGCGGACCGGCTGACCGTTGACGTAGGTGCCGTTGTGGCTGCCGAGGTCGACGATCTCGAACCGGCCGTCGCCGGTGGCGCGGAACTCGGCGTGGTGCCGGGAGACCTGGAGGTCGGAGACGACGAGGTCGTTCTCCAGGGCACGACCGATGCGCATCGTGCCGCGGCCGACGGCCATCTGGTGGAAGCTCGTCGGGCTGCGGTCACCGTAGACGGGCGGGGCGCCGCCCTGCGAGGGCGCGCCGCCGTGCGGCGGGGGCTGGTGGCCGCCCGGGCCCGGCTGCTGGGGGACGTAGGCCTGCTGGGGCTGCTGCTGCCAGCCGCCCTGCTGCGGCTGCTGGGGCTGGTACTGCCCCGGCTGCTGCCAGCCGCCCGGCTGCTGGTGCTGCGGCTGGTGCGGCGCCTGCTGCGGCGGGGCCTGGTGCTGCAGCGGCGCGGCCATGGCCGTCTGCGCGCTGTACAGGTCCGCGGCGGGGGCTCCGGCCCCGGCGCCGGCGGCGCCCGCGGTCAGGCTCAGCCGCGGGCCGTCCGTCGCGTTGCCCAGGTGCACCGTCGAGCCGGGGCCGATCTCCGTGTGATGGATCCGCTGACCCTGCACGTACGTGCCGTTGGTGCTGCCGTGGTCCTCGATGACCCAACTGCGGCCCTCCCACCGTACGGTGGCGTGCCGCCACGAGACGCGAGCGTCCTGCAGCACCATGTCACCCTGCGGATCCCGCCCGAGGGTGTAGGACCTGGACGGATCGAGCGTCCAGGTCTGTCCATTCAATTCCAGTACGAGTTCCGGCACTCCATGCCCCACTACTTGTCCCCCGATGAGCCCCCTGCAAGGGGAGTCTAGGGATGGCGAACATCGGGAGGAACTATTTCAGGCACAGTCCCCGGACCGAAAGTCGGGGATTGCCGCGACCGTGTAACAGGCGCCGTTGACGCCGCCGAAACACACCCTGAGAGTGGTTACCGCCATGGATACGTACGGATCATGCGCATCCGGGCAATAGCCAGGTTGCAGACCGGCACGGGGGGCCGTGATGACCATGGACGGGGGCGGGCGCGGGGTGCGTCCGGCGGAGCTGCTGCTGACTTCTATTGCGGCTGTGAGCTGGTCTTTTCTGGCCATGGCCGGGATCGCCGCGCTGGGGCTGCACCTGCTGGGCGCGGATGCCGCGGGCGCGCTGGGGCCGATGACGGCGGCGGCCGTCGTCCTGGCCGTAGGGGGATCCCTCATGCCTTCGGGCGATATTGAAGCATTCGGGCTGAAGGGCGCCGGGGCGCACACCGCCATCGATATCGCGCCACTGGGAGTGAGCCTCGCCGGGGCCCTCCTGCTGGGAATGATCTTTGCACGATCGTTGCGCAGGGCCGGTGTCACGATCGGTGCCGGGGAGCTCGCCGCACGGGCCGCCTCCGTGGTCATCCTGTTTCTCTTCCTGCTCGCCGGCCTCGCCTGGGCCGGGGAGGACTCGGTCACCTTCGACGGGAGCGGCCTGGGCCTCGGGGGCGGCGGGGGCGGAGGCGGCCCCAAGCTGGAGATCCCGGGAATCGGAGACGTCGGGGACATCGCGGGCGGGCTGCCCGACCGGCTCACCGGCCTCGTGAACGCCAAGGCTGCCGTCGGCTTCAGCATCCGGACCGGGCCCTCGCTGCTCGGCGGCACGGTCTGGGTGCTGGGCGTGCTGCTGATCGCGGTCCTGGGCGCGCGGCGCGCGCCGCTCCCCCGCGCCTGGCAGGTCCTGCACCGCGGGGTGCGGCCCGCCGTCGCGGCGCTCTGCGCGGTGCTGGTCCTCGCGGTGGGGGCGGGCCTGGCCGCCGCGGCGTACGCGGCCACCGGCGACGACGCGCCGAAGCGCGTCCTCGGGGCGGCGCTGCTCGGAGCGCCGAACGGGGTGTTCCTCGCGGTGCCCCTGGGGCTGTTCGTCTCCTGGCACGGCACGGCCAGCGGCGCGCTCACCAAGGTGCTGCCCTCCCCGCTGGACGAGCTGCTCAGCGCGCGGGCCGACGAGCCGGTCACGCTGGGACGGCTCGCGGAGCTCGACGCGCTGGTGTGGCTGCTGGCCGTGGCCTGCGCGCTGATGATGCTGTGCGTCGGCGTGCTCACCGCGGTCCGTACGCCGCGGGACGGCCTGGGGGTGACGGCGTTCGCCGCGCGCTGCGCCGTGGCCCTGGGGGTGGCGACCGCCGTGGCCCTGCCGCTGCTGGTGCTGGCGACCCGTGTGAAAGTGGACGCGAGCCTGTCGGTGCTGGGCTTCGACGTGTTCGGGGCGGGCCTGGAGCTGTCCGGCAACGTCCCGATGGCGCTGGCCCTGGGCGCCGCGTGGGGCGCCGCCGCCGGCGCCGTGGGGGGCGTGCTGGCGTGCGCGACGGGGACGGCGGGACGGCGGGCGGTGGTGTACGGGTCGCGAGCGGCCGAGGCGGCCCGCCCGGCGGCAGGTGCGGCC
>NZ_PXWG01000143.1 GCF_003011965.1 Streptosporangium nondiastaticum
GACATGCAACGCGTCACGGTCCGGATCCGCGTAGACCGCCACACTGGCAATCCCGGCATCCCGGCACGCGCGAGCAACGCGGACAGCGATTTCGCCACGGTTGGCGATGAGCACCTTGCGCACGATGAGTTCACTTCTCCAGAGGGGCCGGAGGGGCCAGAGGGGTTTCGGCGGGGACGAGGTGGGCGGGCAGCTCCGCGGGGCGCACGGAGGCGCCGGCGAAGCAGGCGTGCCACGCGACGTGGGCGCCGCGGACGTACGCCTGGGCGAGCGAGGCCAGCAGCGTGGGCGCCTCGGGGCGGGCGCGCCGCACGGTGGGCAGCAGGGCCGCGGGGCGGCCGGGGGTCAGGCAGGACTTGCCCATGCTGGTGAGGATGGCGTCGGGGCCGACCTCCAGGTAGGTGGTGGTGCCCCGGGCCTCCAGGGTGGCCATGGCGTCGGCGAAGCGGACGGTCGCGCGGATGTGGTCGACCCAGTAGCCGGGCGTGCACATCTCGTCGGGCGAGACGGGCAGGCCGGTGACGGTGGAGACCACCGGGATGCGCGGGCTGTGGAAGGTGATGTCCGCCACGGCCGCGCGGAAGTCGTCGAGGACGGGCTCCATCAGCGGCGAGTGGAAGGCGTGGCTGACGGGCAGGCCGCGGGTCTTGCGCCCGGCGGCGGCCAGCTCGGCGGCGATCTCCCCGACGGTCCGCTCGGCGCCCGCCAGGACCACGGAGGCGGGGCCGTTGACGGCGGCGATGCCGGCGGTGGCCGTGCGGCCTTCCAGGTAGGGAGCGACGTCGGCGGCGGAGGCGAGGGCGGCGGTCATCACGCCCCCGGCGGGCAGGGCCTGCATCAGCCGGCCGCGTACGGCCACGAGGCGCGCGGCGTCCTGCAGCGACAGCACGCCGGCGGCGTGGGCGGCGGCGATCTCGCCGATGGAGTGCCCGGCGAGGACGTCGGGGCGCACGCCCCAGCTCTCCAGCAGCCAGTACAGGGCCACTTCGACGGCGAAGGTCGCGGGCTGCGTGTACTCGGTGCGGCTCAGGAGGTCCGCGTCACCGCTGTCGATCACCTCGCGCAGGGGGCGCGGCAGGTGCGGGTCGAGGACGTGGCAGACCTCGTCGAAGGCCTCGGCGAAGACCGGGAACGCGGCGCGCAGCTCGGCGCCCATGCGGGGGCGCTGGGCGCCCTGCCCGGTGAAGAGGAAGGCGAGGGCGCCGTCCTGGACGGTGCCGGTCGTCAGGCCGGGGGCGGCTTCGCCTGCGGCGAGGGCGTTCAGGCCGCTCAGGGCGTCGTCGCGGCCGGTGACGAGGAGGACGGCGCGGTGGGGGCCGTCGCCGCCGCGCGAGGCCAGGGCGAGGGCCGCGGACGCCGGGTCCGGGGCACCGGCGGTGCCGGTCGTGTCCGCCGCGCCGGTGCCGGTCGTGTCCTTCGTGCCCGTGCCGGTCGTGTCCTTCGTGCCGGTGCCGGCGAGGAGGTCGCACAGCGCCGCGGCGCGGGCGCGCAGGCCCTCCTCGGTGTCCGCGGAGAGGACGAGGGGCAGCGGGGCGGCGGCTGCTTCGGGCGGTACGGGGCGCTCCAGTGTGGTGGCGCCGGAGGGTGCGTGGTCCATGGAGGCCTGCCTCGCGGTGTCGTCGGGAAATTCCAGGTCGTCGGCCGTGCGGGAGCCCGCGCTGCGCGTCATGGCAGCGTGCGGGCGGACGGAAGGGGCGCCGCGGGCACCGTGGTCGTCACCGCGGCCGGCGTGCGGAGCGCCGGGGCCGCGGGATGCGCGGCGGTGCGTGGGGCGGAAAAGGGTGGCCGGAAGGTGGGGCGGCCGGGAAATCCGTGAGTGATTTCCCGTTCCCCGTCGCTGCGGCTTCGTTGCCGTGCGAAAAGCATCTGGAATTGGTGACTGACCGTCAAGGTATCCCCCATCAGACCTTGGTGAACTGTGTCAGGCGTTCGTCAGAGCCGTGCCGAGCCGCACCTCCGATGCGTTTTCCGGGGAATTCCGGCCGGTGTTCCCAAGGTGTCCGAAGCGGAATCCGACGCCGCGGATGGTGATGATCCAATCAGCGGAACCGAGCTTTCCGCGCAGGCTGCTGACGTGGGTGTCGATGGTGCGGCCGGGCCGGGACCAGTTGTCGTCCCACACCTGCGTCATGAGTTCCTTGCGGGATATGACCTTCTCCGGCTGCGAGGCGAGGAGACGGAGGAGGTCGAATTCCTTGCGGGTGACCTCGATGCGGCGCTCGCCGAGGCGGACCTCGCGCGTTCCCGCGTCGATGGTGAGCGGTCCGGCGGTGATGACCAGGGCGGCGCTGCGGTCGCGGCCCCGGGGGCGCGCGCGGCGCATGACGGCCTCGATGCGGGCCATGAGCTCGCGGAAGCCGTAGGGCTTGATGACGTAGTCATCGGCGCCGGCCTGCAGGCCCAGCACCCGGTCGAGCTCGCTGGCGCGGGCGGTGACGGCGATGACGGGGATGTCGCTGGCGGCCCTGATGGCGCGGCAGATCTCCAGGCCGTCGAGGTCCGGCAGTTCGAGGTCGAGGAGGACGAGGTCCGTGTCGGCGTAGGTCTCCAGGGCCTTGCTCCCGGTGCCGGCGACGGCGGTGTCGTACCCGTGCCGGCGCAGCCCGTGGACCAGGGTCTCGGCGGCGCGGGCGTCGCTCTCGACCACGAGGACGCGCAGGGTGTCCTCCGCCCGGACGGCTTCGGTCCGGCGGGTCCTGGCGCCCTGGCCCGCTGCGCCGGCGGGACCGGCCGAGCCGGAACCGGAGCGCGGCCGGGGGACGCGCGGCGCCGGTGGCGTCCTGCGTATGTGGGGGTCGAGAGAGGTGGTGGTGGCTTGCTGGTTCATCCGCTGCTCCTGCACTGTCGCGCGGCGCTGGGGCCGCTAGCCGACCGTTCAACATGAGATTACAAACCGGACTGCTGGTATGTCAAAGGTCTTGACCATCACCGAGGGGCGACACCCGGCCACGCCCGCCGAACACCCCCATCCGCAACCGCACCATCCGGCCAACGGGCGCTTCCCCAGGGAGATCAGGCCTTCTCCGCACCATTCGCAGGGCGGGGCAATCCGGCCGGGATGCACGGCAAACAGGAGGAGAATCCGGTTAATTACCCTGAGAAACAGGGGCATACCCCATGGATTCGGACAGCCTTGAGCTAGAAATAAAACCAGTTAGTTGGTTTCATGGTTCCCATGATGTTGTCCCCCCTCCACGTTCTTACGTTCGCGCAGCTCAGCGCGGCTTCAGGCGGCCCCGCACGCACCACCGGAACGCACTGCTCCAAGGTCCTGTCATGGGTTCTGTCATGACCAAGCAGGAACGGGCCATGAACACCCGTCACGCCCTGATCCGCTCCGCGGCCCAGGCCTTCGACCAGCACGGCTACACCCGGGCCAAGCTCGCCGGCATCAGCGCCGGCGCCGGCGTGAGCACGGGCGCGCTGCACTTCCACTTCGACACCAAGGCGGCCATGGCCGCGGCGGTGGAGACGGAAGCCGCCCGCATCCTGCACGCCGTCGCCCGCCGCGTCCACCGCCGCAGCCCCTGCGCCCTGCAGGCCCTGGTCGACACCTCGCACGCGTTCGCGCAGCAGCTGTGCTGGGACGTCGTCGTACGGGCCGGCTTCCACCTCAACTCCCGCACCTCGCACGCCGCCGGGACGGACCTGCTGCAGGAGTGGCTGGAGTGCGTGCGGCGGTACCTGACGCGGGCCGCGAAGGAGGGCACGATCCTCGCGGGCGCCTCGGCCGAGGACATGACGGCGACGATCATCGGGGCGACGATCGGCTTCGAGGGGCTCGCGCGGCGCGACCGCGAGTGGCTCTCCCGGGCCACGCTGTCCAGCCTGTGGCGCGCGCTGCTGCCCCGGCTGGCCACCCCGGAGACCCTGGCGCGGCTGGAGCCGGCCGGGACGGAGTCCGCGCTCAGCGCCGGCGGCGCCGTCGTGCCCGCTCCGGGCGGGCGGGACGACTCGGCGCGGGAGTCGCCCGGGCACTGACGGGAGACCGGACTCAGGACTCACGCGCGAACACGCGAACAGGGCCGTACGGAGCGGCCGGCCACCGGAGGGGGACCGGGCCGGCCGCACCGTACGGCCCTGTCGCGCGTCCACGGGCGGGATGTCGCATGTCCGCGGGCGCGGATCGGCGGGACTGGGCGGGGGCCGGGCGGAGGCCGGGCGGGAATCGGGCGGGATCACGCGGGAATCGGGCATCCGGCAGGAACCGGACGGGAATCGCGTGGCGGAAAATCGACGCACCGCCCGCCTGGAATACCGATGATCCGGTTTTTCCGCCCGCCGTAAGTCCGCTATGGCGGTCCGGCGAGTGCGCCGGAACCATCACATCTCCCCCACGAATCCCGCATCACCTTCACGGAGACTGTTGACAAACAGGATGACCGGTTTGTTAACGTCCCCGGTGTCGGATCGACGCACACGTGGGGGACATGTGGGAATCGCGGACAGCTCAGCGGGACACGCCGGCCGGTCGGGGTTCGCCCTGCTGGAAGCCGTGGTGGGGAACGGCTTCACGACGGCCCTCCAGGAGGGGCTGGGCCGCTCGGCCGTCACTTCCCTCGGCCCTCACCGGACACACGGGGCGCATGGGGCCCACGGCGCGCCTGGGATGCAGGGGGTCCTCGGGGCGCGGCAGCAGGCATCCGGGCAGGTGGTGCCCATGGTGCCGGCGCAGCGGCGTCCCGCATCGGGGAGCGCCCTGGGCGTGGACGCGGGCGCGGTGATGCGCCGTTACGAGGCGGCCCTGCCGGAGGTCCTGGAGGAGCTCGGGTGCGATGCGCCCACGCTGCGTTCGTCCCTCGCCCTGCACGCGCGGTGCGCGCTGGCCGCGGCCGAAGCCGCCGCCGAACGGGGCGGCCCGGCCCCCGCGGACGCCTGGCGGGCGCCGGCGGCGCTGCGTACGGACACCCGGGTCCCGGAAGCGGCCGCGGGCCTGCTGATGGAGTGCGCGCTCCAGGAGGTGCTGGCGTCCGGCGACCCGCGGGGGGCGGGGACCGCGCGCCGTGCGGCGCGGGTGGTGCGGCTGCTCGGGGGCGGCGCCGCCGCGGGCCGGGACGACGAGGTCTGGCGGGAGCGGCGGCGGCTGGCACGCGAGATCCACGACCAGCTCGGCACGTCGCTCACCCTGGCCCTGCGCCACCTGGAGTCCCCCGGCGCCGGGGAGGCGCAGGCGGCCGGGAGGCTCGTGCGCGAAGCGCTCGGGCGGTCGCGGGAGCTCGTCGGGGAGCTGCGCCTGGCGGCCGAACTGCCGCCGCTGGCACGGGCCGTCGAGGAGTTCGCCGCGCAGGCGGCGCCCGGGACGCCGGTGTCCGTGGCCTCCACGGGGGACGAGGCGCTGCTGTCCGACGCCTCCCGGCGCGAGCTGTTCTGGTCGTTGCGCGAATGCCTGTGCAACAGCTTCGTGCACGCGCCGGGCGCGGCGGTGGAGGTGACGACGCGGGTGACGCGGCGCTGGGCCCACGCCCGCGTGGAGGACACCGGGCCCGGGTTCGACGCGGCGCGCGTCATGAGCGAGCCGGCGGCGGGCGGCCTGCGCTGGGTGCGCGAGCGCATCGAGGACATCGGCGGCCGGGTGACGCTGGAGAGCACGCCGGGCGAAGGCACCCGGGTGAGCATCCACGTGCCGCTGCTGGCACGCGCCTGAGGGGCCGGGCGGGCGGGGCTCAGGCGGTTGTCGCTGCTGCGGCTTCCTCTTGGCTCCCGGCCTCCTGCTGCGCCTCTTGCTGCTCCTGCTGCGCCTTCTGGGCCTGATGGGCCTTCCAGACGCGGGCCCCGCGGTCGGGAGCGGTGTCGAGGTTCCGCAGCGCGCCGGGGACGGCGACGCCGGGCAGGAACGTGTCGTAGAGGAGGGCGATGCGCTTCTCCAGGGCACCGCTCTCGCCGTGGGCCGTGGCGAGGATCTCCACGCCCGTCCACGCCCCGACGAAGAGGGTGGCCGTCGCGCCGGGGTCGACGTGCGGCAGGACCTCGCCCTGCGCCTTGGCCTCGGCCAGCTGCCCCGCGATGAAGTCGATCCAGGCGGGCCAGGAAGTGCCGAACAGGTCACGGGCCTTGCGGTCGGCGGACAGCCGGATGGAGGCGCTCAGCAGGGGCTCGCCGGGCAGGCGGTGGGCGAGGACCATGCCCACGTCCACCCACTCCTGCAGCCTGGACTCCTGGGGCAGGATGCCCTCGATGGTCAGCGCCTGGCCGAGGACCCCGCGGGCCAGCTCCTCCTTGGAGGCGAAGTGGAAGTACAGGGCGCCCTTGGTCACGCCCGCGCGGGCGAGGATCTGCGCGATGGTCGTGGACTCGTAGCCGAACTCGTCGAAGACGGCACCGGCCGCTTCCAGGATCAGACGGCGCGTGCGGACCGCCCGCTCCTGCTTCGCCACGAGGAACCTCCGTACTGCCTGCCGACTGCCTGCCGAGCGCCGTCCGAAAATAAATACCGTGCAGTACGTATCTTACATGCGGGGTCACGACGGCCCGACCGGCGTCAGAGCAGCCCCACCGCCGTGTCCACGGCCCGCGCCACGTCCCCGTCCGCGGGGTAGAGGAGGGACCGGCCCGCCACCAGCCCCTGCACCGTCGGCAGGCGCAGCGCTGACCGCCAGCGCTCGTACGCCGCGTCCTGGTCGCCGCCGACGTCGCCGCCCAGCAGCACCGCCGGCAGCGTCGACGTCTCCATCACCCGTGCCATGTCCGCGGGGTCGTCCGTCACCGGCACCTTCAGCCAGGTGTACGCGGACGTCCCGCCCAGGCCGGAGGCGATGGCGATCGCCCGCGTGACGGCGTCGGCCCCCAGGTCGTTGACGACGCGGCCGCCGGCCCGGCGGGACATGAACGGTTCGACGAAGACCGGCAGCCGCCGGGCCGCCATCTCGTCGACGGTGCGGGCGGCCGCGTGCAGGGTCCTGAGCGAGCCGGGGTCGCCGGGGTCGATGCGCAGGAGCAGCTTCCCGGCGTCGAAGCCGAGCGCGGCCAGGTCCTCCGCGCGCGGCCCGGTGAAGCGGTCGTCCATCTCGAAGGCCGCGCCGGCGAGGCCGCCGCGGTTCATGGACCCGATGACGACCTTGTTCTCCAGCGCGCCGAGCAGCAGCAGGTCGTCCAGGATGTCGGCGGAGGCCAGGACCCCGTCCACGCCGGGCCGCGACAGCGCGAGACAGAGCCGCTCCAGCAGATCGGGCCGGGCCGCCATGGCGAACGGCCGGTCCCCGACGGCGAGGGCACCACGCGCGGGGTGATCCGCCGCGATGACCATCAGCCGCCCGCTCTCCCCGACGAACGCCCGCCGGCCGCGCCGCGCGGCAGCTTCGGCAACGGCCTCGGGGTGCCGGCTACGGATACGGGCCAGATCGGCGATACGCACGGTCATGGGCGGGGGACCTCCGCACGGGGGTCCTGGCCGGACGGGCGGGGGGCCGGGCTGGACGAGTGGGGGGCGCCGCCGGGCGGGTGGGGGTCCGCGCTGGACGGGCGGGGGTCCCCGCCGAGCGAGCGGACGTCCCCGCCGGACGAGTGACGGTCCATGCCAGGCGGACGGGCGTCCGTGCCGGACAAGCAAGGGTCCTGACCGGACGGGCAGGCGTCCGCGCCGGACGGTCGGCTGTCCCCGCCGAGCGGGCGGCCGTCCCCGCCGGACAAGCAGGCGTCCGCGCCAGACGAGTGACGGTCCATGCCAGACGGACGGGGGTCCGCGCCGGACGAGCAGGGGTCCTTTCCGGACGGGCGGGGGTCCCCGCCGAGCGGGCGGCCGTCCGCACCGGGCGGACGGAGGTCCCCGCCGGACGGACGGCCGTCCGCGCCGGGCAGGCGGGAGTCCTCGCCGCACAGGCAGAGGCCCCCGCCGGAGCGGCCGGCCGCCCCGGAGCTGCGGGTCAGGAGGGCCTCCACCTCCTGACCCGTCGGCATGGCCGCCGAGCACGACAGGCGTGAAGCCACCAGCGCCCCCGCCGCGTTGGCGAACCGCAGTGTCCGTTCCAGGGGCCAGCCGGCCAGCAGGCCGTGGCACAGGGCGCCGCCGAACGCGTCGCCCGCGCCGAGGCCGTTGACGACGTCCACCTCCACGGGCGGCACTTCCGCCACCGTCCCGTCGCGGTGGACGGCGAGGACGCCGTCGGGTCCCCGTTTGACCACGGCGAGTTCGACGCCGGCGGCCAGCAGGGCGTGCGCCGCCCGCAGCGGCGCGCGCTCGCCCGTGGCGACCTCGCACTCGTCGGCGTTGCCGACGGCGACGGTGGCGTGGGCGAGGGCCGCGGCGTAGTGCGGCCGGGCCGCGGCCATGGCGGCCGGCCCCGTACGCCCGCCGTGCCCGGACGCCCCGCCCTCGCCGCCCCAGAACAGCGGCCGCCAGTCCAGGTCGAGGACCGTGACGCCGCGCCGCCCCCGCGCCGCGAGCGCGGCCAGCGTCGCGGTCCGGCTGGGCTCCTCGCACAGGCCGGTGCCGGTCGCCCAGAAGATGCGCGCGGCCCGGATCGCGCCGAGGTCCAGCTCGTCCGCGTGGATCTCCAGGTCGGGCGCCTTGGGGCGGCGGTAGAAGTAGAGCGGGAAGTCGTCCGGCGGGAAGACCTCGCAGAACGTCAGGGGCGTCTGGTACGCGGCGACGGGCGTCACCCACCGGTCGGCCACGCCGAAGCCGCGCAGCGCGTCGTGGAGGTAGTCGCCGAAGGGGTCCGCACCGGTGCGGCTGATGAGCGCCGCGCTGCGGCCGAGCCGCGCGGCGGCGACCGCGACGTTCGCGGGCGAGCCGCCCAGGAACTTGCCGAAGGTCTCGGCCTTCGCCAGCGGCACCCCGGTCTGCAGGGGATACAGGTCCACGCCGACCCGGCCCATCGTGATCAGGTCGAAAGACGTACGCGCACTCGGGTGGCTCATCGGCGCCCTTCCTGAGGTTTCGGCTCGGGCCATTGTCCTTACATATAGACGTGAGCGGAAGACATCTTGACGTTACGTCCGTATGTCAGGACGTAGTCTTGACACTCCCCCGTACCGCGGGAAGGCTACGGGCACGCCCCAGCCCCTCCCTCGCCCGAGGAGAGCACCATGCCCGCTCCCGACGCGACCGCGAACGTCCCCGCACGGCACCGGATCCGGGTCGGGTCCGCCCCCGACTCCTGGGGAGTCTGGTTCGCCGACGATCCGGCCCAGCTGCCGTGGCGGCAGTTCCTGGACGAGGTCGCCGACGCGGGCTACGAGTGGATCGAGCTGGGCCCGTACGGGTACCTGCCCACCGACCCGGCCCGGCTGCGCGACGAGACGCAGCGGCGCGGCCTCACCGTCTCCGCCGGCACGGTCTTCACCGCGCTGCACCGCGGTCCGGCCGCCTGGGAGGCGACGTGGGCGCACATCGCCCCCGTCGCGGAGCTCACCGCAGCGATGGGGGCGCGGCACCTCGTCGTCATCCCCTCCTTCTGGCGCGACGACAAGACCGCCGAGATCGTCGAGGACCCCGAGCTGACCGCGGACCAGTGGCGACACCTCACCAGCGGCATGGAGCGGCTCGCGCGCGAGGTCCGCGAGCGGTACGGGCTCGGGATCGTCGTCCACCCGCACGCCGACACCCACCTCGACACCGAGGCGCACGTCGAGCGCTTCCTCGACGCCACCGACGCGTCGCTGGTCCCCCTGTGCCTGGACACCGGGCACTACGCGTACTGCGGCGGCGACAGCGTCAGGCTCATCGAGACGTACGGGGAGCGGATCGGCTACCTCCACCTCAAGCAGGTGGACCCGGAGGTCCTCGCGGACGTCCTCGCCAAGGGGACGGCCTTCGGGCCCGCCGTCCGGCAGGGCGTCATGTGCGAGCCGCCGCGGGGCGTTCCCGCGCTGGAGCCGGTCCTCGCCGCGGCGTCCCGGCTGGACGCGGACCTGTTCGCCATCGTGGAACAGGACATGTACCCGTGCCCGCCGGACCGCCCCCTGCCCATCGCGCGGCGCACGCGGGGCTTCCTGCGCGGCTGCGGGCTCTGAGACCGGGAGACTTGCGACGATGAAGCACGAAGGCGAAGGCGGAGGCACGGACGCGCTCCGCGTCGCGGTCATCGGCACGGGGCGGATGGGCTCCGACCACGTCCGGCGCCTGGACCGGGTCATCAGCGGGGCCCGGGTCAGCGCGGTCATAGACGTCGACGGCGGGCGCGCCGAGCGGATCGCGGACGGCGTCCCCGGCTGCACCGCGTACACCGACGCCGCCGCCGCGATGGACGCCGGCGACGTGGACGCCGTGCTCATCGCCTCCCCCGGCCCCGCGCACGAGGCGGCCCTGCTGGCCGCCTTCGCGCGGGATCTGCCCGTCCTGTGCGAGAAGCCGCTCACGCCCGGCGCGGAGTCCGCGCTGCGGGTGATGGAGGCGGAGGTGAAGCTCGGGCACCGGCGGGCGCAGGTGGGGTTCATGCGCCGCTACGACACGGAGTACCTGCAGCTGAAGGCGCTGCTCGACGGCGGCGGGCTCGGGCGGGCGCTGATGCTCCACTGCCGGCACCGGAACGTGGCCACGCCGCCCGGGTTCACCGAGGCGATGATGATCAACGACTCGGTGGTGCACGAGATCGACGCGACGCGGTGGCTGCTGGGTCAGGAGATCACCGCGGTGAGCGTGGTGAAACCGGCCCCCTCGTCGGCCGCGCCGGACGGGCTGAGCGACCCTCAGCTGGTCCTCCTGGAGACCTCCGGCGGCGCCCTGGCCGACGTCGAGGTCTTCGTCAACTGCGGGTTCGGCTACCAGGTGCAGTGCGAGGCGGTCGGCGAGCGCGGCAGCGCGCGGCTCGGCGACGCGCACGGCCTCTACGTGAACGCCGCCGGGCGCTGGGGCGGCGCCGTCGCCCAGGACTACGTGGACCGCTTCCGCGAGGCGTACGACCGCGAGGTCCAGCACTGGGTCGACGCGGCGCGGCGCGGCGTGACGGAGGGACCGAGCGTGTGGGACGGGTACGCGGCGGCGGCGGTCTGCGAGGCGGGCGTCCGGGCGCAGACGTCCGGCGCGCGGACGGAGGTCACCTTGACGGCCCGCCCGCCGATGTACGGGTGACACCCGGTGCCAGGGTCTCGCGTTGCGGCGCGGTGCCTTGGTTACGCGCCGTCGCGGCGGGATGCTCTCGCCTCCGGCGAGACTGCCACGGGCGGCACCCGGCCCTCTCTCCCGTGGCGAGGCGGGCGGCGACAGCCTGCCGGGCCCCACGGCCGCACAGCCCGTGCCCGCACGGGCACATCCCCCCGCCGCAACGGCGACCAGCCACAGCGGCGCAGACCGGCGGTGCCGAGTCGTCAGTCGTCGTCTGCCTGCGGAGCAGGGGACCGTACCCACAGGACGGAGTCACGCATGCGGATCGGAGTCGTCGGGGCCGGGCGGATCGGGGCGCATCATGCTGCGGTCCTCGCAGCACTCGGCGGAGTCGAGTGCGTCGTCGCGGACGCCGACCACGACCGCGCCGCGGCCCTGGCCGCACGCGTCGGTGCCCGGGCCGCCCCCTCCCCCGAGGCCGTGTTCGACGGCGGCGCCGACGCGGTCGTGATCGCGGCGGCCACCGCGGCGCACCCCGCCCTGATCGCGCGGGCGGCCCGCGCCGGCCTCCCCGCGTTCTGCGAGAAGCCGGTCGCCCTGGACGTCCCGGGCACGCTGCGCGCGCTCCGCGAGGCGGACGCGGCGGGGACGCTCCTGCAGCTGGGGTTCCAGCGCCGTTTCGACGCCGGTTTCCGCGCGGCCCGTGCCGCCCTGCGCGCCGGCCGCCTGGGCCGCGTGCACACGATCCGCGCCGTGACCTCGGACCCGGCGCCCCCACCGGCCGCGTTCCTGGCGCAGTCCGGCGGGCTGTTCCGGGACTGCCTGGTGCACGACTTCGACGCCGTCAGGTGGCTGACGGGCCGCGAGGTGACGGAGGTGTACGCCCGCGGCGCGACCGGCGGGGCGTCCGCGGACCTCTTCCGGGAGGCGGGCGATGTGGACACGGCCGCCGTCCTCCTCACCCTGGACGACGGCACGCTCGTGACGGCGACGGCCACCCGCTGCAACGGCGCGGGCTACGACGTCCGCATGGAGCTGTCGGGCGAGCTCGACCAGTGGGTGGTGGGCCTGGACGCCCGTACGCCCGCGACCTCGGCCGAGCCGGCCGGCCCGCCCCCGCCGGCGCGCCCCTGGGCCGGCTTCCTGGAGCGGTTCGCCCCCGCGTACCGCGCCGAGCTGGAAGCCTTCGTGGCGGCCGTCCGCGGCGAGGCCCCCAACCCGTGCCCCGGCCGCGAGGGGCTGTGCGCCCTGCTGGTGGCCGAGGCGTGCGAGACGTCGCGGCGGGAGAACCGCCCGGTACGGGTCGGGGCCGCGCCGTCCCCGGCTCCGGCCCCGGACTGACACGCGCACGCATCCCGGCACGCTCTCTCCCCTCTCGAAACGGCGTCATACACGCGTCACGAGCGTCACGTTCTCGCCGCCCTTCCGTCACAGCCGCACCACGGCGCCGCATCGGTGGTCACTCTCCGTCGTTCAAACCGACAACAGTCGTGGTGATCGACAAGGCCGCGCCGCAGCTCCCCCGACGGGTTTCCCCCGCCGCTGCGACGCAGCGGAGAGGCGCGAGATGACTGACCGTCGACTCTGGTCCTACAAGGAGATCGCAGCGCACATCGGTGTGCAGACCGATACCGTGCGGACCTACCGGAAGCACGGGTTGCTGCCCAAGCCCGACCACACCGAGGGCGGCAAGCCCTACTGGTTCGCGGACACGGTCCGCGCCTGGGTGGCGAGCCGCCCGGGCAACCGCGCCCGGCGCGATCCGAACAACTGACCCCCGTCCCCTCCGGGCCCCGGACCGTCACGGTCCGGGGCCCCCGGCTTTCGGGCCCTTCCCCACCCCTCGGAATACCCCCTGGGGGTAGTCTGTTTCCTCGCACGGCAGCACGATCGATCTTCCCGAGGAGAACCGCCATGAGCGCTCAGCCCACCGCCACCACCGCCGTCTACCGCGTGACCGGCATGACCTGCGGCCACTGCGAGTCCGCCGTGCGGACGGAGCTCGCCGGCCTGGCCGGCGTCACGTCCGTGCGGGCCGTGGCCGCCACCGGCGAGGTCACCGTGGTGTCGGCGGCCCCGCTGGACGAGGATGCCGTGCGCGCCGCGGTGGACGAGGCGGGCTACGAGCTCACCGGCCGCGCCTGACCCACCGGCCGGGGGGCGCTCCAGCATCCCGATACGCGCAGGCCCCGGTACACACGGACCGCACCTCAGTCCGATACGTAACCCACATAAGTGACACAACACCCACACAATCAGGATCTTGCCCCACTGCGCCCGTTATGGCAGGAGACCTAGATCACAGCAATGTCAACGTAACCATTGCGGGGGGTCGTGGGTCTAACCGGGCAGTGCTGGATCGTCTTGGGGGACGGTACCGGCCACGCGTGGCCGGGGCACGTACCCGGGGAGCTTTGAGCGGCCCTCCCGTACGTACGCGTCCCGGCAGATCGCGTCGGCTGCGCGCACCGAGGCTCCCGGCCGGATCCCGTGGGGGGAATCCGTACCGGGGAACGGGAAGCGCCCCGCTCCGACCCGTGGGGGGATCGGAGGCGGGGCGCTTTTCACAGCCCATGCGAAAAGCCCTGAGAGCCACGGCGGCTCTCAGGGCTTTTGTCGGCTACGGGGCCGTGCGGCCGAGCGTCAGGCGCGCTCGACCGGCAGGTCCCGCTCGACGACGCCGGTGTAGATCTGGCGCGGACGGCCGATCCGGGAGCCCGGCTCCTTGATCATCTCGTGCCACTGGGCGATCCAGCCCGGGAGGCGGCCGAGGGCGAAGAGCACGGTGAACATCTCGGTCGGGAAGCCCATGGCCCGGTAGATCAGACCGGTGTAGAAGTCCACGTTCGGGTAGAGGTTGCGCGAGACGAAGTAGTCGTCGGAGAGCGCGTGCTCTTCCAGCTTCAGCGCGATGTCGAGCAGCTCGTCGGACTTGCCGAGCGCCGAGAGGACGTCGTGCGCCGCCGCCTTGATGATCTTCGCCCGGGGGTCGAAGCTCTTGTAGACGCGGTGGCCGAAGCCCATCAGGCGGACGCCGTCCTCCTTGTTCTTCACCTTGCGGATGAAGGAGTCCACGTCGCCGCCGTTGGCCTGGATGCCCTCGAGCATCTCCAGCACCGACTGGTTGGCGCCGCCGTGCAGCGGGCCCCACAGGGCGTTGATGCCGGCGGAGATCGAGGCGAACAGGTTGGCCTGCGAGGAGCCCACCAGGCGCACGGTCGACGTGGAGCAGTTCTGCTCGTGGTCGGCGTGCAGGATCAGCAGCTTGTCCAGGGCGCTGACGACGACCGGGTCCAGCTCGAACTCGGCGGCGGGCACCGAGAAGGTCATGCGCAGGAAGTTCTCGACGTAGCCGAGGTCGTTGCGCGGGTAGACGATCGGGTGGCCGATCGACTTCTTGTACGCGTAGGCCGCGATCGTCGGCAGCTTGGCCAGCAGCCGGATCGTCGACAGGTGACGCTGCTGCTCGTCGAACGGGTTGTGGCTGTCCTGGTAGAAGGTCGACAGCGCGCTGACCACGGAGGACAGCATGGCCATCGGGTGGGCGTCGCGCGGGAAGCCGTCGAAGAACCGCTTGACGTCCTCGTGCAGCAGCGTGTGCTGGGTGATCTCACCCTTGAAGGTCGCCAGCTCCTCGGCCGACGGCAGCTCGCCGTTGATCAGCAGGAAGGCGGTCTCGAGGAAGGAGCTGCGCTCGGCGAGCTGCTCGATCGGGTAGCCCCGGTAGCGCAGGATGCCCTGCTCGCCGTCGAGGTAGGTGATCGCGGACTTGTAGGCGGCGGTGTTGCCGTAGCCGGAGTCCAGGGTCACCAGACCGGTCTGGGCGCGGAGCTTGCCGATATCGAAGCCCTTGTCGCCGACGGTGCTGTCGACCACCGGGTAGGTGTATTCGCCGTCCCCGTACCGCAGTACTACAGAGTTGTCGCTCACGTCATCCCTCACCGACGTTGTGCCTCTTCTTCGAGGTGCCCTGACTACCCCTACCTTCCCCCATTTGGACGATGCACGTGCACTCGGGGTCGGCCATAGGGCCTAAAGACGGCACTCAGTGCCGCCCAGCCTGGCCATACTGCCCCCTTCGCCCCGGTTGGTAAACCGATGAGAGACGAATCCCACCCCGGATCCACGCTCTCCGGGGCCCCTTCGGCCCGATATGGGGCCTGTCCGGCCCTTCACAAAACCTCCCCGAACGCCCTCACATTCCCAGCCGGTGATCGAGTGCGGTGCACCTCCTGCCTGCGGAGACGGTCCGCACGGCCTGCCCGAGCGCCTTCCGCGAGCCCACCAGCACCACCAGCCGCTTTGCCCGCGTTACTGCGGTATAGAGCAGATTGCGCTGCAGCATCATCCACGCACCGGTGGTGACGGGGATCACCACGGCCGGGTATTCGCTGCCCTGCGAGCGGTGGATCGTCACCGCGTAGGCGTGCGCGAGCTCGTCGAGTTCGTCGAAGTCATAGCCCACTTCCTCGTCCTCGTCGGTGCGCACGGTGAGCCGCTGCTCGACGACGTCGAGACCGGTGACGACACCCACCGTGCCATTGAAAACGCCGTTCTGCCCCTTTTCATAGTTATTGCGCACCTGGGTGACCTTGTCGCCGACGCGGAAGACCCGGCCGCCGAAGCGGCGCTCGGGCAGGTCGGGCCGGGCGGGCGTGATCGCCTGCTGCAGCAGCCCGTTGAGAGTGCCGGCCCCGGCGGGGCCGCGGTGCATCGGCGCCAGCACCTGGACGTCCCGGCGGGGGTCGAGCCCGAACTTGGCGGGGATGCGGCGCGCCGCCACATCCACGGTGAGCCGGCCCGCCTCCTCGGTGTCCTCCTCGGCGAAGAGGAAGAAATCCGTCATCCCCTGAGTGATGGGCTGTGCCCCGGAGTTGATGCGGTGTGCATTGGTGACCACACCGGACTGCTGCGCCTGCCGGAAGATGCGGGTGAGCCGGACGGCGGGGACGGGACTGCCGGGGGCGAGGAGATCGCGCAGCACCTCCCCGGCACCCACGGAGGGCAGTTGGTCCACGTCGCCGACGAGGAGCAGGTGGGCGCCCGGCGGCACGGCCTTGACGAGCTTGTTGGCCAGCAGCAGGTCGAGCATGGACGCCTCGTCGACGACGACCAGGTCGGCGTCGAGGGGGCGGTCCTTGTCGTACGCGGCGTCGCCGCCGGGCTTGAGCTCCAGGAGCCGGTGGACGGTGGAGGCCTCGGCGCCCGTGAGCTCGGAGAGCCGCTTCGCGGCCCGCCCGGTGGGGGCCGCGAGGACCACCTTGGCCCCCTTGGCGCGGGCCAGTTCGACCACGGAGCGGACGGTGAAGGACTTGCCGCAGCCCGGCCCGCCGGTGAGCACGGCGACCTTGCTGGAGAGCGCGAGCCGGACCGCCTCGCGCTGCTCGGGGGCGAGCTGCGCGCCCGTGCGGCCCGCGAGCCAGGTCAGGGCCCGGTCCCAGTCGACGTCCTGGAAGGCGGCGAGCCGGTCGGCGCCGTCGCCGAGCAGCCGCTTCAGCTGCCCGGCCAGGGAGAGTTCGGCGCGGTGGAAGGGGACGAGGTAGACGGCGGTGACGGGCTGCCCGTCCTCGCTGCCGGGGACCTTCTCGCGGACCACGCCCGCGGCCCCTTCCCCACCCGCCCCCTCTTCCTGAGCCGCCAGTTCGGCGAGGCAGTCGATGACAAGGCCGGTGTCCACCTGGAGGAGCTTCACGGCGTCGGCGATCAGCCGCTCCTCGGGGAGGTAGCAGTGGCCCTGGTCGGTGGACTGGGAAAGGGCGTACTGCAGCCCGGCCTTGACCCGCTCGGGGCTGTCGTGCGGGATGCCGACGGCCTGGGCGATGCGGTCGGCGGTGAGGAAGCCGATGCCCCACACGTCGGCGGCCAGCCGGTAGGGCTGGTTGCGGGTGACGGAGATGGAGGCGTCCCCGTACTTCTTGTAGATGCGCACGGCGATGGAGGTGGAGACGCCGACGCCCTGGAGGAAGACCATGACCTCCTTGATGGCCTTCTGCTCCTCCCAGGCGGCGCCGATCAGCTTCGTGCGCTTCGGGCCGAGACCCGGGACCTCGATGAGGCGGGCGGGGTCGGTCTCGATGACGTCGAGGGTGTCCGTGCCGAAGTGCTCGGTGATGCGGTCGGCGATGCGCGGGCCGATGCCCTTGATCAGGCCGGAGCCGAGATAGCGGCGGATGCCCTGGACGGTGGCGGGCAGGACCGTGGTGTAGTTCTCGACGGTGAACTGGCGTCCGTACTGCGGGTGGGAGCCCCAGCGGCCTTCCAGCCGCAGCGACTCCCCCGGCTGCGCGCCGAGGAGCGAGCCGACCACCGTGAGGAGGTCGCCGCCGCCGCTGCCGGTGTCGACGCGCGCGACCGTATAGCCGCTCTCCTCGTTGGCGTAGGTGATCCGCTCCAGGACACCTTCGACGACTGCCATCTGGACCATGCACCGACGGTACCGGTCAGTTCCGACAGTGGTTCGAGAGCTGTGGATAACTGCGGCTCGGTCCGGCACCACCGGCCCGCCGGCGTCGTGGTCGCCGCGCTCGGCGTAGCGGCGCGGGTAGTGGTGCAGCAGATCGCCGGCCGTGTGCAGGTCGAGGTGCTCGGCCATCACCTTCGCGGTGCTGCCGCCGAGGATCTTCTTCAGGGGTTCG
>NZ_PXWG01000144.1 GCF_003011965.1 Streptosporangium nondiastaticum
CGCCCGCACACGCGGCGGCAACCCGGCGGCCGCCGCCACGGCGAGTGCGGTGCCGGCGGCCGCGGCGGGGCCGGCGTGGAGGTGGACGGTGCGGCCGGCGTGATTGGTGCGCTCCCATGCGGCTGCGCTCGTTCTCCGGCGCCGCGCGCCTTCATAAACCCCGCGCGCCACGGCCGCGCCGCGGAGCGCCGCCTTCCCGACTGCCCTCGAAGTGATCATGGACCGACCCTACGGCTCCCGGCCGGGAGGCTCGCAGGCCCCCACGCCCGGCCGGCCCGGCACCGCCGGACACCGCCGTGGAGGTTGCTCACCACGGCGGCGGAAGGGCCTGCCGGCACCGCGGCACGGGTAAGCACGCCGAACAGAGTGCTCACCCCCACCGCCCGGCTCGGCACCGCCGGACACACCGCGGGGGTCGCTCGCCGCGGCGGCGGAAGGCAGATGCCTGCACCGGCAGCAACGGGCGCGGCTCCACCGGGGAAGCATCCTGCCCACCACGGCACAGGTAAGCGCGCCCGAGCCGAACGCTCGGCCTGGCTGCCGCAGCCACCCTCAAATCCGCCGCAACGGCGATCAGCCACGGAGCCGCGTCCCGGCGGTGCCGAACGGGCCCCGCCCCCACGCCGGCCCGACCGCCCCGGTCACTCTCACCCGGCCGCAGCCGCGAGCAACCACAACACCGCAGCCCGGCGAGGCCGGAGCGGGCTCAACCCGTACGGCCTGCGCACCCGCGCCGGAAGCGACCCCGCGGCGCCGAACGGGCCCACGCCCCCGAGGAGGGCCCGACGCCCGGCCACCCTCACTTCGCCGCAACGGCGATCAGCCACAACGCCGCAGCCCGGCGAGGCCGGACCGGGCCCGGCCCGTACGGCCTGCGCGCCCCCGCCGGAGGCGCTACGCACCCCCGCCGGAGGCGCCCCGGGCCGTGGCGAGGAGTTCTTCCGCGTGGGCGCGGGCCAGTTCGGAGTCCTCCTGGCCCGCCAGCATGCGGGAGAGCTCGCGGATGCGGTCCTCGCCCTCCATGGCCTGGACGCCGCTGCGCGTCACCGACCCCTCGTGGGTCTTCTCCACCACCAGGTGCCGGTCGGCGAACGCCGCCACCTGCGGCAGGTGGGTGACCACCACGACCTGGGCCGTGCGCGCGAGCCGCGCGAGGCGGCGGCCCACCTCGACGGCGGCCTTGCCGCCGACGCCCGCGTCGACCTCGTCGAAGAGGTACGTCGGGACGGGGGCGGAGCCCGCGAAGACGACCTCGACGGCGAGCATGACGCGTGAGAGCTCACCGCCGGACGCGCCCTTGGCGATGGGCCGGGGGACCGCCCCGGGGTGGGGGGCGAGGAGGAGCTCGACCTCGTCCGCGCCGTGCGGGCCGTAGGCGACGGCGCGGCCACCGACCTCGATGCCGTTCTCCGCCTCCGTCTCCGCCACCTCGGTCTGGCGGATGGAGAAGCTGACGCGGGCGTGCGGCATGGCGAGCTCGGCGAGTTCGGCGGTGACCGCTCCCGCGAACCGCTCCGCGGCCTCGGCCCGCGCATCGCTCACGGCCTGAGCGAGGCCGCCCAGCTCGGCGCGGAGCGCGTCCCGTTCGGCAGTGAGCTCCTCGATCCGCTCGTCGTCGCCGTCGAGCTCGCCGAGCCGCGCGGCACCCCGCTCGGCCCAGGCGAGCACTTCGGCGATGTCCTGCCCGTACTTGCGCGTGAGCTGCGTGAGCGCGGCGCGCCGCTCTTCCACGGCGGCGAGCCGCAGCGGGTCGGCGTCGAGGTCGGAGGCGTAGCCGGCGAGTTCTCCGGCGACGTCGGACACCAGGATGCCGATCTCGCCGATGCGGTCGGCGAGGGCGGCGAGCGCCGGGTCGTGGGAGCGCACGGCCTCCACGGCCCGGTGCGCGCCGGCGACGAGCGTGGCGGCGTCGATGCCCTCGGGGTCCTCGGGGTTGCCGGCGAGCGCGGCGTGCGCGGCGGTGGCGGCGGAGGCGAGCGCCTCGGCGTGCCCGAGCCGCTCCGCCTCGGCGGCGAGCTCGGCGTCCTCGCCGGGGAGCGGCTCGACGGCGGCGACCTCGTCCAGCCCGAACCGCAGCAGGTCGGCTTCCTGGGCGCGCTCGCGGGCCCGCGTGGTCAGCTCGGCGAGCTCGGTGGTGACGGCGCGCAGCCTGCGGTAGGCGTCGGCGTACTTGGCGAGGGGCGCGGCCACCGCGTCGCCCGCGTACCGGTCGAGGGCCTGCCGCTGCCGCGCGGGCCGCAGGAGCCCCTGCTGGTCGGTCTGGCCGTGGACGGCGACGAGGTCGTCCGCGAGCTCGCCGAGGAGCCCGACGGGCACGCTGCGCCCGCCCAGGTGCGCCCGGGAGCGCCCCTCGGCGGAGAGGGTGCGGCTGACGAGCAGGGTGCCGTCGTCGAGTTCGGCGCCCGCTTCCTCGGCCCGCAGCGCCACGGGCGACGCGGGGTCGACGGCGAGCCGCCCCTCGACGACCGCGGACCGGGCCCCCATCCGCACCAGCGCGGGGTCGGCCCGCCCGCCGAGCAGCAGGCCGAGGCTGGTCACGACCATGGTCTTGCCCGCGCCGGTCTCGCCGGTCACCGCCGTGAAACCGGGCGACAGCTCGACGACGGCGTCGTCAATGACGCCCAGGGACCGGATCCGCATCTCCTCCAACACGGATACGACCATACGAGGTTCCGGGGCCCCCTCGCGACGGCCACCCCCACCGACCCCCTTGGGGGAATCCCCACCACCGTTCCGGGTGATCTCCCCATGGTCCCGGGGGACCCCGGAAGAGGAGTCTGATGACGACCACAACGCCCCTCCCTGCCCCATGAGGTCGGTATGCCCGTTCGTCCCCGTTCCTCCCGCGCCGCCGCGCTCCTCCTCGCCGCCGCGGTGGCCGTGACCACCGCCGCCGGCACGGCGAGCGCGCTGGCCCACGGGCCCCGCCCACCAGCCGGCGCCGCGGCGCTCGACGGCGTGTGGCGCATGGACGGTTACGGCACGGTCGCCGTCGTCGAGGACGGCGGCCGCAAGCTGCGCACGTACGAGACCACGGCGGTCAGCTGCCTGCCCGGCGCCCTCACCGCGGCCCGTACGGACCCCTCCGGCCCCTTCCGGCAGGAGGGCGAGGCCGCCCTCACGGTGACCCCGCAGGGGCGCGACACGGCGCGGCTGGCGTTCGGCGACAACGTGGGCCACCGCACACTGCACCGCGTCCCCGCGCTGCCGCCCGGCTGCGAGAGCGCCCCCGCCCCGGACCCGCACGCGGATCCGCGGAAGGTCTTCGACACGTTCTGGCAGACCTACGCCGAGAACTACCCGTTCTTCGCCGCCCGGCACGTCGACTGGAACGCCGTCCGCGACCGCTACCGCCCCCGGATCACCGCCTCCACGGGCAAGCCCGAGCTGTTCCGCATCCTGTCCGACATGATCCGGCCGCTCTACGACGGGCACACCGGCCTGGTCGACCCGGACGACCCCGCCGGATTCTTCGGCGGGCACCGCCAGGACACCGTCATCCCCGACGCGACGGCTCGGGCCCGTATCGACGAAGCCGTCGCCGGCGGCGTCGGGAAAGCGGGCGCCGGCGTGCGGCGCTCCTGGGCCGGCGGGCAGATCACGTACGCCGAGCTCCCCGGCCGGACGGGCTTCCTGCGCATCACGTCGTTCCTGCACTACGGCCAGGGCAACGACTACGAGGCCGACGAGGCCGCGCTGCGCACCGCCCTGGACGAGGTGTTCACCACCGCCCGCACGACCGGCCCGGACGCCCTGCGCGGCCTCGTCCTCGACCTGCGGCTCAACGGCGGCGGCTCGGACCGCCTCGCCCTGGACGTGGCCGAGCGGCTGACGGCGCGGCCGTACACGGCCTACCTCAAGCACGCGCGCAACGACGCCCGCGACCCGCGCGGGTTCACTCCGGCCGAGCCGGTCCGGGTCGCCCCGCACGACGGCCCGGTCTACACCGGCCCGCTGGCGGTCCTCACCGGCCGGCTCACCATGAGCGCGGGCGAGACGCTCACGCAGGCGCTGCTGCAGCGCGGCCCGAAGCCCACGCTCATCGGCGAGAACACGCAGGGCCTGTTCTCGGACCGGCTCATGCGCACCCTGCCGAACGGCTGGCAGTTCTGGCTCCCGAACGAGGAGTTCCTGAGCGCGAAGGACGGCAGGACGACGTACGACGGCACGGGCATCGCCCCGGACGTCCGCGTCCCCGTCTTCGCCGAGGAGGACCTCAGGGCCGGGAAGGACCCGGCCCTGACGAAGGCGCTGGACCTGCTGCGAGCCGCGAAGCGCTGAACTTGCAGCACGGCTCGGCACCGGAGCCCCGCCGGAAACGCTAGTGCGGCGCTCCGCGCCACCCCGCCACCGGCAGCGCGAACTTCGCCACCAGCCGGTCCGTGAAGGACGCGTGGTGCAGGCGGGCCAGCCGCACGGGGACCGCTCCCCGCCGCACCTCCACCCGTGCGCCCGCGGGCAGTTCCACCGTCCGGCGGCCGTCGCACCACAGGACCCCGTTCGGGGTCTGCGGCTGGACCTCGACCGCGAGGACCGAGTCCGGCGCGGTGACGAGCGGCTTGGCGAACAGCGCGTGGGCGCTGATCGGCACCATCAGCAGCGCCTCCACCTCGGGCCACACCACCGGTCCGCCCGCCGAGAAGGCGTAGGCCGTGGAGCCGGTCGGGGTCGCGCACACGACGCCGTCGCCGCCGAAGCGGGAGACGGGCCGCCCGTCGACCTCGGTGACGACCTCCAGGAGCCGTTCCCGGGCGGCCTTCTCCACGGACGCCTCGTTGAGCGCCCAGTCGGTGTGCACGACGTGCCCGTCGGTGAGGACGGCGACGTCGAGCGTCATGCGCTCCTCGACCTCGTAGGCCCGGGTCACGACCCGGTCCACGACCTTGTCGAGGTCGTCCCGCTCGGCCTCGGCGAGGAAGCCGACGCGGCCGAGGTTGACGCCGAGCATGGGCACGCCGGAGCGGCGCGCGAACTCGGCGCCGCGCAGCAGCGTGCCGTCGCCGCCGAGGACGACGAGGAGTTCGCAGCCCTCCAGGACGTCCGGCCGGCCCGGGCCGGTCTCGACGAGCTCGACCTCGGACGGCAGCGGCAGGTCGGCCGCCTCCTCGGCGAGGACCCGTACGCCGATCCCGCACCGCAGCAGTCCCTGGACCACGAGTTCGGCGCTGCGGATGGCCGCCGGGCGGCCCGTGTGCGCGAGCAGGAAGACGGTGCGTCTGCCGTCGGCAGCCGCCTCCCGCTCCCCCGCCCCTGTTGCTGTTGTCGCCTGTGATGCTGCTTGTGAAGTCGTCAACGCGGCCCCTCCGCCACTGCACGGTCAACGTCCGCCGGGTCCAGTTCGGGCGCTCCGGCTCGCAGCCACAGAAAGTACTCGACGTTGCCGGAGGGGCCGGGCAGCGGGCTGGCGGTCACGCCCAGGACGCCCAGCCCCAGTTCGGCGGCGCGGGCGGCGACGCCGCGCACGGCCTCGGCCCGCAGCTGGGTGCTGCGCACGACGCCGCCGCTGCCGAGCCGCTCCTTGCCGACCTCGAACTGCGGCTTGACCATGAGCACCAGGTCGGCGTCGGGCGCGGCGCAGCGCACGAGGGCGGGCAGCACCAGGCCGAGCGGGATGAAGGACAGGTCGCCGACGATCAGGTCGACGGGGATGTCGTCGATCTGCTCCAGCGTGAGCTCGCGGACGTTGGTGCGGTCCTTCACGGTGACCCGCTCGTCGCTCTGCAGCGACCACGCGAGCTGCCCGTAGCCGACGTCGGCGGCGACGACGTGCGCGGCGCCGGCGCGCAGCAGGACGTCGGTGAACCCGCCGGTGGACGCCCCCGCGTCGAGGGCGCGGCGGCCCTCGACCTTCAGGCCGCGCGGCACGAAGGCGGCGAGCGCGCCGGCGAGCTTGTGCCCGCCGCGGGAGACGTAGTCGGGGTCGCTCTCGTCCTGGGTGACGACGATCGCGGCGCTGAGCTCGACCTGGGTGGCCGCCTTGGTCGCGACGGTGCCGCCGACGGTCACCCGGCCCGCCGCGATGAGCTGGCTCGCGTGCTCGCGGGAGCGGGCGAGTTTACGGCGCACGAGCTCGGCGTCGAGTCGGCTGCGTCGCGGGCGGGTCACTGCCACGGGTGGTTCAGCTCCTGTTGTCGTACGAAGCGGGGGCGCCCGGGGCGGCGGGCGTCCCGGACGGGCCGGGGCCCCGGTCGAGCGCGCTCAGCGCGTCCCGCAGGCCCCGGTGTACATCCTCGTACACCTCCAGGTGGCCGCTCACGGCGAGGTGGTCGGCGTCGGCCAGCCGGACGAGCTGCGCGTCGACGGCGGGGTCGCCGGCCGGGGTGCGGGCGACGCCGAGCGGCTGCGGCCCGGGCCCGTCCGCCCCTTCGGTCCCCTCGGCCTCGCCCGGCTCCGGGTCCGGGTCCGCGGGAGTCGCGGGGGGCGCGGGATCCGCGGGAGTCATCGCATCGCTCATGGCCCCGACGCTACCCCGGAACGGCGCCTCTGCGGCGTACGCTGCCTGCTGCGGTACCGTCCCTGGTGATGGCGACGATCGAGGAGTGCCGCGCCGCACTCGACAGACTGGCGGAGAGCCTCGCGGGAGCGAAGGGCGAGCTCCGTGACGCGGCCGCGCCCGACCGCTCGCTCAGCTGCCACATCAGCGATCTCGACGTGACCTTCGCCGGCCACCTCGTGGGCGGGCACATCCAGGACGTGGAGACGCTGCCGGGCACGCCCGAGCGGCGGGCGGAGATCGCGCTGACGATGACGGGCGACGACCTGGTGGCCCTGGTGGACGGGCGGCTGAACTTCGCGAAGGCGTGGGCCGCCGGCCGGGTCAGGGTCCAGGCGAGCCTCCGCGACGTCCTGCGGCTGCGGTCGCTGCTGTAGCCGGCGCGGCCGGGCTACGGCCGCGCGGCGACGGCCGCCGCACGCGCCTTCCGGGCGGCCGGCACGACCAGCGGCGTCCCCGTCTCCGGGTCGTCGATGACCTGGCACCGCAGCCCGAACACCCGCTCCACGAGCCCGGCCGTGACGACGTCCCCCGGCGCGCCCTCGGCGACGACCTCGCCGTCGCGCATGGCGATCAGGTGGGTGGCGTAGCGCGCGGCGTGGTTGAGGTCGTGGAGGACGGCGACGAGGGTGCGGCCCTGCTCCTCGTGGAGCTGGGCGCACAGGTCGAGGACCTCGATCTGGTGCTGGATGTCCAGGTACGTGGTGGGCTCGTCCAGCAGGAGCAGCGGAGTCTGCTGGGCGAGGGCCATGGCGATCCAGACCCGCTGGCGCTGGCCGCCGGAGAGCTCGTCGACGTGCCGGTCGGCGAGGGCGTCGACGCCGGTGGCGGCCATGGATTCGGTGACGATCCGCTCGTCCTCGCGCGACCACTGGCGCAGCAGGCCCTGGTGGGGGTAGCGGCCGCGGGCGACGAGGTCGCCGACGGTGATGCCGTCGGGCGCTATGGAGGACTGCGGGAGCAGCCCGAGCGTGCGGGCGACCTGCTTCGCCGGGTACGAGCCGATGGCGGCGCCGTCGAGCAGGACGGAGCCGGCGGCCGGCTTGAGCATGCGGGCGAGGGCGCGCAGCAGGGTGGACTTGCCGCAGGCGTTGGGGCCGACGATGACGGTGAAGGACCGGTCGGGGATCGCGACCGAGAGGTTCTCGGCGATGACGCGCTGGTCGTAGGCGAGCGTGACGGATTCGGCCGTCAGTCGGCTCATGGTGCGGTCTCCTTGCTGAAGGGTCGTCGCTGAAAGATCGTCGTACTCGTACCGGGGCCGCCCGGCTGCGCCCCGTCCATCACACCCGCCCCGCCTTCCGCTCCGTGAACAGCAGCCACAGCAGATAGCAGCCGCCGAACATCCCGGTGAGTGCCCCGACGGGCAGCTTGTCGGCGCCGAAGAGCCGCTGCGAGGCCCAGTCGGCCCCGACGAGCAGGGCCGCGCCCATGGCCGCGGCGGCGAAGAGGCCCGGTCCGGCGGCGCGGGTCAGCCGGCGGGCGAGCTGCGGCGCGGCGAGCGCCACGAAGCCGATGGGCCCGGCGGCGGCCGTGGCGGCGGCGGTGAGCAGCACGGCGGAGGCCATGACGACGAGCCGGGTGCGCTCGGCCCGGACGCCGAGGGCGTACGCGGCGTCGTCGCCCATCTCCAGCATCCGCAGCGCCCGCCCGTGCCCGAGCACGACGGGGAAGAGGACGGCGGCGGCGATGAGCAGGGGCCGCACCTGTTCCCAGTCGCGGCCGTTGAGGGAGCCGACCATCCAGATCATGGAGCGGGTGGCGTCGACGAGGTCGGCCTTCGTCATCAGGTAGTCGCGCAGGCCGGTGAGGACGGCGGCGGCGCCGATGCCGACGAGGACGAGCCGGTAGCCGTTGATGCCCTTCTTCCAGGCCAGGAGGTAGACGGCGAGGCCGGTGACGACGCCGCCCACGACGGCTCCGGCGGCGACGGCGAACGGGTCGCCGTGGAAGAGGATGATGACGACGAGCGCGCCGGCCGCGGAGCCCTGGCCGAAGCCGATGACGTCCGGGCTGCCCAGGGGGTTGCGGGAGACGGACTGGAAGACGGCGCCGGCCAGGCCGAGGCAGCCGCCGGCGAGGAGGCCGACGAGGACGCGCGGCAGCCGCAGGTCGTGGACGATGACGTCCTGGGCGGGGGTGCCGCCGCCGGCGAGCGTGCGGACGACGTCGGCAGGCGTCATCGGAAAGTCACCGGTGCCGATGAGGGCCACGGACGCGGCCGCGGCGAGGGCCAGGAGCAGCAGGACGACGAGGGTGGCGCGGGTGTCGACGCGCAGGGAGAGTCCGCCGCCGGTGCGGACAGTGCGGGTACGGAGAGTTCGTACGGTTTGTGCGGTGCGTGGGGACGGGCTCACTGCTGGGCCACCCTCCGGCGCCGTACGAGGTGGATGAAGACGGGTCCGCCGATGACGGCGGTCACGATGCCGGCCTGGAGTTCGCCGGGCCGGGTGACGACCCGTCCGAGGACGTCCGCGCCGAGCAGCAGCACGGGCGACAGGACGGCCGCGTACGGCAGGATCCAGCGCTGGTCGGGGCCGGTGAGCGCGCGCACGAGGTGCGGGACGATCAGGCCGATGAAGACGATGGGCCCGCAGGCTGCGGTCGCGGCGCCGCACAGCAGGGTGACGGCGGTCAGCGCGAGGACGCGGGTGCGGGCGGGCCGGGTGCCGAGGGCGCGGGCGCTGTCGTCGCCGAGGGCCATGGCGTTCAGCGGCCGGGCGAGCGCGAGGGCGAGCAGGGTGCCGGCGGCGATGAAGGGCAGGACCTGCCGGATGACGTCAGCGTTGGCCGAGGCGAGTGAGCCGACGGTCCAGAAGCGCATCCGGTCGAGCGCGGCGGAGTCCATCAGCTGGACGGAGTTGACGTAGCCGTAGAGCGCGTACGTCACGGCGGTGCCGGCGAGCGCGAGCCGGACGGGCGTGGCGCCGCGGCTGCCGCCGAGCACGTGGACGACGGCGGCGACGACGGCCGCGCCGAGGAGGGCGAACCACACGTAGTCGCCGGCCGAGCTGACGCCGAGGAAGGTGATGGCCGATACGACGGCCGCCGCGGCGCCCGCGTTGACGCCGAGGATGCCGGGTTCGGCGAGCGGGTTGCGGGTGAGGGCCTGCATCACGGCGCCGGAGAGCCCGAGGGCGGCGCCGGCGAGCAGGCCGAGCAGGGTGCGGGGCAGGCGGACGTCGCGCACGATGACGTCGGCCTCGCCGTGCGAGGCGTGGAACAGCCCGTGCCAGACCGCCTCCAGCGGCAGCGGTTTGGCGCCGATGGCGATGCTCGCGATCGCGACGAGCAGCAGCAGACCGGTCGCCGCGAGCAGGCCGGCGGCCCGGGCGGCATTCCGCTTACGGCTTGCCGGGGGTGGCTGCGGCGGCAGCGGAGCGGTGTCCGCCGGGGGCTCGGGGGGACTGTCAACCAACACGAGGCTTAGGTTAGCCTACCCTTAACTTCCCCCCGTTCTTGCCTCATTCTTGAGAGAAGCGCACCACCATGAGCACCCCCCGCACCCTCCGCAACCCCCGCGCCTCCTTCTTGTCCCGCCGCGGCCTGCTGGCCGCAGGCGGCGCCCTCGGGGCCGGTGCCCTCCTGACGGCCTGCGGAGGCGGCGGCGCGAAGGGCTCCACGGACGGGGACTCAGGTTCCGCTTCCGGCCCGTGGACGTTCAAGGACGACCGAGGCGAGACCGCCAAGGCCGCCCATACCCCCAAGAAGGTCGTCGCCTTCACCGGGACCGCCGCCGCCCTCCACGACTTCGGCGCCGAGTGCACCGCCGTCTTCGGCCCGACCGTCCTCAAGGACGGCAAGCCCGACCCCCAGGCCGGCGACCTCGACGTCGGCAAGCTGACCGTCCTCGGCAACGCCTGGGGCGAGTTCAACGTCGAGAAGTACGCCGCTCTCTCCCCCGAGCTGCTCGTCACCAACATGTTCCAGGGCACCGAGCTCTGGTACGTGCCGGACGAGAGCAAGAAGAAGATCCTCGGCTTCGCCCCCAGCGTCGGCATCAACGTCACCAAGGTCTCCCTCACCCAGGTCATCGGCCGCTACGCCGAACTCGCCGCCTCCCTCGGCGCCGACCTCCAGGCGAAGCGGGTCACCGACGCCAAGGCCCGCTTCGAGAAGGCCTCCGAGACCCTCCGCAAGGCCGCGCAGGCCAACAAGGGCCTCAAGGTCCTCGCCGCCTCCGGCTCCGCCGACCTGCTCTACGTCTCCGACCCGTCCGTCTACGCCGACCTCACGTACTTCAAGTCCCTCGGCGTCGACTTCGTCGTCCCCGGCAAGGTCACCGGCGGCTTCTTCGAGAGCCTCAGCTGGGAGGACGCCGGCAAGTACCCCGCGGACCTGATCCTCCTCGACAACCGCACCTCCGCCCTCCGGCCCAAGGACCTCGCCGCCAAGCCCACCTGGGCCGAGCTGCCCGCCGTCAAGGCCGGCCAGGTCAGCCCCTGGCTCAGCGAGCCCCGCTACTCCTACGCCGGGTGCGCACCGCTCGTCGAGGCCCTCGCCGAAGCCGTCCAGAAGGCCAAGAAGGTCGCCTGACGGGCGACAGCCCGCCCGGCAAGCGAAGCCGCCCGACGAGCGAAAGGAAACACCCCGCATGGCCGGCCCCGCCCTCCCGTACCGCTTCTTCGACCTGGAAGTCCGCCGCACCGAACGGATCAGCCCCGCCATGATGCGGGTCACCTTCGGCGGCGAGGAGCTCCACGACGTCGTCGCCGGCGGCCGTGACCAGCGCTTCAAGCTGTTCCTGCCGCAACCCGGCCAGGACGCCCCCGTGCTGCCCGCCGCCCGCGACGAGACCTGGTTCACCGAGTGGCGGGCCCAGGACCCGGCCGTACGGGCCTTCATGCGCACCTACACCGTGCGGGACATGCGCCACGGCCCGGACGGCGGCACCCCGGCCGAGATGGACGTCGACTTCGCCGTCCACGGCGACGCGAACGGGCACGGCGGCCCCGCCACGAACTGGGCCCAGGCCGCCCGCCCCGGCGACCGCGCCACCGTCCTCGCCCCCGTCGTCGAGGACAACGGCGGCGTCGACTTCCAGCCCCCCGCGGACACGGACTGGGTCCTCGTCACCGCCGACGAGACCGCGCTGCCCGCCGTGGCCGGCATCCTCGCCTGGCTCCCCGCCGGCACCCCCGCCAGGATCTGGATCGAGGTCCCCCACGCGGAGGACGTCCAGGACCTGCCCACCCGGGCCGACGCCGAGATCACCTGGCTCGTACGGGGCGCGGCCGAGCCCGTCCTGAGCGCCGTCCGCGCCGCGGACCTCCCCGCCGGCAAGCCCTACGCCTGGCTGGCCGGCGAATCCGGCACGGTCCGCGGCCTCCGCCGCCACCTCGTCAACGACCGCGGCCTGGACCGCCGCACGGTCACCTTCACGGGCTACTGGCGCCGAGGAGCAACAGAGGAGGACCTCCTGGCGGAGCTGGCCTGATCTCCGGAGCCAGGCACCACCCAACCCGCCCCGGCAACCACCCAGCCCGGCCGAGCAACCACCCAGCCCGTCCCAGCAACCCCCCAGCCCGGCCGAGCAACCGCTCAGCCCGCCCCGGCAACCACCCAGCTTGTCCCCGCAACCACCCAACCTGCCCCCGCAACCACCCAGCCCGTCCGGCGTTTGAGGACGAGCGCGTTCAGCGCGATACGGGGGCCCGGGGGCTCGCCCCCGGTTACGGGAAGGGGCGGGTCAGGGGAAAACCCCCGCCCGCCCCAGCCACGTCACAGCCCCAGCAGAGCCACCGCCTTGGCGGAGTCCAGCTCACACACCCCGGAACCCGCCCGCGTCCACGCCGCAGCACAGAGCGCGCGCAACCCGTCCAGCGAATCCCCCTCACCCTCAAGCGCAAGCGCGCCACCGTCGACGGACGCCGTCCACCCCCCGCACCGGAACCCGTCCCCGACGGGAACAACCTCCGGCTGCGCCACGAGCAGCCCCCGAAGATCCGCCGCCACATACGTGGGCCGGTGCTCCGGCCGCGCCGCGACCAGCTGCGCGGCCGTCGTCACACCGGTCAGCACCAGCAGCGAGTCCACCCCGCCCACGTACGCGCCCTCGATGTCCGTGTCGAGCCGGTCGCCGACGACCAGCGGCCGCTCGGCCCCGGTCCGCAGCACCGTCTCCCGGTGCATCGGCGGCTGCGGCTTGCCCGCCACCTGCGGCGTGGCGCCCGTGGCTATCCGGACGACCTCCACGGCCGAGCCGTTGCCGGGGGCGATCCCGCGCCCGCTCGGGATCGTCAGGTCCGTGTTGGAGGCGAACCACGGCACGCCGGCCGCCACCGCGTAGGACGCCTCCATGAGCCGCGACCACGGCATGTCGGGCCCGCCGTAGCCCTGCGCGACGGCGGCGGGGTCGTCGTCCGCCGAGTCCACCGGCACCAGCCCGCGCTCCTCCAGCGCCACCCGCAGCCCCTCGGCGCCGATCACCAGCACCCGGGACCCGGCGGGCACCTGCTCGGAGATCAGCCGCGCCACGGCCTGGGCCGAGTTGATCACGTCGGAGGGCTCGGCCGGGACGCCCAGCCGGGTGAGGTGGGCGGCCACCGTCTCCGGCGTGCGCGCGGCGTTGTTCGTCACGTAGGCGAGGTGCATCCCGCCCTCGCGGGCCGCCCCCAGCGAGTCGACGGCGTGCGCGATGGCCTCGCCGCCCGCGTACACCACGCCGTCGAGGTCGAGCAGCGCCGTGTCGTAGGCCTCGCCGAGGGGCCGCTCACTGCCGTCGGGCCGCGTCCGGACGGTCTGATTCATCCTGTACTCGCTCCTTGTGCTGTACGTCTCTTCCACGATCATTGCTCACGGGGCCATGAGACATAACATTTCCTTATGAGCACTCCAGGCCGAGCAGGGAAAGCAGGGCAAGGACTTCAACTCGCCCCCTTCCGAGGGCTGCGCTATGTCCCGGAGCGGGTCGGCAGCATCGCCGCCGTCACCTCGCCACCGTACGACGTCGTCGTGCGGCCCGACGGGTTGCGTCACCTGGAGACCGCCGACCCGCACAACATCGTCCGGCTGATCCTCCCCCAGGCCGCGAGCGCCGCCGACCGGCACCGGCTGGCCGCGGAGACGCTGCGCCGCTGGCAGGACGAGCAGGTCCTCGCCCCCGATCCGGAACCCGCGCTGTACGTGTACGAGCAGCGCGGCGGCGGCATCCTGCAGCGGGGCCTGATCGGCGCGCTGCGCCTCAGCCCCCGCGAGGAGGGCGTCGTCCTCCCCCACGAGGACGTCATGCCGCACATCGTCGAGGACCGCGCGGCCCTCATGCGCGGCACGGGAGCCAACCTCGAACCGCTGCTGTTCTCCTACCGGGGCAACGGCAGCGCGACGGGCGCGGCGGCCGTCATCGACCGCGTCACCGCGACCCCGCCGCTGCTGTCCACCACGACCGACGACGGCTACGCGCACCGCCTGTGGTCCATCACCGACCCGGACGACCTCGAACTGATCGGCAAGGACCTCTCGCAGCAGCACGCCCTCATCGCCGACGGCCACCACCGCTGGGCGACGTACCTGCGGCTGCGCGCCGAGCAGCCGTCCCCCGGCCCCTGGGACTTCGGCCTCGTGCTGCTGGTGGACACCGCCCGCTACCCGCTGCGCGTACGGGCCATCCACCGGCTGCTGCACCGGCTGCCGGTCGACGAGGCGCTGGCCGCCGTCGAGGGCGTCTTCCGCGTCCGCACCGTCGACGGCCCGCTGCCGGCGGCGCTCGACGCGCTGGCGGAGGCGTCCGAGGAGCCGGGCAACGCGTTCGTCCTGGCCGGCGACGGCCGCTTCCACCTCCTCGACCGCCCGGACCCGGCCCTGCTGGCCCGCCTGGTCCCGGCGGACCGGCCGGAGGCCTGGCGCTCCCTGGACGCCACGGTCCTGCACTCGGTCCTCCTGGAACACGTCTGGCGGGTGCCGGACGACCCGGAGCACATCGGCTACATCCACGAGACGGCCGCGGCCGTGAAGCAGGCCGAGCGGCACGGCGGCACGGCCGTGCTGATGCACCCGGTCAAGGAGGACGTGGTCCGGGAGCTGGCGGAACAGGGCGTGACGATGCCGCGCAAGTCGACCTCGTTCGGGCCCAAGCCGGCGACGGGGCTGGTGCTGCGGAGCCTGGCTCTGAACTGACGAAGGCCACGCAGACGAGGCCACGCATACGAAGAGGGCGCCATCCCGGTACGGGGATGGCGCCCTCTTCGGCGTCACGTCAGCGGTCAGCTCTTGTCGTCGTCAGCCTTGGGGGCCTCGGCGGGCTTCTCCGCAGACTCCTCGGCGGGCTTCTCCGCAGCCTCCTCGTCGGGCTTCTCCGCAGCCTCGGTGGCCTCGGCCTTGACCCCGGTCTCGGCCTCGGTCTTGACCTCAGCCTCTGCATCGGCCTCGGCCTCGACCGCGGTCTCGACCGCGGGCTCCTCGGCCGGCTCGTCGTCGTCGGACTCCACGAGGGCGTCCGTGAACTCGACGCCGTCGAGCTCCGCGAGGCGGTCGGAGGCGTCCGTCTGGCCGCCCTGGTCCGCTTCGAGGGCCTTGGCGAACCACTCGCGGGCCTCGGCCTCGCGGCCGACCTCCAGCAGCGCGTCGGCGTACGCGTAGCGCAGGCGCGCGGTCCACGGCTGGACCGAGTTGGAGGCGAGCTCGGGGCTCTGCAGCGTCACGACGGCGGCGTCGGCCTGGCCCATGTCCTTGCGGGCACCGGCGGCGACCAGGCGCATCTCGACCTGGCCGGCCTTGTCGAGCTTGTTGACCTCGGGCTCGCCGGCCATGGCCAGGGCGCGCTCGGGACGGCCCATGCCGCGCTCGCAGTCGGCCATCACGGGCCAGAGCTCGACGGAGCCGGTCATGCGGCGGGCCGCACGGAACTCGGCGAGCGCCTCGGAGTACTTGCCCGTGGCGTACGAGGCGAAGCCGGCGGCCTCGCGGACGGCGGCGACGCGCGAGGCGAGGCGCAGCGCGATCCGGGAGTAGGCGTAGGCCTGCTCCGGGTCCTCGTCGAGCAGGTTGGCGACCATGACGAGGTTGCGGGCGACCTCCTCGGCGAGGCCCTTCGGCAGGCTCATGAGCTCCTGCCGCACGTCCGCGTCGATCTCGTCGCCGGTGACGTCGTCGGGGATCGGCAGGCGCTTCACCGGCTCGCGGTCGCCGCGGTCCCGGTCGCGGTCGTCACGGCGCCCGTAGCCGCCGGAACGGTCGTCACGGCCGCCGCGGTAGCCGCCGCCCTGGCGGTCGTCACGGAACGAACGGCGGGGACCGCGGTCGTCGCGGCCGCCGCGGTAACCACCGCGGTCGTCGTCGCGGCGGGGGCCGCGGTCGTCGCGACGGTCGTCACGGCGGAAGCCGCCACGGTCGTCCTCACGGCGCGGGGCGCGGTCGTCACGGCGCTCGTCGCGGCGGAAGCCGCCGCGGTCGTCCTCACGGCGCGGCGCGCGGTCGTCACGACGGAAGGACGGACGGTCGTCACGACGCTCATCACGGCCACCGCGGAAGCCGCCGCGGTCGTCGTCACGACGGGGGCCACGGTCGTAGCCGCCGCGGTCGTCACGGCGGAAGCCGCCACGGTCGTCGTCACGACGCGGGCCGCGGTCATCGCGACGGTCGTCACGGCGGAAAGAGGGGCGCTCGTCGCGACGGAAGCCGCCACGGTCGTCGTCGCGGCGCGGGCCGCGGTCGTCGCGACGCTCGTCGCGGCGGAAGCCGCCGCGGTCGTCCTCACGGCGCGGCGCGCGGTCGTCACGACGGAAGGACGGACGGTCGTCACGACGCTCATCACGGCCGCCACGGAAGCCACCACGGTCGTCATCGCGGCGCGGGGCACGGTCGTCACGCGGGAAGGAGGGGCGCTCGTCACGGCCACCGCGGTCATCGCGGCGGAAGCCACCGCCACGGGGACGGTCGTAACCGCCGCGGTCGTCGCGGCGGGGGCCGCGGTCATCGCGACGGTCGTCACGGCGGAAGCCGCCGCGGTCGTCCTCACGGCGCGGGGCACGGTCGTCACGACGGAACGACGGACGGTCGTCACGACGCTCGTCACGGCCACCGCGGAAGCCACCGCGGTCGTCGTCACGACGGGGGGCGCGGTCATCACGACGGAAGGACGGGCGGTCGTCACGGCGGCCGAAGCCACCGCCGGCGGGGCGTCCACCGCGGTCGTCGTCGCGGCGCGGGCCGCGGTCGTCGCGACGCTCGTCGCGACGGAAGCCACCGCGGTCGTCATCGCGGCGGAAAGAGGGGCGGTCGTCGCGACGGCCGAAGCCACCGCCGGCCGGGCGTCCACCCCGGTCGTCACGGCGGGGGCCACCGCGTCGGTCGTCGCGGCGGAAACCGCCGCGGTCGCCACCCGAACGATCGTCGGGGTAGTTGGTGGGCATCGACGTGACTCCTGTCTTCAGGTACCGCAGTCATTCTCGCGCAGCCGGACGGCCGGCGCGCTTCGGCAGAAAATAAAAAAGGACCCTTGGTCCCAGCGTGAACGCTGGGACCAAGGGTCCTTGAAGTATTGTTCGGCGGCGTCCTACTCTCCCACACGGTCCCCCATGCAGTACCATCGGCGCTGAAAGGCTTAGCTTCCGGGTTCGGAATGTAACCGGGCGTTTCCCTAACGCTATGACCACCGAAACCCTATCGGTTTCGAGCGAACAAGCACACTCTTCAATTAAGTGGTTCTGCTCAAACCAGCAACTGTTCGTTGCTTCAGAACTAACACAGTGGACGCGAGCAACTGAGGACAAGCCCTCGGCCTATTAGTACCAGTCAGCTCCAACCGTTACCGGTCTTCCACACCTGGCCTATCAACCCAGTCGTCTACTGGGAGCCTT
>NZ_PXWG01000145.1 GCF_003011965.1 Streptosporangium nondiastaticum
TGCCGGCTTCGCGGGGCGGCGGACGAGGGCGAGCGCCACCAGCCCGCCCAGGATCCCCAGCGCGCCGGAGACGAGGAACGTCTGGCGCAGCCCGGCCGCGAACGCCTCGTGCACGAGCTGCCCGAGCAGCTCCCGCTGTGCGGGGGCCGCGTGGGCGACGACCGCGCCGGCCTGGCCGCCCGCGAGCGCGTCGGCGGTCGCGGAGGGGTCGGCGACGGCCCCCGCCCCCTTGTCGCGGAGCGCGCACGCCAGCCCGGAGTGGAAGACGACGCCCAGGACCGCGATGCCCAGGGCGTTGCCGAGCTGGCGCGCGGTGTTGACGGCGCCGCTGGCCATTCCGCCGCGCTCCGGCGCGACGGAGGCCATGGCCGCGGACGCCAGCACGGGCGTGGCGATGCCGACGCCGGCGCCGGTCACCGCGAGGCCCGGCACGAGGGCGGTCCACGTCGAGCCGGCGTCCACCGTGGCCTGGAGGAACGCGCCCGTGCCGATCAGCAGCAGCCCGGCGCCGATGGTCCAGCGCGGCGAGACGTCGTGCAGGAAGCGGGCGGCCGGCGACGCGACGAGGAAGGCCGCCGCGCTCATGGGCAGGCAGGCGAGGCCCGCGGCGACGGGCCCCATGCCGCGGACGGACTGCAGCCACAGCGAGGTGTAGGCGAGGTAGGAGAACGCGGCGACGGACAGCAGCACCGCGGCCACCATGAGGCCCGAGAACGAGGGCCCGCGGAACAGGGCCAGGTCCAGCAGCGGCTGCTCGCGGCGCGTCTCGATCAGCAGGAACGCGACCAGCGCGACCGCGGCGAGCCCGAAGAGCCCGAGCGTGGCGGCCGACGTCCAGCCGTAGTCGTTGCCCTTGATCAGCGCGTACGTCGCGCTGCCCGCCGCCACGGTGAACGCGGCCAGGCCCGGCAGGTCCACGCCGCGGCCCCGCCGGGGCGGCGCCGCGGCGACGAACCGCAGCGTCATCGCGATGGCCAGCACGCTGATGGGCAGGTTCACGAAGAAGATCCAGCGCCAGTCCAGGTGCTCGGTCAGCAGCCCGCCCATGACGGGGCCGGCCGCCGAGGCGGCCCCGCTGACCGCGCCCCACGCGCCGAACGCCGTGCCCCGGTCCCTGCCGTGGTAGATGCTGCTGATGAGGGCCGTCGTCGTCGCGAGCATCGCGGCGCCGCCGATGCCCTGGACGCCGCGGAAGACGATCAGCGCCTGCGGGCCGGTCGCCAGTCCGCAGGCCAGCGAGGCGAGGGCGAAGAGCACGAGGCCCGCCGCGTACACCCGGCGGTGGCCGATCCGGTCCGCGAGGGAGCCGGCGCCCAGCAGCAGCGCGGCGAGCGCGAGCGCGTAGATGTCCATCACCCACTGCAGGTCCGCGAACGACGTGTGCAGGCTCTCCGCCATGTCGGGGAGCGCCACGACGACGATCGTCACGTCCACGAGCAGCATGAACGTCCCCAGGCACACCGCGACGAGCGGCAGCCACTTCCTCATTTCCGTACCTCCGGAAGGTCTTGTGCGAGGAGATCGAAGGTCGCATCCGGTGGCTTTTCTCAGAACCCACGGCCGGTCCGGTGACGGAATCCGATGCTGTACGGCTGTGAAATGATGGAAAACATGAGCGAAGAGGAGCGGGTGTTCGATCTGCTGGATCAGCGGCTGGTCCAGGCGCTGATGGTCGACGGCCGGGCCGCGTTCAGCCGGATCGCCGCCGTCCTCGGCACCACGGACCAGACGGTGATCCGCCGCTACCGCCGGCTGCGCGGTGCGGGGCTGCTGCGGGTGCTCGGCCTGCCCGAGGGCGAGCGTGTCGGCCTCTACGAGTCCAGGCTGCGCATCCAGTGCGTCCCGGGAGCGGCCGTCGCCATCGCCGAGGCCCTGGCCCGCCGCCCGGACACGGGCTGGGTCAAGATCTTCTCGGGCGGCACGGAGGTGGGCTGCCTCGTCAGCTCGCGCACGCGCGAGGACCACGAGGCGCTCCTGCTCCGCAAGCTGCCGCGCACCCGGCAGGTCACGGGCGTCACGGCGCAGACCATGCTGCACGAGTACACCAGCAGCGCGACCCGCTCGTTCGGGCGGGACGGGCTGACGCCGGAGCAGATCGCGGCGCTGCGGCCGGGGCCGGTGGAGGGCGAGGGGGAAGGCGAGGGCGGCGAAGACACCGTACGGCTCGACGACGCCGACCACGCGATGCTGGCCGTCCTCGCCCGGGACGGCAGGGCGGGCTATCCGGAGCTCGCCGCGGCGGCGGGCCGGTCGGAGTCCACGGTGCGGCGGCGCATCGAGTACCTGCGGGGGAGCGGCGCGATCTCCTTCGACGTCGAGGTCCACTCCGTCCACCTCGGCTTCGGGCTGGAGGCGGGGATCTCGGCGACGGTCGCGCCGAGCGAGCTCGCGGCGGTCGGGCGGGCGCTCGCCGAGCACCCCCAGGTGCCGTTCGCCGCGGCCGTGACCGGGACGGCCAACCTCGCCGCCACGGTGCTCTGCCGTGACCAGCGCGACCTGTACCGCTACATGACCGAGGGCATCGGCTCGCTGACGGCCGTGCACCGGCTGGAGGTCCTGCCGGTGCTGCGGCAGGTGAAGCGGGCGGGGCTGCTGAGCGACGGGAACCGGCTTTACGACGCCCCCGTGACGCCGTAACGCCGCTTGCCGCGTGCTGCGTACCGCCTGCCGCCTGCCGCGAAGAGTGTTGCCGGCGGTCCCGGTCCAGGGGTTAGACCGGGGCCGCCGGGGGTGTCCGAGGGGAGCGGAGCACCCGAACGGAACGCACAGGGCCGATGAGGAGGGTCTCGGTCCCGGTTGTTCGCCACTGGCTCCCCGGGTACTCGCCGTCGCGAGCGCTGCAGGCCCGGGTGCCACACGCAGTAAATATATTTACTGCCCAGTAAGCAAGGGTATGAAAATTTTCATTCGCCGCCGAGACCGATCCGGAACTGAAAGTCCCGATATCAGTCGTCGAGGAAGAAGTCGTGCTGGTCGGCCGCCTGCTCGTACTTCTCCAGCCGCAGCTGCGTGCGCTCCGGATCGGCGTCGGCCATGGCCTGGAGGAGCGCCGCCGACAGGATCCCGGGCGCCGCGTACGAGTCGAAGACCAGCCGTGACCCGGTGCCGGCCGTGAGCGTCACGTCGGCCTCCCCGGCCAGGGGGCCCAGGCCCGCGTCCGTGATCAGCGCGACGCGCAGCCCCGTGCGGCGCGCGGCCCGCATCGCCGCCAGCATCTCCTTGGAGTGTCTCGGCATCGCGAACGCGAGCACCCACGTGCCGCCCGCCTCCCGGGACTGCAGCAGGGCGTCGTAGGCGACGCTGCCGCCGCGCGAGACCAGCCGCACGTCCGGATGGATGCGCTTCGCCGCGTAGGCGAAGTACTCCGCCAGCGAGACGGAGATCCGCAGGCCGAGGATCGTCAGCGGCACGGACCGTGCGAGCTCGCGGCCGATCTCCAGCACCTGGTCGGTGTCGGTGAACGCGCGGCGCAGGTGCTCCAGGTTCTCGATCTCGGCGTCCACGGCCGCCTGCAGTTCGTTGCGGCGGTCCTCCTCGCGCGCGCCGGGCACGTTCGCGACCGCGCTCAGCGCGATCGGCTGCAGGGCCTCCCGCAGCGCGGGGTATCCGCTGAAGCCCACCGAGGAGGCGAAGCGGGTCACCGAGGGCTGGCTCACGCCGACCCGCTCCGCGAGGTCCGTGATCGACAGGAACGCGGCCTCGGTGAGGTGGTCGGTGATGTACTGCGCGATGCGCCGCTGCCCGGGGGACAGCCGGTGACCGCCGAACAGGGCCCGGACCTTGTCCGCAGGGGCCGGCTCCGCCGCGGAGGGCCGCCCGCCCGCCTTGCCCGGGCCGCCCGGCGTGATCGCGGACGCCTGCGCGCGTGCCTGCTGCGACGCCTGCGCGCGGGCCTGCTGCCCTGATGGCACCGGTGCGCCTCCTTCTCGTACCGCTTCCGCTCAACATAGCGGATGGGCGCGCCGGTCCCCGTTCGTCAGTGCGAACCGAACTTCACGCTCGCGAAGGGGGCGTTCCGGGGCGCGTGGTGGCCCGGCGGGAGGTGGAGGGGCGTGCCCTTGCACTCCTTCTGCGGGTACACGGTCGCCGGAAGCACCGTGCCGTTGTGCGCCCCCTGGGACTCCTGGCTCATCGTGAGGCACCGGCCGTCCGGCGGGTTCTCCACGAAGAAGGGCGCGCCCTTGGGCCCCACCCAGGCGAACCACCCCTTTGCGGTGCCCGCCCTTGCGGTGCCCGCCCTTGCGGTGCCCGCCCTTGCGGTGTCCGCCTTTGCCGTGCCCGCCGCGCCCGCGGGCACGGCAAAGGCGAGGGTGCATCCGGCGACGGCGACGGCGGCGAGTACGGGACGGAAGAAGCGCATCACTGATCCTTCGACTCGATTGCTGGAGAATTCCCGGGAATGCCCGGAAAGTCTTCACACGGTGAACGACGGCGGGCGGGCATGGTCACCCCCGCAGGGCGTGACCGCCCGGCCCGCCGCGAGCCCGCCGGGCCGGAGGCCGTCCGTGCCGCTACGGGGAGTCTTCGGGCCGGACCACGCACAGTCCCCAGATGACGAAGGCGGACAAGGCGATGACGACGATCGACCACAGCGGGTAGTAGGGGATGGACAGGAAGTTGGCGATCAGCAGCAGCGACGCGACGGCCACGCCGAGGACCCTGGCCCACAGGCTCACCCGGAACAGGCCGACGCCCACCATGAGCGCCGCGATGCCGAGGAACAGATGGACCCAGCCCCAGCCCGCCAGGCTGAACTTGAACACGTAGTCCGGCGTGTTGACGAAGACGTCGTCATGCACGATGGCCATGATCCCCCGGACGAGATCGACGAAGCCCACGACCAGCATCATCACGGCCGCGAACAGGGTCAGGCCACTGGCGGCGGCCTGTGATCTCTCCGAGTGCGGATTGAGGGTGGATGACATGGGACTACCTCCCTTGCCGGTATGACAGCCCGTACGACAGGCGGACCCTCTCGTCTCCATCGTTTCCCCTCCCGCCACCCCTGTCCATGCGAGGGCGGCCCGGGTGAGGCCGGTCAGCACCCCCGCGAAAGTCATGTAATATTCATGTCGCGCGCCGCTAGCTCAGTTGGTTAGAGCAGCTGACTCTTAATCAGCGGGTCCGGGGTTCGAGTCCCTGGCGGCGCACAAGAGAAAGCCCCCGCCGATCCGTCGGCGGGGGCTTTTCTTCGGTTCGACACCCGACGGCACCCACCGCACGATGGAGGGATGCCGTCACCAGCGGAAGGCGCACCCCTCCGCATCACCCTGCTCGGCGGGTTCCGCCTGGCCGGAGCCGACGGCTCCGTACGGATCCCCGCGGGCTCCGAACGCCTGCTGGCCTACGTCGCCCTCCGTCCCGGACCGGTCGCGCGAAGTGACGTCGCGGAGAACCTGTGGCCCGGCGCGTCCGAGGCCCGGGCCCACGCGTCCCTGCGCTCGGCCCTCACCCGCCTGCGCGGTGCGGGCTGCTGCCGGGCCCTCGACACCGGCCCGGCCGAGCTCGCCCTCGCCGACGGCGTGGCGGTCGACCTCCAGGAGCTCCGCGCCCTCGCACGGGGCCTCCTGGACGGCACGGACGCCGTGCGCGGCGCCGTCGAAGCCATCGGAACCGGCGAGATCGACGGCCTCTCCCGGGACCTGCTGCCCGGCTGGTGCGACGAGTGGGCGCTGCGCGAAGCGGAGGAGTGGCGGCAGCTGCGGCTGCACGCCCTCGAAGCGCTCGCGGGCCACTTCGTCGGGGCGCGGCGCTACGGCCACGCCGTGTCGGCCGCCGCGGCGGCCGTGCGCGCCGAACCGCTGCGGGAGAGCGCGCACGCGGCCCTGATCAGGGCCCACCTCGCCGAGGGCAACCAGTCCGAGGCGCTCCGCGCCTTCCGGGCCTACCGGACGCTCCTGCGGAACGAACTCGGCCTGAGCCCGACGCCGGCGCTGCTCGGCCTGGTGGCCGGCCTGCGCCCGGACGCGTCCCGCGTCGACGGGCATCACGCGGCGGTCACGTGGCGGTGACGGTGGGGTGGCCATGATGGGGTGAGCGACGGAACGCGCTCACGAGCACGGGCTTACGTCCATGGGTTACGTGATCAAGCATCCCCAAGGCAAGGTCGCACCCCGGAGGTCTCCGCTCCTGGTCCGGCCGCGGCGGCTCGTGTCCCGCGCGGCCGATGCCGTGGGGCGCCGCGCCCGTTCGGCGCGGGTCCGGCTGGCGGCCCGGCGCAAGGTCGCGCCGGCTCAGCGGTGGTGGACGAGGTGGTCGCTCAGGCGGGTCCTCCCCTACCTGGCGGTGCTGGCTGTCGTCTGCTGGGTCGGTTTCGGCGTCTGGGCCCTCATCGAAGGTGAGAAGTCTCCCCTGGAGCAGTGGTGCTCCAAGAGAGGCAACGGCTGCGCAGTGGTCTACGGCTTTATGGGCCCGTTCCTGAGCCTCGGCCTCGCCACGGTCTTCTTCTTCGGCGCGACGTACGGCTCCGTGCGGAGGTCGGTCATCCGGGCGGCCAGGAAGGACCCGCGCGGCATGGTGCCGACGGCCGGACCGGCCATCCGCCATGTCGTCGGACGCGAGGAGATGTGCCTGGTCATCGCCCGGGCGCTGCGGGACAAGCGCACCAGGCGCCCGTACCTGCTCGTCGGCGGCGTGGGCGCCGGGAAGACGTCGGTCATCGTGCAGCTGACCCGGATGCTGGCCGAGAAGGGCGCCGTCCCCGTCCCGATCAGACTCCGGGACGTCGACATGAACGCGCCGCGCCTCGACTTCCACGAAGTGGCCATGAAGCGCTTCGCCGAGATGACGGAGCGCAAGGTGCTCTCCGACCGGCACAGCGAAAGGGTGTGGCGCCAACTGTGTATGGACGACAGGGCCGTCGTCCTCGCCGACGGCCTGGAGGAGGCCTTCGCCGACGACGACAGCCAGAAGGACCGGGACGTCCTCATCCGCCGGGCGATCGAGCGGGCGGAAGAGCAGAAGCTTCCCCTGGTGATCGCCTCCCGCCCGCACGCGCCGCTGGAGCACACCCGGGCCGCTGTCGTCGACCTGGAGCCGCTCAGCGAGGAGGCGGCGTGGGAGTACCTGCTGCGCGATCACCCGGACCGGGAATGCGACCGCATGGACCGTGTCGTCGAGACGGCCGGCGGGGCCGAGTCCCCGCTGTATCTGCAGATCGCACGTGAACTGCGGGAGCAACCCGCGCGGGACAAGAGGACGGGGCCCGAGCGCTGGGCGGGGCTGCACGCGCGCAATGGGGACCGCACACAAGCGCAGCGGCGGCTGCTCGACGAATGGCGGGAGGCGCTGGTCACCGGCCGCATCCACGGCGAGGTGGCGCTGGCCCCGGACGAGCGCGAAAAGGTCGTCGAGTTCATCTCCGCACTGGCCGGGATCGGACTCCTGCGCGATCGGCTGGAGGTCCGGATCGACGATCTGGAGGGTGAACCGGACATACTGGCCCGGCTCATGCAGCGGCTGGAGGGGTGCTGCGACAAGATCGATCTTCAGAGGCAGCGCGAGCTCCGTGCGCTGTGCGCCACGCAGGGTGAGCAGCTCGGCCTGGTGGAGGCCCGTGGGGAGAAGATCCGGTTCCAGCACAGCATCCTCCAGGCGTACCTCGGCTCCGGCTACCTCGACGTCAAGAAGGGCGAGCTCCTGTCCGGTGCCCTGGGCAAGGAGGAGGGGCCTGCTCGCGAGCTCCTGATCGGGCTGGCGTTGAACTCCCGTGCGAGGGACTCCTCTATGCGAGCGTCGGCCGTCGAGCAGCTCCTCGCGGCAGCCGGGCGCCGCAGCGACGCCAAGGCCCTCGACATGTACGCCGTCGCACTCGACATCGACAGAGCCCCGGGGCCGTCCGAGCACCAGCGCATCGCCGACAGGCTCCGTGAGCAGTGGACGGACATCGTGTCCGGCGATCGCAGGACGATCGAAGGGGCGAAGGAGCGCTTGGTGCACCGGTTCGGGGAAGCCCTGCGGGCGGTCGGGGACCCGGCCTACGAGCAGTTCTTCACCATCGCCACCCTTGAGCCCTCGTACCAGATCAGGCTGGCCGTCGCACAGGAGATGGGCGCCGGCGGGGACAAGGCGTTCGATGCCCTGCGCTCCCTGTTCCCCCTCCCCCGGAGGGACGAGCGCGACCGGTACGACCCCTGGGCGCAGTACGAGGAAGAAGTCCGCCGGCAGGCGGACGCCGAGCACTGGGAGCGCGAGAACCTCGTCAGGCGGAGCGGCGTACCGCAGGACGTCTACGACAGGAAGGCCAGGGAAATCGCCGAAGCGGGGGAGGAACAGCGGCTCCGGATCTGGCGGAAGTACGTCATGCGGGCCTGGCTCGTACCCATGGTGGTCGGATCGGTGAGCCGGAAGCACAGGGAGCAGGCGATGGAGAGGCTCAGTCTCTGGCTGCACCACCTGGAGCCGGAGCACTCCCGTCCGCACGGGGCGGACCTGCCGATCTCCCTGGAGACCGCCCTCGCCCAGGGGTTCTTGAGCGCGGCCAACCGGAGGCGGCTGCACCCGCAGACGAACGAGGAAGCCCGGGAGTTCCTCGTCGCCCAGGCGGAGATCATGCTGGCCCATGCCCGCTACTGGTATTCGCAGATGACGCTCATCCAGGCGCTGTGTCTGTGGGAGCTCCCGGACCCCATGGGAAGGGCCGGTCGTCCGGTGGCCAAGGCCGACCCGACGAAGGCGGTGAGGCGCTGGCTGGCCCTGGCGGGCAGCAAGCAGGACCCGCGGGCCCTGCACCCGGGGGACCGCACCCGCAGGGGCGATCGCGTGCACCCCTTCGTCTCTGCTGCCGCAAGTCTTGCGGTCCTCGCCCTGGAGAGCGGCCGGCCCGAGCGGTTCGTCTGGATCGACGAGATCGGCGTCATGAACAAGATCGGATCGTTCAGCGAGGACGCCGGTGACCACCGCGAGCACCGCCTCTGGATTCCGCCGTCGGCGGGGTGGAGCACCCTGCACCCGCGGGCGCAGCAGCTCCTCGCCGAGGTCTTCCTGCTGCGCAACCTCACCGAACGGGACGCGCAGCAGCCGGCCGAGCTGGAGTCGTGCCTGGAGCGCGCGGACCGCACCGATCTGCCCCCGTGCCTCGTCAAGCACCGCGGCGCGCTCCGGCCCGGGCGGACCGTGGGGATGGCCGGCGACGCGACACCGGGAAGCGGCTGCCGCGCGGAAAGCGCCTGCCGCGACTGCCCCTTCGAACTGTGCCCCTACCCCGCCATGGGTGTGCAGCCGCGGGCCGAAGTGCGTGAGGTCTTCTGCCGGCAGCAACAGGCGCTCCTGCGCCGCTATCGCTGGAGGAGCTACCTCAACCCCTTGTCGTGGACCCGCAAGAGGGCACCGTGGCAGGACATGACGGACCGGGAACTGCGCAAGTTCTGGGGAGACATGGCGGACCGGTCACGGACTCCCTCCGGATGATTCCCGTCCGCGCCTCAGCCCGTCTCCGGCGCCCGCAGCACCAGCAGCGCCAGATCGTCGTGCCCGTCGCTCGGCCGGGCCTCGGCCACGGCCCGGCCGAGGACGTCGAGCGGGGCCCCGGCGTGGGCCGCGGCGACCTCGGCGATCGTGCGCAGGCCCTCGTCCAGCCCGTGGCCGGGGTGCTCCACCAGCCCGTCGGTGAACATCAGGACCGTGGCCCCCGCGGGCAGCGTGTAGCGGTGGTCGTGGCGGGCGAACCGGGCGTCGACGCCGATCGGCACGTCGGGCTCCGCGTCGAGGAAGCGCGTCGTGCCGTCCGCGGTCACCACCAGGGGCGGGGGATGCCCCGCACTGCTCCAGACCAGGGACCACGCGTCGCCCCGGGGCACGAGGCGGACCAGGCACGCGGTCGCCATGGTGGGCTCGGCGACCGCCTCCAGGGTGCGGTCCAGGCGGCTGAGCAGCTCGCTGGGCAGGGCGTCCGAGTCGTAGGCGAGGGCGCGCAGCATGTTGCGGATCTGGGCCATGGTGGCGGCGGCCCGCACGTCGTGGCCGAGGACGTCTCCGACGATCATCACGCGGGTGTCGTCGGGCAGCACCATCGCGTCGTACCAGTCGCCGCCGAGCAGCGCCGGGTCCGCGGCGGGCTGGTACACCGCCCAGGCGTCGAAGGGGGAGAGGTCGGGCAGGCTCGGCAGGAGCAGCCGCTGGAACTGCTCCGCGCCGGAGCGGACGCGGCCGTAGAGGCGGGCGTTCTCGATGGCGACGCCTGCCGCGCCGGCCAGTGCGACCACCACGGACTCGTCGTCGGCGTCGAAGGAGGCGCCGTCCTGCCGGTCGGTGAGGTAGAGATTGCCGTAGATCCTGCCCCGCACGGTGATGGCGACGCCGAGCAGCGAGCGCATGGGCGGGTGCCCCGGCGGGAATTGCGCGGCCTGCGGGTGGTCGGCGATGCTGTCGACGCGCAGCGGGCGCGGGTCGGTGATGAGCAGCCCGAGGAGGCCCTCGCCGTGGGGGAGCGCCACCCCGGTCAGCCGGTCCTCCTCCTCGCCCGTCAGGCCGACGGGGATGAACTCGGCGAGCTTGGTGCCCTCCTCGTCCAGCACACCGAGGGCTCCGTAGCGCGCCCCCACGAGCTCCATCGCCGTCGCGACGATGCGGCGGAGCACCACGGGGAGCTCCAGCTCCCCGCTGATCGTGAGTATGGCTTCCAATAAGCCCCGCATGCGTTCCTGGGCGCGGGCGAACTCGGCCAGCTGTTCCCCCAGCCGGTCGAGGTCCGCGTCCAGGCTCGGCCGTCTGCGGGCAGGGCTGTGCGGAGGACGGCCGTCATGATCTGTCTCGCTTGCTGCCACCGGGCACAGGCTAGTGACTCGGCGTCCGGAGCGTGGCCAATACTCGTATGTCTGTCCCGTGTCGGCGGCAGCCGGTCACCGTCCGGGTCACAGCCCCGCGACGGCCTCCTGGCGCGCGTAGCTGAAGCCGTCGTTGTCGAAGTAGAAGACGGTGACCTTCACTTGGTCGCCCTTCGCGAAGTGCGAGCCGGCCGAAGGGCGCAGGGAGACCCGGGCGGCGTGGCTGTTGTAGTCGCAGACGAGCTTGTCGACCTTGATCGTCCCGGCGGCGTCGGACTCGTCGTGGGCGCTCGTGCCCAGCTTGGACGCGTTGGCCACGAGCTGGTGGTTCATGCCCGGGTCGCAGGAGTACGTGACGTCCACCTGCAGGCCGGGCGTGTGGAGCGCCACCTTGTCGATCGCCAGGAGATTGGCCTTCGCGGCGGCGGACGGAGCGGTGGCGAGCGCGCCCGCGCCGATCACGAGCGCGGCGGCCGCGGCGCCGGCGAGGCGGCGCGCGAAGCGGGACGACGTCATCGAGGTTCCTTCCCCCTGAACCGCCGCGGGGCCCGGCCGCGCCGAGCGTTGCGACAGTTGTTCGTATGTCGTGCGAGGTCACGGATGTTACGTGACATCCCGTCTGAACAGCGGCGGTTTCAGGCCACGCGAGAGGGGGGCACGCCCGAGGAGGCCGCGCCCCCGCCCCGGTGCGCCCGGCACCGCGGCAGGGGCACGGCACTTCGCCCGTCAGCAGTCAGCCGCAGGTGCCCGCCGGCCGGGTGCGGGTGACCACGTCGCTGTAACCGGTCGTGGAGTCGATCCACACGACCTGCCTGGCGCCGGTCGCGGCCGCGGAGAGCTGCTCGCCGCGGTTGCACGAGACCCGGCCCTTCTGCTTGCCGTCCGCCGAGAACTGCCAGAGCTTCGTCAGCGTCGCGTTGTCGAACGTCCCGGGCCCGGTCACGGGCGCCGCCACGGCGACGGTCACCGCGTCCTCCGAGGCCGTCAGGTCGGCGGCGTCGACCGCGCCCGGGCCCGTGGCCGGGCTGATCTCCGTCAGCCCCGTACCGTCCAGGTCGGCACGACGGATCGCCGTCCGGGGCGCCTCGGGGTCGTCCTTGGCCAGCCAGTAGACGCTGTTGCCGCTGATGCCCGTGGGCCCCAGGGCCGGGTACCCGCCGAGCTTCTGCACCACCGTCGTCCGGCCCGTGGCGAGGTCGAACACCTCCACCGTGGAGGTGCGCTGGCCCGTGTCCCACCCGCGGTCGAGCCGGGTGTAGGCGATCCTGCCGTGGCTGATCGACGGGGAGGCCGTCGTCACGCCGGGCTTGTCCACCACCTGCACGGGGATCCGGTCGCTCAGCCGCACGTACTCCACGTACCGGGACACCGTGCGCCCCTTGGTCTCCATGACGACGACGTCGCCCTCGACGCCCAGCGGGGCCATGCTGCGCCGCAGGGACCGCAGGCTCTTCACCGGGCCTCCCGCGAGCGGCCGCGCCAGGACCTCGACCGACCGCCGTCCGTACGCCTCCCACACCACGGTCCTGCCGTCGGTGACCGGGTTGACGTGGTAGCGGCCGTCGTTGGGGCTGATCAGCTTCGGCGCGCCGGTGCCGTCCGTGCGCCCGGCCCAGACCGAGTACGGCTCGGCACCGGTCTCGTTCGACTTGGACGCGGCCCACCAGCCGCCGCCCGCGCCCACCCGCGAACCATCGGTGTTGACCCTGCCGAAGAGCTGGTCGGAGTCCACGCCCAGGGCGAGCTCCCAGCCGGGCACGATGCCGTGGGCGCTGAAGGACCGCTCGACGGACCTCAGCTCCCTGTCGGAGACCTTGAGGTCCCGGGCCGCGGCGAGGACCGCGGCCCGGCCCTCGGTGAAGCCGTCCAGCGGGGTCATGTACTCGGTGAGCGCCTTGTAGACGATCCGGTCGGCGAGCGTCCGGTCGATGTCCTCCCGCAGGTCCCACAGCGCGCCGGAGAAGATCGTCGAGTTGAGGTGGACGCCGCCGTTGTCCGTGGCGAAGCCCACGCCGAGGAAGGACTTGGAGGTGTTCCGCCCGTCGTTCAGGTCGCGCACGGCGCACTCGCGCGGGCCCTTCGTCCGGCACAGCCCGTCGCCCAGGAGGCCCGCGTCCGGGTTGTCCATGGCGATGCCGAAGGCGTCGGTCTTGACGGCGTTGCCGAAGTAGTCGGCGAGGGCCTCGTTGAGGGCGCCGGACTGGCCCGCGTAGACGAGCTCGGCGCTGTTCTCCACGACCCCGTGCGTCATCTCGTGCCCGACGACGTCCAGCGACGCGGAGAACGGCCGGTACTCGGCGTCGCCGATCCCGTAGACCATCTTGGAGCCGTCCCAGAAGGCGTTCGCGTACGTGCCGCCGAACGCGGTGACGCCGACCAGCGAGTTGAGGGTCATGCCGCGGCCGTCCAGGCTGTCGCGGCCGTGGACCTTCTTGTAGTAGTCGTAGACCTTGCCCGCGGCCCAGTGGGCGTCGACCGCGCCCGCGTCGGTCGCCTCCTTGCCGAAGGCGGGCGCCGGCGAGGCGAACTCCTTGATGCCCTCCGGCCAGGCGCCGGACGTCTCCCACACGCTCCTGCCCCGCGCGTCCCACGTGGCGAGCACGTTCTTGCTGCTGTCCCGCATGCGGGAGTGGTCGCGCATCACGTACGCGCCGCCCGCCTCGTCGCGGGCCAGGTCCAGCCCGACGGTCCGGCCGCCCAGCGTGACGCCGGAACCCTTCACACCGGGATCGTCCGCGGCGGCGCGGGCGCCGCGCGCGGCAGCGACGGGCGCGCCCGTCGTGCCGGCTGCCTGCCCGGCGGTCCGGAACGTCTTGATTCCGCTGTACTGGAGGACCGGATAGCCGGCCTTCGCGTCGACGTACACCTCCTGCAGCACCGGCGCACCGGTGGCCGGGTCCGTGCCCCGCACCGTGACGTGCCGGGTGAGCACGCCCGGGCCCTTCGGCAGCACGACCAGCCCGCGGTCCGTGCCCGTCAGCGACCGCGCCGCCGTGCCCTTCCCGTCCTCGTCCGCGCCCTTGCCGGAGCCTGAGCCGGGGCGCTGCGCACGGAGCCGGTCCTCGGTCGCGTCCACCGCCCGCTCGACGGCCAGGGCTCCGTCGACCTCGGGCGTGGTGTCGGCCGTCAGGCCGGTGAAGTACTTGCCCGAGGTGCCGGTGACGACGCGCTTGCCGCCCTTGCTCTCCATCCGGACGACGTACTGCCCGCCGAGCACGTCGACGCCGCGGTGCTTCTGCTGCAGCCGCACGGTCTCCGTCCCGCCGGCCGCGGTGGTCCGTACGGGCTTCAGGTCGCGGGCGGGCGCGGCGATCCGGTAGCGGTCCTTCTTCTCCGCCAGGTGCCCGCGCGCCGCGTCGGCCGCGCTCACCGCCGCGTCGGCCCCCTCCCGGATCCCCGTCACCAGCGCGGGGGTCTCCGTCCGCTGACCGGGGATCACCTCACCCGGGCCCGGGCCCGGGGGCGGGGGCGGCGGTGCGGCCGCGCCGGCGGGCGCCGCGGAGACGACGAGTGCGGCGGCGCTGATCAGCGCCGCCGCACCGGTGATGCCGCTCTGTGCTGCGAGTGCTCTCGGTCTTCCCGGACGGGCTCCGGGTCTGCGTATGCCGGGCAAGGTGTCCCCCCTCGCGGTGTACCCCGGCACCTGGGCGTGCCGGGCCAGCGCCATGGAATCGGGGACGGCGCCCTTTCATCAACGGTCCGGACAGCCCAACGGGCACCTTTCGGCCCCTCGGCAGACGATCGTCCGTTTTGTGCCCGTGACGTTCGCCGCGCTTCGTCGTTCTTCACGGCGGGTGCACGTAATACCGTCGGGCCACCAGGGCGAACGTCCTGGTGGCCCGACGGTTTTCCGGCGCGCGTCCCGTCGGGGCGCATGCGCCCTCAAGGCGTGCGGGCGGTCAGAGCGCCAGCATCGCGGCGACCGCCGAGCGCCAGTCCTCGCCCGGGCGCGCCACCAGCTCCTCGGCCAGGGCCTCGGCGCGGTAGCGGTGCCGGTGCAGGAGGCCGGGCGCCCGCCCGCCGGCGACGACCGTGCTGGAGCTGCCCAGCAGCCGGATCAGCTCGCCGGCGAACTCCTCCCAGCCGACGTGCCCGCCCACGGCGCTGACCGTGCCCTGCGGCGGGCGTTCGGCGCACGTCACCAGGATCCGGGCCAGGGCCGCGGCGTGGATCCAGGGAACACCGGACCACGGGTCGCCGGAAGCCGGGACCGCGCCCGCCGCGGGCAGCACGACCGGCTCCCCGGCGCGGGCCGCCTGGAAGAGCGCACCGGTCGCCCCCCAGCGCAGCTGGTCCCGCAGCCGGGGGTGCGGGCCCCACACGATCGGCGCGCGGACCACGGCGGCCCCGCCCCGGCCCGCCGTGCCCGCCGCCTCCCACAGCATCCGCTCGCAGTCGAGCTTCGCCCGCCCGTACGCCGTGAGCGGCTCCTCCGGCGCGGTGTCCTCGGCGACGTCGGCCACCGACGGCCGCCCGTACGCGTCCACGCTGCTCACGAAGACGAACGAGCCGCGCCGCCAGCCGTCCAGCAGGGCCCGCATCGCCGCGACGTCCACCTCCGGGGAGGTGAAGGTGCAGGCCGCGTGGATGACCGCGGTCACGTCGTCCGACACCGCCGCGCGCAGGCTGTCCGCGTCGGCCAGGTCGCCCTCGGCCACGTCCACCCCGTCGGCCGCGACCAGGTGCGCCGACTCCGGCCGCACCAGCGCCCGGACCGGCCGGCCGCGGGCCGCCAGCTCCCGCAGCACGAACGCCCCGACACCGCCGGTGCCGCCCGTGACGAGCACCGTGCCCTCGGCGGAGGGCCGTGCGGCGGCGGAGCCCGTACGGGTCGCCGGGCGGCGGCCCGCCCGCACCTGAGCCCTCGCCCGCGTCCGTTCGTCCAGCAGCGCCCCCAGCGCGCGCGGGGTGCGCTGCTCCAGGACGTCGAGCCCCGTCAGCGGCACCTGCAGCCGCTCCCGGAGCCGCTCGGCGACCCGCACCGCGAGCAGGGAGTGCCCGCCGAGGAGAAAGAAGTCCCCGTCGAGGCCCGGGTGCTCGCCGAGCAGGTCGGCGAAGACTTCGACGACGGCGATGGCGGAGGCGGAGGCGCGGGGAGCGGTGTCAGGTCCACGGACCTCCTCAGGCCCACGGGCCTCGTCCGGTTCGCGGGACGCCTCCCGCCCCGGGATCCGCCTGCCCGCCGCGTCCAGCGGCCGGTTCTCGCCCCTCGACAGGGACGCCAGCACTTCCGCGAAACCGTCCAGCAGACGGCGGGCCGGCTCCTCGCCGAGGCGGCCGCGGTCGTACCGGATCAGGCAGCTCGGGCCGCTGCCGGCCGTTCCCTCCTCCAGGTAGAGGCCGAGGCCGAACTTGACGCCGTCCAGCGCGACGTCGCCGGGCTCGCACTCCGCCCCCGCCAGCCGCAGGACGGGCGGCGGGGCCAGGACGTCCGCCGTGACGCCCACCAGCGGGTTGCCGCCGGCGTCGCGCGCGGCGGCGCCGAGCCGTTCGACCATGAGGTCGAACGGGACGTGACGGTGGCGCTGCGCCTCCAGGAGCGCGTCCCGCACCCGCGCCAGCAGCGTGCCCATGTCGCCGGCCCCGGACAGGCCGGGCCGGACCGGGAGGGTGTTCACGCACAGGCCCACCAGGTCGCGCGCGCCCGCCGTGTCGCGGTGGCTGCTGGCACAGCCGAGGACGAGGTCCTCCTCGCCGGTCGCCTCCAGGAGCGCCGCGAACGCCGCGGACAGCACGACCGTGAACAGCGTCGCCCGGTGCGCGCGGCCCGCCGCCCGCAGCCCCTCGACCGCGCCGGGCTCCAGCGGCGCGGACAGCACCCGCGCCTCGCCCCGGCGGCCGGGCTCCGCCCCGTCCCCCGGCAGGGGCACGGGGCGGGCGCCCGCGAGCCGCCCGGTCCAGTACGCGAGGCCCTCGTCGAGCGCGTCCGAACCGGCCCGCTCCCGCCGGGCGAAGTCCGCGTACCGCGGCGCGGCGCGCTCCGGTCCCGCGTCCTCCGCGTCCTCCGCGTCGCGCCCCTCCAGCTCGGCGCGGTAGCGGTCGCCGAGCTCACGGGCGATCACGTCCAGGGAGCCGCCGTCCACAGCGATGTGATGGAACGTCAGCAGGAGCGTGTGGTCGTCCTCGGCGTGCCGGACGCGCAGGGCCCGCAGCACGGGCCCGGCCGCGAGGTCGAAGCCCCGGGCCGCCTCCTCGCCGAGCACCTTCCGCGCGGCGTCCCCGGCGGCGGCGTCCACGGTGCGGACCGGCACCCGGCGCGCCGCCGTCACCTCCTGGAACGGCTCGCCGTCCCGCAGCCCGTAGCGCGTCCGCAGCACCTCGTGGCGGCGCACCAGGCCGGTCAGGGCCCGGCCGAACGCCTCCGCGTCGAAGGGGCCGCGCACCCGGGTCGCGAACGGCACGTTGTAGACCGCGCCGCCCCGGCCCAGGCGCTCCATCAGCCACATCCGGTGCTGGGCGTGGGACAGCGGCGCGGTGCCGTCGTCCGCCGCCGCGGGCGCCCGGCGCTCCGGCCGGCGGGCCC
>NZ_PXWG01000146.1 GCF_003011965.1 Streptosporangium nondiastaticum
CCCCGCCGGGCGGTGACCACGCCGACCCCCTGGAGCCCGCCGCCCGGGCGGCGTCCCTGGAGCCCGCGTCCCGCCCGCCCGTGGTCTCCCGCGAGTCGACGCCGCCCCGGAGACACCCCCTCGCGACGCCCCCGCAGCCGCCGCGCCCGGCGGCCCGCGGGGCGGAGTACGTGGGGGAGCGGCCGCCGACGTACGACGCGGAGCCCACCGCCTGGCCCGCCGCGGACCCGCAGGACCTGGACGGCCTCGTGCCGGACACGGTCCTGGACGGGGCGCAGTACGGCGCCGTCACGCTGCGCGCCCTCTCGCTGCGCGGCGACTCCGCGCGCTACCGCGGCGAGCCCCGGCGGGACTCCTTGCTGACGGCCCGCTTCGGGGAGGGGGACGGCGCCCTGCTGCTCGTGGCGATGGCCAGCGGCCTGCGCGGCACGGACGTGGCGCCCCGCGCGGCGCGGGACGCCTGCAGGTGGCTGGCGGGCGCCGTCGGCCGCAGCCACGCCCGGCTGGCCGACGACATCCGCGGCGGCCGGCGGGGCGAGCTCAAGTCGGGCCTGCACCGGCTCACCGACCGCTCCTACGGCCGGCTGCGCGCCCGCGCCGCCGAGCTGGGCCTGCGGCCCGAGGAGTACACGGCGACGGTCCGCTGCCTGCTGCTGACGGCCGACCCGCAGTGCCGTACGCGGGTGTTCTTCGGCGTGGGCACGGGCGGCCTGTTCCGCCTCCGCGAGGGCGTGTGGCAGGACCTGGAGCCGGAGGCCCCGCCGGAGCGCACGGGCGAGCCGGCCGTCGGCTACGGCTCGGCGCCCGCCGACACGATGACGGTGGACCTCGGCATCCCCACGCCGGGCCTGACCCCGCCGGTCGAGCCGGAGGAACCGGCGGCGCCCGGCGAGCCGTTCCGCTTCCGGGCGTCCGTCGCGCGGCCGGGGGACACGCTGATGCTGTGCACGGCGGGCCTGGCCGAGCCGATGCGCGGCGAGCCGGAGCTGGGCGGGAGGCTGGCCGAGCGCTGGGCGGGCGAGCGGCCGCCGGGGCTCGCGGCGTTCCTGGCGGACACCCAGCTGCGGGTGAAGGGTTACGCGGACGACCGTACGGCGTGCGCGCTCTGGGAGGCGTAGCCGGGCCGGTTCCGGGGCGGGGCGGTGGCGTTGTCACCGCCCCGCCCGGCCGTTTCCCGGAGCTTCGCTATTCCTTGCAGTTCCGTACGGATTTTCTCACCGGCCGTGCGCGGATGGCATATTCACGGCCCGCACAAGAGGCTCCGGGATTTTGGTCATATTGCCATGTTGATGGCTCAACAGGAGTCGTCCGGGGCGGGCCGGGGCATGCATTGCGGTGAGTGAGCGCGAGCGTGTTCGAGGCCGGGGCGCCGGGGAGGGGTCGGGGCGAGGAGGATGAAACGGCAGACAGCAGGCCGGACGAGCGCTGAGGGTTACGCGGGGGACCGGGAGGGTCGTACGGACCACAGGGGCGGGCACGGCGACGGCGCGGCGCATTCCGGGCCGCGTTTCGAAAGGAGGCTCCGCCGCCGGGATCTCACCGGCGTCCGGGAAGTCCGGGCCGATTTGCGGCGCCTGCTGGCCCACTGGGGCGCGCCGGGCCGGGCGGACACCGCGGAGCTGCTCACGAGCGAGCTCGTCACCAACGCCCTCGTGCACACCGACGGGGGCGCCGTGGTCAAGGCGGTGCTCATCGGAGGGTTCGGCCAGGCGCGGGGGCGGCTGCGGGTGGAGGTCCGGGACTTCGTGGCGGGCCATCCCGCGCTGCGCGGCCCGGGAACGGACATCGGGCCGGTCGCGAGCCCGGGGGGAGCGGTCGAGGACGGCCGCCCCGGCAGCAGGGAGCGGGACGCCGTCAGGGAGGCCGTCAGGGATTCCGTAAGGGGCGTCGCCCGGGACGCCGTTCCGGACATGAACGACATCGAGAAGGCCGCCACGTCGGGGCGGGGGCTGCTGCTGGTCCACGCCCTCGCGGACGGCTGGGGCGTGCGCGCCCACGGGGTGGGCAAGTCGGTCTGGTTCGAGCTGGCCGCCCAGGAGCCCTGAACCGCCGCCGTGCGACGACCCAGGGCCCCGGGGGGTCAGCCGAACTGCCGCTCGATCTGGGCGAGCTTCGCCTCGAGCGAGTCCAGGCGGGGAATCGCCTGGGTGTCGTCCTCCGCGGTGAGGTCGATGGGGTCAGGGCCGCCGACCGCCTGCAGCGGTCGCGCGCGGACGGGAAGCTGTCCCTGGTCGACTATGGAGGGGTCCGAACCGATCTGCGCCGGCTGTGCGGGGCCGGGGACAGCGGTCCCGCCGACCTCCACCTGCCGGCCGCCCCGGACCCGCCCCCACACGCGGTTCTGGCGGTTGTACGCCTTGAGCCGGGCGCGCTCCAGCTTGCCCGCCTCCCTCCTGCGGGCCCTGGCCTGCGCCCGCTGCCGCTTGTCCTCGCGGACCTCCTCCACGGCCTCGTCCAGCGAGCGGACGCCCTCCAGGAGCATCAGCGACCAGGCGCCGAAGGTCTCGCGCGGGGCCCGTAGCCAGCGGACTATCCGGATCTGCGGCAACGGCCTGGGCACCAGGCCCTGTTCGCGCAGCGCGGCCCGGCGGGTCTGCTTGAGCGCGCGGTCGAAGAGGACCGCGGCCGACAGCGACATGCCGGCGAAGAACTGCGGCGCGCCCGCGTGGTCGAGGCCCCGCGGCGCGTGCACCCAGTTGAACCAGGCGGCCGCGCTGGCGAAGGTCCACACGAGCATCCGGGAACCGAGCGCGGCGTCGCCGTGGCTCGCCTCGCGCACCGCCAGCACCGAGCAGAACATGGCCGCCCCGTCGAGGCCGAACGGCACCAGGTACTCCCAGCCGCCCGTGAGCCCCAGGTTCTGCCGCCCGAAGCCCACCAGACCGTGGAAGGAGAGGGCGGCGGCCACCGCGGCGCAGCAGAACAGGAGGACGTACGAGGCGCTTCCGTAGATGGCCTCCTTGCGGCGTCTGCGCTCCTCGTTGCGCTCCCAGGAGTCCGAGCCGCCCCCCGAGTCGTCCGCGCCGTGCCGGCCGCGTGCGAGCACCGTCACCGCCACCACGACCCCGGCGAGCGCCACGACACAGGGGAGCATCCAATTCAGCGGTATATCGGTCACTCTCATCTTGCGTCCCTTGCATAGCTGTACGGCCTTTCGCGCGCCATCCTGTCGGAATCGGTCCGTTCGCCAAGGGGTTTCGCGCCAACTGCCTGCCAATGGAGGGCAACGGCATACGGATAGGTGCGAAGAAATTCGAACGCCGTTAAGCGAAGAGGGAATTGCGTTCCCTTCACCTCACCCGATCGAGTGGTGTGAGTCCGGTCAGCTTACGGACAGCCGATGCACCCGGTCCGTGTCGCATGTACGCGGGCAGGTCGTACAGGTGTCCTGCGGACGCAGGATGCAGAAGAGGCGGCAGCTCGCCCGGTCGCAGGCCGCGATCGGCTCTCCCATGCGGCCGGTAAGCATCCGGAAGGCCGCGCCGCCGGCATACGGCGGCTTCACCCCCGGGAGCGGCAGCTGCAGTTCGCGGCGGCCGCGCGCCTCCTCGCCGGGCAGCTGCCCCACATACCATAAGGATTCGGCCAGTTCGTCCGTCACCATTCCCCGCGGGGCGCGCGGGCAGCGCCGCATCCGCGGCCGGAAGCCCTCCAGGGCGGGCACGTGAATTCCCCCGCGAAGGCCGTCGGCAGGCCCCGGGCGGGATCACCGAATCGCGATCGTTCTACAGGTTAGGCTTACCTTACCCCGGTTGATCGGGGTTTGAACTGTCCGCGGGGCCGCCTATGGTTCAGAAAGGACATCAGGAGGACCCCAATGGAGCAGGGAAGATCCCACGCCGCGCCGCCGGCCGCCAGGCTCTTCGCCGACGTGCCCGCGCAGGTCGCGCGCGGCGCGGCCGTCCGCGGCGGCACTCCCGTCGGCAGCCGCGGCAGCGGCCCTGTTGAGGCGCACGGCGAGGGAGCCCGGGGCGAGCACGTCCACGCCGAGCAGGAGTACGGGGTCCCGTGTGCCGCCCCCGCGCACGCTCCCGCACGCAGGATGCCGCAGCGCCACTCCGTGCGCGGCCAGGTGCTGGACGCCCTGCGCAAGGCCCTCGTCAGTGGCGAGCTGGTCCCGGGCGAGGTCTATTCGGGGCCCGCGCTCGGCGAGCGCTTCGGCGTGTCGGCCACGCCCGTGCGGGAGGCCATGCAGCAGCTCGCCCTGGAGGGCGCCGTCGAGGTCGTCCCCAATCGGGGCTTCCGCGTCGCCACGCGCACCGCGCGCGATCTGGCCGAGCTCGCCGAGGTGCGCGCCCTGCTGGAGGTCCCCGTCCTGCTGCGGCTCGCCCGTACGGTCCCGGCCGGCGGCTGGGACGGGCTCCGCCCGCTCGCCGAGACCGCCTCCGCCGCGGCGGCCACCGGCGACCGCGCCCTGTACGCCGAGGCGGACCGGGCCTTCCACCGCGCGCTCCTCGGTCTCGCGGGCAACCGTCAGCTCGTCGCCGTCGCCGACGAGCTCCACCGGCGCGCGCAGTGGCCCGCGGCGCACGGCCGGCCGCACCGCACGGCCGACCTCGTCGCCGACGCGGCCGAGCACGTGGCGCTGCTGGAGGCGCTGGCCGCGCACGACGTGGAACGGGCCGAGGTTCTGGTGAGGGGACACTTCGCGGGAGGGGAGTGAGGGCTGCGGGCGCAGTCCGGGGGTGCCGCCGGGTCGCTCCGCGGTTCTGCCGGGTCGGCCCGCGGTTCTGCCGGGCCGGTCCGGGGCTCGGTCGGGCCGGTCCGGGGTGTGGCCCGGTCGTCAGTCCGGCGACGGCGCCGCCGCCAGCCGTTCCGCCAGCCAGCCCGGGACGCCGCCGAGCAGCCGGACCAGCCGGGCCGCCTCCTCGCGCAGCCGGGCGGCCTCGCCGGGGTCGTCGAGGACGGCGGCGAGCGAGGCCAGCGCCGGGGCGATGCCGACGAGATAGCCCAGCTCCTCCCGGATGCGCAGCGACTCCCCGAACCCGTACCGCGCCTCGGCGAACCTGCCCTCGTGCTCGGCCATGGCCGCCACGTGCCGCCAGGTGAAGGAGAGCAGCAGGCGCTGCCCCTGGGCCGTCGCCCCCGCGTGGGCCCGCTCGAAGGCGGCCGTCGCGTCGGAGGGGTTGTCCGACAGATGCTGGGCGATCAGGCCGCGCCGGAAGTGGAGCAGGGGGCGCGTCGGAGACCCCGGCGCGAGCAGGGCCGCGGCCCTGCCCAGGGCGGAGCGGGCCTCGTCCGCGCGGTCGCGGACGCCCAACAGGGTGGACGCGTACGCGAGATGGCCGCGCTCGCAGGCCGCCGCCCCCCGCTCCTCGTCGTCCGCGGCCAGCGCCTCCGCCGCGCGCAGGGCGTCCTCGGCGGCGCCCCAGCCCTCCCCGGTGAACATGCAGCGCTCGGTCAGGACCGCAGTCCGCTGCAGGGCCGGGCCCGGCTCGGCGGCGGCGCGCGGCGCGAGCAGGGCCGCGGCGTCGTCCCAGCAGGCGCGGGACCGCAGCCGCCACACGGCCCGTTCCAGCGGATCGTCCCCCAGCGGGCCCGCCCCCTGCGGTCCCCGCGGCTCCGGCAACCCCGCATTACGCATGGCGGTGTCCGCCACAGTGCCCTCCCCAAGCGCGCCGTCGAGCTGGAAGCAGCCGTGACCGCATCTCAGCACGAAGAAGCGGGCCCGGCCAAGGGTCAGGTGTGAATCAATTCACAAAGGCTCTCCCAGTGGTAGCGGCAGGTTACCAAGAGTGAGCACAAGTGGGTGGCCATTGAGCGCGGTCCTGCTCATCCGTGCTCGCGTGCACGCCGGAAATTCGCTGGATCTCCCTGCTGTGCGGCTGCCAGGATGGCGGCGCGCGCCCCGTGCGCGCAGCCACACCCAAGCACCGCCCAAGCACCTCGGAATGACGTCGGGAGACACGTTCATGCGCCAGAGCCTCGGAAACCTCCAGCGCCCTGACCGGACGACTCTTTCCGAGGACTTCTTTGCGTACGCACACCCTGCTCTCCGGGCCCTCCCTGCCCGTGCAGCCCGTCCTGAACATCGGCATCCTCGCGCACGTCGACGCGGGTAAGACCAGCCTCACCGAGCGCCTGCTCTTCGACACCGGCGCCATCGACCGGCTCGGCAGCGTCGACGCCGGCAGCACCCGCACCGACAGCGGCGACATCGAACGCCGCCGCGGCATCACCATCCGCACCGCCGTCGCCCCCTTCCGCGTCGGAGGCCTGCGCGTCAACCTCGTCGACACCCCCGGCCACAGCGACTTCATCGCCGAGGTCGAGCGCGCCCTGGGCGTCCTCGACGGCGCCGTGCTCGTCCTGTCCGCCGTCGAAGGCGTGCAGGCGCAAACGCGCGTGCTGATGAAGACGCTGCGCCGGCTGGGCCTGCCCACCCTCCTGTTCGTCAACAAGACCGACCGTGCGGGAGCCGCTGAGGCCGGGACCCTCGAAGCCGTCCGCCGCCGGCTCACGCCGCACGTGGTGCCCATGGGCACCGTCCACGGCATCGGCGCGCCCGGCGCCCGCACCGTGCCCGGCTCGTACGAGGACCCCGGCTTCCGCGAGGCCATGGCCGAGATCCTGGCCGAGCACGACGACGCGTTGCTCGCGAAGCTCGTCGAGGACCGGCCCGTGACACCCGGGGAGCTGCGGCGGACGCTCGCGCGGCAGACCGCTCTCGGCCAGGTCCACCCCCTGTACTTCGGCTCCGCCCTCTCCGGCCGGGGCGTGGCGGACCTCGTCGACGGCATCGTCCGCTACCTGCCCCCCGCGCGCTGCACCGGCCGGGAGGCCACCGGCACGGTCTTCGCCGTCGACCGCGGCCCCTCCGGGGAGAAGACCGCCTACCTGCGCCTCTTCTCGGGCGGGGTCTCCGAGCGCGACCGGATCACCCTGCACCGGCAGCACGCCGACGGCGGCCGCACGGAGCACACCGGGCGCATCACCTCCCTCGCGGCGGTCGAGGCCGGGCCGCCCGGGGCGGCCCGCCGCCGCGCCACGGCCGGGGACATCGCCCGGATCCGGGGCCTGCCCGAGGTCAGGGTGGGCGACCGCCTCGGCCCCGCCCGCGCCGGCGCGCCCGGCCGGCACTTCGCCGCGCCGAGCCTGGAGACCGTCGTCAGACCCGTACGCCCCGAGGACGCCGCCCGGCTGCACGGCGCCCTCGCCGCGCTCGCCGACCAGGACCCGCTCATCGCCACCCGCACCCTGCCGGCCGGCGGCGGCACGTCCGTCCTCCTCTACGGCGAGGTGCAGAAGGAGATCATCGCGGCGACGCTCGCCGAGGAGTTCGGCGTCGAAGCCGTCTTCGAGCCGAGCAGCACCGTCCACCGCGAGCGGCTCACCGGCACGGGCGAGGCGCACGAGGAGATCGACCGGCACGGCGGCCACGTCTTCTGGGCGACCATCGGCCTGCGCGTGGAACCCGGCGCCCCCGGCTCGGGCACGGTCTTCCGCCGCGACACCGAACTCGGCGCGCTGCCCCACGCCTTCGACCGCGCCATCGAGGAGACCGCCCACCACACCCTCGTCCAGGGCCTGTACGGCTGGCCGGTCACCGACTGCACCGTCACCCTGACCCGCTCCGGCTACGCCTCGCCCGTCAGCACCGCCGCCGACTTCCGCCGCCTGACCCCGCTCGTCCTGATGGCGGCCCTGGCCCGGGCGGGCACCAAGGTGTACGAACCCTGCCACGCCTACGAACTGGAGGCCCCGGCCGACACCCTGAGCGCCGTCGCGGGAGCGCTGGCGGCACTGGGCGCCGAGATCCACGACACGGAGACCGGCCCGGAGGTGTGCGTCCTCAAGGGCACCATCCCGGCCCGCCACGCCCCCGACGCCGAACGCCGCCTGCCCGCCCTCACCCGCGGCGAGGCCCTCTGGTGGACCCACCCCACCGAGGACCGCCCCCACCAGGGCCGCCCCCCGCAGCGCCCGCGCACGGACGGCAACCCCCTCAACCGGGCGGCGTACCTGCGGCATCTGACGGCGGTGCGGGTCTGACCCTCAGACCGGCGGCAGCGCGTCCGGGCCGATGACGGGCGTCTCGTCCTCGTGCAGGACCCGGCACGGGGGGTGGTGCTTGCAGAAGAATCCCCGGCCCGTGCAGTAGGGGCAGAGGTGAGCGCCCGTCATGTTGCCGCCCTCGCCGGACTGGTCGAGGTAGAGCACGGCCGCGTGGTAGTCGCCGCTCCCTTTGCAGCCCTTGCAGAAGGCGTGCGGGCCGGGGCACGCCTCGTCAGGATCACTCATATCCGCGATGATGCGCGTCTGCAGCAGGAGCCGTACGCCACTTGGGCGTGACTCCTCCTTTCTGCGTACGGCACCGGTCTTTTGTCGTACGTCTCCCCGTGAACCGTCAGAACAGCGCGTCCGGCACCCGCACCGCCCAGTCCAGCCACACGCCGATCAGGCCGGAGCCCGGCACGCCGAAGGCGACGAGGGTGGCCACGTCCACGAAGAGCCACATGATCCGGGTGGGGACCACGACGCGGGACGGGTCCTGCGGGTCGTAGCGGATCTCGCCGTTGTGGGAGGCCCACAGGGACGTGTGCTCGTAGAGGCGGCCGTCGAGGGCGCGGAAGCGGTAGCGGTAGTCCGGCTGCGTGTCGGCGGTGCCGCCGACCCGGTCCGGCGGGTCCACTTGCACGGTCACCCCGCGGAAGCGGACGATCCACCGCGTCCTGAGGCTCACCAGCTTGGCCCACACCGCGAACAGGCCGAAGCCCGCGCCGCCGGCCAGCCAGGCGCCCACTGTCTCCCCGCGTGGCACGACCGGGATCAGCGCCACGACCGGAACGCCCACCACCACGTACGCCGCGGCCGCCTTGAGCAGCGGGTGGGCCGACGTCACGAAGTCGCGCACCCGGGCCGTGCGGCCGGGCCACGGGTCGGCCGTCTCCCTGCGTACGGGCGGCCGGGCGCCCTCGTAGGGACGGCCGGGCCTGATCGCCCGGATCTCCTCGGCGAACGCGGCGAGGACCTGCGGACTGCGGTGACGGATCGTCATCGGCGGTTCGCCGGGGTCGAACAGGAGGACGGTCAGAGCCCCGTCCTCCGCCTCGACCGACCGTATCTGCGGCCCCGGCACGGCCGTCGTCGTGCGCCCCCGCTCCCGCAGCAGCTCGCCGCCCGCCACCCGCAGCCGGGTGCGCCCGTTCTTGATCACTACCCCCATGGCGGGGAACATTACCCCGCCGACCTGGGCAGATCCCCCCAACCCGGGGCCGTCAGCTCATGCGCAGGGCCAGGAAGAAGTCCAGCTTGTCCTCCAGGCGCGACAGGTCCCGGCCCGTCAGTTGCTCGATCCTGCCCACGCGGTAGCGCAGGGTGTTGACATGCAGGTGCAGCCGCGTCGCGCAGCGGGTCCAGGAGCCGTCGCAGTCCAGGAACGCCTCCAGCGTCGGGATGAGCTCGGCGCGGTGGCGGCGGTCGTAGTCGCGCAGCGGGTCCAGGAGCCGGGCGGTGAAGGCGCGGCGGACGTCGTCGGGGACGAACGGCAGCAGCAGGACGTGCGAGGCCAGCTCCTGGTGGCCCGCCGCGCACACCCGGCCCGGGCGGGCGGCGGCGACCCGGCGGGCGTGCCGGGCCTCCTCCAGGGCCCCGCGCAGGCCCTCCGCCGAGTGCACGGCGGCGCTGACGCCGAGGGTGAGCCGGCCGTCGTCGTCGAGGCCGCGGGAGAGCGGTTCGCGGACGGCGGCGAGGATGCGGTCGGCGTGCAGCCCGGGCGCCTGCCCGGCCGTCTCGTCGCCCTCGGCCCCGGCCGGCCCCGCGGGCAGCGGCACGAGCGCCACCGCCTCGTCGCCCATGTGGGCGACGGCGATCCGGTCGGACGGCTCGGGCCCGGAGGTCTCGGGGGCGGCCAGCATCTCCTCCAGGAGGGCCTGGGCGACCTGCCCGCCGGGGATCTCGCCGTCCTCCCACTCGACGCGGGCGACGACGACCTGCCAGTGCGGCGCCGTGCCGAGGCCGGGCAGCAGCACGGGGGCCGCGACGCGCAGGCGGGCGGCGATCTCAGCGGGGGCCGCGCCCGTCTGGACAAGTTCGAGGACCTCCTGGGCGAGCCGGCGGCGGACCGTGCGGGCGGCGTCGCGCCGGTCCCGCTCGACGGCGATCAGCTGGGTGACGCCGTCGAGCAGGTCCAGCCGCTCGGGCGACCAGTCGCCGGCGTCGGCCTCGACGGCGAGGAACCAGTCGGACAGGACCGTCTCGCGGACGTCGCGGGCGGCCAGGGCGCGGCCGCTGTGGCTGATGGGGAACAGCGAGTACGTGTCGCCGCCGGCGGTCACCCGGTGCGGCCCGCGCCGGCCCGTGCGGGCGGCGGCCAGGTGCTCGCCGGCCAGGGTCGCGCTGACCGCGGCGGGCAGCTCGGGCCCGGCGCCCGCGAGCGAGGAGCCCGCGATGGGCCGGCCGGTCGGGGACAGCACCCACGCCCGCAGGTCCAGGTCGGAGCCCAGCAGGTCGAGGACGACCTCGGGGCCGCCGCCGGCCGGGCCGGACGTCATCAGCCGGCGGTGCCGGTCCACGACGGCCGCCAGGTCCCCGGCGCGCTCGCTCGACACCTGCCGCACGACGTGCTCGGTGATGGAGGCGAACGAGACGTTCTCGTTCACCGAGAACAGCGGCAGGCGGTGCCGGGCGCACGCCCGGATCAGGTCGTCCGGGATGGAGGCCATCTCGGCCTCGCCCGCCGCGAGCCCCGCCACGCCCGCCCCCGTGAGGATCCGCACGAACCGCTCGGAGTCCTCCGGCTCCCGCCGCCAGGCGAGGCCGGTGAGCACGAGTTCGCCCCCGGAGAGGTAGCGGCTCGGGTCGCGCAGGTCGGTCGTCATCACGCCGCGCACCGTGCGGTCCAGCTCGTCCTCGCCGCCGAGCAGGCGGAGGCCCAGCGCTTCGGTCTCCAGGAGTGCGCGCAGCCGCATCGTGGTCGCCGCCGATCTGTCTTGTTGTTACCAGTGGAATGCAGTGAGGTTTCCCAACCCCGTCTTTCGTTCGAATCTACAAGATGGGCGCTCCGGCCAGCGAACCGCTTCATGGTTTCGGTGACTGCACCGCCCCGCCGGCCGCTCGCTGTACTGGGCCCACGGCATGCCGCACGGCCGCGCACAGCGCCGGTACGGCGGCATCCGCCGCATGCGCACCCCCCTCGGACGACCCTGTGAGACCGATCGAGAAGAGAACCCCCATGGAGTTCCTGCGCCCCGGCAGCTGGGAGGAGGCTCTGGCCGCCAAGGCCGAGCACCCGGCCGCCGTCCCCATCGCGGGCGGCACGGACGTGATGGTCGAGATCAACTTCGACCGGCGCCGGCCGGAGTACCTGCTCGACCTGAACCGCATCGGCGATTTGTACGAATGGGAGACCGTGGGGGACGAGGTCCGGCTGGGCGCCTCCGTCCCGTACACGCGGATCATGGAGGAGCTGCGGGCGGAGCTTCCCGGCCTCGCGCTCGCGGCGCACACCGTCGGCTCGCCGCAGATCCGCAACCGGGCCGGCGTCGGCGGCAACCTCGGCGCCGCCTCGCCCGCCGGGGACTCCCACCCGCCCCTGCTGGCGGCGGGCGCGCGGGTGGAGGCCGCGTCCGTGCGGGGCACGCGGCTGATCCCCGCCGAGGAGTTCTACACGGGCGTCAAGCGCAACGCCCTCGCGCCGGACGAGCTGATCAGGGCCGTGCGCATCGCGCGGGCCGACGGGCCCCAGCAGTTCTCCAAGGTCGGCACCCGCAACGCCATGGTCATCGCCGTCTGCGCGTTCTCCCTCGCGCTGCACCCGCGCACCCGCACCGTCCGCACGGGCATCGGCTCCGCGGCCCCCACCCCGGTGCGGGCCCGCGCCGCCGAGGACTTCCTGGCCGCGGCCCTGGACGAGGGCGGGTGCTGGGAGACCGGCCGGCCCCTGCCGCCCTCCGCGGCCCGGCGGTTCGCCGAGCTCGCCGCCGGGGCGTGCAATCCGATCGACGACGTCCGCGGCACCGCCCGCTACCGCCGGCACGCGGTCGCCGTCATGGCCCGCCGCACGCTCGGCTGGACGTGGGACGCCTACCGCGGCGGGGAGAGGGGCGCCCGATGCGCGTGAACCTCACGGTCAACGGCCGGCCGCAGCAGGCCGACGACGTCTGGGAGGGCGAGAGCCTGCTCTACGTCCTGCGGGAGCGGCTCGGCCTGCCGGGCTCGAAGAACGCCTGCGAGCAGGGCGAGTGCGGCTCGTGCACGGTCCGGCTCGACGGAGTGCCGGTGTGCGCCTGCCTGGTGGCCGCCGGGCAGGCCGAGGGCCGTGAGGTCGTCACGGTCGAGGGACTCGCCACGGGCGGCGACGGCACGGAACTCTCCCTCGTCCAGCAGGCGTTCACCGACGCCGGCGCCGTCCAGTGCGGCTTCTGCACCCCGGGCCTGCTCGTCGCCGCCGACGAGCTCGTCCGCCGCAACCCCGACCCCTCCGACGCGGACATCCGCGAGGCCCTCTCGGGCAACCTGTGCCGATGTACCGGCTACGAGATGATCCTCGACGCGGTCCGCCTCGCGGCCGCCCGCGCCGGAGAGGCGGGCTGACCATGGCCACCGCACGCACCCCCGCAGGCCTCGCCGCCGGCGCCCACGGCGGCATCGGCGAGTCCGTCCCGCGCCCCGACGGCACGCTCAAGGTCACCGGCGAGTTCGCCTACGCCTCCGACCTGTGGCACGAGGACATGCTGTGGGGCGTAACCCTCCGCAGCCCCCACGCCCACGCCCGCATCCTCTCCACCGACGTCTCCGAAGCGCTCGCCACCCCCGGCGTGTACGCGGTGCTGACCCACGGCGACCTGCCCGCCGCCACCCGCTACGGGCTGGAGATCCAGGACACCCCCGTCCTCGCCGACGGCGTCGTCCGCTACCACGGCGAGCCCGTCGCCCTCGTCGCCGCCGACCACCCCGAGACCGCCCGCCGCGCCGCCGCCCGGATCCGCGTCGCCTACGAGGAACTCCCCGTCGTCCACGACGAGGAGAGCGCCACCGCCCCCGGCGCCCCCCTCCTGCACCCCGCCCGCGACGACGCCCACGCCGCCCACGTCCCGCACCCCAACGTCGTCCACCGCCAGCCCGTCCTCCGCGGCGACGTCGCCGCCGCCCGCGCCCGCGCCGCCGCCGTCGTCACCGGCGACTACGAAGTGGGCATGCAGGACCAGGCGTTCCTCGGCCCCGAGTCCGGGCTCGCCGTGCCCGCCGAGGACGGCGGCGTCGACCTCTACATCGCCACCCAGTGGCTCCACGCCGACCTGCGCCAGATCGCCCCCGTCCTCGGCCTCCCCGAGGACAAGGTCCGCATGACGCTCTCCGGCGTCGGCGGCGCCTTCGGCGGGCGCGAGGACCTCTCCATGCAGGCCCACGCCTGCCTGCTCGCGCTGCGCACCGGCAAGCCCGTGAAGATGGTCTACAACCGCTTCGAGTCGTTCTTCGGCCACGTGCACCGCCACCCGGCCCGGCTCCACTACGAGCACGGGGCCACGAGCGACGGCCGGCTGCTGTACGTCAAGGCCCGCATCCTCCTCGACGGCGGCGCCTACGCCTCCTCCTCCCCGGCCGTCGTCGGCAACGCCGCGTCCCTGGCCGTCGGCCCGTACGTCGTCGACAACGTCGACGTCGAGGCCCTCGCCCTCTACACCAACAACCCGCCGTGCGGCGCGATGCGCGGCTTCGGCGCCGTCCAGGCCTGCTTCGCGTACGAGGCCCAGATGGACCGGCTGGCCGGGCGGCTCGGCCTGGATCCCGTTGCGTTCCGGCAGCGCAACGCCATGGAACAGGGCGCCGTCATGCCCACCGGGCAGGTCGTCGACGCCCCCGCGCCCGTCGCGGAGCTGCTGCGCCGGGTCAAGGCCCGGCCGCTGCCGCCCGAGCGGCCGTGGGAGACCGCCGGGGGCGGCCCCGACGTCCGTGCGCTGCCGGGCGGCCTGTCCAACACCACCCACGGCGAGGGCGTCGTCCGCGGCGTCGGCTACGCGGTCGGGATCAAGAACGTCGGCTTCTCGGAGGGGTTCGACGACTACTCGACGGCCCGGGTGCGGCTCGAAGCGGTCGCCGGGCAGCCGGTGGCCACCGTGCACACCGCGATGGCCGAGGTCGGCCAGGGCGGCGTGACCGTCCACGCCCAGATCGCGCGCACCGAACTCGGCGTCAGCCACGTCGTCGTGCGGCCCGCCGACACCCGCGTCGGCTCGGCCGGCTCCACCTCCGCCTCCCGCCAGACCTACGTGACCGGCGGCGCCGTCCGGCACGCGTGCCGGACCGTCCGGGAGAAGGTCTTCGCCCTCGGCCGCGCCCGGTTCGGCGCGTACCACCCCGCGTGGGCGCACGCCGAACTCCTGCTGGAGGGCGGCAAGGTGACCACCGACGCGGGCGAGGTCCTCGCCGATCTGGCCGAGATCCTGGAGGACGAGGTCATCGACGCCGAGTCCGAGTGGCGGCACCGGCCCACCGAGCCCTTCGACCTGCGCACCGGTCGCGGCAACGGCCACGTCCAGTACTCCTTCGCGGCCCACCGCGCCGTCGTCGACGTCGACACCGAGCTCGGGCTCGTCAAGGTCGTCGAGCTGGCCTGCGCGCAGGACGTCGGCAAGGCCATGAACCCGCTGGCCGTCACCGGCCAGATACAGGGCGGCACCACCCAGGGCCTGGGCCTCGCCGTCATGGAGGAGATCGTCGTCTCCGCGGACGGTCTGGTGCGCAACCCGTCCTTCACGGACTACCTGATCCCCACCATCCTCGACACCCCCGCCATACCCGTGGACATCCTCGAACTCGCCGACGAGCACGCCCCGTACGGGCTGCGCGGTGCGGGCGAGGCGCCCACGCTGTCCGCCACCCCGGCGGTCGTCGCGGCGATCCGGGCCGCGACCGGGCTGCCGCTCGGCAGGGTCCCGGTGCGGCCCGAACACCTCACCGGAACCTGAGAACCGGAACCTGAGAACCGGAATCTGAGAGTCCACCGCAGGGCACCACCGGCCGCGCGCCCCCCAGCGGCCGGTGACGTGCCGTCCCTTCGTCTCGGGCCGTCCCCCGGGTCGTGCAAGCCGGTACCCACCCACACCCCGGAGAAGGCACCCCATGACCCAGTCATCCGTGGAGCCGGCCTCCACGGCGCGGAACGCGGGCGCGGGCCCGCGGCCGGCCGCCGGAAGGTCCTGGCCCGACCGCTACTTCCACATCAGCGCCCGCGGCTCCACCGCCGGCCGGGAGGTGCGCGGCGGCATCACCACCTTCATGGCGATGTCCTACATCCTCCTGCTCAACCCCCTGATCCTGTCCGGACCGGACGCCTCCGGGCAGCGGCTCGGCCACGCCGGACTGATCACCGCCACCGCGCTCGCCGCGGCGGTCTGCACCCTGGCGATGGGCTTCCTCGGCCGGGTGCCGCTCGCCCTGGCCGCCGGGCTGGGCGTCTCCGGGGTGCTCTCCACCCAGGTGGCGCCCCACATGACCTGGCCCCAGGCGATGGGGATGTGCGTGCTGTACGGCGGGGTGATCGTGCTGCTGGCCGTGACCGGCCTGCGCGAGCTGGTCATGAACGCGCTGCCGCTCGCCCTCAAGCACGCCATCACCATGGGCATCGGCATGTTCATCGCCCTGATAGGGCTGGTCAAGGCCGGTTTCGTGCACGCCTCCAAGGGCGGCGGGCCGGTCACGCTCGGCCCGGCGGGCGAGCTCGCCGGCTGGCCCGTGCTGATCTTCTGCGTCACCCTGCTGGCCGTCTTCATGCTGCAGGCCCGCGACGTCCCCGGGGCGATCCTCATCGGCATCGTCGTCGGCACGGTGCTGGCCGTCGCCGTCAACTCCGCCGCCGGGCTCCGGCCGTCCGCCTGGCAGAACGGCGCGCCCGAACTCAAGGGGAGCGCCGTCTCCATGCCGGACTTCTCCCTCTTCGGGCACGTGGAGTTCGGCGGCTGGGGGTCGCTGGGCGTCATGAGCGTCGGGATGATCGTCTTCACCCTGGTCCTGGCGGGCTTCTTCGACGCCATGGCCACGATCATCGGCGTCGCGACGGAGGCGCGGCTGACGGACGACCGCGGCCGGCTGCCCGGACTGAGCACGGCTTTGTTCGTCGACGGCGCGGGCGGCGCGATCGGCGGGGTCGCCGGCGCGTCGGGCCAGACCGTCTTCGTCGAGTCCGCGACCGGGGTCGGCGAGGGCGCCCGCACGGGGCTGTCGTCCGTCGTGACCGGACTCCTCTTCGCCGCCTGCCTGTTCTTCACCCCGCTCACCCGCATCGTGCCCGGCGAGGTCGCCGCCGCCGCGCTCGTCGTCATCGGCGCCATGATGATGAGCAGCGCCCGGCACGTCGACTGGGGCGACCGGGCCGTCGCCGTCCCCGCGTTCCTGACCGTGGTGCTGATGCCGTTCACGTACTCCATCACGGCGGGCGTCGGCGCGGGCGTCATCGCCTTCACGGCGATCAAGGCGGCCCAGGGGAAGTGGCGCGAGCCGGGCGCGTTCATGTGGGTGCTGACGGCCGTGTTCACGGCGTACTTCGCCCTGCACCCGATCGAGGGCTGGCTGGGCGCCAAGTAGATCGCCGCATGCCGGGCAAGGCATGTACATCATGTACGTCACGTGAGGAGTGGGCCGTCATGCTGGACATCGCCGAGGAGCTGCACCGCTGGTGCGGGGAAGGGCGGGCGTTCGCCGTCGCCACGGTGGTCGCCGTGGAGGGCAGCGCACCCCGGCAGCCGGGCGCGGCCCTCGCCGTCGACGCCGCCGGCACGGCGGTCGGTTCGGTCTCGGGCGGGTGCGTGGAGGGCGCGGTGTACGAGCTGTGCCGCGCCGCGCTGGAGAGCGGCGAGAGCGTGCGGGAACGATTCGGCTACTCGGACGAGGATGCCTTCGCCGTGGGCCTGACCTGCGGGGGCGTCCTCGACATCCTCGTCGTCCCCGTCAGGCCCGACACCGCCGGGCGGGAGGTGCTGACCGAGGCGCTCGCGGCCGCGACCGCGGGCGAACCGGTGGCGCTGGCCCGCGTGGTGGACGGCCCGGCCGAGGCGCTCGGCCGGGCGCTGCTCGTACGGCCGGACGGCACGTACGCGGGGACGCTCGCGGGGGCGGGGCGGCCGTCCCGCCGGGAGGGCG
>NZ_PXWG01000147.1 GCF_003011965.1 Streptosporangium nondiastaticum
GCCGCCGGTGCCGCCGGTCGCCCCGCCCCCGCCCGCCGCGCCGCCCGCGCCCCGGCCCGTGCGCCTGACGAAGGTCACGCTCACCAAGGAGGCGCCCACCGTCTCCCTCACCAAGCAGGGCGGCACGTCCGGGGCGCTGCGCGTCAACCTCAACTGGGAGGTGCGCAAGTCCTTCAAGGGCTGGGGCCACAAGTTCGGCAAGGCCATGGCCATGCACTCCGACCTGGACCTCGACCTCGGCTGCCTCTTCGAGCTGCGCGACGGGACCAAGGGCGTGGTGCAGGCGCTGGGCAACTCCTTCGGCTCCCTGCACCGGCCGCCGTTCATCCAGCTCGACGGCGACGACCGCACCGGCGCGGTGGCCGCGGGCGAGAACCTCACGGTCAACCTGGACCACATCAATGACTTCCGGCGCATCCTCGTCTTCGTGACGATCTACGAGGGCGCCCGGAGCTTCAGCGGCCTGCACGCCACGGTCACGCTGCAGCCGCAGCACGGCGCGCCCGTCGACTTCGCGCTCGACGAGTGCACCGTGCTCTCCAACGTCTGCGCGCTGGCCCTGATCACCAACAACGGCGGCGACCTCGTCGTCCAGCGCGAGGCCCGCTACCTCGTGCCCGACCGCGGCGTCAGTCCGCAGCGCACCCTCGACCGCGCGTACGGCTGGGGCATGAACTGGACGCCGGGCCGCAAGTGACCGGCCGGGCCGCTCAGGGCGCGGCCTCGGGGCGGGCGTACGTCCGTCCCTTCCAGGCCGCGCCCCGGCCCCGGTAGTGCTGGACCGCGGAGTCCACGGTCATCAGCAGGTAGAGCAGGGCCGTGAACGGCAGCAGCGGCGCCAGGAGGAGCGGCTGCCGGTAGTAGCGCAGCATCGGCACGTACGTCCCGGCCATGATCGCCCAGGCGGCGGCTCCGGCGGCGAGGGCCGCGGTCCCGCCGGTCAGGGCGCCCGCCACCACGGCGACCGGCGGTGCCAGGTAGACCACCGCCAGCCCGGCGACGGTCCCGGCCAGAAGCAGCGGGTTGTGGCGGAGCTGGGCGTACGCGCTGCGCGAGACCATCCGCCACAGCATCCCCAGGCCCGGGTAGGGCCGTACGCTGTCCACCCGGTCCGCGAGGCCCAGCCAGATCCGGCCGCCCGCGCGGCGCACGGCCCGGGAGAGCGTCACGTCGTCGATCACGGCCTGCCGGATGCTGTCCGGGACGCCGGCCCGCTCGGCGGTGTCGCTCCGCAGGAGGACGCAGCCGCCCGCGGCGGCGGTGGTCCGCGCGCCCGGCCGGTTGATCCGGCGGAAGGGGTAGAGCTGCGCGAAGAAGTAGACGAAGGCGGGGACGATCAGCCGCTCCCACACGGTCGCCACGCGCAGCCGGGCCATCTGCGACACGAGGTCCAGACCGCCCGACTCCGCCGCCGCGACGAGCTCGCGCAGGCTGTCCGGCTCGTGGGCGATGTCGGCGTCGGTGAGCAGCAGGTACGTGGCGTCGGTGCGCTCCCGGGCGAGCGCCATGCCGTGCCGCACGGCCCACAGCTTGCCCGTCCAGCCGGGCCCGGGCTCGCCCGGGGAGGCGACGGTCAGCGGCAGCCCGCCGCGCTCGGCCGCCAGGGCCCGGGCCAGCTCCCCGGTGCCGTCGGAGCTGCCGTCGTCCACGAGGAAGACCTCGGCCTTCCCCGGATAGTCCTGGGCGAGCAGGGACGGCAGGCTCGACGGCAGCACCTCCGCCTCGTCGCGGGCGGGTACGACGACCGCCACGGGCGGCCAGGCCGCGGGTGGCCTGCGCTCGGGCAGCCGTACGTCCGTACGCCAGAAGAAGCCCTGGCCCAGCAGCAGCCACAGCCACGCGGCCAGGGAACCCACAGTGATCCAAGTCAGCGCGCTCACCCGTGGCAGTCTGCCGCACGGAGGGCGGCCGACCGGGGGTCTTCGCAGGATGCGGAGCGAACGCGCCCGCCCGCCGGGGCCGCCGTTTGCGCCCATCCATTAGAGTGACCGGGTGAAGATCGCGCTCATGGACTCCGGCAACGGGCTGCTCGCGGCGGCCGCCGCCGTGCACCGGCTGCGACCGGACGCCGATCTGGTCCTCTCCTCCGACCCCGACGGCATGCCGTGGGGCCCTCGTACGCCCGAGGACATCATCGCGCACGCCCTGCAGTGCGCCCGGTCCGCCGCCGCCCTCGCTCCCGACGCGCTGATCGTCGCCTGCAACACGGCGTCCGTGCACGCGCTCGCGGCGATAAGGGCGGAGCTAGAGCCGGCGATCCCGGTGATCGGCACCGTGCCCGCGATCAAGCCCGCCGCGGCCGCCGGCGGCCCCGTCGCCATCTGGGCGACCCCGGGCACCACCGGCAGCCCGTACCAGCGCGGTCTGATCCGGGACTTCGCGGCCGGCGTCGAGGTCACGGAGGTGCCCTGCCCCGGCCTCGCGGATGCCGTCCAGTACGCCGACTCCGCGGCCGTGGACGCCGCGGTCGCCGCCGCGGCCGCCCTCACGCCCCGCAATGTAAGGAGCGTCGTCCTGGGCTGCACCCATTACGAGCTCGTCGCGGAGCGTATCCGCGCGGCGGTTCAGCCCCTGCTGTCGCCTGCGGTCCCGCGCCTGACCCTGTACGGCTCGGCGGACGCCGTCGCCGCCCAGACGCTGCGCCGCATCGGTGCCGCGCCCGCCCCCGACGCCACGCCGTCCGGGCGCCTGACGGTGCTGCTCAGCGGCCGCGAGGGCAGCATCGACCCGGCCTCCCTGACCTACCCCGAGGGCCGTTCCCTCGTCGAGGCCGCCGCCGTACGCCCCTGAGCGGGCCGCCGGTCCCTTCCGGCCACCCGATCCGGTGCGGTCCGTGCATCACCCCTGCCGTGGTGGCGGAAGGTGAGTAGGCTGCCTGGTATGAGGGACCATTCCAAGGGCCCGCAGGGCCACGAGGGCGACGAGAACACGGGCGCGGCCGGACCCCCTTCCCCGGCCGACGGCGCCGCGGATCTCGCCGTCTGGACCGGTCGCGCGACCAACCGCGTCCAGTGGCTGCTTGCCGCGGCCGGCGCCGCCTGCCTCGCACTCGGCGTCGAACTGGCCGTCGACAGCGCATGGACCTCAGGTCTGGCCCCTCTCGTCATGGCGGTCGTCGGCTGCGTCGCGGCCGGGCTGCTGATGCTCTACGGCACCCTCGCGTTCGTCCATGTGGCCGTACGGGTCGACATGGAGGCGCTGGAGGTGCGCTGCGGGCACATCGGCGTGCCGCGCACCCGCATCCCGCTGTCCCACGTGGTCGATGCGGACTTCGCCCCGCGCGTCACGCCGCGCCAGTGGGGCGGCTGGGGCTACCGGTGGCGGCCGGAGAAGGGCACCGCCGTCGTCGTGCGCCGCGGCGAGGGCTTCGTGCTCCGCCTCGGCGACGGCCGTACGTTCACGGTCACCGTCGACGACGCGGAGTCCGCCGTACGGGTGATCCGTCGGGCCCTGCGCCTCGCCCCCGGCCGAAAGGCCCCGGCCTGACCTGGGCCTTTTCCGCCGCCCCTGCCGCCACCTGGGTGAACGTCAAGCCTTCTTGGACCACTAGGCTCCTGCCCATGCCCACCCCCGATTTCATCCGAGACCTCCGCGCGACCGCGGGCAACCAGCTCCTGTGGATCCCCGGCGTGAGCGCCGTCGTCCTCGACCCCGAGGGCCGCGTGCTGCTCGGCCGCCGCTCGGACAGCGGCGAGTGGGCGATCATCGGCGGCATCCCCGACCCCGGCGAGCAGCCCGCCTCCGCCATCGTGCGCGAGGTGTACGAGGAGACCGCCGTCCACTGCGTGGCGGAGCGCGTCCTGGTGGTCGAGGCGCTCTCTCCCGTCACCTATCCCAACGGTGACAAGTGCCAGTACATGGACATCTGCTTCCTGTGCCGGGCCGTGGGTGGCGAGGCATGCGTCAATGACGACGAGTCCCTTGAGGTCGGCTGGTTCGAGCCGGACGCCCTGCCGCCCCTGCAGGAGTTCGCGGTCCGGCGCATCAAGCACGCCGTGGAGGGCGGCACCACCTGGTTCGAGGGCATCGGGCAAAGCTGACCGGCCCCGTACGTCCGGCTGGGCGACCAGCCCTGTACGTCCGGCAAGGTGACCGGCTCCGTACATAGGCGGCTGCAGGCGCATCCCGGGGCAGCCATCGACACGGTCTATGGCTGCTTATAGTGGCGCGCATGGAACTGCGCCACCTCCGCTATCTGCTCGCCGTCGCCGAGCACGCGAACTTCACCCGCGCCGCGGAGGCCCTGCACATCTCCCAGCCGACGCTGTCCCAGCAGATCAAGCAGCTGGAGCGGTCCCTGCGGGTCCAGTTGCTCGACCGCTCCGGGCGCACCGTGCGCCTCACCGACGCGGGCGAGGTGTACACGTGCTACGCCCGGCGCGCGCTGCAGGACCTCGCGGCGGGGGAGCGCGCCGTGCTGGACGTGCAGGACCTCTCGCGCGGGACCCTGCGGCTGGCCGTGACCCCGACGTTCACCGCGTACCTGATCGGGCCGCTCGTGGCGGACTTCCACGCCCGGCACGCCGGGGTCACCCTGGACCTGCGCGAGCTGCCGCAGGACCGCATCGAATCCGCCCTCCTGGCCGACGAACTCGACCTGGGCATCGCCTTCAGCGGCACGCATCTGCCGGGGGTGGCCGGCACCGACCTGTTCACCGAGACGCTCGGCCTGGTCGTCGGGCCCGGCCACGTCTGCGCGGGCCGCGGCACCGCGCTGCCGGCCGGCGAACTGGCGGGCCACCCGCTCGCCCTGCTCAGCGGCGACTTCGCGACGCGCCGCCACATCGACGCCTACCTCGCCGGGCACGGTGTCACGCCGCGCATCGCCGTCGAGGCCAACTCCATCAACGCGCTCACCGAGATCGTCGGCAGGAGCGCGCTCGCCACCGTGCTGCCCGACGCCATCACCCGCGGGCCCGCGCACCTGCACCCCGTACCGGTCGATCCGCCGCTGCCCGCGCGCACCGTCACGCTGCTGCGCCGCGAGGCCGCCTACCAGAGCGCGGCGGCGCGGGCCTTCACGGCTCTTGCCCGGCGCTGGGCGCGGGAGCAGGACGGCCCTCCGGAGAAAGGGCTTCCGGAGAACGGGGCTCCCCGGGACGCGGCTCCGGCGTGACGGAGGCGCGGCGCCTGCGGCCGCGCAGCAGCTCGAGGGCGACGGGCAGCAGGGACAGGGCGACGACGGCGCCGACGACGGGCAGCAGGTAGTGGTCCACGTTCGGCACGGCCGAGCCGAGTCCGTAGCCGGCGAGGACGAGGCCCGCCGTCCACACCAGGCCGCCGGCCACCTGCCAGAGCGCGAAGGTGCGCGGTGCGACGCCCAGGGCCCCGGCGAGGGGGTTGAGGACGGTGCGCACCACGGGGACGAAGCGGGCCAGCACGATGGCGCGGGCGTGCCCGTAGCGGCCGAGCAGCTCCTCGGCGCGCTCGGCGCCCTCGTGCAGCTTGCGGCTGCGGGAGCGGGTGAGGAGCGCCCGCCCGCCGCGCCGCCCGAGGGCGTAGCCGACCTGGGCGCCGGCCAGGGCGCCGGCCACGGACGCGGCCAGCACCTGCACGAGGTCCAGGTGCGGTCCGGAGTGGGCCCCGCTGCGGGCCAGCAGGCCGGCGGTGAACAGCAGGGAGTCCCCGGGCAGGAAGAAGCCGATCAGCAGGCCGGTCTCGGCGAACATCACCACGGCGATGCCGAGTGCGCCGAAGGCGGACAGCAGCGAGGAGGCGTCGAGCGGATTGACGGCCAGGGCGGCGGCGGACTGAGCGGGCACGGGGCGTGGCCTCCCTGATGCGACGGCGGACGCGGGGGACTGCGGGGACTTCGGGGGAGCGGTCGCGACTGTAGACGATGTGCGGGGCCGCTACGGGGTCATGCCGCTCGCGCGGGCGATGGCGTCGACCTCGCTCCGGTCGTGCTCGGGGGGCGGCGGGGGAGCGCCGTGGGTGCCGACGACGACCTGCATGCCGTGCGGTCCGAGATATCCGGCGAGTCTCGCGAGCACCCGGGCGAACTCGGGGGTGAGCAGCTCCTTCTCGCGCGGGGAGAAGGGGATGTCGACCCCGTTCTCCCGGTGCACGATCGCCTCGTTGAAGCCCTTCAGGATCCGCAGGAGCAGGGCGTAGGACTCCGGGTCGAGGACGGTCTGGAGCTCGGCCAGGTAGAGCGCGAACTGCTTGGTGCGCTCCAAGAAGTTCCGGTCGTTCATACGGCCATCGTCGCGAAGTCGCCCGCGGCCCGTGCGGCTTTCGGCATCTTCGGGCGGGCTGTGGTCTGAAGAATGGATTCGGCGGAGAAACCGTGTTCTGCTGACGGGAATTCAGTCGCGGTTTTCACCCTTCCGGGGGAACGCCGAACGGCCCGCCGGAGCCGCATCCCGGGTGACCCGGCGGCGGCGTTCATCGCACCGCACCGAACCGCACCTCCACCCCTCGCGCACCGCGCCGCCCCGTGAACGCAATAACGGGGCACGAGAGTTCCAGCTCTCGAAGAGAGAACCGGGCGCAATTCCCTTGTGCCGGTTTACTCCGGGAGCCGCCGATGCCCGGAATCTCACCCTGTTGATAAGAGGTCGGCTTTGCTAACGTATCCGCTGAGTACCCTTCCGGGCGCGGCCGGTGACTGCCGGGCGGAGTCGACCCGATCGCCGGGGAACCCTGGCCCCTGACCGGGGCCGGGGCCCGAGTTGTCCCCTCGCTCGGGCTGACTGCAGGGACGCGCATGAGAACTCTTCGGGCGGTCCGCGAGTGCCCTCTCGCATTGCGATTGCTATTCATCAACCAGTGCGGCATCGATGCCGGTTTCTATCTGCTGATTCCCTTTCTGGCGACCTATATCGGGCATGATCTCGGAATGTCGGCGGCCGTCGTGGGGCTGGTCCTCGGGGTCCGTAACCTCAGCCAGCAGGGCATGTACATCATCGGCGGCACGGCGGCCGACCGGCTCGGTCCCCGCGTCGTCATCATCGCCGGGTGCGCCCTGCGGACCGTGGGCTTCACGCTCTTCTCGTTCGGTCACTCGCTGCCCCTGCTGCTCGCCGCCTCCGGAATCAGCGGACTCGCCGCCGCGCTCTTCTACCCGGCCGTGCGCTCCTACGTCTCGCACGAGTCGGGCGAGCGCAAGGCCGAGGCGTTCGCCCTGCTCAACGTCTTCGCCACGATCGGCTCGCTCGTCGGGCTGCTCGCCGGCAGCGTGCTGTACCTGACCGACTTCCGGATCTGTGCCCTCACCGCGGCCGGGCTCTTCGCGGCACTGACCGTCGCCCAGGCGTTCGTGCTCCCGGCGCGCGAGGTCTCCGCCGGCCACGACCCCATCGTGCGGGAGCTGCGGGAGGTGCTCGGCAACCGCCGCTTCCTGTGCTTCGCCTTCGCCACCACCGGCATGTTCATCATGGAGAACCAGCTGTACATGCTGCTGCCCCACGGCGCGCAGCGCGTGTCGGGCTGGGGCGGGGCCGAGGCCGTGCTGCTGAGCGCGGGGGCGGTCGCCAACCTGCTGTTCCAGTTCCGGATCACCCGGAGCCTGGAGCAGCGCGGGGGCGGCATGCGCTGGGTGGGGGCCGGCATCGCCGTCATAGGGCTCGGCTTCGTGCCGCCGCTGCTCGTGTGCGACGCGTCTCCGCCGAGGGGCGCCGGGGACGTGGTGCCGCGGCTCCTCGTCATGATCTCCGCCTCGCTGCTGCTGTACTTCGGCGGCATGGTCGCCTACCCGCCGGTCCTGGGACTGATCCCGCGGTTCGGCCGCGAGCGGCTGACCGGTACGTATTTCGGTCTGTTCTACGTGCTGTCCGGGGCGACGGCGGCCGGCGGGAACGCCGTGATCGGCTGGGTGATGGATGTCGGCGAGCGCACCGGGCGGGCCTGGCTGCCGTGGGTGTCCTGCCTGTGCTTCGGGCTGGTCTCGGGCGGCGCCGTGGCCTGGCTGTACCGCACGCGGGCGCTGCCGTGCCCGTACCCCGAGGCCGGGAGCGCCGCGGAGGCCGCCGTCCAGGGCGGCGCGGTGCAGGACGCGCTGCGGATGCTGCCCGGCCAGCCGCGCGTCACGGACGACGCCGCGGACCGCCGTACGGGATGAGACCCCGCCCCCGGCGCGGGCCCGCACCGCAGACCCGCCGGCCCCGTACCGCCGGGCGTCCTCGTACCGCTGCGCGCCCCCGTACCACTGAGCGGGCCCTCACCGGACGGGTCAAAGGCTTCCGCCTCCGGGTTGACCCGTGCGCGGCGTGGTACAGGACGGACGGGGCCGGTCCCCGAGAGGCGCACACAGCCCGAGGCATCGAACACGAGGAGGGCACCCCATGCCCATCGCAACGGTGAACCCCGCGAACGGCGAGACGCTCAGGACGTTCGAGGAACTGGGAGCCGAGGAGATCGAGCGGCGCCTGGCCGCCGCCGCGTCGGCGTTCCGGGACTACCGCACCACGGACCTCTCCGAGCGGGCCCGTCTGCTGAACCGGGCCGCGGACCTCCTGGAGGAGGACCAGGAGTCCATCGCCCGGACCATGACCACCGAGATGGGCAAACCGCTGGCCGCCGCCCGCGCGGAGGCCGCCAAGTGCGTCAAGGCCATGCGCTGGTACGCCGCGCACGCCGCGGAGCTGCTGGCCGACGAGCACCCGCCGCAGACCGAGGTCGCCGACTCGGGGGCCGCGCTCGCCCGCGTCCGCTACCGGCCGCTGGGCGTGGTCCTGGCCGTCATGCCGTGGAACTTCCCGCTCTGGCAGGTGGTCCGCTTCGCCGCCCCCGCCCTCATGGCGGGCAACACCGGTCTGCTCAAGCACGCCTCGAACGTGCCGCAGACCGCGCTCTACCTCGGCGACCTCTTCCGCCGCGCCGGCTTCCCCGAGGGCTGCTTCCAGACCCTCCTCGTCGGCTCGCGGGCCGTCGAGGGCATCCTCCGCGACCCCAGGGTCGCCGCGGCGACCCTCACCGGCAGCGAGCCCGCGGGCCGGTCGGTCGCCGCGATCGCCGGCGACGAGGTGAAGAAGACCGTCCTCGAACTGGGCGGCAGCGACCCGTTCGTGGTGATGCCGTCGGCCGACCTCGAACGCGCCGTGCGGACCGCGGTCACCGCCCGGGTCCAGAACAACGGACAGTCCTGCATCGCCGCCAAGCGCTTCATCGTCCACGCGGACGTCCACGACGCCTTCGTCGAACGGTTCACCGCCCGGATGGCCGGGCTCACCGTCGGCGACCCCATGGCCGACACCACCGACGTCGGCCCCCTGGCCAGCGAACAGGGCCGCGCCGACCTCGAAGAGCTCGTGGACGACGCCGTGCGGCGGGGCGCGACGGCCCTGTGCGGGGGACAGCGGCCGAAGGACCTGCCGCAGGGCTGGTTCTACGAGCCGACGGTCCTCACCGGCATCACCCCCGACATGCGCATCCACCGCGAAGAGGCGTTCGGCCCCGTGGCGACCGTCTACCGCGTGGGAGACGTCGACGAGGCCGTCGAACTGGCCAATGACACACCTTTCGGGCTGAGTTCGAACGTGTGGACCGCGGACGTGGCGGAACAGGAGCGTTTCGCACGGGACATCGAGGCCGGTGGCGTCTTCTTCAACGGCATGACCGCCTCGCATCCCGCATTGCCGTTCGGCGGAGTCAAGCGTTCGGGATACGGACGTGAGCTCTCGGGCCACGGCATCAAGGAATTCTGCAACGTGACGACGGTGTGGCACGGGGCGGAACCGGCACAGGGGGCGTGATCCGCCCCCTAAAGATTAACGATTCTTCTCACGGGTTTTTCCGTTTTCGCAGGTGGCGTGAGGGGTTGTGCGCCGGGTGCGGGGCGGAGTGGAGCGCCCCCGGCGCAACCCCATGGCCGCGCCGGAGGCGTTGTGGCGATGTGCTTGTCGTACTTACGGTGGGTGCCGCGGCCCCACCGCTCAGATTTCCTACGGAAATCAGTGGAGTTCGCAACAGGCGCCTGTAGTACGCACCATCATCCCGTTCCATGAAGAAGGAGAATGGTCATGACGTACGAGCGTCCCACCCTCGCCAAGGCCGGCAGCTTCCGCAAGGTGACGGGCATCAAGGACCACGGCCCGAAGGACGTCCTGGGCGGCAAGCAGGTCCTCTGACCTGAGGGCGGGTGGCGGTCTCCGGCCGCCACCCGCTTCTTCTGTCCCGGACCCCGCCGACGGAAGGCCGTGCCCCCATGGATCAGTCCCTGTCGCTCCAGTCCGTGCCCGCCTGGTTCGTCGTCCTGCCGGACACCGCCGCGGCGGCCGTCCCCGCCGCGAAGGCCCTCTCCTTCGCCACCCGCCGTCTGCTCCATGCCTCCGGACGGCCCTGGATCGTGGGCCGCTGGGACCCGGAGACGGCCGTGACGGGCGCGCACCGCGACGCGCGGGTCGTGGTGATCGGGGAGCACGCCGTCCCGGCGGCCGACGCCGAACGGGCGGCCGCCGCTGCGGCCGGCACCGCCTCTCCGCCGGAGCTGGACCGCCTCGCCGGCCGGGCCGGCAGCTTCCACCTGATCGCCTCCTGCCCCGGCCGGGTCCGGGTGCAGGGCGGTGTCGTCACCCTGCGCCGCGTGTTCCACGCCGAGGCCACGACGCCCGGCGGACCGGTGAGCGTGGCGTCCGACCGGGCCGACGTGCTCGCCGAACTGGTGGGCGCCGGCCTCGACGAGCGCCGCATCGCCCTCGAAATGCTCGCCTCGGGCGTGCCGTACCCATGGCACGGCGATCCGCTGTGGCGGGGTGTGCACCCCGTGCCCGGCGGCCACCGCCTGACGCTCGACGCCGCCGGGCGGGCCCGCACCACCCGGTGGTGGTCACCGCCCGACCCCGTCGTCCCGCTCGCCGCGGGCGCCGCCCGTCTGAAGGAAGCCCTCGCCGAGTCGGTCGCCGTGCGCACCCGCGGGCGCGACCTGGTGTCGTCCGACCTGGGCGGCCTGGATTCGACGGCGGTGTGCTGCACGGCGGCCCGCGGCGGCGCCAAGGTCGTCGCCTACACCGCCGCCATCCACGACGAGGCCGGCGACGACGTGTACTGGGCCGAGCGCACCGTGCGGGCACTGGGGAGCGTGGAGCACCACGTCGTACCCGCCCGCGAGGTGGCGATGACGTTCGACGGGATCGACACCCTCCGGGACGTCCTCGACACCCCCAGCATCATCACGGTCGACCGCAACCGCCGCATGGGCATCATCGAAATGGCCGCTGCCCGCGGATCCGGCCTCCACTTCACCGGCCTGGGCGGCGACGAGCTCCTGGCCGGCACGCCCGCCCGGCTGCACACGCTGATGCTCACCCACCCCTTCATCGCGCTGCACGCGATACGGGGCTACGCCGCCAAATACCGCTGGTCCCGGCGGGCGGTGCTGAGCCGGCTCCTGGACCGCAGATCCTACGAGGCCTGGCTCGACCGCCTCGCCCGCGACCTGACCGGGCCGGCCGCCCCCGTGGAGGAGCCGCTGCTCGACTGGGCCGTTCCGCCCCGGATGCCGCCGTGGGCCACGCCCGACGCGGTCGCCGCGGCACGGGAAGTGATCCGCACCCGCCGGACCCCCGCCGGGGCCCGGGGCCGGGACCGCGGCGAACACCGCGAACTGGTCGCCATGGACGGCATCTCCCAGTGGGTCCGCCACATCGGGCAGATGTCCGCGCCCCTGGGCATCGCGGTCTCCGCGCCCTACTACGACGCCCCCGTCATCGAGGCGGCCCTCGCCGTCCGCACCGAGGAGCGCATCACCCCCTGGCGGTACAAGCCGCTCATCGTCGAAGCCATGCGCGGCGTCGTGCCCGAGGCCAGCCGCACCCGCAGCACCAAGGCCAACGCGACGTTCGAGGAGGAGGCCGGGCTGCGCCGCAACCGCCGGGCGCTGCTGGCCCTGTGCGAGGACTCGCGGCTGGTGCGGCTCGGCCTGGCCGACGGGAAGGTGCTGCACGACTGGTGCCGCCGCGCCCTCTCCGCGGAGACCGAGAGCTACCAGCTCCACCCGACCATCGCCTGCGAAGTGTGGCTTCGCTCGCGGGAGATGACGCCCCTGCCCGCCGCCGACCGAAAGGCGTGAACCCGTGCCCGCACTCAAGCCCGGCGTCCTGATCACCGAGACCGAGTACGGCATGGCGCTGCTCGACCAGGAGAGCGCTGAGTACTGGACGCTCAACCCGACGGCCGCCCTCGTCCTGCAGACGGTGCTGGAGGGACACGGCCCGGAGCGCGCGGCCGAGCTCCTCACGGCACGGTTCGACGGTGTCGACGCCGCACTCGCCGGGGAGGACGTCCGCCGCATCATCAGCGAGCTGAACGCGGCAGGACTGCTCACCCCGTAGGACGCCCTGCCGATCTGGAGGCACCGCCGATGTCGACACCGGAAGCGATTCCCTACCACCCCCGCTCGATCCCCCTGGGCCGCCGCTGCGCGGCACGGCTGGCCGTGGGCTGCGCCCACCTGCTGGCCACCCAGTCGCCCGCCCGGATCCGCGCCGTCCTGCGCAGGCTGCGGCGCGGCGCCCGGCCCGCGACGCTCGCCGAGGCGAGCACGGCGCGGCGGACGGTCCTCGCCGTGAGCCTCGCCGCCGGGGGCCACAAGGGGTGCCTGCCGCGCTCCCTGGCCACCGTGCTGCTCTGCCGCTGGTACGGCTACTGGCCGACCTGGTGCGTCGGTGTGCGCAACCGCCCGCCGTTCGCCGCGCACGCTTGGGTCGAGGCCGAAGGGGTCCTCGTCGGCGAAGGCGCCCCGGCCGACTACTTCCAGCGCTTCTTCACCGTGGAGTGAGCCGATGACCGCGCCGCCTTCCGTGGAAACGCCCCGGACCGGCCCTCCCGTCCCCGCGCCGGACGGCACGCCTTCGAGCGGCCCGGACAGGCCGTGGCGGGGGCAGCGGGCTCTGCTGGGCCACCTGCGCCCGCAGCGGTGGCGCATGGCCGCGGGCGTCGCCCTCGGGCTCGTCGGCAGCGTCATGGGACTGGCCCAGCCCCTGGCGGCCAAGCGCGTGATGGACGACATGGGCCGCGGCGCGCCGGCCGCCGGCCCCGTGCTCGTGCTCAGCCTGCTGGTCGTGGCCGGAGCGGCCCTCGCCGGCCTCGGGTACTACGTGCTGCAGTGGTCGGCCGAATCCCTCGTCTGCACCGCCCGGCGCAGGCTGACCGACCGTCTCCTGCGGCTGCGCGTGTCCGTCGTGGAGGGCTCCGAACCGGGCGACCTGATATCCCGCGTGACGTCCGACACGACGCTGCTGCGCCAGACGGCGCCCCAGGCGGTGTCGGCGGCGGTCACCGGCACCCTGGTCACCGCGGCGACGGTCGTCATGATGGGGCTGCTCGACGCCGTCCTGCTGGGCGTCACCCTCGCCGTGGTCGCCTTCGTCGGGGTCGTCGTGGCGGTCGTGGCCCCGCGGATCGGCCGCGCCACGCACGGCACCCAGGAGGCGGTGGGGCGCATCGGGGCGGCGCTGGAGCGGGTGCTGGGCGCCTTCCGCACCGTCAAGGCGTCCGGCGCCGAGCGGCACGAGGCGGCGGCGCTGCTCCGGGAGGCCGAACGCGCCCGGCGCACGGGGATACGGGCCGCGGCCTGGGAGGCCGTGTCGGCGACGACGTCGGCGGTCGTCGTCCAGGTCAGCTTCCTCGTGGTGCTCGGGGTGGGCGGCGCGCGCGTGGCCTCCGGCGCGACGGACGTCTCCACGCTCGTCGCCTTCCTGCTCTACCTCTTCGCCCTCGCCCCGCGCATCGGGCAACTGGTCGAAGGCGTCCGCCAGGTCCAGATGGGGGCCGCGGCGGCGGTCCGCATCGCGCAGGCCGAAGAGCTGGAGACGGAGGAGCAGGAGGACGACGAGCCGGAGGACGTCACGCGGGCGCCCCTCAGCGTGTCGTTCGACCGGGTGAGCTTCGCGTACCGCCCCGGACTGCCCCGCGTCCACCACCAGGTCTCCTTCTCCGTCCCCGCGCGCGGCCTGACCGCGTTCGTCGGCCCGTCCGGCGCGGGCAAGACCACGCTCTTCTCCCTGATCGAGCGCTTCTACGAACAGGACTCCGGCCGTGTGCTCCTGGGCGGCGAGGACGTGCGGCAGTGGCCGCTGGCCCGGCTCCGTGCGTCCATCGGCTACGTGGAGCAGGACGTCCCCGTCCTCGCCGGCACCCTGCGCGACAACCTGACGCTGGGCACCCCCGACCCCGGTGCCGGGGAGCTCGCCCGCGTCCTGCGGCTGGCCCGCCTGGACCTGCTCGCGGACCGCCTGCCGGACGGTCTGGACACCGACGTCGGCCACCGCGGCAGCCGCCTCTCCGGCGGGGAACGGCAACGCGTGGCGATAGCCCGCGCGCTCCTCCGCCGCCCCGGCCTGCTCCTGCTGGACGAGGCCACCTCCCAGCTCGACGCCGCCAACGAGGCCGCGCTGCGCGACACCATCACCGACACCGCCCGCCACACCACCGTCCTGGTGGTCGCCCACCGGCTGTCCACCGTGACCACGGCGGACCGGATCGTTGTCATGGAAGCGGGACGCGTACGAGCGGTCGGCACCCACGCCGAGCTGCTGGAGGGCGACGCGCTCTACCGCGGCCTGGCGAGCACGCAGCTGCTCGGACCCTAGGCCGTCGTCGGGCCGTGTGCTTCCAGGAGCCCCGGGCGCCCGCAGTTACGCTTGATCTCAAGCTTGGTTGAGGTTCTAGCGTGCGGGGGTACCGACACCTCCTGAGGAGAGCCCCATGGACATGGAAGTCACGGCGTGGACCTCGCTGCACAGCGCGATGAACGCCGAACAGGGCCGGAGGCCCCTCTCCCGGGCCACCCTGCGCCGCATCGCGGCGTTCGCGCGGCCGCACCGGCGGAAGCTGGGGCAGTTCCTGCTGCTGAGCGTGGTCACGGCGCTGCTCGCGGTGGCGACGCCGATCCTGGCCGGCCGCGTCGTCGGCGCCATCGTGCACGGCGACGACACCGGGACCGTCATCCGGCTCGCCCTGCTCATCGCCGTGCTCGCCGTGGCGGAGGCGGGCCTGGGGCTGCTCACCCGCTGGCTGTCGGCGACCCTCGGCGAAGGGCTCATCCTCGACCTGCGGACCGCGGTCTTCGACCACGTCCAGCGGATGCCGGTCGCCTTCTTCACCCGCACCCGCACCGGCGCGCTCGTCAGCCGCCTCAACAACGACGTGATCGGCGCCCAGCGGGCCTTCAGCAACACCCTGTCCGGCGTCGCCTCCAACATCGTCACTCTCGTCCTGACGCTCGGCGTGATGCTCAGCATCTCCTGGCAGATCACGCTGCTCGCGCTCGTCCTGCTTCCGGTGTTCGTCGTGCCCGCCCGCCGGATGGGCGCGCGCATGGCCGGGCTGCAGCGCGAGGCGGCCGCCCACAACGCCGCGATGAGCAGCCGGATGACCGAGCGGTTCTCCGCCCCGGGCGCGACCCTCGTCAAGCTGTTCGGCCGGCCCGCGGACGAGTCCGCCGAGTTCGCCGCCCGCGCCCGCGCGGTACGGGACATCGGCGTCCGCACCGCCATGGCCCAGTCGGCGTTCATCACCGCCCTCACCCTCGTCTCCGCGCTCGCGCTGGCCCTCGTCTACGGCCTCGGCGGCTTCTACGCGCTGCACGGCCGGCTGGAGCCGGGAGCCGTCGTCGCCCTCGCCCTCCTCCTCACCCGCCTCTACGCCCCGCTCACCGCGCTGGCCGGTGCCCGCGTCGAGGTGATGAGCGCCCTCGTCAGCTTCGAGCGCGTCTTCGAGGTCCTCGACCTGAAGCCGCTGATCGCCGAGAAGCCGGACGCGCGGCGGGTGCCGGACGGGCCGGTCTCCGTCGAGTTCGACGGCGTGCGGTTCGGCTACCCGTCCGCCGACAAGGTCTCACTCGCCTCCCTGGAGGAGGTCGCCGGCCTGGACACCCGCGGCGGCGCCGAGGTCCTGCACGGCGTCTCCTTCCGCGCCGAACCCGGCCGCATGGTCGCCCTCGTGGGCTCCTCCGGCGCGGGGAAGTCGACCATCGCCCAGCTGCTGCCGCGGCTGTACGACGCCGACGCCGGGACCGTGCGCCTCGGCGGCGTCGACGTGCGCGACCTGAGCGCCGACTCCATCCGGGAGACCCTCGGCATGGTCACCCAGGACGGGCACCTCTTCCACGACACGGTCCGCGCCAACCTCCTCATCGCCCGGCCGGACGCCGCGGAGGAGGAGATCTGGGACGCGCTGCGCCGCTCCCGGCTCGACGGCCTGGTGGCCGCCCTGCCCGACGGGCTGGACACGGTGGTCGGCGAGCGCGGCTACCGGCTCTCCGGCGGCGAGCGGCAGCGGCTGACCATCGCCCGCCTGCTGCTGGCCCGCCAGCGCGTCGTCATCCTGGACGAGGCGACCGCCCACCTCGACTCGACCTCCGAGGCCGCCGTCCAGGAGGCGCTGGCCGAAGCCCTGGAGGGCCGCACGGCCGTGGTGATCGCCCACCGGCTGTCCACGGTGCGGGCCGCCGACCTCATCCTCGTCGTCGAGGACGGCCGCGTCGTCGAACGCGGCACCCACAGCGAACTCCTGGCCGCGGGCGGACGCTACGAGGAGCTGCACCGCACGCAGTTCGCCCGCGCGAAGTCGGACGGGGAGGCGGAGCCCGTCTGCTGAAAACGCAGGGGCCCGTCGGCCGGCGCGATGCCGGCC
>NZ_PXWG01000148.1 GCF_003011965.1 Streptosporangium nondiastaticum
CGGCCCGGCGCCCGCACCCGCGCCGGCCGGGCCCGCCGCGCACCGGCGGCTCGTCGCCAACGCCCTGGAGCGGACGGTCGAGGCCATGGCCGCCGGCACCCTGCCGGACATCGCGCCCTGGCTCGGCTTCGTCGGTGCCAACACCGCCGTCGACCGCGACCGCTGGCGCCGGGCGGGCGGCTTCGACGAGGGCTTCGGCCGCACCTGGGGCTGCGAGGACCTGGAGTTCGGCTTCCGCCTGCACGCGGCGGGCGTCCGCAGGGCCCTGGCTGCGGACGCCCTGGGCGTCCACCTCAGCCATGCCCGGCCCGGGCGCTGGGAGCAGCACCACCGGAACCTGACCCGCTTCCGGGCCCTTCACCCGTGCGCCTCGGTGCATGCCCTGGAGGCGCTGCTCGGGCCCGGCGGCACGCCCGCGGAGTACGTCCGCGCCGTCGCCGCCGCGGCGGAAACGCCGGTACGGGGCGGGGCGCGATGACGGCCGGCACGCATCCCGCGCCCGGCGGTCACGTGGTGCTCGCCCCGCACGCGGACGACGCCGTCTGGTCCGTGGGAGGCCGCCTGGCGCGCTGGGCCGCCGAGGGCCGCCGGACGACCGTGGTCACGGTCTTCGCGGGCCCTGCCGGTGGACCGGCCGAGGCGTCCGGCACCTGGCGGGAGGCCGCCGATCCCCGGGTGCGCCGGGCCGAGGACGCGGCCGCCTGCGCCGAACTGGGCGTCGCCCTCGTACCGCTCGGCTTCACGGACGCCGCGCTGCGCACCGGAGCGGACGGCTTCCTGTACTCCGCCCCGCGGCGGCTCCTCGGGCCCCGGCACCCCGCCGACGCACGGCTGCTGGAGCAGGTCCGCGCCGCGCTGGACCCGCTGTGCGCGGGGCCGGTGACGGTGCACGCGCCGCTGGCGGCGGGCGGGCACGTCGACCACCGGCTGGTCCGGGGCGCGGTGGAGGCCCTGGCACCGGGGCGCACCGTCTGGTACGAGGACTTCCCCTACCGGCTGCGCGGGCGCGACCACGCGGGCCTGCGGCCGCGCACCGAGCCGCTGTCGGCCGGGGCGGTGGAGCGCTGGCTGTCCGCGGCGGGCCGCTACGCCAGCCAGGCCCGGGCGCACTTCGGCTCGGTCCCCGCACTGCGGGTGGCGCTGCTCGACAGGGCCCGCGGGCACGGCGACAGCGGCGGGCGGCGGCTCGCCGACCGCCACTGGCTGCCCGCGGCCGGCGGGCCGCCCGCCCGGACGGCGGAGGGAGGCCGTGACCCACGCCGCGCGTAGCCCCCATGACCGAAGAAAGGGCACTCATGTCCCCGCGTACTCCTTCGTCGGCGGCTGCCGGACCCGGGCAGCGGCTGCCACTGATCGGCAACGACCTCGTCGTCAACGAGGACTCCTGCAACCTCAGTTGCACGTACTGCCTCACCGGGCAGAGCAACCTCAAGGAAGGGCACTCCCTCCAGCTCATCTTCGAGCCGCCGCGGCGTGACAGCTACGAGCCGGGCAGCCCGCTGGGGCAGCGCCTGGACGCCGTCGCCGACCGGCTGCGGGGCCACTTCGGGCTGCCGCTGCTCAAGGTCACGGGGGGTGAGATCTTCCTGGTCCGGGGGATCATGGACTTCCTGGAGCAGGAGGCGCGCAAGCACGAGGTGCTGGTGATCCAGACCAACGGGGTGCTGGTGCGTCAGGAACACCTGGACCGCTTCCGCGCCTGGGGCAACGTCGTCCTGCAGGTCTCCCTGGACAGCCACCTCCACCACGGCAACAGCCACCGGGTGCCCACCGAGGCGCTGCACCGCAAGGTGGTGGCGGCCATCTCCCGCATCCTGGAGTCGGGGCTGCCCGTGGAGATCTACTCGGTGCTCAACGACCGGAGCGTCACCGAGGTCTGCGCGTTCGCCGAGTGGCTGACGGGCTTCTCCCGGCCACCGGTGTACTTCCCCTTCCCGGTGCGCGGCCCGGATGCGGAGAGGTTCGCGGTGCGCCCCGAGCAGCACGGCCTCGTCCAGGAACTGGCCGACCGCTACGACGAGTTCGCCTCGGTGCTCCCGCCGCGTCCCTACTTCGACCGGCTGCTGAGCTTCTACCGCGAGGGGCGCCGCACCTTCCGCTGCCACCTGCCGCGGCTCGTCGTGTCCACCTTCAGCGACGGGGTCGTCACCCCCTGCCCCAACATCTGGTTCTCCGACATGGGCAACGCCCTGGAGGAGAGCTGGGAGGACACGCTGGAGAAGGCGGGCACCAGCGGGCTCTACCGGGCCCTGCTCGCCCCGCGGCCGAGGCTCACGGCGTGCCACGGCTGCTTCACCCCCTGGGACACCCTCTCGATGTACTTCGAGGACGAGATCACCCTCGACGAGCTGTGCGCCGCGCCCACCTACTCCCCGCCCCGCATCCGCCGGATGATCGCCGATGCCAAGGCCGACTACCTCCGCACCGAGGGGAAGTGACATGGGCGACGGTGAGGCGGCCGCCCTCCCGGCGCGCGTCGAGGCGGACGCCCTCCCGGACGGGGCGCGCGTCGAGGCGGGTGCTCTCGTCGAAGCGGGCACTCTCCTGGACGCGGTGCGCGCGCTGCCGCCGGGGCGGATCGTGCTGCCGGGCACGGACGCGGGCACGCTGCTCGATCGGGTGCGCAAGGCCGCGGACGAGATCGGGGCCGGGACTGCGGAGGGCGAGGCGGTGGCCCTGTGCACCGGGAACAGTCCCGGATGGGTGGTCGCCTTCCTCGCTCTGCTCGCCGCCGGGGCCAGGCCGCTGCTCCTGGAGGCGGGCACGCCCGAGGCCGAAACCCGGCGGCTGCTGCAGGCCGCGGGCGGGGGCAGGTCTCTGACCGTCCCGGACGGCGAGGACGACCGGCCTCCGGTGCTGTCCGGCCCGCCCGGAGAACCCTGCGGGTCCGGCCCCGCCGTCCTCCTGCCCACCTCGGGCTCGACCGGCGCGAGCAGGATCGTCGTACGGGACGAGGCGAGCCTCCTCGCGGAGGGCCGCCGGTACCGCGACGGCGTGGGGCTCACCGGGCGGGACACCCTGCTGCTGCCGGTTCCCCTCTCGCACGCCTACGCGCTGGGCTGGCTCTTCGGGGGTCTGCTGACCGGTGCCTCGCTGCGGCCCGTGCCGCCGACGGCCCTGGGGCTGATCGCTGAAGAACTGGCCGGCGGGGCCACGGTAGTGGCGCTGGTGCCCAGCATCGCCCGGCTGCTCGCGGCCCGCCGGCTGCGCGCGGGCGGCCCCCGGCCGGCGCAGCCGGACCGGAGCACCCCGCGTCCGGCCGCCGCCCCCGCCCTGCGGCTGGCCATGGTGGGCGCCGGCCCGGTGGACGAGCGGCTGGACCGCGCCTTCGAGGAGGCGTTCGGCACCGCGCTCGCCCGGAACTACGGCTCCACGGAAACGGGGGCGGTGTTCGCCGGGCGAGCCCGTATCGAGCCCTTCTGCGTCGGCGCTCCCCTGCCCGGGATCGCGTACCGGCTGGCCGGCGAGGACGGCGAGTCGGTCCCCGGCGGCACGCCCGGCCTGCTGCACGTCCGCGTGGACGGCACCTGGCACGCCATGGGGGACCTCGCCGTGACCGTGCCGGACGGCCTGCGCGTCATCGGCCGGAAGGACCGGGCGATCCGCCGGGGCGGCCGCTGGGTGTCCCCCCTGGAGATCGAAGAGGTGCTGCGGGGGCATCCGGACGTGCGCGAGGTGCGGGTGACCGCGCGGCGGGGACGCCACCCGGGCGAGGACGGCATCGTCGCGGAGGTGTCGGCCGCGCGGCCGGGCCTCGCGCCGGAGCCGCTGCGCGAGCACGCCCGCCGCGAACTGGCCGCGCACAAGGTTCCCGACGAGTTCCTGATCCGGTCCCTGCCCACCAGTGCCGCGGGCAAGGTCCGGGCCGCGCCCCGCTACCGGCTCACCCGGCGGGCCGCGGAGGCCGCGCGCGCCTACAAGACCTCCGAGGTCCTCTTCGCGCTGCACCGCCTGGGCGCGCTGGACCGGCTGGCGAAGGGCGCCGGAGCGGCGGACCTGGCACGGGAGCTGGGGTGCGACGCCGACGCGCTGGAGTGGGTGCTCCGGACGGCCGCCGGGCTGGGGGTGCTGACCACCGGGGCGGCCGGGGACGGGGAGCCGCGCGTGCGGGCCGCCGAACTGGCCGCGTTCGTCCGGCTGGAGGAGCACCTCTCGCGCGGCCCCGTCACCCGTGAGGAGATCGCCGCCGTCGCCCGGACCGGGATCGCACGGCGGCCCTTCGAGGAGACCGGGCCCGCCGGGCCGGACGGGCTCGCCACCGTCTACCAGGGCGCCATGAACGGGCCGGCCGCCCGGGCCCGGGCCGCGCTCGGCCTGCGGCTGCTGAAGCCGCCGGCGGGGGCGCGGATGGTGGAGGTCACGGCCGGGCCGGGCCGCTATCTGGAGCGCCTGCTGGCCGCCGACCCCACGGCCGGCGGCCACCTGCTGACGGTCGGCCGGCTCTCCGGGCCGCCGGCGCCCGCCGTCGCCGCGGCCGTCGCGGAGGGCAGGGTGACCACCGGCCCCGAACCGCCCCGGGGCACGGCCGACCTGTGCGTCGTCGCCAACGGGGTGCACGGCCCCGGCCCGGGCAGCGAACTCGCCGTGCTGCTGGGGACCCTGCGCCCCGGCGGCCGGCTGCTGGTCGACGACGTCTTCCTGCCCCCGGCCGGGGCGGGCAGCGAACTGGCCCTGGACTGGCTCACGCACGGCGGCACCGCGTGGCCCACGGCCGGCGACCTGATCGCCGGCCTGTCCCGGGAAGGGGCCCGCATCAGCAGGCACCTGCCCCTGGAGGAGTCCCTGTGTCATCTGATCATCGCCGAGGAGGCCAGCTGATGAGCGCCGAGGAGGACAGCTGATGAGCAGCGTCACCGAACGGGCCGTGGAGCGGCTCGGACTGAGCGGCCGCGTGGTCGTGGTCTCGGGCGCGTCGGGGCAGATCGGCGGCGCCTGCGCGCTGGAGCTGTCCGCGCTCGGGGCCGCCGTCGTCGCCGGCTACCACACCGGTACCGAGGCCGCGCGCAAACTGCAGGAGCAGGCGGAGGGTCAGGGCGGCACTCTCGTGCCCGTGGCGGCGGACCTGAGCCGGCCCGAGGGGGCCGACGCCCTGGTGGCCGCCGCCGTGGAGCGCTTCGGCCGGGTGGACGGCTGCGTGGCGGCCGCGGGCCTGCGCACCCGCCGGCTCGCCCTGGCCACCGACGAGCGGAGCCTGCAGCGGCTGCTGCAGGTGAACCTGGCCGGGGCGGTCAGCCTCGCCAAGGCGTGCCTGAAGCCGATGATGCGCGCCCGCTACGGGCGGATCGTGCTCTTCGGCTCCAGAGCGGGCACGAGCGGGCTGCCGGGCCACGGCGCCTACGCCGCGACCAAGGGCGCGCTCCAGCCGTGGGCGGCGTCCGTGGCCGGCGAGGTCGGCGGACACGGCATCACCGTCAACGTCGTGGCGCCCGGCGCGATCCGGGCCGAGGTCATGGACTTCTCGGAGGCGGAGCGCGACCTGGTGCTCAAGTTCATCGGGGCCGGCCGGCTCGGCGAGCCCGAGGAGGTCGCGGCGGCCGTGTCGTTCCTGCTGTCGCCCTCGGCCTCGTACGTCAACGGCACCACCCTCGTCGTCGACGGCGGTGCGCGCTTCTGATGACTTTCACCGACAAGACACCCGGCGAAGGATCCGCGCGGCCCGCGGACCGCGAACCGCTGCGGCTTGCGGTGGTGGGCGCGGGCTGGGTCGCGCGGCAGGTGTGGCTGCCCCTGCTGGAGGCGCACCCGGCGTTCCGGGTCGACGCCGTCGTGGACGACGACCCCGCGGCGGCCCGCTCGGCCGTGCCCCGCAGCGGGCACGCCCGCGTCCTGCGGCGCCCGGAGGAGCTGAGCCCCGACAGCGTGGACGCGGCCGTCATCGCCCTGCCCAACCACCTGCACCTTCCCGTGGCCAGGGCGCTCGTCGAGCGCGACGTGCCGGTCTTCGTCGAGAAGCCGGTGTTCCGCACCCTCTTCGAGGCCCAGGCGCTGGCCCTCGACCACCTGGCCCGGGGCAGCATCGGCGACCTGACGCTGTACTCGTGGAGCGCCGCCCGGCACCGCACCGACGTCTGCCGGCTGGCGGAGCTCCTGCCCACCCTGGGCACCATCCGCAACCTGGGCCTGAGCTGGATCCGGGCCACCGGCATCCCGCAGCGCACCGGCTGGTTCGTCGACCGGCGGCTGTCGGGCGGCGGGGCCCTGCTCGACCTGGGCTGGCACCTGCTGGACGTGGGCCTCCACCTGCTGGGCTGGCCGCGCGTGGTCCGGGCGGCCGGCACCATGTCGGCCGACTGGATGGAGCGCGGCGACGCCACGGCCGACTGGCGACCGCGCCCCCAGGACGGCCCGGCGGCCCGGCCCGTGGAGCCCGTCGAGGACACCGCCCGCGGCTTCCTGGTCACCGACACCGGAGTGGGCATCTCCCTGGAGACCCGCTGGGCCTCCCACCAGGCCCTCGACGTCACCACCATCACCGTCGAGGGCACCGAGGGCGTGGCCACGCTGCGCGGCACCTTCGGCTTCAGCCCGCACCGCCTGCCGCGCTCCTCCCTCACCGTGCTGCGCATGGGCCGCGAGGAGTCCATCGCGCTGCCGGACGAGCCCGTGGGCATCGAGTACGAGCGGCAGGTCGACGAGCTCGCCCGCCGGCTCGGGGGCCCGCGCGGCGGGCGGCCGGCGTCCGGCCTGGGCGAGGGCTCGATGGCCGAAGTGACCATCCTCGCTTCCTGCATCGACCACATCTACTCGGCCGCCGGCCGGACCCTGCGGGAGGTCTCATGAAGTTCGCCTACTTCACCCACGTCTGGGGCCGCCCCGGCATCACCCCCGGGCAGCGCTACGCCGAACTCTGGCGCGAGATCCGCGACGCCGACCGGCTCGGCCTCGACTACGCCTTCTCCGTCGAGCACCACTGCACGCCGCAGGAGAGCTGGATGTCCTCCCCGGCGGTGTTCTGCACGGGCGCGGCCCTGCACACCGAGCGGATCCGTGTGGGGCCGATGGGCTGGGTGCCGCCGCTGCGCCACCCGATGCACCTGGTCGAGGAGGTCGCGACCCTCGACCACTTACTGGGCGGCCGGCTGGAGGTGGGGCTGGCCTCGGGCGTCAGCCCCGAGCCCTTCCTGCCCTTCGGCGCCGACTTCGCGAACCGCCACGAGCTGACCCGGGAGGCCGTCGAGCTGCTGCGCACCGCGCTCGACAGCGACGGCGCCATCGACTTCGAGGGGCCCGTGCACCAAGTGCGGGACGTCACGCTCTCCTTCCCCTCCCTGCAGCGCCCGCATCCGCCGCTGTGGGTGCCCACCACCAACCGCAACACCCTGCGCTACCTCAGCTCGGTCGGCGCGCACACCGGCTCGACGATGATCGTGCCGCGCGCCTCCATGGGCCTCGTCTACCGCCACTACCTCGACTGGTGGCGCGAGCACGGCCACGCCACCGACCCCGACATCGGCTACTGGACCCTCGTCCACGTGGCGCCCACCGACGTCGAGGCCGAGGCACGCGCGGCCGCGCACATCACCGAGACCTTCACCAAGACCCTCCAGTACGGCTCCGTGCGGCGCTCCGGCGAGCAGCACGCCCCGGCCAGCAAGCTCAGCACGCCCGACATCCTCGCCGGCTCGGGCGACTTCGGCTTCCTCCTCGACCACAACCTCGTCTTCGTCGGTTCGCCCCGGACAGTGACCGAGAGGATCCGGGCCGCGGCCGCCGAAGGCCACTTCAACACCGTGCTGGGCGAGTTCGCCTTCGGGGGCCTGGAGGAGCGGCACCGTGCCGAGTCCCTGGAACTGTTCGCCCGCGAGGTGATCCCCGCGCTGCGCGACCACTCCCCCTACGCGCCGCTCCCCGCGTACACCCCGGGCGACGAGGAACAGGTGGCCGCCCGCCTCCAGGCCCTCGGCTACCTCGACTGACCCGCGGCCGCCCCGGCCGCGCCCCACCCCGCTTCGGCGAAAGGATGAGGAGATCAGCGTTCACGTGCCGACCCGGCCGCCCTCGGCGCGGGAGCTGCGCCCCCTCGTGGACCGGCTGCTGCTCGTCCCCGACGAGCACCGCCGCTTCGCCGTGGACGAACAGGGCGCGCGCCGCCTGCACCGCATCGGACCGGAGCTGCTGGACGAGCTCACCGCGGCCGGGCTGCCCCACGCCGGCCACGGACCCGGCCGGCTCTTCGACGGCTACGACCTCGGCAACACCGCCCTGCACCTCGGGCTCGCCTCGGTGCAGCGGCGGGCCGTCCGCTCCTGGGCGGCGGCCCTGCGCACGGCCTCGGTCCCCGGTGCCCCGCCCCTGCTGGTCGAGGTGAAGGCGGCGTGCCCGGTGCCCGGCCACGCCGGCCCCTGCCCGTACGGAGTGCTGCTGTCCGGCGGGCGGCGCCGAGTGGTGGCGGGCCCGCCCGCGGACGCCCGCCTGACCCGGCTCACCGTACGGCCGCGCCGGGAGTGGCCGGCCTTCCCCCGGCCCGTCCTGGAGCTGCTGCGCGCCCTGGAGCCGGTCGGCTTCTTCCTGCTGCCGGAGGCCGTCCGCTGGGACCCGGAGTTCATGTGGCGGACCTGCATGGCGGACTGCGGGGGCGCGGCCGCGTGGCTGGTGGCGGAGGGCGAACGGCGCGGGCTCGGCGTCCGCTTCGCCTTCGGGCTGCTCGTGGCCAGACCGTACTCCACCCCGCACTGCTGGGCGGAGTTCCTGGTGGACGGCCGGTGGGTGCCGGCCGATCCGCTGCTGCTGCGGGCCATGGCCGCCTGGGGCGGGCTGGACGCGGCGGCCCACCCGCCGGCCGCGTCCCCGGGAGCCGTCTTCCACCGGCTCACGGACCGCTTCACGAAAGTCGTCAGCCACGCCGGGGTGTGGGCCCCGGCGTCCCTACCCACGGAGCTCCTGCCATGCCCCTGACTCCCCCGCCCCGCTCCGCCGCGGCCTCCCCGGCCGTCCCGCCGCAGACCGCCGCCCCCGCTCCCGGCCGCTTCGCCACTGTGGTCTTCGACCTCGACGGCGTCCTCATCGACAGCTTCGACGTCATGCGCGAGGCGTTCGCGATCGCCTACCGCGAGGTGGTGGGCACGGGCGAGCCGCCCTTCGAGGAGTACGTCACCCACCAGGGGCGCTACTTCCCGGACATCATGCGGCTGATGGGCCTGCCCGGCGAGATGGAGGGGCCGTTCGTCCGGGCGAGCCACGAGCTGATGGACCGGGTCAAGGTCTACCCGCACGTACCGGAGCTGCTGGCCGTCCTGCGCGACCGGGGCGTGCGCACCGCCATCGCCACCGGCAAGTCCGGCTCCCGGGCCCGCGCCGTCCTGGACCGGACCGGGCTGCTGCCCCTGCTCGACGAGGTGGTCGGCAGCGACGAGGTCCCGCGGCCCAAACCGCACCCGGACATCGTCCTCGAAGCGCTGCGCCGGCTCGGCGCGCCGCCCGGCGGAGCGGTCATGGTCGGCGACGCGGTGATCGACATCCGCAGCGGGCGCGCCGCCGGCACGGCCACCGCCGGCGTCACCTGGGGCGAGGGCTCGGCGGAGCGGCTGCGCGCGGAGCGCCCCGACTTCCTGCTCGACCAGCCGTGGCACCTGCTCGCGCTCGTCTGCGGCGGGGGGCGCGGATGACGGCGGCCGCACCGCGCTGGAGCGTCGTCGCCCCGCAGGGGGCGGCCGGTGAACTGGCCGGCACCGGCGGGCCCGAGGGCTGGCAGCTGCTGCTGGAGACCGCCCGCACCGTCCGGCGGCACGGGCGGGGCGCGCTGTGGCTGCTGGACCGCACGGACACCACGCCCCGGCGCGCGCCCGAGCCCGTCTGGGAGGGCTGGACGGCGCTGGCCGGGCTGGCGGCCGCGGTGCCCGGGCTGGAGCTGGGCCTGCTCTCCCCGGCGGCGCCCTTCCGCAACGCCGCCCTGCTCGCCAAGCGGGCGGCGAGCACGGACCACATCTGCGGCGGGCGGCTCGCGCTGGGCCTCACCGCCGCCGCGTACGTGCCGGAGCACCGGTCCACAGGGGTCGCCCCGCCCGACGAGCCGGCTGATGGGCCGTCCGCCGGCGGGCCCTCCCCCGGCGACGAGCGGGCCCACCGCGCCGTCGGTGAGACGGCCGAGGCGCTGCGCGCGCTGTGGAGCGGCCGGCCGGTGACCCTCACCGGGGAACACGTGCGGCTGACGGCGGCGCACTGCGTACCGGTGCCGCGCCAGGATCCGCTGCCGCTGGTCCTGCGCCTGGACGCCGGGGAGGAGGGGGCCGGGGCGCGCCTGCCCGCGGACGCCGCCGTAAGGGAGTGCACCGCTGTCCAGTGGACCGGCGAGACGCGCCAAGTGGCCGCCTCCGTAGAGGAGTTCGGCAAGCGCAGGACGGCCCTCGGGACGGACCCCGGCGGGGTGCGGCACGCCTGGGCGGCCGAGTGCCGCGTCTTCGGCTCCGTGCTGGAGCGCGACCGGTGGCTGTGCTCCCCGCACGAGGTGCAGTTCTGGAGCCACCACCCCGACCTGCTGGCGCGGCGGAGCCTGTACGGCACGCCCGATCAGATCACGGACCGCGCGCGGAGCCTGCTCGCGGCGGGCGTGGAGGAGTTCGTGCTGTGGTTCCGCGACTACCCGGACACCACGAGCCTGGACCGGCTCCTCACCGAGATCGCCCCCCGCATCGACACGACCGCCGGTCCCGCCGCCGGGACCGGCGGGGCAGAGGAGTGAGCCCGGTGCCCGACACGAAGCCCGCCGGTACGAAGCCCGCCGGCCCGTTCCTGTCCGCGGCCTGGCTCGCCGCCGGCCGCTCCCTCGAACGCCCGCCCGCCGGCGTGCGCGACACCGTGACGCTCCGGCTGGAGATCATCGACCCGCCGCCCGGAGCTCCCCCTGCGGTGGACGTGGATGTGGACCTGGCCGCGGGCCGCCTCGGCGTCGCGACCGCCGAAGGCGAGGCGCCGGGGCTGCGGATCGCCTTGCCGCACGCGGCGGCCCGCGCGCTGCTGCTGGGCTCGCCGCAGGAGCGCGTCGGCGTCTTCGAGCGCGGTGACGTGCGCGCCGAGGGCAACTTCAGCCTGCTGTTCTTCGTCGACGCGGCGCTCCGGCGGGACGGGGCGGGGCACGTGGCGGCGCTGCGGGCCGCGGCCGGGCCGGCCGGGCCGAGGGAAGCGTCGCCTACCGATGGGGCGACGGGGGCCGAGGAAACGGCCGGGGCGGCCGAGGCCGTTGAGCACGCCCGGGAGGCCCTGCCCGGCACCGTGCACGAGCTGGAGCGCGAAGTGGGCGCCTCGACGCCGGGGGCACAGCTGCACGTCTCCCTCGACGGAGTCACCCTGGCGGACGCGGGCCTGGGCGAGGCCCGGCCCGGCGTCCCGATGACCCACCGCTCGCTGCCCCTGTGGTACTGCTGCGCCAAGCCCCTGCTGTCGGCGGCACTCGGCCGGCTCTGGGAAGCCGGGGCGTACGACCCGTACCTGCCCGTCGCCCACTACGTGCCCGCGTTCGGCCGGGCGGGCAAGGAGTCCATCACCTCGATGGACCTGCTCACGCACACCGGCCCGCTGCCGACCGGCGACGACCCTCTCCACGGCGTGGTCGCCGGGCCGGACGACGAGCGCCTGCGACGGGCCCTCGGCGTCGCGGTCCCGCCCTGGTCCCGGCGGGCCCCGGGCGTCAACTACAGCCAGTGGTGGGCCTGGTTCGTCCTGGCCCGGATCCTCCCCGTGGTCGACGGCAGGGAGTACCGCCCGTACGTCGAGCAGGAGATCCTCGGGCCGTGCGGCATGACGGGCACGCGCGTGCACCTGACGCCGGAGGACTTCACGGCCTTCGGGGACCGGCTGCCGCTGATCCACGTGAGCAACCCCCGCTCGGCTCCCCAGCCCACCCACTGGTGGTCCACCGAGGCCGCCACCACCCGGTGCATCCCCGGCGTGAACACCCGGGGGCCGCTGAGCGACCTCGGCCGCTTCCTCGCCATGCTGCTGCGCGGCGGTGACGCCCCCGGCGGGCGCGTCCTGGCGCCGCCGACCGTCGCCGCGCTGACCGCCCGGCACCGCACCGGCCTGCGCGACCGGTACGGGAACGCCGACTGGGGCATGGGGTTCCGCCTCGAATGCCGCCACCTGGGCGAGGAGTTCACCAGCTTCGGCACCCACACCTCCCCCCGGTCCTACGGGCACGACGGCCTGTGGACCGCGGTGGCGTTCGCGGACCCCGACGCGGGGCTCACCGTGGCCGTCCACCTCAACGGCAAGGTGGAGCACGAACGGCACCGCGAGCGCATCCTCCGCATCGCCGACGCCGTGTACCGCGACCTCCGCCTGTGCTGACCTCCGGCCTGCCGCACACATCTCTCAGAGAGGGTTTCCATGCCGCACTCCGACCTGTCCGAACTGCCCATGCCGTCGCCCGTGTCCGCCGAGGTGGGCGCGCTCTACGACCGGTTCACCGCCCTGGGCTCCGCCTCCCTGGGCGAGAACCTGCACTTCGGGTACTGGGACTCCCCCGACAGCCGGGTGCCGCTGGAGGAGGCGACCGACCGGCTCACCGACATGATGGCCGACCGGCTGCGCATCGGCGCCGGGTCGCGCGTCCTCGACCTGGGCTGCGGCGTGGGCACGCCGGGGGTGCGCATCGCCCGCCGCACGGGCGCGGACGTCACCGGCGTCTCCGTCAGCGCGGAGCAGATCGCCCGGGCCAACGCGCTGGCGGAGGCCTCCGGCGTCGCCGAACGGGCGCGGTTCCGGCAGGCCGACGCGATGGAACTGCCCTTCGAGGACGGCAGCTTCGACGCGGTCATCGCCCTGGAGTCGATCATCCACATGCCCGACCGCGCCCAGGTGCTCGCGCACGTGGGCCGGGTGCTGCGGCCGGGCGGCCGGGTGGTGCTCACCGACTTCTTCGAGCGCGCCCCCATCCCCGCCGCCGGGCAGGCCGCCGTACGGCGCTACCTGCACGACTTCATGATGACGATGGTGACCGCCGAGTCCTACCCGCCCCTGCTGCGCGGGGCCGGGCTGTGGCTGGAGGAGTTCCTGGACATCAGCGACCAGACGCTGGAGAAGACGTTCGTCCTGCTCTCCGAGCGCATCAGCGCGGCGAAGCAGCGGCTCACGGAGGAGTTCGGGGAGGAGATGGTGGACCAGTTCGACCCGGGCGACCTGGTCGGCATCAAGGAGTTCGGCTACCTGCTGCTCGTGGCGCGGCGCCCGTGACGCGGAAGGGGTGAGCGGGCGCGGGCCCGCGAGGCTGTCCTGCTACGGCCTCGCGGGCCCGCCCTGCCTCGGCATGCCGTCGAGGGTGCGCAGGACCACGTCCTCGGGGACGCCCGGGACGAGTTCGGCGCCCCGCGGCCCGTCGAGGACGAAGGCCAGGCCGTCGCCCGCGGCCTTCTTGTCGCGCCGCATCAGGGTGGTCAGCAGGGTCGCGTCGGCGTCCTGCGGGAGGGCGCCGGGCAGGCCGTAGTCGCGGACGACCCGGGCGTGCTCCTCCGCGCGCTCGGCCGTGATCCGGCCCAGGGCCAGGGCCAGCCGGCCCGCGAAGACCGTGCCGACGGCCACCCCGATGCCGTGGCGGACGGCGAATCCGGTGGCCGCCTCCAGAGCGTGGCCCAGGGTGTGGCCGTAGTTGAGGACATGCCGCCTGCCGGTGTCGCGTTCGTCGGCCGAGACGATGGAAGCCTTCAGCCGCAGGCTCGCGGTGACCTGCTCGTGGACGCCGAGCCCGCGCAGGTCGCCCGCGCCGATGAAGTGGCAGCGCGCTATCTCGCCGTAGCCGTTGGTCCACTCCTCGGCGGGCAGCGTCTCCAGGTAGGTGGTGTCGCACAGCACGGCGGCGGGCTGCCAGTAGGCGCCGACGAGGTTCTTTCCCTCGGGCAGGTTGACCGCGGTCTTGCCGCCGACGCTCGCGTCCACCTGGGCCAGGAGCGTGGTGGGCAGGTGGATCACGGGCACCCCGCGGTGGTGGAGCGCGGCCGCCAGCCCGGCCGTGTCGGTGGTCGTCCCGCCTCCGCAGGAGACGACCACGTCGTGACGGGTGATGCCGAAGGCGGTGAACCGCCGGCACAGGTCCTCCACGGTGGCCAAGGTCTTGTGCCGTTCTCCGTCGCGCACCCGGACGACCGTCGACGGCACGCCGGGGTCGGGCACCGTCTCCGGCGGCCGTGCGGTGACGACCGCGGCCCGCCTTGCGCCCAGGGCCGCCACGACGTCCGGCAGGAGCTTCCGCGCCCCGGGCCCGACGTGGACGGCGTAGGAGCGCTCGCCCAGGTGCACGTCGACGCGGCTGATAGGGCCGGCGGGACTGTCGGGGCTTGCGGGGCTGACGGGGCTGTGGCGTCCGGCGGGGTTCTGCTGCGGCTGCGGCACGGCGGCCCTCCTCGCTCGTGGGTACGCCGGCGCTCGCGGGTGCGCGCCGACGCGGTCGGTGCGGGGTGATGCGTACGTACGGGGTGGTGCGTACGGTGCGAGCTGTGCGGATGGTGCGGGCCGGCTCAGGGCTCCGACCGCTGTGCCGCCTCCAGGACGTAGCCGCGGCCGCGGACGGTGCGCACGCGCAGGTCCAGCGCCGACAGCCGGCGGCGGATGCGCATGATGTGCAGGTCGAGCGCGTTGCGGCTGAGCGGGGGCCGGCCGGGCTGCGGGGCGAGCAGGTCGTCGCGGGCGACGACCTCGGTGTAGGACTCGGCCAGCCGGGCCACCAGGTGCGCGCCGGTGGGCGAGAGGAGCGCGGAGCGGCGGCGGAAGCACAGGACGCCGTTGGGCTCGACGACGGGCCGGGATTCCGCGGCCGCCCGCATCCGCAGCGCCTCGGCACGGGCGCGGAGGTCCCCGGAGCTGATGGGGGCGCGCACCCAGTCCTCCCGGAGGTCCGGGCTCGGGGGCGCCTCCGCGCCCGCCTCCAGCACCAGGATCCGCATGACGCCGCGGTCGCGGCAGCGCTCCCGGCGGTCGGACTCCGCCGGCCAGCGGATCAGCTCCACCTTCTCTCCCGGCAGTAACGGCACGCCCGCCCCCTCCACCTCAACTGTCCACCATTGAACCGGACTTCACTCAATCACATGGAAGTCCGCGGCGCACGGCTGCGTAGGGGGCGCGCTTCGGTCAGCCGACGGCCTGGGCGAAGGAGAAGAAGCGGTGCGGGTCGTAGGCGCGCTTGACCGCGGTCAGCCGGCCGTAGTTCTCGGCGTAGTAGGCGGTGCGCCAGTCGGCCAGCTCGGGGTCGATGAAGTTCTGGTAGCTCTCGCCGTTGGAGTGCGGGTCGAGGGCGTGCAGCCCGCGCGCGGCCCAGGCCCGGCCGGCGGACTCGTCCTCGCGGCTGTAGTCCGGTTTGTTCAGGGCGAGCGAGAAGCCCAGGTAGAACTGGGTGTCGCGGTGCACGTAGGCGGTGGTGGAGCGGTCGGGGCGGTTGGCGGCGCCGCCGAGGGCGAAGAAGCTCAGGAAGCGGAACTGCCCGGCCCGGGGGCCTGCGGCGAAGGCTTCCAGGATCTGCTCGACGCCCCGCACCGGGATGGCCGCGGAGAAGAGCCGGTTGCGGTCGATGGAGAAGTTCTGCCGGGGCAGGGCCGCCTCGGGCGAGTAGCCCACGGTGTGGCACTGCTCCGGCGACAGCTCGGCACAGCCGTACTGCGCCATCATCGCGTCGTGCGCGGACTGCCGCTTCGCCGACCGCGTGGCGGGCGCCCGGCCCACCGACGCCACCAGGGAGTCCAGTACGGGGCCGAGGGCGTCGGGCGCGCCGAGCCAGGCTCCGTTGACGACGACCACCGGGGCTCCGGTCCCGGCGTCCGGCCACTGCACGGCCAGGGCGGCGCCCAGGTCCCGGGAGCCGTCGATGATCCAGTGCTGCCACGCCTCGACGACCCGCTGCGCGGCCTCCCACGGCCAGGTGAGGTTGTAGCTGACGAGGGTGGGCACGTCCGTGGGCCGCAGCTCCAGGCTGGTGATCACGCCGAAGTTGCCGCCACCGCCGCCGCGCGTCGCCCAGAAGAGATCCGGGTGCTCGGTGGCGGACGCGGTGACGGCCCGCCCGTCGGCCAGGACGATCCGGGCCGAGACCAGGCGGTCGCAGGCCATGCCGAACTTGCGGGTCTGCCAGCCCAGTCCGCCGCCGGGGACGAATCCGCCGGGGCAGACGCCAGGGCAGTTGCCGCCCGCCACCGTGACGCCGCGCGGCGACAGCGCCGTCAGGGCGTCCACCTGCTGGGTGCCGGCCCCCATGACGACGGTGTTCCGGGATGTCAGCCCCACCGTGCTGAGCCGCGAGAGGTCGAGGACGATGCCCTCGCCCGTGGAGTAGCCGCCGAAGCTGTGCCCGCCGCTGCGGGGCACGAGGGGCAGGGCGTGGTCCTGGGCGAACGCGAGCGTCGTCCGGACGTCCTCCTCGCTCCGGCAGTAGGCCACCGCTTGCGGCCGGATCCCGTCGAACTGGCCGCTGTAGAGCTTCCTGGCCCGTTCGTAGCCGGTGTCCGAGGGCAGGACGAGGTCACCCGACAGACGGCGTTCGAGCTCGCTCCAGTCGACGCCGCCGCCGGCGCGCCGCGCGGCCGGACCCGCCGGGCCCGCGGCCGCCGCACCGGTCGCG
>NZ_PXWG01000149.1 GCF_003011965.1 Streptosporangium nondiastaticum
GCCGCAGCCGCACGGCCGGCCGGCCGGGCCGGGACGCACGGCGATGTGGCCGATCTCGCCCGCGCAGCCGTGGGCGCCGGCCTCGATGCGGCCGTCGATGCCGATGGCTCCGGCGATGCCGGTGCCGAGGGCGACGAACAGGAAGCGGTCCGCGCCCTCGCCGGCGCCGAGGCGGCCCTCGGCGAGGCCGCCCGTGCGGACGTCGTGGCCGAGGGCCACGGGGGTGCCTCCGAGGCGGCGGCTCAGCAGGTCGCGCAGCGGGACGTCGCGCCAGCCGAGGTTGGCGGCGTAGACGGCGGTGCCGGCGGCGGCGTCGACGATGCCGGGCACGGCGAGGCCCGCGGCGGCCGCGGGCTCCCCGTAGGCGGCCTCGCCGGCGGCGGCGAGCTCGGCGGCGAACTCCAGGATCCCGGCCACCACGGCCTCCGGCCCCTGCTCGCGGCCCGTGGGCCGCCGGGCTTCGTGCAGCAGCTCGTGGTCCGGGCCGATCAGGGCGGCCTTGATGGCGGTGCCGCCGACGTCGAGCGCGATGACGTGTCTCACGGGGACAGTGTCGCGTGTCCGCGGTCGAAAGGTCTAGTCCACTCACCCGTGGGTGGGTGTTTCCCGGCGGGTGCCCCGGGGCGGCGGCCTGCCGGGGTCACGGGAGGCTCGGCCCGCCGCGGCGGTGCTCAGCCTCCACGGGCGTGGCCGGCGGTGCCGTGCCGTACGTGCTTCGGGTCGGTTCGGCACCGCCGGATGCCGCGGCGGTGTGGTTGCGCGCCGTTGCGGCGGGTGGAGTGCCGGCCCGGCGTGGCGAGGGTGCGGTCGCGCGCACGGATCCGCCGCGGCGGAGGGAAGAGGCGGGTCTCCGGCGGGTTGGGCGCTCGTGCTCACGGATCCGCCGCGGCGGAACGGCGCTAGCCGTTCAAGATCACGCTCCGCGTCAGCCCCTTAGGAGCGTCCGGGTTCAGGCCTCGGGACTCCGCCACCGCCACCGCCAGGCGCTGGGCGCGGATCAGGTCCGCCATCGGGTCCAGGCGCCCGCCGTCCGACACCAGAACGCCGCCCGTGCGCGAGACGTCCGCCTCCAGACCCTCCGGCGCGGCGCCCAGGATCCAGGCCGCGCGGCCCGGGCCCGTGATCGACACCGGGCCGTGGCGGTACTCCATGGCCGGGTACGACTCCGTCCACGCCCCCGCCGCCTCACGCATCTTCAGCGCCGCCTCCTGCGCGAGCCCGTACGCCCAGCCGCCGCCCAGGAACGTCCACTGCTCCGCGGACAGCACCGCCCGCGGCAGCGGCTCGATCACCGCCGTCTCCGCGTCCGCCGCCGCCTCCGCGAGCCGCTTCACGCCCTCCGGCAGCCGGCCGGTGAGCTCCAGGCCCGCCCGCAGGAACGCCAGCGCCGTCGTCGCGAACCGCGTCTGGACGACCGACTCCTCGTCCGCCCAGGCCAGGACCGCCGCCTCGTCGGCCGCCCGCACCACCGGCGACGCCGCGTCCGCGGTCACCGCGAGCACCTCCCACCGCTCGCGCACCTCCGCGATCAGGTCGAGGACCTCCGTCGTCGTCCCGGAGCGGGTGATCACCACCAGCCGGTCGTACGTGCGCGACACCGGGAACTCCGACGCCGGGAACGCGTCCGTCTCGCCCTGGCCGGAGGCCTCCCGCAGCGCCGCGTACGCCTGCGCCATGAACCACGACGTGCCGCAGCCGGTCACGGCCACCCGTTCCCCCGGCCTCGGCAGGCCGGCCGCACTCGCCGCGGCCTCGGCCGCCCGCCGCCAGCAGACGGGCTGCGTAGTGATCTCCAGAGAGGTGAGAGAGGGCTCGGACATGCGCTTTCGTCTCCTTACACCGGTGATCTCCGTGTGATCCCCGTGCTTAGCAGCCCCCGCCGGCCGCGGGAAGAGCGATACCGAAGCGAAACCGGAACCGGCTGGAACGTATGGTGGCCCGCGGGGGAAACTCACGGTCTCCAAACAAACCCCGAAGGTGGGAAGCAGTAGTGCAGCGGCGGCGGTTCTTGGGTCTGACGGCGGCAGGTGCCGCCACGGCGGCGTTGGCGCCCGCACTGACGGCGTGCGGCAGCGACGGCGGCTCGGGCAGCAAGACGCTGCGCGTCGTCGCGGCCGACTACGGCGACAAGGCGGCGAACCACTCCCAGAACTACTGGGACGCCCTCGCCCGCGCCTTCGAGGCCCAGAACAAGGGCGTCAAGGTCGAGGCCACCGTCCTCAGCTGGACCGAGGTCGACAAGAAGGTCGCCGACATGGTCGCGGCCGGCAAGGCCCCGGACGTCGCGCAGATCGGCGCCTACGCCGACTTCGCCGCCTCCGGCAAGCTCTACAGCGCCGACCAGCTGCTGAAGATCCCCACCCAGGCCGACATCATCCCCTCCATCGCCCGCGCGGGCGAGGTGGCCCGCGTGCAGTACGGCCTGCCGTTCGTCTCCAGCACCCGCATGCTCTTCTACAACAAGTCCCTCTTCACGAAGGCCGGCATAGCCAAGGCCCCCGAGAGCTGGGACGAGCTGCAGGCCGCGGCCAAGAAGCTCCAGACCGCGGGGGTCAAGATCCCGTACGGGCTGCCGCTCGGCCCGGAGGAGGCGCCCGCCGAGACCCTGCTGTGGATGCTCAGCGGCGGCAGCGGCTACACCGACCACGACGGCACGTACACGATCAACTCCGACGACAACGTCGACACCTTCAAGTGGCTGCGCGACGAGCTCGTCGGCAAGGGCCTCACCGGCCCCGGTGATCCCGCCCGCACCAACCGCCAGGAGGTCTTCGACGCCTTCTGCAAGGGCCAGGTCGGCATGCTCAACGGCCACCCGACGCTGATGAAGCAGGCCGACGCCGCGGGCATCAAGTACGGGACGGCCCCGCTGCCGGGCAAGTCGGGCAAGGCCAAGGCGACCATGGGCGTCGCCGACTGGATCATGGCGTTCAAGGCGGGCGGCCACCGCGAGGAGGTCGGCCTCTTCCTCGACTTCGTCTACAGCACCAAGAACGTCCTGAACTTCACCAACCAGTACGACCTGCTGCCGGTGACCAGCAGCGCCTCCGACAAGATGCGCGCCGACAGCAGCAAGGCGCACCTGAAGCCGTTCCTGGAGCAGCTCGACAACGCCGTCTTCTACCCCGTCGACAAGACGTCCTGGGCGAAGGTCAGCAAGGCCCTCAAGGAGAAGATCGGCTCGGTCGTCACCAAGGGCGGCGACCCCGCGAGCGTCCTGGGCGAGATCCAGCGCGAGGCCGACGCCACGGAGCTGGCCGGCGCCGGAAAGTAGGCTGGGCGGCGTGAGCGACGAACAGCACGGCGAGCCCTCCGAAGGGGAGCACCCCGAGGGGGCCGCCTCCGGGCGCGAGCTCTCCGAGCTGGACCTCGCCGTGCTCGCCCTGGAGCGCCGGTCCTTCTCCGGGCCCGGCGCCAAGGAACGCGCTGTCCGCGAGCGCCTGGGGATGACCCCGACCCGCTACTACCAGCTGCTGGGCGCCCTCCTGGACGACGCGCGGGCCCTCGCCCACGACCCCGTCACCGTGAACCGGCTGCGACGCATCCGGGACGCCCGGCGCGAACGCCGGTAGCGGGAGGGTCCCGCCGAGTAGGGTCGGCCCCATGGGCAGCCACTCCCTCCCCGTCCCCTCCACCCCCGCCGGCCGCGACGGTCTCGCCGCCCTCCTGGCCGATCCGCAACGCGCGGTTGTCGCGCTCGACTTCGACGGGACGCTCGCCGAGATCGTCCCCGACCCCGAGCAGGCCCGGGCCCACCCCGGCGCCGTGGCCGCGCTGGCCCGGCTCGCCCCGCGGCTCGGGTCCGTCGCCGTGATCACCGGCCGCCCGGCCGCCGTCGCCGTCCACCACGGCGGCTTCGCCGGGGTCGCCGGCCTGGAGCGGCTCGTGGTCCTCGGCCACTACGGCGCCGAGCGCTGGGACGCCGTGGCCGACACCGTGACCGCCGACGCCCCGCCCCCCGGCGTCGCGGCCGCCCGGACGGAGCTGCCGGGGATCCTGGCCGGCTCGGGCGCGGGCCGGGGCACCTGGATCGAGGACAAGGGCCGCGCCGTCGCCGTGCACACCCGGCGGGCCCCCCACCCGCAGGACGCGTTCGACGCCCTGCGCGGACCGCTGCACGCGCTCGCCGACCGGCACGGACTGATCGTCGAGCCCGGCCGGCTGGTGCTGGAGCTGCGCCCGCCGGGCGTCGACAAGGGCGCCGCCCTCACCTCGTACGTGCGCGAGAGCGGCGCGCGCTCGATCCTCTACGCGGGGGACGACCTCGGCGACCTCGCCGCCTTCGCAGCCGTGGAGAAACTGCGCTCCGAGGGGCTGCCGGGGCTGCTGGTGTGCAGCGGCAGCTCCGAGGTCGCCGAGCTCGCCGACCGTGCCGATGTCGTGGTCGGCGGGCCGGGCGGCGTCGTGGAACTGCTGACCGCCCTCGCCGACCGCCTCGGCGACGCCTGAACCCGGACCCGTTCAGCCGTAGTCGTCGGTCCCGCTCAGCCGTTGTCGCCGGCCCGGCTCAGCCGTTGTCGTCCGGGTCGGCCACCGTCTCGCCCTTCGCCCCCTTGTCCGTGACGCCGACGGCGTCCAGCGCCGTCGTCCAGTCGCGCGCGATGGCCTTCTGGGCCTTGACCAGGTCCGTCTTGCCGTTGCAGATGGCGTTCTTGAGCTTGGTCTCGACCACGTCCTTCGGGTTGTTCGGCCCCTTGCCGTCCTGGTGGCCGGGCGAGGGCGGCTCCACCCACAGGTTGCGCGGGTCGTTGGGGTCGCCCCCGAGCTGCAGGCTGATCAGGTGGTCGTACTCGGCCTCGCGCAGCGACCCCTTGTAGCCGTACGAGGCGGCGTTGGCGCTCTTCTCGCGGCTGGTGATGTTCGTGGGCGGCCGGATGCCGGCGGTGTAGCCGCTGCGGCAGATCGTCGTCTTGAGCGTGGCCTGGGTGACCTTGGGGTTGGTCGCGCCCGGCGTGCACGCGGGGTCGGGGAGCGGTTCCTTGGCCGGGGTGAAGCGGTAGTGGCAGCTGCCGGCGGCGGGCTGCTGCTGGACGGTGTAGGACGGCTGCGGCCCGGGGCCCGCGGGTATCGGACCGTCGGCGGGGACGGAGGAACCGGAGGGCGGCTTGCCGGACGACGGGCCCGACGGCGTACCGGACGCCGCGCCCCCGGACGAGGCGCCCCCCGACGGTTTCGCTGACGCCGGTTTCTTGGCGTCGTCGCTCTTGGAGGAGTCCGAGGAGCAGCCGCCGAGGGCGGCCACGACAGCGGCGCACGCCGCGGCAAGTACAGCCCAACGTGGGACATTTGACATGGATCCTGGCTACCCGGGCCCGGATGCGGGCAGCCAGGGGCGCTGAAGCGCCGGCCGCTCGGACCGCGGCCGGGGGCGTACGGTCCGGGCTCCGGCGCGGAAACCGGGAGACCGGTGCGAAAAAGCGGAGGCCGGTGGGGGCCGGGAGGGCTACAGCGCCCGCAGCTGGTCCGTGAACCAGCGCGCCGGCGGCAGCGCCGTCGCCGCCGCGGCCAGCCGCTTCGTGCGCTCCGCCCGCTCCCCGGGGTCCATCAGCAGCGCCAGGTGCAGCGCGCGCGCCGTGGCCTCCACGTCGTACGGATTCACCAGGATCGCCTCGTCGCCCAGCTCGGCCGCAGCGCCCGCCTCCCGCGACAGCACCAGCGCACACCCGTGGTCGGAGACCACCGGAACCTCCTTGGCCACCAGGTTCATCCCGTCGCGGATGGGGTTCACCAGGGCCACGTCCGCGATCCGGTACGCGGCCAGCGAGCGCGCGAAGTCGTCCTTGACGTGCAGGGCGACCGGCTCCCAGCCCTCCGTGCCGAACGCGGAGTTGATCTCTCGGGCGACCCGCTCCACCTCGGCGGTGTAGTCGCGGTAGACGGCGAGGTCCTGCCGCGACGGATAGGCGAACGCGACGTGCACGACCCTGCCGCGCCACTGCGGGTGCTCCTCCAGCAGCCGCCGGTACGCGTGCAGCCCCCGCACGATGTTCTTCGACAGCTCCGTGCGGTCCACGCGCACGATCGTCCTGCGGTCCGGGCCGATCTGCGCCCGCAGCGCCGCCATGCGCTCCTCGACGTCCGCCCGGTGCGCCCGCTCGCGCAGGAAGTCCCCGTCGGCCCCGAGGCCGTGCACGCCCAGCCGCGTCGCCCGGCCCTCGAACCGCACCTCGGCCGCCCGCCCCTCGCCGTCGCGGACGACCTCCGCGCCCAGCACGTCCGCGCAGCACGCGGCGAAGGCCTCGGCCCAGCGCGAGGTCAGGAAGGCGGCCCGGTCGCCGCCGAGCACGCCGCGCAGCAGCTGCCCGGCCACGTCGTCCGGCAGCATCCGGAAGTAGTCCGGCGGGGCCCACGGGGTGTGCGAGAAGTGGCCGATGCGCAGGTCGGGGCGGCGCGCCCGGAGCAGGCCCGGCACGAGCACCAGGTGGTAGTCCTGCACGAGCACCGCGGCGCCCTCCGCGGCCTCCTCGGCGACGGCGTCGGCGAAGGCCGCGTTGTACGCCTCGTAGGCCGCCCACTGCTCCCGGAACGCCTTGTCGAAGACGGGCTCCAGAGGGGTCTGGTAGAGCATGTGGTGCACGAACCACAGCACCGAATTGGCGATGCCGTTGTACGCGGCGGCGAACGTCCCGGGCGGGATGTCCAGCATTCGCACGCGGTGCCCGCCGGTGTCGCCCGGGTCGAGTCTTCGGCCGGCCGCGCGGGCCGCCTCGCGGTCGTCGTCGCCGAGCGCGGCGCACACCCACACGGCTCCGGCCTCGCGCTCTATCGAGCTCAGCCCGGAGACGAGCCCTCCGCCGCCCCGCCCGGCCACGAGGCTGCCGTCCGCCCCGCGCCGGTACGAGACCGGGCCGCGGTTGGAGGCGACCACGATCGGTGCGGCGGCGGCGATCGATGCGGTGGGCACGTGCTCAGCGACCATGTGCCCAGCCTTGCCCCGGGGAGAACCGCTCAAACGTACGCTTACGCGGCGTGCCGCTTCGCGTACTCGGGTATTCCGGCCATCGGCGGCCGCTCCTCCGTGTCCACCGCGTACGTCCTTGGAACGAACCCTTCCGGGCCCCGCTCGAACTGCGTGAGCGCAGGTCGCACCAGGTGTCCGCGGGCCAGCCGGAGCTGCGCGGTGCGGTAGATCGCGGCGGCCATCCGGCCGAGCGCCTGCCCGTCCTGGTGGCGGTGCTTGCGCACGCCCACGTCCACCTGGGCCAGCGCGTCCAGCCCCACCGTGTGCAGCGCATCCACCAGAAGGCCCAGTTCCACGCCGTAGCCGACGGGGAACGGCAGCCGTTCGAGCAGGGACCGGCGGGCCGCGTACTCGCCGCCCAGCGGCTGTACGAAACCGGCCAGCTGCGGCCAGTGCAGGTTCAGCAGGGGGCGGGCCACGAGCTCGGTCACCCGGCCGCCCTGCCCGGCGGTCCCGGCGGAGCCGGGCACGTCGAACTCCGCGCCGAGCGGCCGGTCGTACATCGCCTTGACGAACTGCACGCCCGGATCGGTCAGCAGCGGCCCCACGATCCCGGACACGAAGTCCGCCGAGAACTCGCGCAGGTCGGCGTCCACGAAGCACACGACGTCACCGCTCGTCGCCAGCAGCGAGCGCCACAGCACCTCGCCCTTGCCCGGCAGCGCGGGCAGGGCCGGCAGCAGCTCGTCGCGGTGGACCACCCGGGCCCCGGCCGCCGCGGCCACCTCGGACGTGCGGTCCGTGGAGCCCGAGTCGATCACCACCAGCTCGTCGACGAGCGGCACCGCCTCCGACATCAGCTCGCGGCGGATCACCTCCACGATGGCGCCGACCGTCGGCTCCTCGTTCAGCGCCGGCAGGACCACGCTCACCGTGGTGCCCGAGTCCCGTTTGGCGGCCAGAAGCACGTCGAGCGGACGATCAGCAGCGGACCAGGACCGCTCGGCCAGCCAGCGCTCCACCTCTTCCAGCACGTGTACGACTCCTCGTTGTGGTGCGTTGTGACGCATCTCGCGGTGCGGACGGCCCTCTCAACGAGCCATCGGTTCCGTTACAGTCTTGAACAACGCGGACCGCCGTCCTATGTCGGGGTCGCGCGTGCCACAAACGCCTGGGCCCCGCCCAGCGCCATACCGCTCATCCAGAGGGGCAGAGGGACACGGCCCGTTGAAGCCCCGGCAACCCTCCAGCCGGTCTCCCGTCGACATCGTTCGCACGGCGAGGCTCCCGGCGGGGAAGGTGCCAAATCCGTCTCGTGGCGACGTACGCCGCGAGGAAGATGAGGAGAAAGGGCCTCGCCTCCATGGCTGTGCAGTCTGTTGAACCCTCTACCACTTGTGTGGACCTCGGACCCGCCGTGGCACTCTCCTGCCGCGAGTGCGGAGAGCGCTTCGGCCTCGGTCCCATCTTCGCCTGCGCCCTGTGCTTCGGCCCCCTCGAAGTCGCTTACGAACTGCCCGCTGGCGACTCCGAGGCCCTGAGGAAGCGGATCGAGGACGGCCCCGCGAACATCTGGCGCTACGCCCCCCTGCTGCCCGTCCCCGCAGGCGTCGCGGAGAAGCCGAACCTCAACCCCGGCCTCACCAAGCTCGTCAGGGCCGACAACCTCGCCCGCGAACTGGGCGTGACCGGCGGCCTGTACGTCAAGGACGACTCCGGCAACCCGACGCACTCCTTCAAGGACCGGGTCGTCGCCATCGCCGTCGAGGCCGCCCGCGCCTTCGGCTTCACGACGCTGTCGTGCTCGTCCACGGGCAACCTGGCCGGCGCGGTCGGGGCCGCGGCCGCCCGGGCCGGGTTCAAGTCCTGCGTGTTCATCCCGCACGACCTGGAGGCCGGGAAGGTCGTCATGGCCGCGGTGTACGGCGGCGACCTCGTCGGCATCGAAGGCACGTACGACGACGTCAACCGCTTCTGCAGCGAGCTGATCGGCGATCCGCTGGGCGAGGGCTGGGGCTTCGTCAACGTCAACCTCCGTCCGTACTACGGCGAGGGCTCGAAGACGCTCGCCTATGAGATCTGCGAGCAGCTGGGCTGGCGGCTGCCGGACCAGATCGTCGTGCCGATCGCCTCGGGCTCCCAGCTCACGAAGATCGACAAGGGGCTGAAGGAGCTCGTCGCGCTCGGGCTGGTCGAGGACCGCCCGTACAAGATCTTCGGCGCGCAGGCGGAAGGGTGTTCACCGGTCTCCCGCGCCTTCAAGGACGGGCACGACGTCGTACGGCCGGTGAAGCCGGACACGATCGCGAAGTCGCTCGCCATCGGCAACCCGGCGGACGGGCCGTACGTGCTGGACATCGCGCGGCGGACGGGCGGCGCGGTGGAGGACGTCACCGACGAGCAGATCGTGGACGCGATCCGGCTGCTCGCCCGGACGGAGGGGATCTTCGCGGAGACGGCGGGCGGGGTGACGGTGGGCGTCACGAAGAAGCTCATCGAGGACGGGGTCCTCGACCCCTCCCTCACGACCGTCGTGCTCAACACCGGGGACGGGCTCAAGACGCTCGACGCGGTGGCGGCGGGGCCGACGGCGACGATCCGGCCGTCGCTGGAGGCGTTCCGCGCCGCGGGGCTCGCCGGCCGCTGACCTCAGGCATTCACCACTTCTTCTTCTCCGCACCTGAAGGCGAGTACACCCATGAGCGTCACCGTTCGCATCCCCACCATCCTGCGCACCTACACCGGCGGCAAGGCCGAGGTCTCCGCCGAGGGCGCGACCCTTTCCGAGGTCATCGCCGACCTTGAGGCCAACCACACCGGCATCGCCGCCCGCGTCCTCGACGACGCCGGCAAACTGCGCCGCTTCGTGAACGTCTACGTCAACGACGACGACGTCCGCTTCGAGCAGGGGCTGCAGACGCCCACCCCCGACGGCTCCGCCGTCTCCGTCATCCCTGCCGTCGCCGGCGGCTGAGGTTTCACAGGGTTCCTCCGTTATTGCCGCACGACATCCCCGGAATCGCCCCGACCGCAGAAGCGGACGGGGCGATTCCGGCTGTTGAGCGCGATACAGTTGGGGCGATCCCCGCCCGGCGTCAGTGCCGAACGCATATGAGAACCCGTCAAGTTGTGCGCGAAGTGTGTGCACGAAATGCCGGGTTGGTTGTGTTTTACCCGGCCCGACTTGCCCTGAAATACCCGGAGTTCAGCCGTTTCCCTCGATCGGCCATGCCCGGAATTCTCGTCCGAGTGACCTGTTGCAGACGGCATCCGTGCAGATACATTCAGCCGCGGTCGACGCGTTCCGGCGCACACCCACTGGGCTGCCAGCGGGTGAGGTCTGACCCGGGTCCGCGAAGTGCGGTCCTGCGCAAGGGCCAGTAATAGGGGAGTTAGGCATGGCTCAGGGCACCGTCAAGTGGTTCAACGCGGAGAAGGGCTACGGCTTCATCGCGGTCGACGGTGGTGCGGATGTATTCGTCCACTACAGCGCGATCCAGATGGACGGTTACCGCACCCTCGAGGAGGGTCAGCGGGTCGAGTTCGAGATCTCGCAGGGCCAGAAGGGGCCGCAGGCGGACATGGTGAAGCTGCAGCAGGCCTGACGCAGCGCATCGACCACCGGCTCGCTCGGTTTGCGGAGGGGTCCGCACCTCACTTGAGGTGCGGACCCCTCGCGCGTGTGCGGGCACCTCCGCGTGGGTACGGCTCCCCTTTGCCCTCCCCGCCCGCGCGTGTCCCCTCCGGGTGTACCGAGTGTCGACCGCTTGCGCCCCCAGCTACCGCTGGGAGGTGCCCCCCTGCCACTTGCGGTGGGCGGGAAGAGTGAACCGCTTGCACTCGGGGTGGTCGAGTGCTAATCATTGGGCTTAGCACTCTCCGAGTGAGAGTGACAGATTTGGACCGTCGGTGAGGTCGGCGAGCCAAGCGGGGCAAGGAACCGCGGGGCGCGCAGGCCGTCCGTCGCGGGCGCCGGTGCGGTCCGGAGCAGTCTCCACCCCGTCCTGGGAGGACCACTTCACATGGCCAAGATCATCGCGTTCGACGAGGAGGCACGGCGCGGTCTCGAGCGCGGGATGAACCAGCTCGCCGACGCCGTCAAGGTCACCCTCGGCCCCAAGGGCCGCAACGTCGTCCTCGAGAAGAAGTGGGGCGCCCCCACGATCACCAACGATGGTGTCTCCATCGCCAAGGAGATCGAGCTCGAGGACCCGTACGAGAAGATCGGCGCCGAGCTGGTCAAGGAGGTCGCGAAGAAGACGGACGACGTCGCCGGTGACGGCACGACGACCGCGACCGTCCTCGCCCAGGCGCTGGTCCGCGAGGGTCTGCGCAACGTCGCCGCGGGTGCCAACCCGATGGCGCTGAAGCGCGGCATCGAGAAGGCCGTCGAGGCCGTCTCCGGCGCGCTGCTCGAGCAGGCCAAGGACGTGGAGACCAAGGAGCAGATCGCCTCCACCGCCTCCATCTCCGCCGCCGACACCCAGATCGGCGAGCTCATCGCCGAGGCCATGGACAAGGTCGGCAAGGAAGGCGTCATCACGGTCGAGGAGTCCCAGACCTTCGGTCTGGAGCTCGAGCTCACCGAGGGCATGCGCTTCGACAAGGGCTACATCTCGGCGTACTTCGCCACCGACATGGAGCGTATGGAGGCGTCCCTGGACGACCCGTACATCCTGATCGTCAACTCGAAGGTCTCCTCGGTCAAGGACCTGCTCCCACTGCTGGAGAAGGTCATGCAGTCGGGCAAGCCGCTGCTGATCATCGCCGAGGACGTCGAGGGCGAGGCCCTGTCGACCCTGGTCGTCAACAAGATCCGCGGCACCTTCAAGTCCGTCGCCGTCAAGGCCCCGGGCTTCGGCGACCGCCGCAAGGCCATGCTCGGCGACATCGCCATCCTCACCGGTGGCACGGTCATCTCCGAGGAGGTCGGCCTCAAGCTGGAGAGCGCCGGTCTCGACCTGCTCGGCCGCGCCCGCAAGGTCGTCATCACCAAGGACGAGACGACCATCGTCGACGGTGCCGGTGACAGCGACCAGGTCCAGGGCCGCGTCAACCAGATCCGCGCCGAGATCGAGAACAGCGACTCCGACTACGACCGCGAGAAGCTGCAGGAGCGCCTGGCGAAGCTGGCCGGCGGCGTGGCCGTCATCAAGGCCGGTGCCGCGACCGAGGTCGAGCTCAAGGAGCGCAAGCACCGCATCGAGGACGCCGTTCGCAACGCGAAGGCGGCCGTCGAGGAGGGCATCGTCGCCGGTGGTGGCGTGGCCCTGCTGCAGGCCTCCCAGGTGTTCGAGAAGCTGGAGCTCGAGGGCGACGAGGCCACCGGTGCCAACGCCGTCAAGCTGGCCCTGGAGGCCCCGCTCAAGCAGATCGCCGTCAACGGTGGTCTCGAGGGCGGCGTCGTCGTGGAGAAGGTCCGCAACCTGACCGTCGGCCACGGCCTCAACGCCGCCACGGGCGAGTACGTCGACATGATCGCCGAGGGCATCATCGACCCGGCGAAGGTCACCCGCTCCGCCCTGCAGAACGCCGCGTCCATCGCCGCGCTCTTCCTCACCACCGAGGCCGTCATCGCCGACAAGCCGGAGAAGGCCGCCGCGGCCGCTCCGGGCGGCATGCCGGGCGGTGACATGGACTTCTGATCCTTCCGGATCACTTGTCCTGACGCTGTACGCACCCGAGGGCGGTGCCTCCAGATTCTGGGGGTGCCGCCCTCGGGCGTTAACCGGTGTCCTCAAGCGCCGGACGGGCTCTTCACGTGCCCGGGCTCAGCCGGACCGCTCGGTGTTCAGCTCCGCGTTCGGCTCCGTGTTCAGCCCCGCGTTCAGCTCCGCCAGAGAGCGTCTGCTCAGGCCGAACGCGTACGTGATGACGAAGCCGGCCGCGTAACCCACCAGCAGCCCCGCCCCGTAGACCGCCGCCGTCGTGCCCAGGCCGCGGGAGCCCTTCAGGAGGGGGAAGAGGGCCCAGCCGGACGGGCCGATGGCGGTCGAGCCGACCTTGTCGCCCAGCTGGGCCAGCAGTCCCACGAAGCCCCCGCCGAACGCCCCTCCCGCGCACGCCGTGACGAACGGGCGGCCCAGGGGGAGCGAGACGCCGTAGATCAGGGGCTCGCCGATGCCCAGGAGACCGGCCGGGAGGGCGGAGCGGATCGTCCTGCGCACCGAGGCGTTGCGCGGCAGCCGCGCGTAGACCGCGAGGGCCGCGCCCACCTGGCCCGCGCCCGCCATCGCGAGGATCGGCAGGAGGACCGTGTAGCCCTGCTGCTGGATGAGCGTCGCGTGGACGGGGATGAGGGCCTGGTGCAGGCCCAGCATCACCAGGGGCAGGAACAGCCCGCCCAGGACGAAGCCCGCCGCCGCGCCGCCGTCCGTGAGCAGCCGGTCGGCGAAGCGCCCGATGGCGGCGGCGGCCACGCCCGCCGCGTACATCAGCCCGTACAGCGTGACCAGGCCCGCCACCAGGACCGTCACCGCCGGCGTGACCAGGACGTCGAGGGCCTCCGGCACCCGGCGCCGGCACCAGCGTTCGACGCGCGTGGCGAGCAGGGCCGCGGCCAGCGCGCCGAGGACGCCGCCCTGGCCGGGGGCGAGCCGCTCGCCGAACGCGGTCACCCGCTCCACGCCCGGGAAGACGGTGACCGCCGCGACGGCGCCGCCCAGGACGGGAGTGCCGCCGAACTCCTTGGCCGTGTTGTGGCCGACGAAGACGGCGATCAGGAACATGAAGCCCGACGCGCACGCGGCCAGGGCCGTGGCGAGGGCGGGCATCCGGTGGAGGTTGACGAGCAGCCCGGCCAGGCCCGCCACGACGCCGCAGCCGATCAGCGCCGGGATCAGCGGGACGAAGACCTGCGCGATCCGGCGCAGGAACTCTTTGACCGGAGTGGCGTTGCGGGCCTTGCGCTCCGCCCGGAGCGCCGCGCCGCGCTCGGCCAGCGCCCGCGCGGTGACGGGCTCCGCCGGCGCCCGCGCGCTGACGGGCTCAAGATGCCGCGCGAGCTCCGGCGCGACCTTGGCCACCGCGCCCGGGCCGAGCACGATCTGCAGGGCCGCGCCGTCCTCGACGACGCCCAGGACCCCCGGCAGGGCCCGGAGTTCGGCGCGCCGGACGGCCGGCGGGTCCAGGACGGTCACCCGCAGGCGGGTCATGCAGTTCGTGACGGACGTGAGGTTGCCGGCGCCGCCGAGGAGGGGGAGGAGGAGCCCGGCCATCCCCTGCGGGCCGTCGTCCGGCGCGCACGACGCGTCCGGTGCGCCCAGCGCCATGGCGCGGTTACCCCTGCGCCGTTCTGAGCGCCGTCCGCAGATGGCCTCCGGACTCGTCGAGGAGGCGGGCGGCCGTGCGGCCGTCGACGCCGCCGAGGACCACGAGGATCGCGTTCTTCACCTCGCCGCCGGTCTCCGCCAGGGCGGCCTCCGTCTCGCGCTCGCCGGCGCCCGTGGCCAGGGCGACGATGTGCCGGGAGCGGGCGCGCAGCTTCTCGTTGGTGGCCCGCACGTCGACCATCAGGTTCCCGTACGTCTTGCCGAGCCGGATCATGGTGATCGTCGAGAGCATGTTGAGGACGAGCTTCTGGGCGGTGCCCGCCTTCAGCCGGGTGGAGCCCGTGAGCAGTTCGGGCCCGACGACGACCTCGACGGCGTGCTCGGCGGCCCGGCCGAGCGCCGAACCGGCGTTGCAGGCCACCCCGATCGTCAGCGCCCCGGCCGCGCGGGCGTGCTCGACGGCCCCGATCGCGTACGGGGTGCGGCCGGAGGCGGAGATGCCGACGACCGTGTCGGCCGGGCCGACGCCGAGCGCGGCGAGGTCGCCCGCGGCCAGCTCCTTGCTGTCCTCCGCCCCCTCGACGGCCGTGACGAGCGCCGCGGCGCCGCCCGCGATCACGCCGACGACCTGCGAGGGATCGGTGTTGAAGGTGGGCGGGCACTCGCTCGCGTCCAGCACCCCGAGGCGGCCGGCGGTGCCCGCGCCCGCGTAGACGAGCCGCCCGCCGCGGGCCATCCGGGCGGCGGTCGCGTCGACGGCCGCGGCGATCTCGGGCAGCCGCGCGGCGACGGCGGCGGCGACGCCGGCGTCCTCACCGTTCATGATCCGCGCGATGTCGAGGGTGGGCAGCCGGTCGATGTCTGCGAGCTCGGGACGGAAGGCCTCCGTGGTGAGCGCGGCGAGCTCGGCGCGGAGCGCGCCGCCCGCCTGCGGTGCGCCGGACGAGGCTTCCTGCGCGGGCCGGCCGGAGGACGCGGCGGCTGATGCGGATGACGAAGCGGCCGCGGCTGATGCGGATGACGAAGCTGATGCGGATGACGAAGCAGAAGAGGCCATGGGCGGACGGCTCTTTCCTTGCGGGCCGGGCGGGCCGGCTTCGGTCAGCGCTGGGAGCGGGGGGCGTGGCGGTGGGCGAGCGCTTCGTAGGAGGCGGACAGGGCCGGCGCCGCGGTCTCGTACGTCCGCTGGGCGACGCCGATGAACAGGCAGTCCACCACGAGGAGCTGGCTGGTGCGGCTGGACATGGCAGCGGGCCGCAGCTCGCTCTCCCGGGCGGAGGAGGTGGTGAGCACGTGGTCCGCGTACTGGGCGATCTCCCCCTCCGGGCGGCCGGTGATCGCGAGCGTCGTCGCGCCGTGCTCGAAGGCGACCCGTAGCGGCTCGATGACGTCGGTGGTCCGGCCCGAATGGGTGATGGCGACCGCCACGTCGCCCGCGCGCAGCTGTACGGCGTTGGTGACGGCGAGGTGCGGGTCGGCGGGCGCGTGGGCGATCAGGCCGATGCGGAGCAGCTTCTGGACGAGGTCCTGGCCGACCAGGTGGGACGCGCCGATGCCGTACACGTCGATGCGCCGGGCGCCGGCGAGCGCGGCGACCGCCGCCTCCAGCTGGGCGGTGTCGAGGGCCGCGGCCGTGTCCGCCAGGCACTGGGCCTCCTCCTGGGCCAGCTTGGCGACGACGGCGGGCAGCGGGTCGTCGACGGCGATGTCGGCGGTGACGGCGGGGGCGCGGCCGGCCGCCTGTTCGGCGGCGAGCGCGGCGAGGGCGAGCCGCAGGTCGCGGTAGCCCGGGTAGCCGAGGAGGCGGGCGGTGCGCACGACGGTGGCCTCGCTGGTGCCGGTGCGCTCCGCGAGGCCGGTGACCGTGAGCGCGGCGGAGCCCGCGGGGTCCCCGGCGACGGCCTCGGCGACGCGCTGCATCGAGCGGGTCATGGAGGGCGCGAGGGTGCGGACCTTGGCGGCGAGGGCGCCGGGCGCGGGCACGGCGGGC
>NZ_PXWG01000014.1 GCF_003011965.1 Streptosporangium nondiastaticum
GGGCCGCCGCGCCCGCGGCGAGCAGGGCGGCGGCCGGGAGCAGCGCGGGGTGCCGGCCGAGGGCCGCCTGCGGGGAGTGCGCGTGGGACCGCTCGTCGAAGGCGCCGTGCGCGCCGAAGTCGCCGCCGCCGGCGTCGTCCACGGGCTGCCACAGGTTGTGCGGCCGGTCCGCGCGGTCCTGCTCGTCGGTCTGCTGGGAGGAGATGCCGGTCCGGGCCAGGTAGCGGTCCAGCAGGGCGGGTGCCGCCTTGTCGGCCAGGATCGTCGCGAGGGTCGAGGCGCCGACGTAGTACTGCTTGCGCCGGGGGTGCCGTGCGGCGTGCACGACGGCACGGGCGGCGACCTCCGGCTGGTAGATCGGCGGGACGGGCTGGGGACGGTTGGGCAGCCTGGAGAGGACCCAGGAGAACTGCGGGGTGTTGACCGCGGGCATCTGCACGACCGTCACGCGGACGCGGCTGTGCCGGGCGAGGAGCTCGGTCCGTACGGCGGAGGTGAAGCCGTTGACGGCGTGCTTGGCGCCGCAGTACGCGGACTGCAGGGGCACGGACCGGTAGCCGAGCGCCGAGCCGACCTGGACGACCGTGCCGGCGTCGCGCGGGAGCATGCGCCGCAGCGCGGCCCGGGTGCCGTGGACGCAGCCGAGGTAGGTGACGGCGGTGACGCGCTCGTACTCCTCGGGCGTGATCCGGGTGAAGGGGGCGAAGACGGAGGTGAAGGCCGCGTTGACCCAGACGTCGATCGGCCCGAACGCCTCCTCCGCCGCGATCGCCGCGGCCTCCACCTGCGCGTGGTCGGCCACGTCGGCGGGCAGCACGAGGGCCTTGCCGCCCAGCCGGGTGACGTCGGCCGCGGCGGCCTCCAGCCCGGCCTCGCCCCGGGCCAGCAGCGCCACGCGGGCGCCCTTGCGGGCGAACAGGCGGGCCGTGGCGCGGCCGATTCCCGCGCTGGCGCCGGTGATGACGACGGTCTGGCTCATGGGGCTCCTTCCTTCGGGCTCCCTGGGGGGCGGTGACCGGTGCGGTCGCCCGCGTGGTCAGCGGACCCGGTACGGCTCGGCCCGGCCGGCGAGCAGCACGAGGCCGTGGCCGGGCACGCCCTCCGCGCCCGGGCGCACGGATCCGCCGCCCGGGTCGAGGGCTCCGGCGAAGAACAGCGACTCGATCCTGGTGTGGTCGTGGAACCACTCCAGGTGGCGCAGGTTGGGGACGGCCGCGGCCGCGTGGGCGTGGACGTGCGGGGCGCAGTGCGCGGAGATCTGGATGCCGGCCGCCTCGGCCAGGGCGGCGGCCCGCAGCCAGACGGTGATGCCCCCGCAGCGGGTGGCGTCGGCCTGGAGGCAGTCGACGGCGCCGGCCTGCAGCATGCGGCCGAAGTAGGAGAGGGCGTAGCCGTACTCGCCGGCGGCGACGTCGGGCAGGACCGTGTCGCGCAGCCGGGCGAGGCCGGTGAGGTCGTCGGAGGAGACGGGTTCCTCGAACCAGACGACGCCGTGGGCGTCGAGGTGCCGGGCCATCCGTGCGGCCTGCTTGCCGGTGTAGCCGCCGTTGGCGTCGACGTAGAGCTCGGTGCGGTCGCCGACGCTGCGGCGGGCGTGGGCGACGCGGTAGCGGTCCCGGTCCTCCGCGGCGCCCCACGACTCCCCGATCTTGATCTTGACGCGGGGGATGCCGAGCTCCTCGGTCCAGTGGCGCAGCTGGCGGTCCTGGCTCGCGTCGTCGTAGGTGGTGAAGCCGCCGCTGCCGTAGACGGGCACGTCCGTGCGGCACGCGCCGAGCAGCCGCACGAGCGGCAGGCCGAGCAGCCGGGCCTTGAGGTCCCACAGGGCGATGTCGACGGCGGAGAGGGCACCGGCGACGAGGCCCGGCCGGCCGGTGTTGCGCACGGCGCGGCTCATCGCCTCGTTGGCCGCCGGCACGTCGAAGGCGCGGCGGCCGGCGACGACGTCCGCGAGCTGACCGGTGATCACGTCGGCGGTGGCCGGGGAGCCGTAGGTCCAGCCGGTCCCGGTGGTGTCGCCGGACTGCACCGAGGCGAGCACCAGGGTCGTGGCGTTCCAGCTCAGGGTGCCGTCCGCCTCGGGCGCGTCGGTGGGGACCGTGTAGACGGCCGCCGTCACGCCGTCGACGACCGGCCCGTCCGGGGCCCGGCCGGTCACCGGGGGGCTCCCGCGGGCGCGCGCAGACCGCTGCGGGCGCCGGCCGCCAGCCGGGCGGCGGCGCGGTCGACGAGCGCCATGATGGTCAGGGCCGGGTTGGCGCTGCCCTGGGTGGGCAGCACGCTGCCGTCGGTGACCAGCAGGTTGGGCACGGCGAAGGTGCGCAGGTCGGCGTCCACGACGCCGCTCCCGGGGCCCGCGGCCATCCGGCAGCCGCCGACGAGGTGCGCGTAGCGGTTGATCGTGATCACCTCGGTGGCGCCGGCCGCGCGCAGGACGTCCTCCATGACGGTCTGCGCGGCGCGGATGAGCATGCGGTCGTTGTCGCACTGGCTGTACGAGAAGTGGGCGACGGGCAGGCCGTAGCGGTCCTTCTCCTGCGACAGGGTGACGCGGTTGTCCGGCAGGGGCAGCAGTTCGCACAGCGCGCCCAGAGTGGCCCAGTGCACGTAGTCGCGCATGTACGTGCGCAGGTCCTCGCCCCAGTGGCCCTGGGCCGCCACGTGCTCGGCCCAGACGACGGGCAGCGGGGAGACCGTCTGCAGGGAGAAGCCGCGCTTGTACGGCTTGGCCGGGTCGGTCTCGTAGAAGTCCTCCGAGGACACTTCCGGGGGCGGCGCCTTGTAGGCCCGGACCTCCTCGGCGAACCGGCCGGAGGTCTGCGGCGCCCCCTGCACCATGACGTACCGTCCGACGAGGTCGAAGTCGTTGCACAGCCCTTCGGGGAAGCGGCGGCACGCGGAGTTCAGCAGGAGCCGGGGCGTCTCGACGGAGTAGCCGGCGACGGCGACCGCCCGGGCGCGCTGGAAGCGCTCCCTGCCCTCGCGCAGGTACCGCACACCGGTGGCCAGGCGGCCCTGCGCGTCGAGCTCGATGCCCGTCACCATGCAGTCGGCGCGGATCTCCGCGCCGTGGGCCAGCGCGTCGGGCACGTGCGTGATGAGGGTGGACGCCTTGGCGTTGACCTTGCAGCCCTGGAGGCAGAAGCCGCGGTAGACGCAGTGCGGGCGGTTGCCGAAGCGGCCGTTGGTGATGGCGACCGGGCCCACGCGCGCCCCGATGCCCAGGGCGGCGGCACCGCGCAGGAACACCTCGCCGTTGCCGCCGACGGGGTGCGGGGCATGCGGATACGGGTGCGGGTCGCCCCAGGGCCAGTACTGCCCGGCCACCGGCAGCTCCTGCTCCAGCCGCTCGTAGGAGGCGCGCAGGTCCGCGTAGCGCAGCGGCCAGTCGGCGCCGACCCCGTCGCCCGAGAGCGTGGCGAAGTCGGAGGGGTGGAAGCGGGGCGCGTAGCCGGCGAAGTGCGTGGTCGAACCGCCCACGCCGCGGCCGGAGTTGTTGGCCCCCAGCGGGACGGGGTCGGTGCCGGAGACGACGCGCGGCTCCGTCCAGTACAGGTGGTGCGAGCCGGCCTCGTCGCTGACCCAGTCGGTGTCCGGGTTCCAGAACGGACCGGCCTCCAGGCAGACCACGGACCAGCCGTGGCGGGCCATGCGCTGGGTGAGGGTGGCGCCGCCGGCTCCGCAGCCGATGACGACGAGGTCCACCTCGTCGTCGTCCTCGTGGCGGCGCATGCCGTCGATGAGGGAGCGGTCGAAACGGCGGTCGTCGCGGGGCAGAAGCCAGGCGGAGGCGTTGCGGTCGCGGATGCGGCCGGTGGGTGCTGTGGTGAGCCGCAGGGTGCCGGCTGCGGCGCGGGCCGCTGCCGCCAGGCCCCGAGGGGGTGCGGCCCGGTGGCCGGCTGTGCCCACCCGTTCCGCCCCGGCGGAACGACTGCCCACAGCCTGCCCGGAATCCGTTACGGGGTCCACCGGGTGCTGGTCCGCGACCTCCCACGGCTCCCGCAGGCCGAGGCCGAGCCGTACGTATCCCCGCGGGTACGCCGGCCCCCCGAAGCCGATCTCGTTCCACGCCCACGGGTGGGAGTAGAAGGCCGTCGCGGTGTACCGCGTCCACAGACCCCACACGTGGCCCGCCGGCATCCCGTGCCAGCGTGCGGAGCCGGTGTCGCGCACGGCCCGGACGAGCGCGGCCTGCCGTTCGCGCGCGAGGCCGCCGAAGGGGGCGCCGTGCAGGGCGCGGGCGTCGTCGTCGAGGCCGGCGAGCGAGCGCCGCCACGCCTCGTCGTCCTCGGGCATGTCGGCGAAGCGCCAGCCGTCGGTCTGCATCTCGGCGAGGCGGGCGTCGACCATCTGCAGGACCGGGACCCGGGGTTCGTCCCACTGCGCGAGCAGGTGGTCGAAGAGCGGGCGGGCCGTGGCCTCCTCGGCGAGGGTGAAGAACCGCAGGCCGGGCTGGACGGCGGTGCGGGAGAGGACGACGCCGGAGGTCGCCGCGTCCCATGTGCCGGCCCGGGCGAGCACGTCGTACCCCGTGAACCGGGGGTTGTGCCGGCCGGGCGTCGTCACCGTCACCGCTCCCGGCGCAGCAGGGCGGCCAGCAGGCCCATGCCGCCGACCATCGTCACCAGGAGCGGCGCGAACAGGGGCGGCCCCAGCTCGATGTTGCAGCGGGCCATCGACCAGCCGCCGGGCTTCTGGGCGATGCCGCGGACGTGCAGGTACGTGCCCTGCAGGCCGTTGGCGGCGATGGCCGCCGAGGCCACCGGCAGGGCGGTCTTGGCCATCCGCTCGCTGGCGAACCCGGCCACGCCCGCCGCCGCGCCGACGGGCCCGAGCAGCACGGGCCACCACATCACGCGGTTGCCGAAGCTCGCGCGGTCGTGCTCCAGGTAGATCTCCGCGGCCGTGACGAGGGAGCCCGCGGCGGTCAGCAGGGACAGCGTGCGCTCGAACCTGCCGTGGCGGACATTGCGCACCATGCGGTCCAGGACGTAGGGCGCCGGTGCCGCCGGCCGGGCGGCCCGTCCCCTGCGTCGCGCGAGGAGGCTCATCCGCCGCCCCCCTCCCCGTGCGCGCGGCGCTTGCGGCCGCCGGGCAGCATGTCCTGGATCTTCGCCTTGAACCCCTGCCGGACGACGGCGGCGCGGTCGCTGTCGCCCTTGAGGACCGCGGCGGCCGCGGCCTCGATCTGGTCGAGGGTCGCGTGCGGCGGGATGGGCGGCACCGCGGGGTCGGTGCGGAAGTCGATGACGAAGGGCCGGTCGGCGGCGAGGGCGCGCTGCCAGGCGGCGACGACGCCGTCCGGCTCCTCCACGCGCACGCCGTCGAGGCCGATGGAGCGGGCGAAGTCGGCGTAGGGCACGTCGGGGATCGCCTGCGAGGGCAGGAACTGCGGGGCGCCCTCCATGGCGCGCATCTCCCACGTGACCTGGTTGAGGTCCTGGTTGTTCAGCACGGCCACCACCAGCCGCGGGTCCTGCCACTCCTTGTGGTACTTGGCGGCGGTGATGAGTTCGGCCATGCCGTTCATCTGCATCGCCCCGTCGCCCACGAGCGCGATCGCCGGCCGGTCGGGGTGGGCGAACTTGGCGCCGATGGCGTACGGCACGCCGGGGCCCATGGTGGCCAGCGTGCCCGACAGCGAGCCGCGCATGGTGCCGCGGATCCGCAGGTGGCGCGCGTACCAGTTGGCGGCCGACCCGGAGTCGGCGGTCAGCATCGCATTGTCGGGCAGCAGCGGGTCCAGGGCGTGGAAGACGTACTCGGGGTTGACGGGGTCGGCGGAGACCGCGGCGCGCCGCTCCATCACCTCCCACCAGCGCGCCGTGTTCTTCTCGATCCCGGCCCGCCAGTCACCGTGCGCCTTGGGCTTCAGCTGCGGCAGCAGCCGCGCGAGGGTCTCCCGCGCGTCGCCCACGAGGTTGATCTCGAAGGGGTAGCGCAGGCCCACCATGAAGGGGTCGATGTCGATCTGCACGGCCCGCGCCTGCCCGAACTCCGGCAGGAACTGGGTGTACGGGAAGCTGGAGCCGACGACGACCAGCGTGTCGCAGTCGCGCATCAGCTCGTACGAAGGCCGGGTGCCCAGCAGGCCGATGGCCCCCGTCACGTACGGCAGGTCGTCGGGCAGCGCGTCCTTGCCCAGCAGCGCCTTGGCCACCCCGGCGCCGAGGACGTCGGCGAGCTGCTCGACCTCGGCGCGCGCCCCGCGGGCGCCCTGCCCCACGAGGACCGCCACCCGCTCGCCCTCGTTGATCAGCTCCGCGGCCCGGGTGATCTCGGTGTCCGCGGGCACGGGCGCGTAGGGTGCCACGCCCAGGCTGGAGGGGACCATCTTGAACGCGTGCTGCGGGGGCGCGTAGTCGAGTTCCTGCACGTCGGCGGGGATGATCAGCGCGGTGACGGTGCGGCGCGTGTACGCGGTGCGCATGGCCCGGTCGAGGACGTTCGGCAGCTGCTCGGGGACAGTCACCATCTCGCAGAAGTCGGAGGCGACATCCTTGAACAGGCTCAGCAGGTCCACCTCCTGCTGGTAGGAGCCGCCCATCGCACTGCGGTTGGTCTGCCCGACGATCGCCACGACCGGCACGTGGTCGAGCTTGGCGTCGTAGAGGCCGTTGAGCAGGTGGATCGCGCCCGGCCCGGACGTCGCCGCGCACACGCCCACCTTGCCGGAGAACTTCGCGTAGCCCACGGCCTCGAACGCGGACATCTCCTCGTGCCGCGACTGGATGAACCGCGGATCGTCGTCCGCCCGGCCCCACGCGGCCAGCAGGCCGTTGATGCCGTCACCCGCGTAGGCGAACACCCGGTCGACGCCCCACTCGCGCAGGCGTTCCAGGAGGTGGTCGGACACCTTCGTCGACATGGAGCTCTCCCTCTCCCGGGGGCGTTGCGGCCGGTTCGCGGCGGGCTGCGCGCTCCCCGCCTCAGTGGTACGGGTGACCGGTCCCGGGCGGGAGAAACACGGGGCGCGCCGAATCCCTCGTGCGGATGTGCGGGGTCAGTCCTTCGGCCGGTACCGGCGCAGCGCCCAGCCGGGCAGCCCGAACCAGCACAGCACGAGCCACGCCACGATGCCCGCCACCAGCCAGGGAACGGCCGGGCTGTGCAGCGCGACGCGCAGGATCAGCAGCAGCGCCGAGGTGACGGTGCACAGCAGCAGGACGACCCCGGCCAGCGTCAGCCGGGCCGCCCAGGCGACCGTCTGCGGCTTGATGCGCCGCCCGCTGACGATCCGGTGGAAGGAGACCGGGCCGATCAGGGCGCCGGTGGTGGCCGCGCCCAGCATCACGGTCACCACGTAGATGGTGCGGTCGGTGCCGTCCAGCGTGGCGAAGCGGGGCGTGAAGGCCACGGTCAGCAGGAAGCCGAAGAGGATCTGCACACCCGTCTGGGTGACGCGCACCTCCTGCAGGAGCTCGCCCCAGCGCCGGTCCGCCCGCTCCTCGGGCGTCTCGTGACGGCCACCGCCCTGCGCTCCGCTCGCCGCCATGCCGGTCCTCCGCATCGACTCCTGCCCGGGGTACCCCTGCTCGGAGCGGACATGCAACGCTGCGCGGAATCCGCGCGGTGCGGATCGGGGCGGAGGGGTCGCGCCCTGGGGAGTTGTGACGCTGAGGTCAGCTCAGTGCCCTTGCCGGCAGTGGGCGTGGGGGTGCCTCCCGGTAGCGGCTTTTCGTTGCACGCCCGCCGTCCTCCCTGGAACTCTGGGGGCCGGGCCGCTCACTGTGGCCCGTTGCTCGTACCGGAGGCGGGGTACTACTTGACGTTTCCGGCGTCCCGTTGGAGCCCGGCATGAATCCCTTCGGGCACGTCGTCTTCGTCGATTTTGCAAGCGCTGCGCGTCTGGGGCTTCTGCTTCTTCGGCTGTTCTAGGGCGGCCGTGCGCTCGGGGGACTCGGCGTCTTGTGAGGCGGCCAGGTCGGACCTGTCCCACTGCTCACTTCGGCCGCGCTCATCGACTCCGAGGTCTTCACGCGGACTGACCTTGTCGGCCTGCTTCTTCCTGGTCGTGACGTGGCTCCTGTCTGTCGGCTCCGGCTCCCGCGCGCGGAGGCGGTGCTAGCGCGCCGGGTGCGCTTGGCACACACTGCCCATGCTCCTGGCGGGCCATGTCGGCAGCCTGCCTGTGCGGGCTGTGTGGGTGACGGCATCCTGGTGTCCTGTCCTGAGCGCAACGCTTCGTGATCGCCCTTGGTAACGTTCAGTGACAAGCGAGGGGCGCCTAATCGCTGTTTCGGCGTCGTCAGCGCTCAGGTGCCCAGCCGCCGCTCGGCCCCCTCGTCTGCCCGCCGTGGCAGGTGCGGGGGCCTTTGGCGTTTCAACGTCCCTAGGCCACCGCCCTCTTGACGCGGGATGCGCCGACGACGAGCCTCGTAGACGTCCGTAGAACCGGCAGACCGACGGAGGCTGTCATGGCGCTACTGTTCATCGCGAAGGACCCGAACACCAACGGGACTCAGTGCCCCACAGCCTGGGTCGACGATGAGGCACAGGAGATCGTCGTCCAGGGCTGGAAGGCAGGGGATGCGCTGCTGACCCAGTGCCTGGAGTCGGGCTCCATTCCGGACAGTGAAGCGGTGGTGAGGCTGCCCATCCGCATGGTGCCCGCCATCAGGGAGGCTTGTGATGTCGCAGACCGACTTGGCGTTCGCTGATCTACTGGCGAAGACCCGGCACTCGGCTGTCCATCTTGAGATGCGCGATTCGTACGGCATCGGCGAAGAGGCCGCAGAATTTGAAGCGTGGCGTTCAGGATGGCGACCGTCTCCGGATCCCGAGGCATGGTGGAACGAGTTTCACACCATGGTGCGCGAGGCCGTCGAACGCGGAGTCGTCTTCCGTCGCGCCCGGATCGTCTCGGAGCCGGTGAGCGACTACATCAAGTACGAGCACGGCTGCACGTACCAGAACATTGCGGCGGGGGAGGTGGTCCGTTGGCTTCCCCGCCGGAAGGCGTCGGACCTCACCCTGCCCGGCAATGACTTCTGGCTGTTCGACGGCGAAATCATCATGTGGAACCACTTCACTGGAGATGGCGGCTCGGCCGGGCCTGAGCTGGACGAGCGGCCTGCCGTGGCGAAGCTGTGCGCCACGGCGTTCGACTCGGTGTGGGACCGGGCAACACCCCACGAGGATTACCGGGTCTGAGTGGCACAGCTAGATCATGCCTACACCCCCATCAAGCAGCGTCGCGGCGGCGCGGAAGGCTGTCGGTGACCGCCTCCGGGAGATCCGGCGCGACGCCGGCCTGACGGCCAAGGAGGTGGCCCAGCGGGCCGGTTGGTACCCCTCCAAAGCCTCGCGCCTGGAAAACGCCGTCACGCCGCCGTCCGACGCCGACATACGTGCATGGTGCGCCGCATGCGGCGTCGATGACGCAGCCGCTGACCTGATCGCCGCCTCCCGCTCCGCTGACAACATGTACGTGGAGTGGAGGCGGGTTCAGCGCACTGGCCTGCGCAGGCTCCAAGAGTCCTACGTGCCGCTTTTTGAGCGTACGCGGGTCTTCCGCGTCTACTGCTCCAACGTCGTGCCTGGCGTTCTTCAAACTCACGCCTATGCCACAGCCTTGCTGAGCGCGATCACCGATTTTCACGGCACGCCCAACGATGTGGCCGAGGCCGTGGAAGCACGGCTGACTCGGTCGCACGTTGTTCGCGAGGGTGACCACCGTTTCGCGCTACTGATGGAGGAGTCGGTCCTGCGGCATCGCGTGGGCGACGCCGAGACAATGGCGGGCCAGCTTGGATACCTGCTGTCCGTGATGGCGTATCCGTCCGTCTCCCTCGGGGTGATTCCATTCTCCGCCTCTCGTCGTATGTGGATGATCGAGACATTCAGCGTCTATGACGAGAAAATAGCGCAAGTCGAATTGCTCACGGCGCAGGTGAACGTGACAGCGCCGTCCGAGGTGGGGCAGTACCTCAAGGCGTTCGGAGAGATGGCGGAGCTGGCGGTGTACGGCGCCAAGGCCCGTGCGCTCATCACCGCTGCCGTTGGCGCGCTCGGGTAACTCGCGTGGAACTTCATAGAACTTCGTTGGGCCCGGACAGTCCGACTTCCTAGCGTGTCCGCATGGCAGGCAGCAGAGAGCCGACGTCGGACAAAGCCCCGCTGATGACTTTGCGGGTCAGCCGCGACAGCGGAGGGACGCACGAGCCGACGCGGGCGGTACGGACGGGCGACCCCGTGGTCATCCTGGAGAACCCGGTGCGCTACCCGCCGTGCGAGTGCCCCCGCTGTGCGCCCGAGCGCCAGGCGTCGCGGTCGGTATCGGCCCGCTGCCTGCCTAGCCGCCCGCTCCGGTCGGCGTCCTCAGCCATTCCCAGGTCGGTGACCGGAGCGGGCTCACGTCCGAGCACCACCCTTCCGAGGAGGTAAGACGTGACCATCGTTGAGGAACGGCCCGCGATCGACGCGGGAACCCTGGTCAGCGCGGAGCTGCGGGAGACCATCGCCGCCGACGTGCGAGCCAAGTACGACCACATCCCGGAGGACCTGGCGTACCGGGGCGTGGGCCAGATGCTGGCGTTCGTGGCAGCCAGCGCGACCAGTGAGAAGCCGCTGAGCCCGTCCCCGCTGGTGGACGACTTCTGGCACGCGTTCGTCCTGCGGACCAAGGCGTACGCCGACTTCTGCCAGGAGACCTTCGGGAAGTTCGTCCACCACCAGCCCGGGTTCCTGGATCGTGAGGAGCACGGCGGAGGTAAGGGCCTTCGGGCCCGGACCGTGGACGCCATCCAGGCGGCAGGGTACGCCGTCGATCTGGAGTTCTGGCCGGAGCTTGACATCGCTGACTGCTCGCAGTGTCACGCCAACTGCCACAACAGCCCGAAGCACGCCACCGCCCTGACCGGTTGAGCACAGCACACACCCGTTGGCCAGCCGTACTGTCCGGTGCGGCTGGCCGTCCCTTCTGAGCACATGAGGAGAAGCGCGTGACCGACACCATCGCGTGGGACACCTACGCACGCAGGAAGCCCGGCGGCCGGCGGGAGAAGAATGCCAAGGGGGAGACCACCTGGTTCAACTGGACCCAGTACCCCGACCACGGGCCCGGTGCCGAAGTCCTGGGTGCGGCCGAGAAGGCGTCGGTCCTGGAGCTGGGATGCGGCACGGGCGGTAATCTCGCCCACCTCGCCACCCTCGGGCACCGCGCCGTCGGCGTTGACATCTCACCTGTCCAGCTCGACGCCGCCCGCGAACGCTGGGGGGACCTGCCGGGCCTGGAGCTGCACCAGCGGGGCGCGCTCGACTTCACGAGCGAGACCGCCGAACGCTTCGACGCCGTGTACTCCGTCTTCGGAGCCATTTGGTTCACCGACCCGGACCAGATGCTCCCCGCCATTCGCCAGGTGCTCAGGCCCGGCGGCGTGCTGGCCTTCTCCCAGCGCCCTGCGGTCGAAGGGTGCTATGGCTGTCAGGCGTCCTACATCAACCAGGCCGACGACCCCAACCCGCTCGTCGTCAGACGCTGGGACTACACCCCCGACATGTGGACCGACCGACTGAAGCAGCACGGATTCCGCTACGCCCTGGCGAACGAGGTCACCCCGCCCGACGGCTGGAAGACCGGCACGCTCCTCGTTCGGGCCCTGGCGCCCGGCGCCTGAGTCGCTTCGCATCTTCGCAGGTCGCAATATATTCAAAAATCAGGGGTACACGCCCCGCGACACGCGCCCGGCCGGTCCGCCGGATCGGCGGGCCCGCAGGCCGATACTGGGGCATTCCCGCGAGCGGCGGAGGCGGCGGAGGTGGAGCGGATGGCGCGCGGCATCGTCGGGGCCGTGGCGGAGGTCCTCGCGTGGTGGGCCGGGCTCACCGCGGTGTGGGCCGTGCTCATCAGCCGGGCCGACACACTGGAGCTCGCCGTCGGGGCGGGCGCCGCCCTGCTCGCGGCGTGGGCGGCCCGCGGTGCCCGCCGGGCCGCGGCCCGGTGAACTGGTGGCTCGCCGCCGCCTGCGCGCTCGTCGCCGGCGGTCTGGGGCCCTGCCTGTGGGGTGCGGCGCGCGGCACGGCCGGGCGGCGCGTCGTCGCCCAGAACATGGCGACGCTCCTGCTGTGCCTGGTCTTCCTCCTGCTGGCCCAGGGCTACGGGCGCCCGTCCTACGTGGACCTCGCCCTGGTCGTGGCCGTGCTGGGGCCCGCCGGCACCCTGGTCTTCACCCGGCTCCTGGGCGACGAGATGGAGGCGCGGCCGCCCGGGGCGCGCCTGCTGACGCCCGCCGTGCTGGTCGGCGCGCCCGCGACCGTCGTGCCGATGTGCGTCGCCACCGGCCCCGGCCGTGCGTCGGTCAAACTGGTCTTCACCGGCGTGCTCCTGATCGCCGGAGGCGCCGTCACCTCGCGGGCGGTGCGCCGTGGATGACGCGGTCGTCGTCGCCGCCCTGGTGCTCGTGGCGGCCGCGGCCACGGCGGCCGTGCTGCAGCGCGACCCGGCCCGGCAGGCGATCGTGCTCTCGCTGCTCGGCCTGTCGCTCGCCGCGCTCTTCACCGTCCTGCAGGCGCCGGACGTGGGCCTCGCGCAGCTCGCCGTGGGCTCGGCCGTGACCCCGCTGATGATCCTGCTGACGGTCCGCAAGGTGCGGCAGCGCAAGGGGCGTCCGAAGTGACGCGCCGCGCACGGCTGTGGGTGCTGGCCGCCGGGCTGCTGGCCGTGGCCGCGCTGTACGCGGCCGCCTGCACGCAGCTGCCCGGCTTCGGCGGCTCCTGGCACCCCTACGGGGACCGGGCGGTGCGCGCCGCGCTGCAGCAGCGGACCGCGAACGCCGTCTCGTCCGTCAACTTCGACCTGCGCGGCTTCGACACCCTCGGCGAGGAGTCCGTCCTGTTCGCCAGCGTCCTGGGCACCGTCGTGCTGCTGCGGCGGACCCGCGACGAGAAGCGCGTGCCGCCGGAGCCGGTCCGCGTGCCGGCACCGCTGCGCCGCTACGGCCGCCTGATGCTGCCGGTCACCCTGCTCATCGGCCTCTACGTGATCGCGCACGGCCAGCTCAGCCCGGGCGGCGGCTTCCAGGGCGGTGTGGTCGCCGCCACCTCCCTGCACCTGCTGTACATCGCCGTCGACTACCCGGCCCTGGAGCGCTTCCGGCCGCTCGGGCTGTACGAGCTGGCCGACGGCGCCGGCGAGGCGGCCTACGTGCTGCTCGGCGCGGCGGGGCTGATCGCCGGCTCGGCCTACCTGGCCAACGTCCTTCCGCCGGGCACGTTCAACACCCTCTCCTCGGGCGGTACGGTGCCGCTGCTGAACGCCGCCGTCGGGATCGAGGTCACCTCGGCCGTCGTCGTGCTGCTGGCGCACTTCCTCGCCCAGGCCCTGGAGATCGAGGGCGAGCGGGAGGAGGGCCGCAGCACGTGAGCCTCCTGCCCTACCTGATCGCCGGGTGGATCTTCCTCGCCGGCATCCACGGCATGGCCACCAGCCGCAACCTGATCCACGCCGTCGGGTGCCTGGCCGTCACCCAGTCCTCCACGTACGTGCTCCTGCTGTCCGTCGGCTACCGGAAGGGCGCCACCGCCCCCGTCTTCGCCGACGCGCCGACGAGCGCGACCGTCGTCGACCCGGTCGTCCAGGCGCTCGCCCTCACCGACGTGGTCGTGGGCGCGACCGTCACCGCCCTGCTGCTCGCCCTCGTCGTCCAGACCGCCAAGCGGCACGGCACCGTCGACCCGGACGAGCTGTCCGGGCTGAAGGGCTGAGCCGCGATGGGCCGGCTGCTCCCGCTGATCGTCGTGGTGCCGCTGCTGGGCGCGGCCCTGCTGGTGGCGGGCGGGCGCCACGTGCCGCGCCCGGTGGCGGAAGCCGTCGCGGGGCTGGCCGCCGCGGCCTCCGCCGGGCTCGCCGCCGTCGCCCTCACCCGCCCGCCCGCGGTCTCCTGGCTCGGCGCCTGGGGGCCGCGGGACGGCCACAGCGTCGGGATCGTGCTGGTCGGCGACCGGATCGGGCTGGGCCTCGCCGCGCTCACCTCGCTGCTCGTCGTCGCCGTCCTCGCCTACTCCTGGCACTACTTCGACGAGCCGCCGCACGGCCACGGCGGCGCCTTCCCCGCCCTGGTCCTGCTCTTCCAGGCGGGCATGTGCGGCTTCGCGCTGACCGGGGACCTCTTCGACGCGTTCGTGTTCTTCGAGCTCATGGGCGTCGTCGGCTACGCCCTGACCGGCTACCGCGTCGAGGAGGCCCGCCCCGTGCAGGGCGCGCTGGTCTTCGGCTTCGTCAACTCCCTCGGCGGCTACGCCGGCCTGCTCGGCATCGGCCTGCTGTACGCCCGCACCGGCGAGCTCGGCATGGCGCAGGCGGGCCGGGAACTGGACGCGGCGGCAGGTCCGGCCGGGCGCGGCGGGGACGCCCTGGTCGTCGCCGCGTTCGTACTGATCCTGACCGCGCTGCTGGTCAAGGCCGCGGCCGTGCCCTTCCACTTCTGGCTGCCCGACGCGCACGCGGTGGCGCCGACGCCGGTGTGCATGCTGCTGTCCGGCGTGATGGTGGAGATGGGCGGCTACGGCGCCGCGCGCGTCTGCACGACGGTCTTCGCCGGGCCGGGCGGCGTCCCGGCCGCCGGCGCCCGGCGCACGCTCCTGGTGCTGGGGGTGGCGAGCGCGCTCGCGGGTGCGCTGATGTGCTGGCAGCAGCGGCACGTCAAACGGCTGCTGGCCTTCTCCACGGTGGCGCACACCGGCCTGTTCCTCACCGGGATCGCCCTCCTGACGCCGCACGGCATCGCCGGCACGGCGCTGTACGTGCTCGGGCACGCCGGGGCGAAGGCCGCCCTCTTCGCCTGCACCGGCATCCTCCTGGACCGGCACGGCAGCGTCGACGAGGCCGAGCTGCACGGCAGGGGCCGCGACACCCCGGGCACGGGCCTGCTCTTCGCCGCCGGCGGGCTGGCGCTCGCCGGGCTGCCGCCGTTCGGCACGGCGCTGGGCAAGGCGCTCGTGGAGGAGCAGTCCCCCTGGCTGCCGGCCCTGTTCGTGCTCGTCTCGGCGGTGACGGGCGGAGCGGCGCTGCGGGTCGCCGCGCGTGTCTTCCTGGGCGCCGGGCAGGCGGGACGGGACAAAGAGGAGGGGGCCGCGGGGCCGGAGACCGCGGGCGGGGAGGAGGAGCCCGAGACCGGCCGCCGCGTCCGCCGCCCGCCCGTCCCCATGGTGACGGTGGCGGCGCTGCTGCTGGCCGGGGCGCTGGCCGTGGGCACGGTGCCCGGGCTCACCGCCGCGGTCACCGCCGCCGCGGAGTCCTTCACCGACCACGGCGGCTACGCGGCGGCGGTCCTCGACGGCCGCCCCGCCGCGCACCCGGCAGGGGCGTACGACTGGTGGACGTGGACCGGTGCCGGTCTCGGCCTGCTGTCGGCCGCGCTCGCCGTCGCGCTCGCCGCCCTGTCCGTGGGCCGCACGTCGCGGGCCGTGCCCGGGAGCGCGCCGCTGCGCCGGCTGCACTCCGGGCACGTCGGCGACTACGTGGCCTGGGCGGTGGCCGGCATCGGACTGGTCTCGCTGCTGGCCCTCTGGTGAACGGCGCCCGGCCCCGCCCCCGCCCCGAACGGTTGCGGGGCCCCGGCACGGCAGGCAGGGTGAAAGCGCAAGCAATCACTACAAGGGTGGACATCATGCCTCGAGGTTCCAGTCCCAAGCGTGAGCGGCAGTACGAGCACATCAAGGAGAGCGCCGAAGACCGCGGCGAGAGCACCAAGCGCGCGAAGGAGATCGCCGCACGCACCGTCAACAAGGAGCGCGCCCGGGCCGGGGAGTCGAAGACGGCGAGCAAGTCCTCGACCCAGGACATGTCCTCCTCCCGGCGCGGCGGTCAGCGCTCCCACAGCGGCTCCGAGGGCCCGACCTACGACCAGCTGTACGCCGAGGCCCAGCGCCGCAACCTCCACGGCCGGTCGCACATGAACAAGGCCGAGCTCAAGCGGAAGCTCGGGCACTGAGAGCACCGGGCCGCGCTACTGCGTCTTGTACAGCGGCCCGGGATCCGCGGCGCCGCCCGGCGCCTGGATGATCGGCACCGGCTTGTTGTGCGGCCAGCCGCCGGAGGCGTCGTCGAAGCTGAGGTCCCCGCTGGCGGCGGGGACCACGGCGGCGTCGTGGAGGTTGGTCAGCTGATTGAAGACGTCCTGCACGCCCGGCGTCTCCCGGCCCGTCTGCCCCGTGACCATGCGCAGCGCCCACACGGCGGTCAGCACGGAGTCGTGGTGCATGACGGCGTAGCCGTCGGAGAGCTCCTTGTCGGGGAACTTGAGGTCGCGGAAACCCTGCAGGAAGGGCTTGAAGCCGCTCGGCGCCCCGTTACCCCTGATCCATTGCCCGGTGTCGGTCGCCGACGCCTCCAGGATGGTGATCCTGCTGTCCTTGAGCAGCCCCATCACGTCGTTGGCCTGCTGCACGGCGCCCTGCGAGCCCACGACGATCGTGATGGGCTTGTCGTGCCCGCACTGGCTGCGCGAGGACAGCGACCGCACGAGGTCGGCGAGGTCACGGCCGCGGCCCGCCCAGAAGACGAGCTCCGACTTGGTCAGGCAGATGTTGTTGAAGGCGTTGAAGAACAGGCTGGGCATGCCCTCGGTGCGGGGGCCGGTGGTGCCCACGAAGGAGACGCGGCGCTTGTCGATGTAGTCGGCGAAGACCTCGTCGTAGGCCTGGCGCATGGTCCGGACGAAGTTGTCGTCCCGGCTGTCGAAGACGAGGTAGCCGCGGCGCTGTTCGGCGGGCAGCCGGTCCAGCCGCTTGCGCAGCGCCTTGGCGTAGTCGGTGTTGGACGGCGAGACCTTGAACAAACGCTCGGAGCCTACGTTGGTGGCGGTGAGGACGGCGCCTATCGCCGGGATCTTGTGCTTGGCGAGCTCGTCGGCGGCGCGCTGCGTCTCCGGCACGCTGACGCCCATGCCGGCGACGGCGACGAGCGGGTGCTCGCCGCCGGTCATGCCGGACAGCCGCTCGACGACCGGCCGCCAGTGGGTCTGGTTCCTGCCCTCGCTGGCGAGGACCAGCTGGATCTGGGGCGTCCGCCCGTGGATGCCGATGGCGTTCACGGCGGAGAGCCCGGGGCAGGCGTTGGCGCGGCACTGCGCGGTGTACGCGCCTTCGAGGCTGCTCCTGATCTCCTCGATGGGCAGCACGCTGCTGTCGCTCGCGGTCATCGGGGTGAGCAGGGCGACCTTGACGTAGGGGACGGGGGTGCGGCCGGCGGCGGGCTTCTCCCACTGGTCGCGCACCCGCCGGTTCTCCGCGGCGATCTTCTCGGTGACGTCGTTCAGCCGGGGGTCGAAGGCGTACGCGGTCTCGTTCATGACGCCGATGCACTCGCGGTCGTCTCCCGCGCCGGCCAGGACGAGGCCCGGGACGTCCTCGGCGCAGCGGTCCTCGCCGTCGCCGTCCCCGCCCAGCAGCCAGAAGCCGCCTCCGGCGAGGAGGGCCAGGACGAGGACGAGGGCGGCGATCCCCCGCAGCCCCTTCCACCAGGGCGGCACGGGATCGAGCGGGCTGGGACGGTTCAGGGGCATGGGCGGGCTCCTTGCCGGACGGCGGTCGCGCGCTGCGGCGCGGTCAGACGTACTTCGCGGCCTCGTGCCTGAGCCCCACCCTGCGGGGGTCGGAGTGCATGGCCAGGCTCTGAAACATCGAGCTGATCGTGTCGTTGAGTTCGGGCCGGGCGGCGGGCATCCGGTTGCGCGGGTCGCCCGCCAGCCACAGGGCGGTCACCAGCATGGTGAGGGCCCGGCGGTCGGGTGCGGCGAAGGAGGCGGGGGCCAGCTCCTCCGCGAGCCGGTCCACGCGCAGGGTGGGCGTCTGCCCCGGCAGGACCGGGGTGCGCACGGGCGCGGCCGTGACGGCGTAGAGCTCGTACAGCCAGGCGTCGGTGCCGGGCAGGCCCGTCAGGCTGCGGGCGAGGTGGGCGACGACGTCGTCGAGCCGGCCGCGGGCGAGCGCGTGGTAGAGCACGTCGAGGGGGTGGCCGTGGCGCGCGTGCCAGTCCTGCAGCAGCTCGTGGACCTCGTCCCAGCGGGAGCCGCTGCGGGCCAGCTCCTGCAGGAGCATCAGGCGCAGCCACGGGTGCAGGACGGGGTGCGCGGACAGCGGGCGCGGATGGGCGTCCTGCAGATATCCGGAGCCGCGGCCGCCGCGCGCGCCGGCGTCCTGGGGGTCGGGGGCGGTCAGCCAGAGCCGGTTGCCGGTCTCGCGGGCCAGGCTGTTGCGGGTGCGCAGGGAGAAGGCGTCCAGCAGGTCGGTGTCGCAGGCCGTGTCGAACTCGCGGGCGGCGGAGCACTCGACGAGGGCGGTGCGCTGCTCCTCGGTCAGGCCTTCGAGGAGGTCGTGCAGGACGGCCCGGCCGAGCGGGCCGGGCTCGGGCGCGCCTTCCTCCCCGGCGGGGGGCGCGGGCCGGGCGAGGATGCCGCGCAGCAGCTCCTCGGCGTCTCCCCGGCCGGGGATGTGCGCCGCCGCCTCCAGGAGCCGGTGGGCGCTCCAGGCGTGCCCGTGCGTGAGCCGGTGCACCAGCGGGGGCGCCTCGGGCAGGCGGTCGGCGAGGCCGGCGCCGAGCTGGGAGACCTCGCCCGCCGTCAGGTCGCGCAACTGGACGCAGTACCACCGCCAGGAGGAGTCGGGCGGCGGGTCGGGCACGGACTGTTCCCAGTCGGCGTACGAGGCCTGCTCGGGCGTGCGGATCCACACTCCGGCCGGTCCGGGGGCGAAGGGCCCGGGGACCTTGCCGGCGTCGGAGGCGGTGGCGACGGCGAGCAGCGGGTCGGGGACGCCGCTCGCCTCGCGCAGCTGCACGAGCAGGTCCAGGAAGGCGCGGCCGCCCGGGGCGTCGATGTTGTCGAGGAGGACCACGCAGTTGCGGTCGCGGCGGCGGCGCGCGAACTCCCCGCGCAGGTCGGCGAGGAAGGCCTCGCACAGCCTCCGGTCGACGGCGGCCCGGTCGGCGTCGGTGCCGCTCTTGCTGAGCTGGTTGAGGGCGACGAGCTCGTGCAGCGGCGTGTGCGGGCCGGCGTACCAGGAGAAGCCGGTGCGCCGGGCGATGCCGAGCGGCATCCGGGGCGGGCGGCGGATCAGCCCGGCCAGCAGGCCGATGCCGGGGATCTGCAGGAGGTTGAGGTCCTGCAGGAGGCCCGCGACCTCGGCGGCCCGGTCGGCGGCGACGGTGTGCTCGTGGGCGTCGTAGAGGGCGCGGCGCAGCTGCTGGCCGGCCCGGCGGGAGTCGTGGGCGTCGAGCGAGAGGCCGGGGTCGACGACGAGCAGGCCGAGGGTGAGGCGCGGGAAGAGCAGGGCGGGCTGGCGGGCGAAGCGGTGGGAGAGCCCGTAGGCGAGGCGGCCCGCGACCTCGTGCGGGCGGCGCGGCCCCGCGGACGCGAAGTCGTACAGGGCGTGGGGGCGGTGCGAGCCGAGGAAGCCGAGCCATTCGAGCGCCGTGGTGCGCCCGCTGCCGCGGGTCCCGACGAGGACCACCACCGGCAGCCCGCGCCCGCCCGCCGCCGCGCGCCCGTCCTGCACCTGTGTGCGGCATTCCTGGAACAGCGCCTCGATGCCCTCGGTCCCCAAGGGCCGTCTCACAGGCTCCGGCACGTCACTCAGCCCCCCTCGGGCCGGCGCGTGTCACGGCCGACCAGTCAGAAAATGCTGCCACGCGGGCGCCGTTCGCGGGAGCCGTTCGGCGGCAACTGACAGGCGGGCATGCGGAAACGGCGCCCCCGGGGAGGGGGCGCCGGCCGGGGTCAGCCGCGGGTGGCGCTCGTCGCGGGGTCGTCCGCGGGGGCGGCGGCCAGGGGCGTACGGGCCGCGCGCCGGCGCGCGAGGGGATAGCCGGCGCCGAGCAGGGCGAACCAGACGGCGACCACGTAGAGGGCCACGCGGGTCTCGGACTCCCAGCCGATCAGCACGGTCACGAAGGCGAAGGCCGCGAGCGCGAGCCAGTTCGTGTACGGGGCTCCCGGCATCCGGTACGTGGACTTCCGCGCCAGGCCCGCGGCCACCGCCCGGCGGTACTTCAGGTGCGTCACGAGGATGATGCTCCACACCGTGATCGCGCCGCCGGTGGAGACCGCCGTGATGTAGGCGAACGCGTGCTCCGGGTCGATGGCATTGATCAGCACGCCGAGCGCCATGACCAGCGCCGAGACGACGACGGCCGTGGCGGGCACGCCCCGCTTGCTGAGCCTGCCGAGCGCCTCCGGCCCGTGGCCGTTCAGGCCGGCGGTGCGCAGCATGCGTGCCGTGGCGTACAGGCCGCCGGCGTTGCACGAGGACAGCGCCGAGGTGAGCACGACGAAGTTGACGATGCCGGCCGCGGCGGGGATGCCGATCCTGGTGAAGGCGGCGACGAACGGGCTCGTGCCGGGGTGGAACTCCTGCCAGCTGACGACGGACAGGATGACGAAGAGGGCGCCGAGGTAGAACAGGCCGAAGCGCAGCGGCAGGCTGTTGATGGCCCGCGGGATGTTCTTCTCCGGGTCCTTGGTCTCGCCCGCGGTGACGCCGACGAGCTCGACGCCGAGGTAGGCGAAGAGCACGATCTGCAGGGTCATCAGGGAGTTCCACACGCCGTGCGGGGCGACGCCGCCGTCGGCCCAGAGGTGGCTGACGGACGCGGTGTCGCCGGCGTCCCCGAAGCCGATGATGAGGACGCCCAGGCCGATGAGGATCATGCCGACGATGGCCGTGACCTTGATGATCGCGAACCAGAACTCCAGCTCGCCGAAGATCTTCACCGAGATGAGGTTGGCGCAGGCGAGCACCACGAGGGAGATCAGTGCGGTCTTCCACTGGTCGAAGCCGGGGTACCAGTAGTTGACGTACTGTCCGGCGGCGGTGATCTCGGCCATGCCGGTGGTCACCCACATGATCCAGTACGTCCAGGCGGTGGCGTATCCCCAGAACGGGCCGAGGAACCGGTGGGCGTAGTCGGCGAAGCTCCCCGAGACGGGGTGGTGGGTGAGCAGCTCGCCCAGGGCCCGCATGACGAGGAAGAGCACGGCGCCGGCGGCGGCGTACCAGATGATGAGGCTGGGGCCGGCCTGGGATATGGCGGTGCCGGCGCCGAGGAAGAGGCCGGTGCCGATGGTGCCGCCGATGGCGATCATCTGCATCTGCCGGGAGCCCAGGCTCCGTTTGTACCCCTCGGTGCCGGTGCCCGGGTCCCCCGTGGTTGGCGAGCTCACTGTTGTCGGGTCCTCTCTCTTGCCGTTCCTGTGGTGTCAGTACAAGATCCCTCAGGAGAGCGCCCGTGGCCAGAAGATTGCCGTCACCAGCAGGCGCGTGTCCCCGCCCCGGCTCCCCGCCCGGCACCGCCCCGCTCCTCGCCCGTCACTGCTCGGCGAGCACGACCACGTGGTCCCCTTCGCCGAGGGCGAGGGCCGCGCCCCTGGGCGGGTTGAGGAAGACGCCGTAGAACGGCGGCTTGTCGCTGAGCGCGCCGAGCCGGTAGCCGATGGCGGTCTCGCCGCACTGCCGGGCCGCCTCGATGACGGTCGCGAAGTTGGCCCGCGCGCCCGGCCGCAGGTAGCGGGCGGCGGGCTTGAGGTAGATCTCGGAGCCGGCGGGGTCGAAGAGGTCGGACAGCACGTCGTACAGGTCCGGGTTCTCGGCGAGCTGGGTGAGCAGCAGGCAGACGAGCTTGGTGCTGACGATGAAGTCGTCGGCCTTGGTGACCTGGGCGATCTCGCGGTTGCAGTCGTCGTTCATCTCCGTGACGATCGAGTACGGGTCGCCGAGCCGGACTTCGATGTCGCGCAGGTGGAGCAGGGTGACCAGGGTGCGGTCGTCGGCGAGGTCGGGCGGCACGGTCTCGTCCGAGAGGACGACGATGTGCTGGTAGCCGCCCAGGCCGAGGGACTCCAGCGAGCGCCGGCTGGTGGGGGTGCAGGGCCGGTGGCCCACGGTGAGGCTCACCCGGGGAACGGCCAGCGCGTCCGCCGGCCGCCGGGGGGAGGCGATGTCGATGACGGAGCCGGGGCGGACGAGCTGGTCCAGCAGGGTGACGATCTTCGGCCCGCGGGAGTTCCAGCCGATGAGCAGCGTCCGGTCCGGGACGGGCGGCGGCCCGGGCCGGCAGGCGATGGCCGTGCGCACGACGGGGACCGTGGCCTCGGCGAGGCGGATGAGCAGGTCGTCCTCGGCGACGACGACCATGCTGTCCCCGCCCCGGATCAGCGTGTCCATCGGAGGGTTGACAAGCACGCTGCCGTCGGTCCGGCGCATGCCGATGGGGACGCCGAGCTCGTACCAGTGCAGGGCCTCGCCGTACGTCATGCCGGTCAGGGAGGGCTCGGGCCGCAGGTAGATCTCGTTGCCGACGAAGCTGAGGAGCTCGTCGCAGACCGCCGAGAGGCCGGTCTGCCGGTGCGACTGGGCGACGAGCCGTACGGCGAAGTCCTCGGCGTCGATGACCAGGCCGGTCTCCCCGGCGGCGAGGCGGGCCACCGAGAGGTTGCCGGAGTCCTGCACGGCCGCGACGACGTGGGGACGGCGGCGGCCGGACCAGGTCCGGTTGTTGAGCAGCAGCAGCGTCTTGATGACGCCGGTGTCGCCGTCGTCCCCGCCCGGCGGCAGCACCATGACCGCCCGGGCGGTGTCCGGGCTCACGAGTTCGAGGTCCGCCCGCTTGAGGGGGTTGCCGGACCGGCAGATGACGTGCGTGCGGCCCGTGTCGGGGACCCGTAAGCGGATCTGGTCCTCCATCTCCACCTTGTCGCGGTCGGCGAGGACCACGACGCATGAGCGGCGCTCGCTCTGGTTGGCCTCCACCAGCTCGGCGACCACCGTGAAGACCTGCTCGGACCAGCCCAGCAGGATCGTGTGCCCGTGCTCGACGAGGCGCGAGCGGCCCTTGCGGAGCTGCTGGAGCCGGTTGTCCAGGCCGGTGGTGAGGACGCCGATGAGCGCGCTGACGATGAAGATGCCGCCGATCGTCGCCGTCAGCATCAGCCCCAGGAAGACCGGGCCGCCGGTGTCGCCGCCCATGGTGCCCGGGTCGAGGGTGCGCAGCATGCTCATCCAGGCGACGCCCGGCCAGCCGCCGTTGGCCTCGGTCTCCTCGTCGGTGCTCAGCACCACCAGGACGGTGATGGAGGTGATCAGCAGGAGGGAGGCGAGGGCGAGCCAGCCGATGAGGGCGGGCGTCCCGCGGTCCATGGTGGCGTCGAACCAGTACCGCAGCCGTTGCCTCAGCGTCACGCGCACGCTTCCCGCTCCCCCCTGTGCCTGCTCGGATCATTCCAGGCGGGGCCGCCTCCGGTGGCAGAATGAGCGGGTGGACCGCCTTTCCCCCTTCCACCGCGGACTCTCCCGTTTCCACGCCGAAGCACGGGCGTTCGAGGCCGTGGCCCGCCGGGTGGCCCGGGCCGGTGCGGCGCCGCCGGTCCCCTCCTGCCCCGGCTGGTCGGTGTCCGATCTGGTCGTGCACCTGGGCAGCGTGCACCGGGGCGTCGCCCACATCATCGAGCGCCGGCTCACCGGCCCGCCGGACCCCTCGGCGGACCCGTCCTTCGCCGGTCTCCCCGCGGACACCGGTGACTGGCCGCGGCCGGAGTCGGCGCCCAACCTCGGCCCGCTGCCGGAGAGTCTGGCCGACTGGTTCGCGGAGGGGGCGTCCGCGCTGGAGGCGCTGTTCCGCAGCCGCGGCCCGGACGAGCCCGCGTGGACGTGGTCGCGCGAGCAGACCACCGGGTTCTGGCTGCGGGTGCAGGCCATCGAGGCGGCCGTGCACCGCTGGGACGCGGAGAACGCCCTCGGCGCGCCCCGCCCGGTCGGCGCCGGACTCGCGGCGGACGCCGTGAGCCACTCGTTCGAGGTGATGGCCCCGTGGAGCCGCGCCCGCAGCGGGGCCCCGCCCGGGACGGGCGAACGGTACCGCTTCCGGCGGACCGACATCGCCGACGGCACCGGCGACGGCGGTGACGGCGACGGCGACGGCGTGTGGACGGTGTGCGTGGACGGGGACGCCGTCCGGCTCGTACGGGACGACGACCCGTGCGACGCGGAAGTCTCCGGCACGGCCTCGGAGCTGATGCTGTTCCTCTGGGGCAGGCTCCCCGCGGACCGGCTCACGGTGACCGGCGACCGGGAGGCCCTGGACCGCTACGCCGTGCTGGTCCCGCCGGTCTGAGAGGTCAGTGAGGGGTGTCGGGGCCGTCACCCGCCTGTGCGCGACGCCCACCGGGCGGGCCCCACGCCCCCGTACGGCGGCCCGCCGGGCCGGTGTTCCTCCTCCGCCACGCCCTGGGCGCGCAGGCGGGCGCCGTCGTCCAGATGGAAGTCCGGGCGGGGCCGGTGTTCGTCGTAGTAGCGGTGGTAGACGGGGGTGAGGCCGCCGGACATGGGCGGGACGATCCACGACCAGTCGGCGGGGCAGGCCCGGCCCGCCGTCTCCTCCCTGTCCACGTGGCGCAGGAAGCGCGCCGACTCGGTGTGATGGTCGGCGATGGTGACGCCGGCGGCGTCGAAGGAGTGCAGGACCGCGCGGTTGACCTCGACGAGGGCCTGGTCGCGCCACAGGGTGCGCGCGCTGGAGGTGTCGAGGCCGAGCCTGCGGCCGACCTCCGGCAGGACGTCGTAGCGATCGGAGTCGCAGAGGTTGCGGACGCCTATCTCCGTGCCCATGTACCAGCCGTTGAACGGGGCCGCGGAGTACGAGATGCCGCCGATGCGCAGCCGCATGTGGGAGATGGCGGGGACGGCGTGCCAGCGCAGGCCGAGGTCCGCGAACCAGGGCAGCGCGGGGTGGCTCAGCGGCACTTCGAGGACGTCCTCCGGCGGGACGCCGAACCACTGCAGGCCGTGCTCCCGGGTCTGGACGATCAGGGGCAGGACGTCGAACCGGCCGCCCGCGCCCTCCCAGCCCAGCTTGCTCGCGAGCTGCGTCAGGCCGAAGCCTCTCGGGTCGCCGGTGCAGCCCCCTTCGCAGCGCAAGTAGCCGGCGTAGCGGATGAGCTGCTCGTTCCAGATGAGGACGGGCGGGCCCTCGGCGTCGTCCTGGGGGAAGACGGTGACCACGGGCCTGAGGCGGCCGCCGTTGGTGGCGGCGCGTAAGTGGGCGAAGCACTCGGCGGCGACGTCCGCGGGGGCGGTCACGTGTCTGCGGTCGCGCACGCGCAGGCTCTGCCAGTACAGCCGGCCGATGCAGCGCGCGGAGTTGCGCCAGGCGACCTTGGCGCCGAAGGCGAGTTCCTCGGGGGTGTGGCGGTAGCTGCCGGTCTCCGCTATCTCCCGGCGTATCGCGGCCAGCCGTGCGCGGAGGGCGTCGTCGCCCGCCCCGGACTCGCCGGCGAACTGCCGTACGAACCGCTCCGCTTCCCCCTGATCGGTCGTCATCAGCCCCCACCTTGCGCCGGCCGTCACCGCCCCGCGCGGGGCGGCCGGAATGACTCGGAAGACCTTCGGACTGCGCGCCGGGACATCGTATGCGGCGGCACAGCGGCGGCCAAGGAGTCCGGCGATACGGCTGACGGGGTCTTGCGGGTGTGGTCCGCGGCGGGCCGCGCGGGCCCCGGTAGCGCCCGGCAGGCCGGGCGCGGCCCGGAGATTTGCTCGTGGCGCCACGGCGCTGCAAGGATGGCGCCATGGAACTGATGCGGTATGTCGACAACCTGCGACAGGAGCTCCTCGTCGCGGCCGAGGCGGGTGACGCGGAAGCGCGCGAGCTCGCCGAGCGGCTCGTCACACCGCTCTCCTCCGCCGTCCGGCTCGTCCTGCTCGACGCCCTGTCGGCCGCCGCGGACGAGATCACCCGCGAGCTGGCGCCGGGCTCGGTGGAGGTGCGCCTGCGGGGGCTCGACCCCAGCTTCGTCGTCACTCCTCCCCCCGCCGAGCACGGCCCCGGCGACACCGGGGACGACTTCGCGCCCGCCGCCGTGCCGCCGCTGCCCGCCGCGCCCCTGCCGCCGGCCGGCGCGGAGGACGGCGCCACGTCGCGCATCAACTTCCGGCCCCCCGAGCACCTGAAGACGCGGATCGAGGAGGCCGCGGGCCGGGAGGGGCTGTCGGTCAACGCCTGGCTGGTCCGCTCGGTCTCCGCCATGCTCGACGACGACCGCGCCCGCCGCCCCGAACGGCGCGCCCCGCGCGGCGGCCAGCACTACACCGGCTGGGTCGTCTGACCGCCCCCGGCGCCGGCCGCCCGGCGCCGCGGCAGCACCACGCATCCGGTCGGCGAGCACGGCCGGCCGGTTCACCTGGAGGGGCAGCCATGCCTGTTTTCGAGACGTCCTACGAGACGCCCCAGCCGATCTCCGTCTCCGTCGACCTGGCGATCGGCGACGTCCGCCTCGACGCCGGCGACCGCACCGACACGGCCGTCGAGGTGCGCCCGAGCGACCCGCGGAGCGAGGCGGACGCCAAGGCCGCCGAGGACACCCGGGTCGAGTTCGCCGGGGGCCGGCTGCTCGTCAAGGGCCCCACGTCGCGCCTCTTCGGCAGGTCCGGGTCCGTCGACGTGACCGTCGGCCTGCCCGCGGGCTCGGACGCCGAGGGCACCGGGCAGCTGGCGGCCTTCCACTGCCGCGGCCGGCTGGGCGAGTGCCGCATCAAGACGTCGGCGGGCGACATCCAGCTGGAGCGGACCGGTCGCGCCACCCTCACCACCTCTCTGGGCGACATCACGGCGGACCGGGTGGACGGCCCGGCCGCCATCACGACCGGATCCGGCGCCGTACGGGTCGGCGCCCTGACCGGCTCGGCCGTGATCAAGAACGCCAACGGCGAGACCCGGATCGGCGAGGCCGCCGGCGAACTGCGGGTCCGCTCGGCCAACGGCACCGTCACCGTCGGCAAGGCCCACGCCGCGCTGGAGGCCAAGACGACCTCGGGCGACATCCGCATCGGCGAGGTCGTCCGCGGCGAGACCGTCCTCGGCACGTCGAGCGGCCGCATCGAGATCGGCATCGCCGAGGGCACGGCGGCGCGCCTCGACGTCCGGACCAAGGCCGGCAACGTCCTCAACTCCCTGACGGCGTCCGACGGCCCGGGCGCCGCCGCCGAGACGGCCGAGGTCTACGCCATCACCTCGGCCGGCGACATCACGATCCGGCGCGCCGGCGCCGTCTGAGACGGGCCCGCGCTCCCGCCGCACGCCCGGGGCACCTCAGGGAGCCCCGGCCGCGCCGGCGGGCCTCTTCTCCCCCGGGCCTTCCTCCGCCCCTCCCGCCCCCGCCCGGTATGTGTCCCGGTACCAGCGGCCCCACGTGTCGAGCTGGTCCGCGATGGCGTCGAGGCTCCGGCCGGCCTCGGTGAGGGCGTACTCGACGCGCGGCGGCACCTCGCGGTAGACGGTGCGGGTGAGGAGCCCGTCCGCTTCCATCTCGCGGAGTTGGCGCGTGAGCATCCGCTGGGTGATGCGCGGGAGGGCGCGCTGCAGTTCGCTGAACCGCCGGGTGCCGCCCAGCAGTTGTTTGAGGATGGCGAGTTTCCAGCGGCCGCCGAGGACTTCCATGGCGGTCTCGATCGCGCAGTAATCCGGTGTCCGGGTCTGCTCCCTGCTGTCCCGCACGGAGTTCACCCCCCAAGGTCGGTGTCCGGAGCCGGTGTCCGGAGTCGGTATACAGAGTGGTACTACGGCACTTTCCTGACCGTACTTGTCCGTGCCGTCGGTAGCCACCCATAGTGCAGGCATGCCTGCTGGGATGTCCGCTGAGATGCCGAAGTGCGAGACGCCGGTCCGCGCAACACCCGCCTCGGAGAAGCCGCCTGCCGCGCGGGGAAACCGCTGGGCGGTCCTGGCGGTGCTGTGCACCAGCCTGCTGCTGTGCGGCATCGACCTGACCGTGCTGCACGTCGCGGTGCCGAGCATGAGCAGGGAACTGCACCCGGGCGGCACGCAGTTGCTGTGGATCGTCGACGTCTACTCCCTGACCCTGGCTTCCCTGCTGGTCACGTGCGGCACGCTGGGCGACCGCATCGGCCGCAAGCGGATGGTGCTCGCCGGGTTCGCGGTGTTCGGGCTGGCGTCGGCGGCCGCCGCGTTCTCCGCGTCGGCCGGGCAGTTGATCGCCGCCCGGGCCGCCCTCGGCGCCGGCGCGGCCATGATCATGGCGTCCACCGTGGCCGTGATCCGGGTCGTGTTCACCGACGACCGGGAGCGGAGCGTCGCCATCGGCGTCTGGACCGCCGCGCACAGCGTCGGCGCGACGGTCGGGCCGCTGCTGGGCGGCCTGGTGACGGAGCGCTGGGGCTGGGGTGCCGTCTTCCTCGTCAACGTGCCGGTCGTGGTCGTGATGCTGGCCGTCGGGGCCCGGGTGATCCCCGAGTCGAGGAATCCCGTGCCGCGCCGCTGGGACCTGCCCGGCGTCGCGCTGTCCGTCGCCGGCCTCGGCGGAGTCGTCTACGCGCTCAAGCGGGCGGGCGAGCATCTGACCGCGGACCTGCCGGTGGTCGCCGCCGGGCTCGGCGGGGCGCTCCTCCTCGCCGTGTTCGTCCGGCGGCAGCGGCGGCTCGCCGAACCCCTGCTGGACGTCTCGCTGTTCGCCGACCGCCGGTTCTCGACGGCCACGGTGTGCGTGATCAGCTGCTTCGGGAGCTACGTCGCCCTGCTGTTCTTCCTCACGCAGTGGCTGCAGCAGTCCGGCGGCCTCTCCCCGCTGCGGGCGGGGCTCGCGCTGATGCCGCTGGCCGCGGCCAACGCCGCCGGGGCGGCGACCGCGCCGTGGCTGTCGGCCCGGTGGGGCGGGCGGTGGTCCCTGACGGGGGCGCTCGCCGCCTTCGCGGTGGCGCTGGCCGTCCTGGCCGTGGCCGGGGACACGGGGGTGTACGGCTCGCTGGCGGGACCGATGCTGGTGGCCGGGTACGGGGCGGGCGTGGTCATGACCCTGGGCGCCGACTCCCTCATGGCCGCGGCCCGCCCGGAGCGCTCCGGCGAGGCGGCCGCGATCCAGGAGACGTCCTTCGAACTCGGCGCGGGCCTGGGGGTGGCCGTGCTGGGGACGGTGCTCGCGGCGGTCTACCGCGAATCCCTGCCCGCGTTCCCCGGCCTCTCCCCCGCGCGCCGCGCCGCCGTGGAGCAGTCGTTCAGCGGGGCCGCGGAGGTGAGTGACGGGCTCGGCGGGTCCGCGGCCCGCACGGTGCTGGGCGCCGCCCGGCGGGCCTACGACCAGGGCTTCACCGCGGTCGCCGCGGTCGCCGCCGCAGGTCTCGCGCTCACCGCCGTCCTGGCGGCGGCGGCCCTGCGCCCGCGCCGCGACGGCGCCGGTTAGTCCACCGCGTCGCCGCCGGCGCGTACGCTCCGGTGATGGCGCCGCGAAAGGTGAACGGCGCCGGGGCGGCTCGCGGCCGTTGAGGAGACCGGATGCGACAGGTTCTGGAACGCGCCGCCGGCCGGCTCTTCCCGGACGGCACCAACGAGCACGGCGCCCTGCCGGCCGTGCTCGTCGTGCTCACGCTGGCCACGGGCATCGTGGACGCGGTCAGCTTCCTCGGCCTGGACCACGTCTTCGTGGCCAACATGACCGGCAACGTCGTCTTCCTGGGTTTCGCCCTGGCGGGCGACGGCGACCTGTCTGTCCGGGCGTCCCTGCTCGCCCTCGGCACCTTCGCGGCCGGGGCCTGGACGGCCGGCCGGATCGGCCGGCGCGTGCCGCAGCGGGAGCGGCTGTTCGCCGCCGTCACGGCCGTCCACGCGGGGCTCGTCGCGGCAGCCCTGGCAGTCGCCCTGACGGCCGGGCACCGGACGGCCGCGGCGCAGACGGCCCTCATCGCCCTGCTCGGCTGCGGGATGGGCCTGCAGAACGCCGCCGTCCGCGCGCTCGCCGTCCCGGACCTCACGACCACCGTGCTGACGCGCACCCTGACCGGCCTCGCCGCCGACGCCCCCGGGCCGGCGACCGTACGGCGCCTGGCCTCCCTGACGGCGATGTTCACCGGGGCGCTGTGCGGGGGCACGCTCTTCCTGCGGGAGGGTGCGGCACCGGCGCTGGCACCGGCGCTCGCGCTGGTCCTGCTCGCGGCCGGCGCGGTGCCCGTACGGGCCGGGGGGCGGTGACAGCGCGGTCCCGCCTGGCTGCGGGCACGAACGCGCCCCGCCCCACGAGCGGGGAGCGGGGCGTGCCCAGACGTGCGCAGGGAGCAGCGGATGCCCCGCTGCTGACGCATCACCAGGTGTCGATGCCCATGGTCTTCGCCGCGCTGTGGATCGCGTTGTAGTGAGCGATCGACATGTCCGACTTCTTGTCCTTGGGCGGCAGCTTCTTGTCGGTCTGCCGGAACTCGTCGCGGGCGGCGGCCAGCAGGCTGGTGCCGTAGCTGACCGGCACGTCGGTCTTCCCGTGGACGGGGTGGGACTTGGCGGCCGTCTGGCTGCCCGCCTTGGCCAAGGTGCTGCGGGCCTGGTTGTAGTCGGCCGCCTTGATCGTCTTCGGGTTCGGCACCACCGCGTGCGCGCCGGCCACCGGGCGCGGGTCGTCGGTGACGACGGCGGCGGAGGCGGGGATGACGGCGGTGGCAACGGCTCCGAGCACCGTAGCGGCGACGAGCCCGGTCCGGACGATGAGCTTCACGTTGATACCTCTTCTGCTCGAATCAAGCACTCCAGTTCGATACGACGAGGAGCCTGCCCGGCGGGGATCAGGCGGTAAACGAGTGTTTTGCGCCGGAGATGAGGTGTTTTGCGCCGAGGGCGCGATCCCGGTGCGGCGGAACTCCCGGCTCGGCGGGCCCTCCGGACCGGCGGAACTCCCGCCCGGCCGCGGCCGCGAGCCGCTCGGCCAGCGGGTGCGCACCCCGTAAGGGCAGCGCGAGGGACACCTGGACCGGCGGGGCCTTCCGCAGCGGCACGTACACCACCGACGGGTGGCTGGTGCGCCGGGCGGCCGGCTCCGGCACGGTGCCGATGCCCTGGTCCGCGGCGACGGCCTCCAGCCACTCGTCGTAATTGCCGCAGACGGCACCCACCGCGGGACGGCGGTCGGGCGGCCAGAGGTCCGGGGCGGTCGTGCCGCTCACCGTGTTGCGGACCAGCGGCCAGTCCGCGAGCTCCGCCCAGTCCAGGTGGTCGCGCCGGGCCAGCGGCGAGGTGCGCGCGACGGCCGCCACCCGGGGCTCCTGCCACAGCGGGAGCGCCGTGACGGGCCGGTCGCGGGGGACGCGGCGCAGCAGGGCGGCGTGCGTGCGCCCGTCGTCCAGGCCGGCCGTGGCCGTGTCGTCGCGCACGAACTCGAAGTCGACCCCGGCCTCCCTGGCGAACCGCGCGACGAACCGGGAGAACTGCTCGGGCAGCAGCCAGCAGAAGCCGATCCGCAGGACCGAGGACGAGTGCAGCCGACTGATCGCCCGGTCCAGGTGGGCGTAGGCCTCCGTCAGGTCCGCGTGGAACGCCCTGCCCTCGGGGGTGAGGCTGAGGTGGCGCGTGGAGCGGTCCAGGAGGCGGGCGTTGAGCGCGCTCTCCAAGCGCTGGACGGCGCGGGAGACGGTGGGCTGGGTCACGTGGAGCCGCCGGGCCGCGCCGGTGAAGCTGCCCGTCTCGACGACCGCTATGAAACACCGGAATTGGGACAGGTCGACGTCCGTGTTCCCGACGGATGGACGCACGTGCTCACGCAACATCAAAGCCCCCTTACACGCCCCCGGATGAACGCGCATCCACGGGGACGGAACACAAAGGGGAGCCCGCGTGACGACGCCGGGATAAACCGGTCGCTCATCCGGTTCCCGCACTGAAGAGCCATGCGGCGCCCACGTGCTCCATTGCACGCCTGCCGCTCCCCCGTTCTTCGGTCAGTACGCACAGGAAACCTAGCATCCGGGACAAGACGCGAACATTGGTTGATCACGCAACCACCCCGCTCCACAAACATCACACCCCGTCAAACTTTCGCAAAGGGTGCAGCGAAAGCAGTAGCGTTCGCCCTGCTCAGCGCCATCAGCTGGCCATGGACGGCGGCACTCGCCCACACTGCGGACACTTTCATACGCGTGCTGAATAAATGATGCGCGTACGTAATCCTGCTTGGCGATGAAGCCCGCCTGGGGTTCGATACATGCTCGGCGCAAGGACATTCCCGGCCGATGGGAATCGGTTTCCGGAAGTTCGCGTCACGCGCTGATCGCCCTGTTCCCCTTGTGCATTCACCCGGGAGGGAAGACCCATGTCTCCTGCCACCCAGAACACTCTGGACATCGAAGCCGAGCTGCAGGTGAAATATCACGTCGCCATCACCCGGGACGTGTTTTCCCCGGACAATCCGCTGCTGCTCGAAACCGTCGACCGCAGCGACCCCGCCGCGAAGCAGCTCGTGATACTCGACGCGGCGCTGTCCACGGTCCTCCGCGAGCGCGTGGAGGCGTACTTCGCCGCCCACGACGTGACCGCCGAGGTGATCGAGGTCGACTCCGGCGAGATCAACAAGAACCTCGACACCTGCCTCTCCATCGTCGACGCGCTGGAGCGGTCCGGCGCGCGCCGGCAGAGCAACCCGCCCATCGCGATCGGCGGGAACGTCCTGATCGACGTCGCGGGCTTCTCCGCCAGCATCTACCGCCGGGGCATCCCCTGGGTGCGGGTGCCCACCACCCTCCTGGGCATGATCGACGGCAGCGTCTCCGCCAAGACGGCCGTGAACCACCAGGGCAACCGCAACCGGCTGGGCACCTTCCACCCCGCGATGCGGACCGTCGTCGACACGGGTCTGCTGGCCTCGCTGCCCCGCCGGCACCTCGTCAACGGGTGCGGCGAGATCCTCAAGATGGCCATGATCAAGGACAGCCGGCTGTTCTCCCTGCTGGAGGAGCACGGTCCCGAACTGGTCGCCTCGCACTTCCGCACGGAGCCCGCGGAGGAGGTCGTCACCCGCGCCATCGACGGCATGCAGTCCGAACTGCGCCAGAACCTCTGGGAGAAGGACCTGCGCCGCATCGTCGACTACGGCCACACCTTCAGCCCGCCGATCGAGATGGCCGTCGTCCCCGAGCTGCTGCACGGCGAGGCGGTGGCGATCGACTGCCTGTTCACCGCGGTGCTCTCGTACGTCCGGGGCCGGCTCAGCGGGACCGACGTCCGGCGCGTGGCCCGCACCATGCACCGCGTCGGGCTCCCCCTCGACCACCCGCTGTTCTACGACATCGGCATGCTGGAGCGCGCGATGGAGGAGGCCCGCCTGCACCGCGACGGCAGCCTCAACCTGCCCGTCGTCCAGGAGATCGGCTCCTGCACCTTCACCCAGGAAGTGACCCGGGAGGAGCTGCACCAGGTCACCGCGCTGCTCAAGGAGCTGGCGCAGTCCGCCGGCGAGGACCTGCCCGCCCCCGCCCCGCAGCGCTGAGCACCAAGCCCTCAGGACCACGCCCCCACCGCACCACACCAGGAGGAGACCCGTGCCGGGTCCAGGATTTGAATTCCTCGGCGACGAGGAGCGACGCAACGTCGAGCAGGTGCTCGCGAACTGGAGCCTCACCCGCTACCTGTTCGACGACCCCGAGGAGCACTCCTTCGTCCGGAGGCTGGAGCGCGACGTGGAGGCCCTCTTCCGCAGCGGCCCCGCGATCGCCGTCAACAGCGGCACCTCGGCCCTCGCCACGGCCCTCGCGGGCCTGGGCATCGGCCCCGGCGACGAGGTCATCGTCCCCGGCTACACCTACGTCGCCTCCATCGGCTCGATCGGCCACTTCGGCGCGACGCCGGTCCTCGCGGAGGTCGACGAGACCCTGACCCTCGACCCCGAGGACGTCGAGCGCCGGATCACGCCCCGGACGCGCGCCGTCATGGCCGTGCACATGCTGGGCGCGCCGTGCGACCTGGAACGGCTGCGGGAGGTCACCGACCGCCACGGCATCCTGCTGATCGAGGACGCCGCGCAGGCCTGCGGCGGCAGCTACCGCGGCGCGCGGCTGGGGACGGTCGGCGACGCCGGCGCGTACTCCTTCAACCCCTTCAAGGTCATCACCTGCGGCGAGGGCGGCATGGCCCTCTTCCGCGACCGCACGGCCTACGCCCGCGGCTTCGCCTACCAGGACCAGGGCTGGCCTCCCCTGCGCGACAACAACGGGGTGGGCACGGGCGAGGCGACGTTCGGCCTGAACCTGCGCATGCCCGAGCTCAGCGCGGCCGTGGCCTGCGCCCAGCTGCAGCGGGTCGACGCCGTGCTCGCCGGGACCCGCCGCGTCCGGGACCGCCTCGCCGGGCTCATCGAGCCGCACGAGGGCATGCGGCAGCGCCCCCTCAACGACGCCGACGGCGACTGCGCCAGCGTCGTCGTCCACACCTTCGACAGCGCGGACCGGGCCCGCGAGGTGGCGGAGAAGCTGTCCACCAAGCCGCTCGTCGACTCGGGCCGCCACTACTACGGCAACATGCCCCAGCTGAAGGGGAACGCGTCGATCCGCTACCAGCGGGGGGACCTGCCCCGCACCGACGATCTGCTGTCCCGCTCCGTCGCCGTCTCCGTCGGCGTCTCGGACGCGCACCTCGGCTCCGGGTTCGGCGTCGGCGTGCACAGCACCGAGGAGGACGTGGCCCGCGCAGCCGAGGCGTTCAACTCCGCCGTCCGGTCCGCGGTGACCGCGTGACCGCCCCCACCCCCTTCCCTTCACGCCCCAAGGATCGGAGCATCCGGTGAAGAACACCCTGGACGGTTTCTCGATGGCGGTGCCGGACGTGGACGCCGCGGCGGACCTGTTCCGGACCGTCTTCGGCGCGGAGTCGCTGTCCGCGGACGGCTCGGACACGCTCGTGGACGACCACGGCGCGCCCGCCCGCAGCGTCCTGCTGCAGCTCGACCCGCGGACGCGGCTGCGCCTGCTCGCGTACGAGGCGACCGCCGGGGCGCCGTTCGACGCCTCGGTCGTGGACATCGGCACCGCGCACTTCTGCTTCCGCACCGGGGACATCGAGCGGGCGGCGGAATTCCTCGCGCAGTGCCCCGGGATCAGGATCCTCGGCGAGGTCATGGAGATCCCCGAGGGGGCGCTGCGCCACCACAAGTGGGTCTACTTCCGCTTCCCCTGGGGCGCGTACGGCGAGCTCCAGGAGTGGCCGGAGACCCCCTCGGCGGAGGCCGCGGAGCTCTTCCACGGCCAGGTGCCGGTGACGGCGTCCCCGGTTCCCACTCTGATGGGGATCGACCACGTCGGCTACAGCGTCCGGGACCTCGACGCCGCGGTCGCCCTGCTGACGGACTGCCTCGGCGGCCGACGGGTCCTCGGGTCGGTCATCAGCACCGGCAAGGAGCTGATGGATCGCCAGTTCGAGACGCCCGTCCCGGCCCTGTCGAAGATGGCCATGGTGCGCATCGGCGAGCACACCAACATCGAGCTGTTCGAGCACGTGGTGGACGAGGTCCGGCGCACGGGCGACCGGCTCGCCGTCGGGGCGTCCCGCATGGTCTTCCGCTCGGACGACCCGGCCGGATCGGGCGCCGGGCTGTCGCGCCGCTTCGGCTTCTCCGAGGCCGGGGCCGCGACCGGGTCCGCGGCCGGCGGGACCGGAGTCCTGCTCACCGCCGGCTCGGGCCTGGACGTCGAGTTCACGGCCTGACGGTGCGGGTGCCGCGCGCCCGGGACGGCCGGGCGCGCGGCACCGCTCGTACCTGACCGCGCCCGTACCTGACCGCGCCGCACCGCGCGCGCACGACCAGAAGCAAGAAATCCATGGGGGAAACATGAGGAATGAACGGGCACTCGCCGATTCGCGGCTCCCGTCCCTGACCGGCCTGAGGTTCGTGGCGGCCCTGCTGGTCTTCTTCTTCCACCTGAGCGTGGAGAAGCTGTACGACGACGGCACCAACCCGGTGCTGTCGAAGGTCTTCAATCCGGCCGGCGGCGTCGGCGTCTCGTTCTTCTTCGTCCTGAGCGGGTTCGTCCTCGCCTGGTCGGCGAAGCCGGGCCGGTCGGCGGGTGAGTTCCTGCGCCGCCGCCTCGCGAAGATCTACCCGAACCACCTCCTGCTCTGGATGCTGACCCTGCCGCTCCTGCTGCTGTTCGGGGAGCAGGTCGCCGCGGGGTCCGCCACGGCGAACCTCGCCCTCGTGCAGACGTGGATCCCGCGGCTGGACTTCTTCTTCAGCGTGAACCGGCCGAGCTGGTCACTGTGCTGCGAGCTGTTCTTCTACCTCATGTTCCCGCTGCTGGCGCGCTTCGTCGGACGCTTCGGCCGGCCCGGCACCTGGGCGGTCGCCGCCGCGGCCGTCGCGGGCGTCCTGCTGCTGCCCGTGGTCGCCGGCCTCCTGCACGGCGGGCCCGGCATGCCGCTCGACGTGTCGCACCCCGAGGCGGACAGCGGCGTGTCCGTGCGCCAGTACTGGCTGGTCTACGCGTTCCCGGTGTCGCGCTGCCTGGAGTTCCTCCTGGGCATCGCGGTGGCGAAGCTGGTCAAGGACGGCGCGTGGCCCCGGGTTCCGGTGGCCGTGGCCACGGGCCTGCTGGCGATCGGCTACGCCGCCGCCGTCGTGGCCCCCGTGCTCTACGGTCTCGCCGCCCTCACCGTGATCCCCCTGACGCTGTTCATCCCCGCCGTCGCGATGGCCGACCTGGAGGGCCGCGGCTCCCTGCTGCGCAGCCGGTCCATGGTGTGGCTGGGCGAGGTGTCCTTCGCCTTCTACCTCGTGCACCAGACCGTCCTGAGGATCGGTCACGACCTGCTCGGCCACGACACGTCCTGGAACGCCTGGACGGCGTCCGCGCTCGCCGCCGCCTTCGCCGCGGTCACCCTCCTGATCGCCTGGGCGGTCTACCGGTGGTGGGAGATGCCCGCCATGCGCCTGCTGACGGCGCCGCGTTCCGGCGGGAAGAGCATTCCCGTCGCGTCCGGCGGCCCGCGCGTGCGGCCCGGTCCGGAGCTCTCCCGGCCGCGCCCCGCCGAGCTGGCCGCCGACAAGGACTGAAGCAAGCCGCACGCCCCGCCCGCACCCGCCCGGCACCACCGTAAGGAACTTCGCCATGCTGACCATGGATCGCGCCACCGAGCCCGGACCCGCCGCCCCCGCCGAGGAGCAAGCCCGCCCCGCCGGCTGCCTGCAGTCCTACCAGTCCGCGCTGGAGCAGGTGGGCATCGGCTCCGGGTGGAGCGTGCTCGACGCCGGCTGCGGCAGCGGCGACTTCCTGCCGTGGCTCGCCGAACTGGTCGGCCCCGGTGGGCGCGTGTCGGCGGTCGACCGGCTGGAGCGGAACACGGCGGCCGCGGCGGAGCGCATGCGCCAGTACGCTCCCGGGCGGCCCGTGGACGTGCGCCGTGCGAGCGTGCTCGACCTGCCCCACGCCGACGGCTCGTTCGACGCCGTGTGGTGCGCCGACGTCCTCCAGCACCTGGACGACGGCACGCTCGGCCGGGCCCTGCGGGAGCTGCGCAGGGTCGTGCGGCCGGGCGGGCTGGTGGCCGTGCAGGTGCCGGACGTCACGGCGGTCGCGGTACGGCCGGGCGATCCGTTCCTGTTCACGGACTTCTTCCGCGCGGCGGCCCCGTCGTGCCCGTACGCCCGGCAGCTGCTGCGCGGCCGCGAACTCCACCGCTGGCTCCGCGAGTCGGGCCTCGCATCGGTGCGCCAGCACACGACGGTGATCGAGCACCTCGCCCCGCTGGACCCGGGCACCCTGCGGTTCTGGACCCGCACCGGCGCCCTCATCGCCCGGCAGGCGCGGAGCCTGGGCGGCGGCTGGGAGCACCGGTGGGCGCCGTTCGCCGACGCCGGCGCGGAGGACCACCCGCTCCGCTCCCGGCACGGCTACGTCAGCGAGGGCACCACGGTCGCCGTCGGCACGGTCCCGGCCGAGCAATAGGTTAGGCTACCCTTATCAAGGGATGATGATATGTTCTATCGGGAGGTGGGCGGAGTGCGCGCTGTACCGCGTTCGGCACTGATCGAAGGCACCATCGAGCGGCTGAAGACGCAGATCGTCAGCGGCAGGTGGCCGATGGGGAGCAAGATCCCCGTCGAGGACGAGCTCGTGGCCGAGCTGGAGGTCAGCCGCAGCACGCTGCGCCAGGCGGTCCAGGCCCTGGTCCACGTGGGCCTGCTGGAGACCGCGCAGGGCCGGGGCACGTTCGTGCGCGGCACCCACGAGGTCGACGCCGTCCTGACCCGCTATCTGGCCGACGCCGAGCTCCGCTACGTCCTGGAGACCCGCCGCGGCCTGGAGGTGGAGGCGGCGGGCCTCGCCGCCGAGCGCCGCAGCCGGGCCGGCCTGGACCGCCTCGCGGCCGTGTACGAGCGGCAGACCGCCGCCCACCGGGACGGCAGGGCGGGCGAGTTCAACCGCGCGGCGGTGGAGTTCCACACGGCCGTCGTCGAGGCCGCGGGCAATCCCGTGCTGACCCGGCTCTACAGCAGCATGCTCGGCTCCGTCCGGGACTCGGTCCGGGTGGGCGGCGTGCGCCGCCCCGAGGAGCACTACGGGGACCCCGGCCACGCCCGCATCCTGGAGGCGATCGACGGCGGCGACCCGCAGGCCGCGCGGGACGCGGCGGCCGAGCACGTGTCCGCCTTCCTGATCGCGCTCGCGCCGGCCGGCAAGGACGCGCCGTGACGGCCCGGGGCGGCGCGCCCTCCCCCGGCGGCGAGCAGGAGCCGCTGTTCACCCGCACCGCCGTGGTGGCGTCCTGCCTGGGCATGGTGATCATCGGCGCGCTGATCGCCCTGTACGGACCGGTGGTCCCCGCCCTGCGCGACAAGTTCTCCTTATCGGAGCCGACGGCCGGGCTGGCCCTGGCCGCCCAGTCGCTCGGCGCAGTGGTGGGCGTCCTCGGCTTCCACTCCGTCCACCGCCGGATCGGCAACCGCGCGCTGCTGATCTCCTCGTACCTGACGATGCTGGCGGGCACCGTCACCTTCGGCCTCTCCGGGACGTGGTCCCTGATGCTGGGGGCGGCCGTCGTCATGGGACTCGGCCTCGGCGGCGTCGACTTCGCCATCAGCCGGCTGTTCCTCATCGGGCTCGGCGCCCGCGGCCCGGCCCTGCTGAACGTGGCCCACGGCTGCTTCGGCCTCGGCACCGTCCTGGCGCCGGCCGTCATCGCCGTCACCGGCCCCGAGCGCTACGGCGCCACGTTCATCACGATCGGCCTCCTGACCCTGATCCCCCTGGCGTGCGTCCGCGGGGTGCGGGCCCGCCCGACGCCCGCCGAACTCGCCGAGGCCGCGCCGGCACCGGCCCACCGCTCCGGCGGACGCGGCCTGGCCGTCGTGCTCGCCGGATTCGTGGCCGTCTACATGCTGCACTTCGCGGTGCAGAGCGGCATCGGCAACTGGGAGCCCACCCACCTGCACGCGCTCGGTCGGAGCATGACGGGCGCGACCGTCGCCACCTCGGCGTACTGGCTGGCCATGACCGTGGGCCGCTTCCTGGTCGCCCCGCTGGCCCGCCGCTGGTCCCCCGCCGCGATCGTCACCGGCGCCTGCGCCCTGATGACCCTCAGCGTCCTGCTGGTGCCGGTGCCCGGCCTCGCCCCCTGGGCGTACGCGGCCGCCGGCCTGTGCATCGGCCCCATCTTCCCCAACGGCCTGAACTGGCTGAACCGTTCCGCGCCCGCCTCGGGCAACGCCATGGCCTACGTCATCGCCGCGGCCATGCTCGGCTCCGTCGCCTTCCCGCCCGCGCTCGGCGCGGTCATCGAGGAGTACGACGTCGGCGCCCTGCCCCTCACGCTGGCCGTCCTGTGCCTGGCCACGCTGGCCATCAGCGCGGCCCTCGCGCGACGGCTGCGCGGCGGCCGGCCGGGGACGGTCGCGGCGCGGGCCGGGGTCCCCCGGGAGCAGGCGCTCACCACAACGACCGTACGAACGACAAGCACCCGAGAGAAAGGCGCGTCATGACCCAGCAGTGGGTGGCGGGGTTCCGCAGCGCGGTGATCAGCCCGTACGAGACGATCCGGCTCACCGAGCCCCGCGGCTTCAGCGACCAGACGGTCCGTCAGGTCCTGCACATGGCCGGCGGCGGCGAGCAGCTCCGCGTGCGGCTCTCCAACCGCTACGGCCGTTCCCCGCTGACCGTCGCCGACGCCCGGGTGGCCGAGCGCAAGACCGCCGGCGAGATCGTCGCCGAGACCGACACCGGGGTGCGCTTCGGCGGCCTCGCGCAGGTGACAGTCCCGGCGGGCGGCGAGGTGGTCAGCGACCCGGTCGGCCTGCCCGTCCGGGCGGGCGCCGACCTCGTCCTCAGCCTCCACCTGCCGGCGGAGACCGGCCCGGCCACCTTCTCGCACATGCCCGGCGAGACGTCCTACGTCGCCGCCGGGAACCGGACCGCAGCGGCGAGCCTCCCCGGGGCTGAGGAGGTCCCCTGCCGGTTCTACGTCACCGGGATCGACGTGCTCGCCGAGGAGGGCACGGCGGTCGCCGTCGCCTTCGGTGACTCCTGGTTCGAGGGCGTCGGCACCACGCCCGGCACCAACCGGCGCTCCGTCGACGCGCTCAACCGGCGGCTGGAGCGCGGCTGGACCGTCAACCAGGGCATCGCCGGGAACCGGCTGCTGACCGACGAGATCGGCGAGCACGCCCTGGCCCGCTTCGAGCAGGACGTGCTGTCCGTGCCCGGCGCCGCCCACGTCCTGGTGAACTTCGGCATCAACGACCTGGGCCTGCCGGGGATGGTGGGGCTGCCCCCCGCCACGGCGGGCGAGCTGATCGCCGGGTTCGCCGAGCTGGCCCGCCGGGCGCACGAGGCCGGGCTGACGATCCACGCGGCGACCGTCGGCCCGTTCGCCGGAGCCGTCTACCCGGGCCACAACACCCCCGAGGGCCTCGCCGCCCGGCGCGAGGTGAACGAGTGGATCCGCACCGGCGGCGCCTTCGACTCGGTCTTCGACGTCGCCCGCGCCGTGGAGGACCCCGAGCGGCCGGACCACATCCGCCCGGAGTTCGACAGCGGCGACGGCATGCACCTCAACGACGCCGGAGCCGAGGCCATGGCCGCCGCGGTCGACCTTCGCGCGCTCGCCTTCTGACGCCACCGGCGTCTCCACGACGACCCCGCACGGCGCACTTCACGTGCACCCCCGGCCGTGCGGGGTCCTTCCCGTCCGCTACGAGACCGTCACTTCGGCGATGCCCGTGCGGGACCCCGCGGCCCCGGCGCCGTACACCACCACCCGCACGTACCGCGCGGCCTGCGGCGCACTGCCGCCGCCGGCCTCGACGTCGCGCCAGTGCCGCCCGTCGGCGGACAGCTGGACGGCGTACGAGGACGGGGCCGGGCCGCTCCAGGCCGGCGCGACCTTGCTGACGCGCACGGACCTGCCGAGGTCGGTGGTAAGGGTGCCGTCCGCCCCGTCCGGGACCCATGCCGTGGCCGTGTTGCCGTCAACGGCGGCTCCCGCATACATGCCGGGCTCCTCCGAGGACGCCGTGGCGGCGGTGCAGCGGGCCTTGTCGTCCGTGGGCGCGAGGTCGGGGCGGCGGGTGTCGAGGAGGACCGGGGCCCTCTTGGTGACCACCTTCGCGCCCTGCGGCGTGTCGAGGGTCATCGGCGCGCCGTCGGTGAGCCGCACGGTGGTCTGCTTGTCGCCGAGCTCGACGTCGTAGGTGCGGCCCTGCCAGCGCAGCCCGCGCAGGGTGACGCCGCGGCCGAGCTGCGGGGGCAGCATCGGGTCGAGGTGCAGCCGGTCCTCGCGCATCCGCATGCCGGTCAGGCCGTTGGTGAAGATCTGCAGGAAGCCGCCCTTGCCGGTGAGGAAGTCGTGCGCGGGCGAGCCGGCCAGCGGGTCCTCGGCGCCCGCCTTCGCGCCGCGGGCCTCCGAGAACTGGGCGAAGGGCCCGCGGACGAACGGCCGGATGGCGCGCTGCAGATAGGTGTACGTGGAGCAGCCCGGCTCGCCGATCGCTGCGGAGGCGATGGCGTGCACCGAGTCCGTCATGGCCGGGCCGTCGGGGTCGGTCCGCTGCGCGTAGTAGTCGAGGGTGCTCGCGGCCGCGCCCTCGGGCATCGGCCACTCCAGCGGGTACATCAGCAGCACCGTGTCCGCCTGCTTGATCTTGCTGCCGCGGTAGCCGTCGTACTGCTCGAAGACCTTGCGCTGCGCGTCGTAGGGGATGCGGATCCGGTCGGCGATCGACGTCCACTCGCCCGGCGCGCGCTCGCCGAGCAGTTGTGCGGCGCGGGTGGCGTGGCGCAGGGCGGTGGCGGCGCCCGCGTTGGTGAAGACCGCGTCGTCGACGCCGTTGCTGTACTCGTCGGGGCCGGCGGTGTCCTTGATGGAGTAGCTGCCGTCCGTGTCGGGGCTGACCCTGCCGGCCCAGAACTCGGCGATGCCCTTCATGACCGGCCAGCCGCGCTCGCGCAGCCACGCGGTGTCGCCGGTGGCGAGGTAGTACTGCCAGACGGCCAGGGAGATGTCCGACTGGAGGTGGATCTGGGTGCGGCAGTGGGGCGGGTCGACGCTGTGGCACTCCTGGGCCAGGTCGCCCTTGCTGCCGCTGTTCCAGGGGTAGAACAGCCCCTGGTAGCCGAGCTTGCGGGCGTTCTCGCGGGCGCCCGGGAGGGTGCGGTACCGGTACTCGACGACGCTCCTGGCGAGTGCGGGGTCGGTGGCCAGCAGGGCCGGGTACATCCAGGTCTCGGCGTCCCAGAACACCAGTCCCGCGTAGTTGTCGCTGGTCAGCCCGGCCGGGGCGATGCTGTCGGAGGCGTCCTTGCGGCTGCTGGAGAGCAGCCCGTAGCGCGCGGAGCGCACCCAGGCCTGCAGGTCGCGCTGCCCGGGCACCTCGATGTCGGCGCGCCACAGGCGGGCCCAGGCGGCGGTGTGGGCGCGCAGCAGGCCGTCCCAGCCGCGGCGGGCGGCGCGCTGTGACGCGGCGGTGGCGTCCTGGCGGGGCGCGTGCGAGGTCAGCGCGGTGTCGACGCCGACGTACTTGGTGAGTTCGTAGGCGTGGCCGTTGCGGACGGGGAAGGCGAGGGACTGCCGCGCAGTCAGGTCCTTCGCGGCGCCGGCGGCGCGGGCCCTGTCCGTGCGCACGCCGTTCCCGGCGCGCAGGGTGGAGGCGACGGCGCCGTCGGTGTCCGTGCCGTCGGTGCGGAAGGCCACGTCCATGGTCCGCCCGTCGCGGCCGGGCCCCTCGGTCCGGTCTCCCCCGCCGGTCTGCTGCATGCGCCGGGCGCCGTGTCCGTCGATCTCGTCGGTGACGGTGGCCTCGCCGCTCCAGCGCGGCGTCATGCGCAGCCGGACGGCGCCCACGTGCGGGTCGTTGCGGTCGGCGAGCACCTCGTAGACCAGGTCGGTCTTCCTGCCGTCGGCGGCGGTCCAGGTGAGGGAGGTGCGGACGATGCCGCAGTGCAGGAAGAGGGTCTGGCGGTAGCCGGAGACCCGGCCCGGTTCCGTCGAAGAGTTGAAGGTGTCGCCGTGGGAGCCGCCGGTGCCGAGGGTGAGCCCGGTCCAGGTGGGCAGCGCCGCGACGGCCTGCCGGTCGCCGGCGGTCTGCCGGTTGTGGGCGTAGAGCCCGGAGACGAACGAGCCGTCGTAGCTGGGGGTGAAGAGCGGCCAGCCGGTCTTGGTGTCGCTGCCGGTGTAGCCGGTGCCGTTGGGCGGGACGCGCTGTCCCAGGTAGCCGTTGCCCACGTAGGCGTGATGGGTGTCGGCGGCGTCGATGCTGGTGGAGTCGAGCGACCAGCCGTCACCCGTCCGGCAGCCGGCGGACGGGGGGACGGCGGCGGGGGAACGGTCGGCGGTAGTGGGGGGTGGTGCGGACGCCGCGGCCGCGGGCGCCACCGGGGCGACGAGCGCTCCGGCGAGCAGCAGCGCGGTCAGGCGGGCGGGACGCGGGCGCGGGCGCGCTCGGTGGGAGTACGTCATTGTTCTCCGTCGTTCTCGTATCTCCTGCGAGAGTCCCGCGACCATAAAGTTGCTGAACGGACAACGTCAATGGTTGACGTTATTCATATAACTTGTGAACGCGCCCTGGGTGAGAGCGGATACGGCCGCGGCCCGGGCTGCCGCCGGGGCGCGGTTCCAGCGCATCCGGGACCACGGCAGGGCCAGTTGGCTCTGGTCGGTCACCTCCCGGGGGGCGAGGTCCGCGATCGGCGCGGCCTCGCGGTGCCGGGCGTAGACGGTGTCGACGTAGCGGTGGCCGGTGTCGGCGGCGACGAAGAGGACCGTCCGTTCGGGGGCGCGCTCGCGTTCGTGGCGGGCGGCGAGGTAGCCGGCGCCGGCCGACAGGCCCGCGAAGACCGCGTGCCGGCCCAGCAGGTCGACGCTGCCGGCCAGCGCCGCGTCGAAGGAGATCCAGTGCAGTGTGTCGTACAGCTCGTGGGAGACGTTCCCGAAGGGGATGGAGCTGCCGATCCCGGCGATGATGATCTCGGGGTCGGAGACGTGCTCCGCCCCGAACGTGATGCTGCCGTACGGCTGGACGCCGACGAGTTCGACGTCCCCCGGGCCGCCGGGCGCCGCGCGGAGGTAGCGGGCGAGGGCGCCGGTGGAGGCGCCCGACCCGACCCCGCCGACCACGGTGAGGCCTTCCGTGCCGGTCGCCTCGCGGATGCGGTCGGCGACCGCGCGGTAGCCGAGGTAGTGGATGTCGTCGTGGTACTGCCGCATCCAGTGGTACTCGGGGTGCGCGGCGAGGATCTCGTGGATCCGCTCCACCCGCCGCTTCTGGTCCAGCTTGAGGTCGCTGCACGGTTCCATCTGCTCCAGCGTGGCCCCGAGCACGGCGAGTTGGGTGCGCAGGGCGTGGTCGACCGTCGTCGAGCCGACGATGTGGCAGCGCATGCCGTGCCGGTGGCAGGCCAGGGCGAGCGCGTACGCGTAGATGCCGCTGGAGCTGTCGAGCAGCGTGTCCCCGCGCCGTACGGCTCCGGTGTCGAGCAGGTGGCGGACCGCGGCGAGCGCGGAGACCACCTTCATCGTCTCAAAGCGCAGGCAGACGAGCCGGTCGTCGAGGCGTACCAGGTCCGGCCTGCCGATCGACTCCGCGATGTGCTGGTCCATCCGGGATCTCCTTGGTGGTGGTGAAGGTCGTGAAGGTCCGGGTGGCGGGGATGCCGTGGGCGTCCAGCGCGCGCAGGCAGCTGCGGACGCGGTGCCGCAGGCCAGGGACGGCCGGGTCGAACAGCACGCCCGCCACGGCGCCGCTGTGCGCGATCTGGACGCCCGCGGCCCCGACCCGGCGGGCGATGGAGTCCAGTGCGCCGAACTCCGGGTGGCCGAGCACCTCCTGGCCCCGCCGGGCGCTGGCGGTGGCGACGCGGCCGAGGAGCTGCGCGTCGCCGCCGGCCACCGCCCTGCGCAGCCGCGTGCGCAGCCGCTCCCAGGCCCGTACGTCGCTGTCGGTGGGCTCGTGCGCGGGCAGGGACAGGGTGTCCACGGGCGCGCCGCCGCCGAGCGCGCAGCCCACGACGACCAGCGGCGGCAGGGCCGGGCCGAGGATCTCCAGGACGCGGCCCTCCCGCTGGGCGAACAGCACCGGCCGGCCGTCCAGCATCAGCGGGTCGCAGGCCAGTTCGGCGCGCACGGCCAGCCGGGCGACGGCGGCGGGGGCCGGCCGCAGCCGGTACGAGTCCGCGACCGCGCGCACGGCGGCGATCACGTCGCTGGTGGAGCTGCCCATGCCCAGGCCCACCGGGATGTCGCAGATGATCCGCAACTCGCCGCCGCAGGGCGGCTGCCCGGTCCGCTCCGCGCACTCGGCGACCGCGAGGGCCGCGGCCCGGGCGGCCTTCGTACGGTCGGCGGGGACGACGGTGAGCGCCTCGGGCGCCGTGCCGGGCCGGCGGACGAACTCGGCGCGGCTGCCGGGCCCCGCCATCGGCAGGGTGACCAGGCCCGCGCACCGGCGCCCCTCGTCGTCGAGGAAGACGCCCTGGAGCAGCTCGCCGTGGTGGCAGGGCGCGTGCCCGGTGCCGGTGGGGAGGACACCGGCACCGGGTGCGGCCGTGCGGGCGGCGGGGGTCATGCGCCGCCCGCCGTCCGGTAGCGGTACAGCGCCGTCTCCTCGGCGCTGAACTGGGAGAAGGGGAACGGTTCCGCGGACAGGGCGGTCACGCCCGAGCCGAGGAAGGCGCGGGCGACGGCGCTGCCGGTCTGCGCGTAGACGACCAACGGGACGCCGCGGGATCGGCAGCGCTCCAGGACGGTGTCGAACGAGCCGTTGCTCAGGGTCATTCCGGTGGCGACCACGGCGTCGGCGCGGTCGAGCACGTCGTGCATGTCGTCGGTGACCGGGTCGCCCCACTGGGTGGCCCTGAGGTTGAAGTCGCAGGGCAGGGGTTCGCCGCCGCGCTCGCGTATCGCCGCGACCAGCGGGTTGACGACGCCGATGAGGCCGACCTTCGCGCCCTCCTCGATGTCCAGCAGGCCGGCGACGGCCGCGTCGCGGGCCCGCGCGCGGACCTCCGGTGTGCCGGCCGGCAACGTGACGGCCTCGGCGTCGCCCGCCTCGGCGGCCGCGCGGTGCGGGCGCGTCTCGGAGAGGTAGGCGTCGAGGGCGGCGATCCGCAGCGGGCGCGGGGCCTCGCGCAGCAGGGCGTCGAGCGGGGTGCCGGAGGAGTCGCGGCAGACCGACGGGCCGAGCTCGCCGGCCTCGAAGGCGCAGCCGCCGAAGGAGCCGCCCAGGCGGACCAGGACGTACTGGTTGAGATAGGTGGTGTCGCCGCCGGCGAGGCGGGTGCCGTGGTGGACCCAGAACACGCTGGTGGCGACGAGTCCGGAGGGGAGCGGGCCGTGCTCGCCCGCGAGGACGGCCTCGACGAGCGCGTCGACGGACGGGGCGGGGGCGGAGGGTGTACGGGTCATGGGGTTATGGGTTCCTCTTCGGAGGGAGTGGTGGAGCGTCGGGGTCCGCGGTACGTGACCACGGGATGCCCCAGGGCGTCGGTGGTGAGTTCGGCGTCCACTTCGAAGACCTCGGCGAGCCGCTCGGCCGTCAGGACGGCGGCGGGGGTTCCGGAGGCGACCAGGCGGCCGTGGTGCAGGAGCAGCAGCCGGTCGCAGAACCGGGCGGCGAGCGACAGGTCGTGCAGGGCGACCAGGACGGTCTGACCGGTGCCGGTCAGCAGCTCCATGAGTTCCAGCTGGTGTCTGACGTCCAGGTGGTTGGTGGGTTCGTCGAGCAGGAGGGCGTACGGCTGCTGGGCCAGCGCGCGGGCGATGTGGGCGCGCTGCCGCTCGCCGCCCGACAGCGCCCTCCAGGAGCGGCCGGCGAGCGCGGTGAGACTCACGCGTTCCAGCGCGGCGGCGACCACCGCCCGGTCGGTGGTGTCCGGCCCGCGCCGGCGGTCGCGGAAGGGGGTGCGTCCCAGGCCCACGACGTCGGCGACCCTCAGGTCGCTGTCCGCGCCCGGGTCCTGGGCGGCGAAGGCGACGCGGCGGGCGATCCGGCGCGCGCTCCAGCCCCGTACGGGCTCGCCGTCGTAGCGGACCGCGCCCGTGTCGGGGGCCCGCAGGCCGGCCAGGCAGCGCAGGAGCGAGGACTTGCCCGAGCCGTTGGGGCCGAGCAGCCCGACCGTCTCGCCGGGGGCGATGTCGGCGCTGACGCCGCGGACGACCGGCGTGCCCGCCGCCGACCAGCTCAGTTCTTCGGCGGTGATCCTCACAGTTCGCCTCTCTTGCACAGGACGAGGAGGAAGAGCGGCACGCCGAGCAGTGCGGTGATCACGCCCACGGGAACCTCGCGGGGCGCGAAGGCGATCCGCGCCAGCGCGTCCGTCCAGACCAGGAACACCGCGCCCGCGAGGGCCGCGTACGGCAGCAGCACGCGGTGCAGCGGCCCGACGAGGAACCGCACCCCGTGGGGGACGATCAGCCCGACGAAGCCGATGGCGCCGACCGTGGCCACCGCCACGGCCGTCAGCGCGGCCGTGACCACGAGCAGCAGCATCCGCGTGCGCCGCACGCCGATCCCGAGGGAGGCGGCGGTGTCGGTGCCGAACGCGAGCCCGTCGAGGGCGTTCGAGCACAGCCATGCGGCCACCAGCCCCAGCGGGGTGACGATCGCGCAGACCGCGACGGTGTCCCAGCGGGCCGGTGCCATCGAGCCCAGCAGCCAGTGGGTGACGGCCCGGGTGGTGTCCGCGTCCGCCGCTGCCATCAGGACGAGGGAGGTGAGCGCGGTGAAGAGCTGGCCGACGACCACGCCGGTGAGGACGATGCGGTCCGAGTCCAGGCCGGTGCGGCGCAGGAGCAGGAGGAACAGCCCGAAGGAGAGCAGCGCGCCGGCGAGCGCGCCGCCGGTGACCCCGAGCGCACCCGCCCCCACGCCGAGGACGACCACGGTGACGGCTCCCGCCGACGCGCCCGAGGAGACGCCGAGCAGGTAGGGGTCGGCGAGCGCGTTGCGGGTGACCGCCTGCAGCACCGTGCCGCACACGGCGAGCGAGGCGCCGACGAGGGCGGCCATGAGCACGCGCGGCAGCCGCAGGTCCCAGACCAAGGAGTCCGTCAGCGGGGGCAACGGCTCCACGTCCAGGCCGAGATGGGTGCCGAGGACGCGGGCGAGGCCGCCCCAGCCCGAGCCGGAGGTGCCGGTGCGCACGGCCGCCGCGACGGAGCCCGCCAGGGCGAGGGCGGCGAGGAGGAGGCGCAGCGCCCGGAACACCGGTGCCGGCGGCGGGGGCCCGCCGGTGGCGGGGCTCTCCGTCACCATCCGCCCGCGGGCCGCCGGAAGCAGGAGGTCCGTCGGCGGGGGGTGCTCAGCCGGCAGGAGATCCGCCCGCCTCCCGCGCGTGAGCGGCTCAGCGGGCATGTCCGAGGTCCTTCATCCCCGCGGCCAGCATCCCCAGGGCGTGCACCGAGCGCACGGACGGGTCCAGCTCGATGCCCGGCACCTCAAGGATCTTGTTGTCCCGGACCGCGGCCAGCTTGGACATCACGGGGTGCCCGGTCATGGCGGCGCGCTTCTCGGAGGCGCTGTCGCCCGGCCGCCCGCGCTCGGCCAGGTCGCCGATGACGATGAAGTCCGGGTTGCGTTTCGCGACCTCCTCCCAGGAGACCTCCGGCCAGTCCTCGTTCACGTCGTCGAAGGCGTTCTTCGCGCCGATGATCCGGCTCATCTCGCTGGGCATTCCGGTCCGGCCCGCCACGTACGGCATGCCGTTGAAGACGGAGTAGAGGTAGACGACGGTCGGCTGCTCCTCGCCCCGGGGAACCTTGGCGGCCGTCTTCCGCGCCTCGGCGACCGCGGCGCGCTGGGCGGCGGCGAGCCTGCCCGCCCGCTCCTGGACCCCGAAGACCTCGCCCAGGTTCTCGTAGTCGGAGAAGAGCAGTTCGAAGGGGGTTTTGCCGGCCGGGTTCCGCCGCGGGCAGCTCACGGCGCTGACGAACGTGGGGACCTTGAGGGCGGCCAGCTCCTCACGGGTGCCGGCGCGGTCCTTCGTGAAGAGGTCGGCGGAGCCCGCGACGACGAAGTCGGGGCCGGCGGCGCGCAGCTGCTCGCCGGTGGCGATCTTGGGGGCGATGACCGGGACCCCCGCGTACGCGGCCTCGTACTGCGCGGGGATCTTCGTCTTGAGGTTGGCCGTGCCCGCCATCCGGTCCTGGAGGCCGAGTTCGAGCAGGGTCTCGGTGGAGGTCTGGTCCAGGGCGACGGTCCGCTTCGGAGGCCCGGCGAAGGACAGCGGGCGGCCGCAGCTGGTGACGGAGGCCGCCGTGGCGGACTCGGCGTCAGCCCTGGAGCCGTCGCGTGCCGCCGTGGAGCAGCCCGCGGTAGCGAGAGTGAGGGCCACGGCGATGCCGAGGCGGGCGGGGTGGCGCATGGGGTCTCCAGTCCGGGAGGGGGTGCCGCGTTCGAAGAGTACTGTAATGGTATTCATTTTCATTAAGCGAACCCGGGTGCGATCCGGCCCGCCGATCCGCACCCCCGGCCCCCACCCCGAGGAGCAACCACACCGTGCCGACCACACCCACGCCGACCCGGGCCAAGTCCGCCGCCCCTCCCCCGCGTTCGGTCCTCCGGGACCCCGCGTTCCTGCGCCTGTGGGCGGGCACCACCGCCTCCGGCCTCGCGACCTGGGCCCTGCCCTTCGTCCTCGGGCTCGCCGTGCTGCACCGCGAACTCGGCGCCGCCGGACTCGGCCTGGTCCTCGCCGCACGCACCGCCGGCTTCCTCGCCGCCGTCGCCGTCGGCGGCGTCCTGGCCGACCAGCACTCCCGCCGCGCCGTCGTCCTCTGGTCAGCCCTCGCGGCGGCGGTCGCCGCGCCCCTCCTCGCCGCCGGCCTCGGCCGCTCGCTCGTGCTGATGACGGCCGCCGCCGCCCTCGCGGGCGCCGGACAGGGCGCCTGCCGCCCCGCGTTCCAGGCGCTCACCGCCGAGACCGTCGACCCCGGACGCCGTCAGCAGGCCAACGCCGCCATGACCATCGCCGTACGGAGCTCCACGCTCACCGGCCCCGCCCTGACCGCACTGCTCACGGCCTTCCTCGGCGTCCGGACGCTGCTGCTCGGCATCGGGCTCCTCTGGCTCGTCGCCGCGCTCGTCCCGGCCAGGGGCACCGCCCCGGCGGAACCGGCCGCCGGGCCTGCCGGATCCACCGCGCGCGCCGGCTTCCGCACCGAATTCCTCGAAGGCGTACGGGAAGCGCGCCGCCACCCCTGGTTCCTCGCCGGACTCGCCGCCCTCGCCGCCGTCATAGCCCTCGGCTACTCCACCACCAGCGTCGCGCTGCCCCTGATCAGCCGGGACCGCTACGGCACCGGGTGGGTGCTGGCCGCGGCCATGACCGCGTACACCGTGGGCGCGCTCCTCGGGGCCGTCGCCATCGCCCGCCTGCGGCCGCGCTCCCAGGGCCGGGCCGCGTTCGCCGGGCTGGCCGCGTACGGCGTCGCGCCGCTGAGCCTGATGCTGCCCGTGCACCCGGTCGTGGTCGTCGCCGCGTACGCCGTCGCCGGGATCGGGATCGAGCTGTTCAACGTGCCCTGGTTCACGGCCACCCAGCGCGAGGTCGCCCCGGAGAAGCTGGCCCGCGTCTCCTCGCTGGACTTCCTGGTGTCCTACGGCCTGGCGCCCGTCGGCCTGGCCCTGATCGCCCCGGCCATCGGACGCTTCGGGGTCACCCCCGTCCTCGCCGTCTGCACCGCGGCCTGTTTCCTCGTGCCGGCCGCGGCAGCACTGGTGCCCACCGCCCGCCACTTCAGCCGCACGGCCCCGGCGGCGAGGGACTGACGCGGGGAGACTGAACGGCACGTTCATTTCGCCACCGGCCGCTCGCCGAGCACGAAAGGGACTTGTGGGAGCGCTGGGAGCACCCCCGAACATCACGGGTAGTGGAATACTCCATACCACTTCGCGCGGCCCGAATATACCGGGAGACTGGCCGGAATTCAGTGGTGACAGAGCGTCAGGAGAGTTGATACTCGGTTAGTGAAAACCCGGACCACTTCGGCCACGGTCAAGAGTTGTGACGTTCACTCCGGGAAGGCGCATGACGACACGCGACAACGAGGGCCGCACCTTACGGCGTGACGGAACCGGTAGCAGGAAACGTCACAGACGAATGCGAGCCGGCGCAGGTCCGGGCATCGGCGGACCCGGCATTCATGGTGTGCACGGCCCCACCACCCCGTTGCGCCCGAAGTCCTCCCCGCACGTTCTCCTGGGAGCGGCTCAGCAGGGGTGAGAGCCTGCGTTGAGGGCAGGGACGCGCGAAGTGCCTGGTGAGGAAAGAGCAGCGACGGTTCGGCCGTTCCCCCGGTCCGCGGGTTCCGGAGCATCGGCGAGAGCCGGGGCCGGCTGACCGCCGGGCCCGGCTTTCTTCCCTCCGGACGGGAACCGTCGCGCAGGCATCGCCGGACGGCCGACGCCCGGCGGCGGAATCCCGGCGGTTCCTCCGCGCCCCTTCACGGCTTCGGCGTTCGGACAGTGGATGACGGAATTCAGGAGGGGGAAAGGGAATGGATGTCGCTGTTCTCGAATCACTGGAGGTCCTTCGCCGCGGACTGGAAACCATGCTGCGACGGATCGACCGGATCGGCGTTCTCGAATGCCATCGCACCATGGAAGAACTGCTCATCGCGCTCAGGGCGCGCGGCGGCGAACGGAACGCCGACGTCATCATCGTCAGCTGTTGCACTCTCGGTGATGCCGCCGACTACGTCCGGATCACATTCCCCGCGAGCCGCGTGCTCATATTGGTCACCAAAGCCGACCCTGATCACCTCGCCATGGCGGCGAGAACGCAGGCCGATGGCTACCTCATGGTGCACGACGTCACGGAGGCTACGCTGGACAGCACGCTGCAGGCCCTGATGTGCGGGAGCGTCCCCATGGCCCTGCCCGTCGCGAGCTACCTCCGCGAGCGTGCCCGGTCGGGCGGCCCGGCGCCGTCGCCGCACCAGCCGTACTTCAGCCCCCGCGAGCGCGACGTCATCTCCCTGCTCCTGGAAGGGCTGAGCAACCGGCAGATCGCCGACAAGGTGGGGATCTCCCTGCACAGCGCCAAGCGGCACGTCTCGTCCGTGCTCAGCAAGGTGAACTCACCGAGCCGCACCCACTTCGTCGCCCGGATGCTCGCGACGGACGGGCACCAGGCCGGAGGAGGTGAGAGGAGCACCGGCTGACGCCGGGAACCGCGGCGCCGCCGGCACCACGGCCGGGCCGCTAGCGCAGCGCCGAGTGGGTGCGGAGGCGGGCGCGTTCGCACCAGGTCCTGATCGCCGAGGAGCAGCCGGAGCCGGCCGCCCAGCACGTACATCCACTCGTAGCCCTCGTGGGATTTTTGCTCGGAGGTGCGGCGCCGCGCCGGGATGACCACCTTATGCGCCTGCAGGCCGCCGGTCCGGCGGGTCAGCGGGTCAGCGGGTCAGCGGGTCAGCGGGTCAGCGGGTCAGCGGAATGAACGTCATGCCCTTGTGCTGCACCGGGCGCAGGTGGATGCGCGGGTCGCCGGTCGGCGGCGCGCCGACGAGTTCGTCGATCTGCACGCCGTACGCCTGGGCGAGCCGCAGCAGGAGTTCGAGCGTGGGGCGGCGGCGGTGACCGGCCTCCAACCGCGACAGCGTGGACACCGAGATGCCCGTCCCGGCCGCCACCTCGACGAGGGTCGTCCCGCGTTGCTTGCGGATCGCGCGTAACCGGGGACCGCCCCGGGCCGGCATCTCGTCTATGTTTGCCATTCCGGCAACATTAATTTACGACCCTTCCGCCGTGAACCGATGCTGGCGCCATGACGCAGAAATTCGATGTCGCGGTGCTCGGCGGTGGTGCCGCCGGGCTGAGCGGCGCACTGACACTGGGCAGGGCCCGCCGTTCGGTGGCCGTGGTCGACGCCGGATCGCCACGCAACGCACCCTCGGCCGCCGTGCACGGATTCCTGTCCCGCGACGGGATCAGTCCGCGCGAACTCGCCCGGATCGGGCGTGCGGAGGTCGAGCGCTACGGCGGGCTCGTACTGAAGGCGACGGCCGTCGAGGCGCGTCGTGACGACAACGTGTTCACGGTGGTCCTGGATGACGGCCGGTCCGTCACCGCGCGGCGGTTGCTGGTGACCACCGGCCTCGCCGACGAGCTGCCCGGCATCCCCGGGGTGGCGGAGCGCTGGGGCCGCGACGTGGTGCACTGCCCGCACTGCCACGGATGGGAGTTGCGTGACCAGCCCGTCGGCGTGATCGCCACGCACCCGCAGTGGGCCGTGCGCCAGGCGCTGATGTTCCGCCAGCTGGCCTCGGAGGTCACCTTCTTCCAGCACACCGCCCCGGCCCTGACCGAGCAACAGGTGGCCCAGTTGGCCGCCTGGGGCATCGGCGTGGTCGACGGGACCGTGGACTCGCTGGACGTGACCGGTGACCGGATCACCGGTGTGCGGCTGGCCGACGGGACGGTCGCGGCCTGTTCCGTGGTGGTCGTCGCGCCGCGGCTGGCGGCCAACTCCGGGGTGCTCACGGGCCTCGGCATCGAGCCTGTCCCGAACCCTATGGGCATCGGCGAGGCGATCGCGGCCGACCCGACGGGGCTGACGGAGGTGCCCGGGGTGTGGGTCGCCGGCAACGTCACCGACCTCGGCGCGCAGGTGATGGCCTCGGCCGCCGGCGGGGCGGCCGCGGCCACCGCGATCAACGCCGACCTCGTGGCCGAGGACACCCGGCTCATCGACCGCCTGATGTCGGGCGACTACTGGGAGGAGCAGTACGGGTCGGGGAAACGGGTCTGGAGCGGAAAACCCAATCCGCAGGTGGTCGTCACCGCGGCCGGCCTCCCGCCCGGCACGGCGCTGGACGTCGGCAGCGGCGAGGGCGCGGACTCCATCTGGCTCGCCTCGCGCGGATGGAAGGTGACCGCGGTCGACATGGCACAGGCCGGCCTGGACCGGGCCGCCCAAAGCGCCGCCGAAGTCGGCGTGGACGTCACGTGGCAGCAGGCCGACATCACGGAGTGGGACCCCGCCCCGGCGCAGTACGACCTGGTGTCGGTGCAGTTCCTGCAGCTGCCCCGGCCCGCGCGTGACGCCCTGTACCGCCGGCTGGCCGAGGCCGTCCGCCCGGGCGGGACGCTCCTCATCGTCGGTCACCACCCGGCCGACCTGGAGGTGAAGACGCTGCACCGGCCGCGCCTGCGTCACCTGATGTTCACGGCCGAAGAGGTCGCCACCGCGCTGGATCCGTCGGCGTGGGACATCACCACCACGGCCCAGGAGCGCCCGGGCACCGACTCCGACGGGCATCAGATCACGCTCACTGACGCGGTGCTGCGCGCGGTGCGGCGCGAGGCCGGCTGACCGCGCCATGACGACGACCACGAAACCCTCAGCAGAGATCGGGAGGAGTGCATCATGGCCGGCAGAGGGACGGCGGAGCGGACCGACACGCTCGTGATCGGAGGCGGTCAGGCATGGCCGGCCACCAGCTACTGGCTGACCAAGGCCGGAGTGGACCACCTCGTCGTGGTCCGGCGGGACCGGATCGGCGGGAGCCGGCACGACCGGTGGGACGAGTTCTGCCCGGTCCTGCCGAACTTCACGTTCCTGCTGCCGGGGATGCCGTACGACGGCGACGACCCGGACGGCTTCATGCCCCGCGACGACGTGGTGAAGCACCTGTCCCGGTACGCGTCCATCACCGACCCCGCGATCCGGCTCGGCACCGAGGTGACCCGGCCGGCCGCCACGGACCACGGCCTCGTGGCGCACACCGGCGACACGGACACGTCGCCGGCACGGCTCGCTCGCGAACGCCGACCGTGACAGCGGTGTGACCCACTGTCCCGCCGGACCGTGCCGGCCATCGCGCCCGGCCCCGGCGCGGCTCTGAGCGTCCTCCTCACGATGCCCCTTCGAAACGCGGCCCCTCCCGTACCCCCGTCCGCACCTTCGCGCGGTACATCGTCCGCACGCTCGAGGCTTGCCCGTACCGGCACGGCCTCGCGACGGTGCTACCGCGACCACCGGAACGGAAGTCCGCGAGAACAACGCCGACTCCGCAGACGTTCGTGCCGTCTCCTCCCTCCCAGAGAGGTGCACTGATGACAGCTCAGCGAACTCCCTCCTCCGGGCTCGCACGCGACGTACGGGCCGACTTCCCGATCCTCGCGACGAAGCTCGACGGCAAGCCGCCCGTGTACCTGGACAACGCCGCGACGACGCAGATCCCGCGCCAGGTGCTGGACGCCGTCCACGACTACTACAGCAACGACAACAGCAACGTCGGACGCGGCGTGCACACGCTCGGCATGCGGGCGACGGATCGCTTCATGCGGTCACGCGAGCGCGTCCGTGCTTTCCTGAACGCCGCCGAGGCGAGTGAGATCGTGTTCACCAAGAGCGCGACCGAATCGGTGAACCTGGTGGCGCAGGGCTTCGGCACCCACGCCGTGGCGGCCGGAGACGAAGTCCTGATCAGCGGGCTCGAACACCACTCCAACCTGCTCCCGTGGCGGCAGCTCTGCCTGCGGACCGGGGCCGTCTTGCAGGTCGCGGACGTCGACGAGTACGGCGAGCCGTCACTGGATGCCTTCCGCGCCAAGATCACCGAGAGGACGCGGCTGATCGCGGTGGCCCACGTTTCCAACGTCCAGGGCACCGTGAACCCCGTGCGCGAGATCGCCGCGGAGGCACACAGCCACGGCATCTTCGTGGTCGTGGACGGCGCCCAGGCCGTCGCGCACCGGAGCGTGGACGTACGGGACCTCGACGCCGACTTCTACTGCTTCTCGGCGCACAAGATGTACGGTCCGCACGGCACCGGAGTGCTGTACGGCAAGGCCGAACACTTCGAGCGGATGGAACCGCTGCTCCTCGGCGGCGGCATGACGCCGATCGCCACGTACGCGGACGGCCCCGTCGGTGCGCGCCCGCCCCTGCTGTTCGAGGCGGGCTCGCCCAACATCGCCGGCATGGTGGGCACCGCGGCGGCGATGGACTACCTCGACGGCCTCGGCCGGGACGCGGTCGGCGGGCACGACGCGGCGCTGGCGGCGCGCGCGGCCGAGGGGTTGCGCGCCCTGGACGGCGTCACCGTGTACGGCGCCCAGGCGCCGCTGGGCGGCATCGTCTCCTTCAACGTGGACGGCGTGCATCCGCATGACGTCGGCAGCCATCTGAACACCTTCGGCATCGCCACCCGCACCGGCGTGCACTGCGCGGTCCCCTTCCTCGACAGCCTCGGCATCGTCGGATCCGTCCGCGCGTCGTTCGGCGTGTACAACACGATGGAGGAGGCCGAGTTGCTCATCGACTCGGTGACGACGGCGGAGAAGGGGTTCTGGTCGATGAACCACCCCGACGAGAGGTTCCTGAAGGGCTGAGGAACCGGTCTGAGGAACCGGCCCGCTGAAGCGATCCGCGCGTGCCTCGCCACCGCCGGGGTCACGCAGTCCCAGGTCGAAGCCGTGGGGCACTACGTCGCAGAGGACTTCGTGGACCTGACCCTCGGCAGGTGTACATGCTCAATCCGCTGCTTCCACTGCGGAAGTCGCGCGAGATCATCACCGGCTGCCTGTCGGGCGAGCCCGGCATCGAAGTGCCGTCCGACCGGCTCCTCTACAGCGAGCATCACGTCTGCCAGGCCGTGTCCTCCTTCATCCGGTCGGGCATGAAAGAAGCCCCCGTGGTGGTCATGGGCTTTCGCGGGGAGGCGCATTCGACAACGATTTTCCGGGGGCGGGACGAGCGGCTCGAAAGGCTCGCGACCTACAACCTCGACCCGTCGCTCGGGAAGTTCCGCGAGAACAACATCTAGCCGCTCGGCTACCGGCTCGGAGACGAGTACAAGGTCATGGGCCCGGCCCCGTACGGCGACCCGGCCGCCTACCGCGACCTCTTCGGCCCGATGTGCACACTGCGGGACGGCGGCGATTTCGAACTGCGCACGGCTCCCGGCGTCTTCCTGACGAACGGATTCGTGCCCCGCCGGGAGAGCCAGTGGGCGGGGTCGCGCACAACAGCAGCCTCAACGGCCTGCTGCTCCGGTCCGGGAGGTTCGAGGAGATCTTCGTCCACCCCGTGTCGCACAACGCCGGTGCGGCCGAGGGCGCCGCGCTCACGGCCGCCCAGCAGCTCGGGCCGTCCCGGCCGGGCGCGGGCGGCCGGCCGGGACGGCCGCGGATGCGGTCCGCCGGCGTGGGGCCCGGGCTCGGCACCGCGCCGGAGATCGAGGTCCAGCTCACGGCCTGGCGCGACCTCGTCGAGTACTCCCGGCCCGCGGACATCGTCGCGGAGAGCGCGCGGCTGCCGGCCGGCGGGCTCCGTGCTGGGCTGGGCCCAGGGCCGGTCCGAGTACGGGCCCCGGGCGCTCGGCAACCGCAGCATCCTCACCGGCCCGTGGCCGCCGGGAACAAGCAGCGCAACAAGCGTCAGGCGCGAGCAGTACCGGCTGTGGCGGGGCAGGTTCTTCCTGCTGCGACCTGAGTATTCGTAGGAATCCGACCGGTGCGGCACCTGTGGTGCCGTGAGGATGCGGGTGCGGGCCGGAACACGCGCGCCGCGGTGCGCGCTTTCGTGCGGCACATCGATCGCTCCCCCGGGGCTTGCCCTCCACCACCGGTTCTCGTGAAGTTTGGGGAGGACCCGGACTGCCCCACCGTTGCACCGTCCGTTTTCACGACCACGGAAGAGGAACGGAGCGTGGACGGAATGCCTGTCGGCCGGCAGCAGATCGAGGACTGGCTGGTCGCCCGGATCGCCGGCATGCAGCGGATCGTTCCCGAGCAGGTCGACGTGGACGAGTCCTTCGTCGCCAACGGCCTCAGCTCGAGGTCGAGCGTCGCGCTGATCGGCGATCTCGCGAAAGCACTGGGAGTCACGCTGTCGGAGACGCTGACGTGGGAGTACCCCACCATCGCCGCGCTGGCCGAGCACGTCGCCGGCATCGGCGGGAGTCCGCACGACGACTGACGAGCAAACAGGAGTGCGTGTCGCATGGAGCCCATCGCGATCATCGGCATGGGGTGCCGGTTTCCCCGTGCCGGCAACCCCGACGAGTTCTGGCAGCTTCTGCTCGACGGGGTGGATGCGATCAGCGAAGTGCCGCCCGATCGCTGGAGCGCCGGCGAGCTCTACGACCCCGACCCCGCCGCCCCGGGAAAGATGATCACGCGCTGGGGCGGCTTCCTGGACGAGGTCGACCGCTTCGACCGTGAGTTCTTCGGCATCTCACCGCGCGAGGCGAGCGCCGTCGACCCGCAGCAGCGGCTGCTGCTGGAGGTCGCCTGGGAGGCCCTGGAGGACGCCGGCCAGGTGTCCACGGCGCTCGCCGGTACCGACACCGGCGTCTTCATCGGCATCAGCAGCTACGACTACGCCCTGCTGCAGGCCCCCCGGCTGGACGGCATCGACGCGTACTGGGGCACGGGCGTCGCCCTCAGCGTGGCGGCCAACCGCATCTCGTACGTGCTCGACCTGCGCGGCCCGAGCCTCGCCGTCGACACGGCCTGCTCGTCCTCCCTGGTGGCCCTGCACACCGCGTGCCAGAGCTTGTGGAGCGGGCAGTCCCGGCTCGCGCTCGCCGGCGGCGTGAACCTGATCCTGTCGCCGGCCTTCGCGATCAACTTCACGAAGGCCGGCGTCATGGCCCCGGACGGCCGCTGCAAGTCGTTCGACGCCTCCGCCGACGGCTACGTCCGCGGCGAGGGCGCGGGCGTCGTGGTGCTCAAGCCGCTGGAACGCGCACTCGCCGACCACGACGCGATCCGGGCGGTGATCCGCGGCGGCGCGGTCGGGCAGGACGGGCGCACCAACGGGCTGATGGCGCCGAACGGGCGGTCCCAGGAAGATCTGCTGCGCGCCGCGCACCGGCACAGCGGCGTCGCGCCGAGCGCCATCGACTACGTCGAGGCGCACGGCACGGGGACGCTCCTCGGCGACATGATGGAGGCCAGGGCCCTGGGGAGCGTGGTGGGCGACCGCCCGCCGGAGCGCCCGTGCGTCATCGGATCGGTGAAGTCGAACATCGGCCACCTGGAGGCCGCCGCCGGGATCGCGGGCGTGATCAAGACGGTCCTGATGGTCGAGCACCGTCAGATCCCCGCCAGCCTGCACGTCGAGAACCCCAATCCGCAGATCGACTTCGCGGCACTGCGCCTGCGGGTCGCGCGTGCCCACGAGCCGTGGCCGGAGCACGAGGGTCCGGTCCGGGCGGGTGTCAGTTCGTTCGGCTTCGGCGGGACCGGCGCCCACATCGTGCTCGAGGAGGCGCCGCCCGTCCGCTCCCACGGCGGCAACGGCCGTCCGCACACGGACGGAGCCGTCCTGCTCCCCCTCTCGGCCCGAAGCCCCGAATCGCTGCGGCGAACGGCGGAACGGCACCTGGACGTGCTCACGAGCGAGGACGATGCCCGCCCCGGCTTCGCCGACCTGGTCCACACCGCCAGTACCCGCCGCTCGCACCACCGCCACCGCCTGGCGCTCGTCGCCGGCTCCCGCGACGGGGCCGCGGAACAGCTCCGGGCCTTCCTGGCCGGCGACCCCGGCCCCGGCACGGTCTCGGGCGACGCGGCCCGGCGCCGCGGCCGCCGGCTGGCCTTCGTCTGCCCGGGGCAGGGACCGGTCTGGTGGCCGCTCGACCCGGCGCTGCGCGAGGAGCCGGCGCTGCTCGCCACGCTGGAGGAGTGCGACCGCCTGGTACGGGAGGAGGCCGGCTGGTCGCTGATCGAGCAGCTCTGGGCCGGTCAGGAGGCGTCCCGCCTCCATCAGGCCGACTTCTGCCAGCCGGCGTTGTTCGCCGTCCAGGTCGCCCTGGCGAACGTATGGCGATCGCGCGGAATCGTGCCGGACGCCGTGGTCGGCCACAGCATGGGCGAAGTCGCGGCGGCGCACCTGTCGGGCGCACTCAGCCTCAAGGACGCCGTGGCCGTCATCTGCCGGCGCGGCCGGGTGATCCGCACCGTCTCGGGCCGGGGCCGGATGGCCGTCGTCGAACTCCCCGCCGACGCCGTACACGACGAGCTGCGCGGTCTGGAAAGCCGTGTATCGGTGGCGGCGGTCAACGCCCCGACGTCGACGGTGATTTCGGGAGATGCAGACGCCGTCGAGGAGGTCACGGCCGGACTGCGGGAGCGAGGGGTCTTCTGCCGGATCCTGCAGTCGGTCGACTTCGCGTCGCACAGCCCGCAGATGGAGCCCCTCATGGGCGACCTCGCCGGCTCCCTGTCCGGACTGAAGCCCATGTCGCCGCGGCTGCCGATGTATTCGACGGTGACGGGCGGGACCTGCGACGGCCGCGCCCTCGACGGCGGGTACTGGGCAGAGAACATCCGGACCCCCGTGCTCTTCGCCGCGGCGGTCGACGGCCTCCTCGACGACGGCCACGACGTGTTCATCGAGCTGTCGCCGCACCCCGGGCTGCTCCCCGCGATCGCACAGAGCACCCGGACCAGGGGCCGGGAGACCATGCTCCTGGCGTCGCTGCGCCGCGACGCACCGCCGAGCGACGTCATGCTGACGTCGCTCGGCGCGCTGTACGCCACCGGCTTCGAGCCGGACTGGACCGCGTTGCACCCCGAGCCCCGGCGCCCGGTGCGCCTGCCGGGCTACCCCTGGCAGCGCGAGCGCAGCTGGCTGCCCTCGGCGGGTGCGCTGCCGCACCTCCCCGGCCCGGCCGGCGGCCATCCCCTGCTCGGACACCACCTGCAGCTCGCCGGCGCGGCGGGGAGCCACGTCTGGGAGAGCGCCGTCAGCGCGGCGGCGCAGCCTCTTCTCGACGAGCACCGGGTCCAGGGCGTCGCCGTGCTTCCCGGCGCCGCCTGGCTGGAGATGGCGCGGGCGGCAGCGGCGCAGGTGTCGGGCGCGGGTTCGAGTGTGCTCACGGAGGTCGAGTTCCCGCGCATGCTCGCGCTGGACGACACCGGCACGGCCACGGTCCAGCTGCGCGTGTCCGCCGCGGAGAACGGTGCGAGCGTCCACGCGTATGCGCGTCCGGCGGACGACAGTGACCGCCGACCGGAGTGGACGCTGCACATGACCGGCACCATCACGCCCGAGGCGCCGGCCGCGGCGGATCTTCCGGTGCTGGAGCTGGATGCCGTCCGCAAACGCTGCCCGGACCCGGTCGCGCCGGCCGGCTTCTACGAGTCCCTGGGGCTGCGGGGGCTCGGCTACGGCCCGGCGTTCCGGGCGGTCGACCAGCTGTGGCAGGGTGACCGGGAGGCGCTCGCCTCTCTTGCCGCTCCGGCCGGGGTGGCGTCCGAGACCAGCGTCTACGGCATCCATCCGGTGTTCCTTGATGTCGCGCTTCAGGTCCTGGTCGCCGCCTTGCCCGGCGATGACGGGGCCGATGGCCGGCGCCTGTTTGTCCCGCTCGCGATCGACCGGATGATCGCGCGGCCGGCAGGGGTGGGCAAGCAGGACCGCCTCTGGGCCCATGCCCGCGTCCGCTCGGGGAGCAAAGCCGTTCCGGGAGGCGGAGCCGTCTCGGGCAGCGAAGCCGTTCCGGGCCGCGAAGGCCTTCCGGCCGGCGTGGTCGGGGACGTCGTGCTGGCCGACGACGGAGGAAGGACCATCGCCGTCCTGGAGGGCGTCCACCTCAGGCAGCTCGACGGTGACGCGTGGCTGCCCGCGTCGACGACGCTCGACCGCGCGCTCTACGAGGTGCGCTGGCAGCGCCGGGAGCGTGCCGTTCCCCGGCGAACGGGCCGGTCCGGCGGCGGCTGGCTGCTCTTCGCCGACGAGGGCGGTGTGGGAGCGGCGGTGGCGGCGCGTCTCATCGAGGGCGGCGAGCGGGCCGTCCTGGTGACGGCCGGAGACGGCTATGACGACGCGGATCCCGACCGGCTCGTGATCCGCGCCGGGCACGGCGACGAAGTGCGCCGAGCGGTGGACGCGGCGCGGGAGAGGCTGGGTTCGCTGAAAGGGGTGGCGCACCTCTGGAGCCTCGATGCCGCGACCGGGAACGGCGCGGACCCCGCCCGTCTCCGGCCGGCCGCGCTCCGCGCCGCGCAACAGCGGGGCGTCATCCATGTGCTGCACCTGATCCAGGCGCTCGCAGCAGGCGCACCGGTGCATACGAAAACGCGTCTTTGGCTCATGACCAGCGGCGTCCACGCCGTCGAGGGCTCGCCGTCGCCGGTGTCCGTCGCTCACGCGCCCGTCTGGGGGCTCGGCAGGGTGGCCTCGGTCGAGCACCCCGAGCTGCGGCCCACGCTGGTGGACCTCGATCCCTCCCAGGGCCCGGCGGCCGCGCGGTGGATCGCCGACGAGCTGCGGGCCGACGACGCCGAGACCCAGGTGGCCGTCCGGGGCGGAGTGCGGCACGCGGCGCGGCTGGTCCGCCGGGCATCGCCGCGCACCGCACCCGCCGATGTCGTGCGCCGGGATGCGACGTACGTCATCACCGGCGGCCTCGGCGCGCTGGGACTGCTCGTGAGCCGCTGGCTGGTCGGCCGGGGGGCGCGCCATCTGGTGCTCGTCGGTCGCAGGGATGCCGGTGACACCTCAGGTCAGGAACTGCGGGCGTTGCGCGGTGCGGGCGCCGAGGTCCGCGTGGCGCGCGCCGACGTCAGCGATGAGCAGGCCCTCGCACGGGTCCTCGCCGGCGCGGCGGCGTCCATGCCGCCCGTCCGGGGCGTCGTGCACGCGGCCGGTGTCCTCGACGACGCCACCCTCGGCACCCTTGACCCGGAGCGCCTGCTGGCCGTCCTCGAACCGAAGGTCGCCGGGGCGTGGAACCTGCACCGCCTGACGGCCGGCCTGCCGCTGGACTTCTTCGTGATGTTCTCCTCGCTCGCCGGGGTCCTCGGGTCGCCGGGGCAGGGAAACTACGCGGCGGCCAACGCCTTCCTCGACGCGCTGGCCTCGCTGCGGGCCTCGCAGGGCCGGCCGGCGCTGAGCATCGCCTGGGGACCGTGGCAGGACACGGGGCTGTCGGTGCGGCCCGAGGGCGTCGGCCGGTTCGTCGAACGCGCCGGAGTCAAGGGCATCGTGCCGGCCGACGGCACCCGCTGGCTGCCGCTGCTGTTCGGCATCGAGGCGGCGCAGGTCGCCGTGGCCCTGGTCGACTGGCAGCGCTGGGCGGCGGCGACGGCGGATTCCCGGCTGACCGCCGAGCTCGTGGCCGGCTCCGGGCCGGCGCCGGCGGTCACCGAAGCGCGCACCCTCACCGCCGGTGATCTGCTCGCCGCCGATCCGGCGGAGCGTCAGGAGCTGTTCGAGTCGTACCTGCACGGCGCGATCGCGCGAGCACTCGACATGAAGCCGGAGCAGCTCGACGCCGACATGCCGCTCACCGACGTCGGCCTGGATTCCCTGGTCGCGGTCGGCATGAAGAACCAGGTCGAGGTGGAGCTCGGCATATCGATGCCGCTGGCCGCCGCGCTCGAAGGCGCCAGCGTGCGGCAGCTCGCCGCGCGGATGCTCGCCGGCACCACGGCCGGCGCCGCGCCACCACCGCGGGATGACGGCGCGGAAGCCGGGTCCTGGGAAGAGTTCGAGATTCTCTGACGTCACCTGGAGGCAGGGCATGGGAACCGTGCAGGAGTTGCTTGCTGACCTCTCACGACGGGGTGTGAGCCTCTGGGCCGACGGGGACGAACTGCGTGTTCGCGCCCCCAAGAACGTCCTCACGGAGAAGCTGCGGACGGCTCTGCGGGAACACAAGGACGAGATCCTCGCGACGCTCCGCGAGCGCGCCTCGGGGTGGACCATTCCGAAGGTCGTCCCGGCGCCCGAGAAGCTGCACGAGCCGTTCCCGCTCACGGACATGCAGCAGGCGATCTGGGCCGGGGGGCGCGACGCGTTCGAGATCGGCAACCTCGCGGGCAACGGCTACATCGAGGTCGACGCGGTCGCGCTCGACATGGACCGGTTCGTGGCCGCCTGGCGGCACCTGATCCGGCGGCACGCCATGCTGCGCGCCGTCGTGCTTCCGGACGGACGGAACCGGATCCTGCCGGAGGTGCCGGAGTACGAGGTCGAGGTGCTCGACCTGCGCGGCCGGCCGGCCGACGAGGTGACGGCACGGCTCGAGGAGTTCCGCCTGGAGATGCCGCGGGAGATGTTCGCCCGGGACACCTGGCCGCTGTTCCGGATGCGCGCGACGCTGCTGGAGGGCAACCGCACCCGCCTCCACCTCGGCTCCAGCCTCCTCATCGCCGACTCGCTGAGCCTGATGCAGATCTGGCGGGAGCTCTCGCTGCTCAACAGCGGCGAGAAGCTGCCGCCGATCGGGCTGACGACCCGGGACTACGTCGTCGCCAAGACGGCGCTGAAGGGCTCGCCCGTCCACGAGCGGGCGCTCGACTACTGGCGGCGGCGGCTGCCGACGCTTCCCCCGCCGCCCGAGCTGCCGATCCGGGTCGCGCGCGCCGACGGGCCCATGGTGTCGAAGGCGCTGACCGCGCGGATACTCGAGCCCGAGTCGTGGGTGCGGTTCAAGGCGCGGGTGCAGGAGGCGGGCCTGATGCCGGGCGCCGCGCTGCTGACCGCCTTCTGCGACGTCGCCGCGCTGTGGAGCAAGACCGAGGAGTTCAGCATCAACGCGCCGTTCTGGGACCGGCTGCCGGTGCACGAGGACGTCGGCGGGATCGTCGGCAGCTTCGCCCTGCCGAACCACCTCCGCGTGACGGCGTCCGCCGGAGCGACGTTCCTCGAACGCGCCCGGCGCCTGCAGCGGCAGCTCATCGAGGACCTGGAGCACTGCCGCTACGTCAGCGGCGTCCAGGTGATGCGCGAGCTGGCAAAGGCGTACGGCGGGACTCCGCGCCGCAACACGTACGTCGTGTTCAACAGCGTCGAGATGAGCAGCGTCGACATCTCGGGGCTCGGCGAGCTCGGCTACACCGTCAGCCAGACCCCGCAGGTGTACCTGGAGGTGCGCAGCGCCGTCCGCAAAGGCGGGCTCGAGTTCACCTGGGACGTCCTGGACTCGGTGTTCCCGCCCGGGCTCGCCGAGGACATGCTGGACGCCTTCGTGCGGCACGTGCGCCGGCTCGCCGAGGTGCCGGGCAGCTGGGACGAGCGCGGCCGCCGGCACATCGTGCCCGAGGCCCACCGGGTGCGGGAGTCCGAGGCGAACTCCACGGCGGCACCGGTCCCCGAGGGGCTCCTGCACGACCCGTTCGTGGCGCGGGCGGTGGAGCGGCCGGACCGGCCGGCGGTCGTCTCGACGACCGGAACGATCACCTACGGGGAGCTCGACCGGCACGCCACCCGCCTCGGCCGCTGGTTGCGCGACCGGGGTGCCCGGCCCAACGCGCTGGTGGGCGTGGTGATGGACAAGGGCTGGGCGCAGGTGCCGGCCGTGCTCGGCGTGCTCAAGTCGGGGGCGGCGTACCTGCCGCTCGACGCGTCGCTGCCGCGCGAGCGGCTGCACCGCATCCTCAAGGCCGCCGGAGCCGGGATCGTGCTCACGCAGGAGGGCGTCGACAAGCGCGTCGAATGGCCCGCGGACACCCGGCGGCTGCGCGTCGACACCCAGCTCCTCGAAGACGTCTCCGAAGAACCGCTCGATCCGGTCCAGCGCGAGGACGACCTGGCGTACGTGATCTACACCTCCGGGTCGACGGGCGTGCCGAAGGGCGTGATGATCTCGCACCGGAGCGCGCTCAACACGATCGCCGACGTCAACCGGCGGTTCGGGATCGGCCCCGAGGACGGCGTGTTCGGGCTGTCCTCGCTGAGCTTCGACCTCTCGGTCTACGACGTGTTCGGGACGCTCGCGGCCGGCGGGCGGCTCGTGCTGCCCGACGACTCCGGGCTGCGGGACCCGGCCCACTGGATCGACATGATGCGGCAGGGGCGCGTCACGGTGTGGAACTCCGTGCCCGGTTTCATGGGCCTGCTGGTCCAGTACGCCGAGGGCGTCCGGATGGACGTCCCCGCGTCGCTCCGGGTGGCGCTGCTCAGCGGCGACTGGATTCCCGTCACCCTCCCCGGCCGCCTGCGGCGGCTGGTGCCCGGCGTGCGGGTGATCAGCCTGGGCGGCGCGACCGAGGCCTCGATCTGGTCGATCGCGCACGAGATCCACGAGGTGGACCCGGCCCGGACGAGCATCCCGTACGGCAAGCCGCTGGCCAACCAGCGGATCCACGTCCTCGACCGCGAGCTCGACACGCGGCCGCTCTGGGTGCCGGGCGGCCTGTACATCGGCGGCACGGGCGTGTCAGACGGCTACTGGCAGGACGAGGAGACGACGAACGAGGCGTTCATCACCCATCCGCGGACCGGCGAGCGCCTGTACCGGACCGGTGACATCGGCCGCCGTCTTCCCGACGGCAGCATCGACATACTGGGCAGGGAGGACTTCCAAGTGAAGATCGGCGGCTACCGGATCGAACTCGGCGAGATCGAGAGCACCATCCGAGAGCACCGGGCAGTACGCGAGGCGGTCGTCCTGGCCGTGGACGACGGGGACGGCGGCAAGCGGCTCGTGGCGTACGTGGTCGCGGCGGGCGAGGAGCCGCCCGGGACGGGCGAGCTGCGGACGTTCGTCCGCGACAAGCTGCCCGAGTACATGGTTCCCAAGACGGTGATCGTGCGCGACAAGCTGCCGCTCACGGCCAACGGCAAGATCGACCGCGACGCCCTGGCGGGCTCCGGCGTCCCCGAACCCGACGCCGCCCGCGGACCGGTCGCGCCGCGCACGCCGCTGGAGGAACAGCTGGCCCAGCACTGGTGCGACGTGCTGGGACTGAAGGAAGTGGGCGTCCACGACAGCTTCTTCGAGCTCAGCGAGGACTCCCTGCAGGCCGTGAACCTCGTGTCGAAGATCTCCGACACGGTCGGCAAACAGCTCGGGGTGCGCTTCCTGTTCGCCCACCCCACCATCGCCGAGCTCTCGGCGGCGCTCGGCGGCGGGGACAGCGGCGGCGAAGGCCCGGCGGCGGACGGGAAGGCGAGCGGTGCGACGGGAAGCGGTGAGGTGAAACCGGGCAGTGTCCGCACCGAGCGGCGCGACCTGCTGACCCTGTACTCGGCCGGCCGGATCCCGCGGGTGGACGGCGTGGGCGTGCTGGCCACGCCGGCGGGCCTGTTCGAGCGGGCGGGCATCGACCCCGGTGACGTCGCGGGCCGGCTCATGGCCCTGGACCTTCCCCATCTGTGCGGCATCATCGAGACCAACCTGGGGCGCATCGCCACCATCATGGTTCCGCGTCTCGACACGGCGGAGCTGTACCTGCACCGGGACAGGCTGGTCGAGACGATCGTCAGCGGCGTCGAGATGGGGGCCCGCCTCGGGGCGCGGAACATCTCCCTCAGCGGGCTGCTGGTCTCCGCCACGGACTACGGCCGCGGCGTCGCGGCCGCCGTCGAGGGCCGCACGGATCTCCCTCCGGTCACCAGCGGCCACGACACCACGTCCGCGTCGGTGCTGCTGAACGTGGAGAACATGCTGCAGATGACCGGGCGCCGTATGGAGAACGAGGTGCTGGGCGTTCTCGGGGTCGGTTCCGTGGGCAGGGCGTCCATGCACCTGCTGCTGACGCACCTGCCGCACCCGCACAAACTCATCCTGTGCGACCCCTACGCCGCGACGAGCGACAGCCCCCGGGGCCCCGCGGCGGGACTCACCGGCCGGCTCAGGAAGGCCGCCGACGAGGTGCGCAACGTGATCGGCTACACCGGTGAGATCCAGATCATCGGCGGGACGTCCAGCCTGCCGGAGGAGTTCTACGAGGCGACGGTGATCAGCGCCGACACCAACGCGCCCGACATCGTCGACGTGGCCCGGCTCAGGCCCGGCACGATGCTGGTCGACGACTCGATTCCGCCGTGCTACGACCGGGACGCCGCGCTGGCCAGGATCGGGGAGAAGGGTGACCTGCTGTTCGGCCAGGGCGACGTGATCGAGTGCGCCACGCCGATGCAGAAGGTGTTCGGCTGGCCGCCGCTGATGTACGAGCTGGCCGGCGAAGAGGGCGTCAACTGGTTCGCGGCCAACACCCCGGACGCCTTCAGCACGACGCAGATCACCAGCTCCGTGCTGTCCAACGTGCTCGTCGCGCAGGAGGGCATAGGGCCGGTGACGGGGCCGTCCCGGCCGGACGTGGCCTACCGGCACGTCGAGGTCCTGCGCAAGAACGGCTACGCGGGAGGGCCCCCGCAGTGTGACGGCGTGATGATTCCCGAGGAGTCGATCGCCCGCTTCGTGGAGCGGTTCGGCGCGGGCGGCGCGCGGGCCGCCGGGCCGGCGTCCTAGCCGTCCGATGCGGGAGCCACAGGAGCGGGACCAGGCTCGCGATCCGGGCCGGCGGGCCCGGGTCGCGAGCCGGACCGACCGCCGCAAATGGATCCAGTACCCGCGTCCGAACCCGGACGCGAGCCTGCGACTCGTCTGCCTGCCGTACTCCGGCGGCCGGGCGTCGGTCTTCAGGGGGCTCGCGGCGGAACTCCCCGGCGATGTCGAGGTGTGCGCCGTCGAGTTGCCGGGCCACGGCCGGCGGCTCGCCGAGGCGCCGATGACCCGCCTCGGGCCGCTCGTCGGACAGGTCACGGACGTCATCGCCGACTGGATCCGCCGGCCGTTCGTATTGCTCGGGTACAGCGTCGGGGCGCTGATCGGCTTCGAGACCGCGCACGAGCTGGCCCGGCGGGGCCTGCCCGGACCGGAGGCCCTGTTCGCCGCCGCGGCCAGGGCCCCGCACCTGCGGTCGGCCCGTCCCCCGCTGCACCAGCTGTCCCGGGCCGGGCTGATCGAAGGGCTCCACCGCCTGGCCGGCCGGCACAACGACCTCCTCGACAACGAGGAACTCGTGGACGTGATGCTGCCCGTGGTGCGCGCGGACCTCGGCCTCGACGAGACCTACGACCACAAGCCGGGGCGCCCGCTCGGCTGCCCGGTCGCGGCGTTCGGCGGCAGCGAGGACTGGACCGTGCCGCGCCCCGCCCTGGAGGCCTGGCGCGAGCACACCACGGGCGGCTTCTCGGCCACCACCCTGCCGGGCGGCCACTTCTTCCTCGACTCGTCACCAGGCCTGTTCGCCGAGGCCCTGACCGCCGGGATCAGGCGCCTCGGCGACGGCCGGAAAGAGGGCTCGTGAGGACGAACACGGGACCGGCCAGGGCGCCGGACGACAAGCTGGCTTCCCTGCGCGCGGGCCTGGAGGCGGACATCAGACCGCTCGGCGACCGCTACACGGACGATCACCTGCCGCTCGGCATGCTGCCGGAGATCGTGAAGACGCTGCGCGGGCACGGCTATCCGATGGCGGACGACGACGCGCCGGACGAAGTGGCCGGCGCCCTGGCGAGCGAGGAGCTGGCCCGGGTCTTCCCCTCGCTGGAGGGCTGCCTGATGGTCTCGTACGCCTGCGCCCGCTACATCGCGGCGGCGGGCCCGCCGGGCCTGCGGGAACGGGCGGTGCCCGGCCTGCTGGACGGCCGGAAGGTCGGCTGCCTGGCGTCCACCGAGCCCGACCACGGGTCGAACAACGCGGCGATGGAGACCCGGGCGGTCCCGCGCGGCGACGAATACGTCGTCAACGGATGCAAGCGCTGGATCTCGAACGGCGACATATCGGACTACGCGATCGTCCTGTGCCGGGTCGTCGCGGAGAACGGGCAGGAGGAGATCAGGCCGGTCGTCGTCGAGCGCGAACGGTCGCCCTACCGGACCAGAGACCTGCCCAAACTCGGGCTCACGGCGTTCGTGACGTCCGAGATGGTCTTCGAGGACTGCCGCGTCCCCCGGGAGAACTGCCTGGGTCCGGCGGGCTCGTTCAAGAACATGCAGCTCGTCTTCAGGACGCTGCAGTGGGCGCGCTGCCGGATGGCGGTCGTCTCCCTCGGCATCGCCCGGGCGGCGCTGGAGGCATCGGTGGCCTACGCCAGGAAGCGGCGTCAGTTCGGCCGCCTCATCGGGGAGTTCCAGCTCATTCAGGACAAGATCTACACCATGGCCGCCGAGATCGACGCCTCGCGCCTGCTCATCCACCGTGCCCTGACCTCGATCCAGGAGGACCGGCGCTCGGACCGCGAGGCCTCGATGGCCAAGGCGTACGCGACCGAGATGGCGGTGCGAGTGACGTCGGACGCGATACAGGTGCACGGCGCCAACGGCCTGTCGCCGGACTACCCGCTCGAACGCTACTTCCGGGACGCCCGGGCGCTGACGATCGCAGAGGGAACGACCGAAATACACAAGCTGGTGGTGGCCCGGTCCGTCCTGGGGCTGTCCGCATTCCAATGAGGGGCATGTCATGGAAGCTTCGTCCGGCAGGATCCGGCGCGCCGGGCTCCTGGAAGAACGCACCGGGCTCCTGGAGGAAGAGGAAGCGCTGCTGGACACCGTCCGCAGATGGGCGGACGAGAAGCTCCGGCCACGGGTGGCGCGGATGGACCGCGAGGCCCTCATGCCGCGCGACCTGGTGGACGAACTGTTCGCCCTCGGGTTGATGGGCATCCAGATCCCGGACCGCCACGACGGCGGAGGCGGTTCGGTCTTCATGAGCGCGCTGGCCATCGCCGAGCTCGCCAGGGTCGATCCAGCGGTGGCGGTCTGCGTCGACGTGCAGAACGTCCTGGTCAACACCGCGCTCATCCGCTGGGGCAGTCCCGCGCAGCAGGAGCAGTACCTGCCGCGGCTGGCGCGCGACCTCGTCGGTGCCTACGCGCTCACGGAATCCGAGTCCGGCAGCGACGCGTTCGCCCTGCGGGCACGGGCGCGCCGCGACGGCGGCGACTACGTGCTGGACGGGCGGAAGATCCGGACCACCAACGCACGGGAAGCCGGCGTCTTCGTCGTGTTCGCCAACGCCTCGCCCGAGCACGGCGTGTACGGCATTTCGGCCTTCCTCGTACCGCGGGACGCACCCGGGCTGGCCGTCGGACCGAACGAGGAGAAGCTCGGGATCCGGGCCAGTTCCACCTGCGAGGTCCGGTTCGACGGCGTGCGCGTCCCGCGGGACCACATGCTGGGCGAGGAAGGAGACGGTTACGACATCGCCGTCGACACGTTGAACATCGGCCGCATCGGCATCGGCGCACAGATGACGGGGCTGGCCACCGGCGCCCTCGATGCGGCCGTCGAGTACGCCCAGGAGCGCCGGCAGTTCGGTCAGTCCATCGCAGCCTTCCAGGGCGTGCAGTTCCCCCTCGCGCAGGTGGCGACGGAGATCGAGGCGGCGCGGCTGCTGGTGTACGACGCGGCACGCCTCGCCGACGGCGGTGCCCGCGTCCCCGAGCTCCTCTCGCGCTGCGCGATGGCGAAGTACTTCGCCTCGCAGGTGGCCGAGCGGGCGGCGGCGCAGGCGGTCCGGACCTTCGGGGGCAACGGGTTCAGCACCGCGTATCCCGTCGAGAAGTTCTACCGGGACGCGATGATCGGCCAGATCTACGAGGGGACGTCGAACATCCTGCTGCGCACCATCGCCGGCCGGATGCTCGAGACCGGGCGCTCCCGCACCACGGGAGGCGGCCGAAAGTGAGTGTCCTCCCGGAAAGCGTCTGGACCGCGCGGGCCGGCGGGATTCCCGCGGCCGTCCGGCGGCGCGCCGAAGCCCGTCCCGGCCGGACGGCGATGACCTTCATGGACTACTCCACCGAGCCGCAAGGGCGGGCCCGGCACCTGACCTACGGGGAACTGGCCGCGCGGGTCCACGCCGTGGGCACGCGGCTCCGGCGGATCGCCCGTCCTGGGGACCGGGCCGCGATCCTCTGTCCGACCGGCGTGGACTTCATCGTCGGGTTCATCGCCTGCCTCTACTCCGGAGTGATCGCCGTACCGCTGTCCGCACCGGCCTCCTACCGCCACAACGACCGGATAGCGCTCGCGATGGACAACTGCGGTTGCGAGGTGGCGATCACACCACGGTCGGCCCGCGAAACGGTGGCCAAGATTCCGCTGGCCGCGCCGGTACGGATCGTCTGCCCCGACGAAGCCGGGCCCGACCCGGCGACGCCGTGGGCTCCGGTGGCCTCCCCGCCCGGGGCGACGGCCTATCTCCAGTACACCTCCGGCTCGACGAGGCACCCCGCGGGCGTCCGCGTGACGCACCGGAACATGGCCGCGGCAGCGAGCCAGCTCGTCACCGCGCTGCGCTTCGACGAGCACTCCACGATGGTGAGCTGGAGTCCGTTCTTCCACGACATGGGCCTCGTGTTCGCCGTGATCCTGCCGCTGACGCGAGGGTTCCCGGTCGTCCAGATGACGCCCCTCGCCTTCGTGAGAGAGCCACGACGCTGGCTGCGGCTGCTGAGCGACCACGCGGCGACGCACATGCTGTGCCCCAACTTCGGCTTCGACATGTGCGTGGACCGGGTTCCCGCGGAGGAGCGCGCCGGGCTGGACCTGTCCCGGCTGGTCTACGCCGGCAACGGTGCCGAGCCCGTGCGGGCGCGGTCGCTGGCCCGCTTCACCGAGGCCTTCGCACCGTACGGTTTCCGGCCTTCCGCTCACACGCCCGTCTACGGCCTGGCGGAAGCGACGCTCATCGTGACCGCCGTCCCCGTGGACCGGGAGCCGCTCGTCTGCACCTTCGATCGCGCCGAGCTGAACGCCGGCCGTGTCCGGCGGATCGACGACGGGGACACGCGAGGGCTCACCATGGTGGGCTGCGGGGCCCCCATGGGCCAAGAGGTCCGGATCGTGGACCCGGTGACCGGGCAGCAGGCGGGACCCGCGGAGGCCGGGGAGATCTGGGTGCGCGGCGAGAACGTCTGCGCGGGCTACTGGGCGCAGGACGAGCCCGCGGACGAGGTCTTCGATGTGCTTCTCGGCGGAGAGGGAGGCTGGCTGCGCACCGGAGACCTCGGCTTCTTCCACCGTCAGTCGCTGTTCGTCGCGGGCCGGCGGAAGGACCTCATCATCGTCGACGGACGCAACCACCATCCGGCCGACATCGAGTTGACCGTCGAGGAAGAGGTTCCGGCGGTGCGGTCCGGCAACGTCGTCGCGTTCTCGGTCGACACCGGCGAGGAGGAGCGGGTCGTGATCGCCGCCGAGACACGGCCTGACGCGAACGCGGACTTCGGCGGACTGCGGGCCATGGTGCGCCGCGCCGTCGCGGCGCACCACGACCTCCCCGTCCACGACGTCGTGTTCCTGCGGCGCGGCACCCTGCCGAAGACGTCGAGCGGCAAGTTGCAGCGCCGTGCCTGCCGCGACCGGTACCGGCGCGGCGCGTTGATCGTCGCCGGGGACGGTCCCCCGTAGCGGGGCCGGGAGGGAGACCAAGGTGAACGAGGATCTCAAGCGCATTCTGACCGTCGAGCTCCAGCTGGACGACGCGGCCCTGCGTCCCGGAACCAGCCTGGAGGACGCGGGCATCGACTCGCTCTCGGTGGTGGAGCTGTCCGTCTATCTGTCCGAGCAGCTCGGCCTGGAAATCAGCGAGGAGGAGCTCCAGAGCGCCGCCAGCGTCGACGAGCTCGACCGGATGGTCGAGCAACGCCGCAGGAAGGGCTGAAGCCCTTGTCATCCTCAGGTTGACAAGCACCCGCTTGTCAACCTAGGGTTGCCTCATGGATGAACCCGTGACACTCGGCGATCTGGTCCACCGCGTGACCAGGCTTCACCCGGACGGCGACTCACTCGTACACCTCTCCGACGCGATCGTCATGTCCGAGCTGATCGGCGACGTCGCCGATCAGCTGGTCGGATACTTCGTGGACGCGGCGCGCAAGGAAGGCGTCACCTGGGCCGACATCGGCAGCACCATGGGGGTGACCAGGCAGGCCGCCCAGAAGCGATTCGTGCACAAGCCCACGACCGCGGGCATGCTGGCCGTGGGCACGCTGGACCCGGCGACCTACGAGCGGTTCACCCCCCGCGCACGGGCGGTCATCACCGCGAGCCAGGAGGAGGCGCGCGCCGCCGGGCACGACTACCTCGGCACGGAGCACATCGTCCTCGGCCTCCTGAGCCAGCCGGCGGGGCTGGCGGCGCAGTACCTGCTCGAGAAGACGACGCCGGAGCAGTTGCGCACCGCGATGGGCGAGGTCCTCGGCCCGCGCAGGGACAACGTGCCCGAGCACCTCCCCTACACCCCGCGGGGCAAGCGGTCCGTCGAACTCAGCCTGCTGGAAGCACAGCGGCTCGGCCACGAACACGTCGGCACGGAGCACCTCCTGCTCGGAGTGCTCGCCGAGCAGCACGGAGTCGGCGCGAAGGTCCTTCTCGACCTGGGCGTCGAACGGCAAGACGTGGAGGATTGGCTGGCCACCCAGTGACATCCGGGCCGGGGCCCGCAACGTAGGTCGCGGCAAACCGTAATGCACGAGCGGTCAGGGCAACGCCCCGGAGAATCCGGGGTGTTGCCCTCGGCTTTCCGAGCGCGGAGACGGTGATGCACGACCCTCAAGATCCGGTGCGTGACACGGACGAGGCGGCGGGGTCCGCGGACCCGCGCCGCTGGAAAGGGCTCGCGGTGATACGCATGGCGTCTTCGGCGCACGTTCCATGGCCCTGACCGGCCTGGTGGTCTTCGCCCTGGCCTCGCCGGCCGGCTGACGCTGGGCCTTCCTCCTCAACATCCCGATCGGCGTGGGCCTGCCGGCCGCCATCAGGGCCCTGGTGCCGGACCCGGAGCGCCAACCAACCGGCGCGTCGGCGTGCTGGGCGCGGTGACCGCCACCGCCGCCACGGGCTCGTTCATCTACGACATGATCAACGCCGGTAACCACGGCTGGGCGGATACCGGCACGCTGCCGGGGTGGCCGGCGGGGCCCTGTTCATCGCGTCGCAGGGCGCCCGCGCCTACACGTGGTTCACCGCCGTCGCAGCGGTGGCCGCGCTGGTCTTCGTACGGTCCCGGGACCCACGGACGGCCGGCGCCTCCAACGCCCCCGCAGGGCTCCGCCCGTCCGAGCCCTCCAGCTGACCCGGCTCCGAACGTCGACGCGGGCTCTTCGGCGCGCGTCATGCCTTCGGTCGCCGCTGGATGCGCGAAAGCCCCCGCTTCAGGCGCCAGTTGAAGGCGCACACGTCGACACCGGCTGTGATGAGCTCGGCCGCGGAGTAGTGCGGCAGCTGGTCGAGGTGCGTGGTCCAGCCCAGGCCCGCGCACATCCGGGCATAGCGCTCCATGACCGGGGCGGGCCCCGGCGCGGTCCGGCCGTCCGGCGACGGCGAGAAGACGTAGGCTCCGGGGTGCCGCTCGATGCCGAGGATGGCGGCTTGTGCGGCGCAGTGGGCCAGGTAGGACCGCAGCAGGGTGATCGTCTCCGCGTCGAGCACGATGCGTCCCTGATCGCCCCTCGACCGGACGACGAGCACACCGGTGGTGAAGTCGACGTCGTCCCAGCGCAGGACGCACAACTCGCCGGGGCCGGCGCCGGCGGTCATGGCGAGCCAGACGAACATGCCCCAGCCGGGGTCGTTCGACGCCTCCATCACGATCGTCGCGGCCTGGGCCCGTGTCGGGGGTGATGGGCTGGGAGTCGGCATGGAGCCAGCGTAGGCAGGGCTCCGCTCCCCCGTGCAGATGCATAGGTGTGGCGCGACGCGCGGGCCGTGGTGCGCACTTTCGTGCGGTACATCAGCCGCACGCCCAGGGCTTGTCCGAGCGGTCCGCCGTCGCGGACGTTGTCCGTACGGCGTTCATCAGGACGACGGGAACGACCCGATCCGGGCGGCACCGGGGAACGAGCCGGAGGTACCGATGCGACTGGCTGCCCTGAAGCTTCCGACGACCATCGCCGGGACGTTCCGGTGACGGGCGGCACCGAGGCCGGAGCGCCGGCCACCGACGTCATCGTGCCCCCCGGAGCCATGTCGGCCCAGGGGATCGCCAAGGGAGCGCGGGCCACGCCTTCTCCTGCGGCGACCTGTGGCGCGGCGACATCTTCCGGGGAGACCTCGGGCGCGGAACCGCCGAGTTGTTCATCGACGCCCCGGCCGGCCATGGGCCTGTGGGCCGATCCCAGGCACGGGTGGCTGTCCGTCGGCGGTGGTCTCGGCTGGGCGTACGTGTACGACATCGAGACCGGCGCGGCCGTCGCCACGTACCAGCTCGGCAAGACCGGCGTCTGGCCTCGACGCTGGTGAACAAGGCCTTCGTGAACCGGCACGGCGCCTACTTCAGCGACTCTTCCAGCGCCGTCCTGTACTTCGTGCCGATCAGCCCGGCCGGGGAACTGGGGCCGGCGAGCACCTCGCCGGTCACCGGCCCGGCAGCCGAGATCAGCGGCGAGTTCAACCTGAACGGGATCGTCGCACCCGACGCCGGAGCGCCGCTGATCGTCTCTCACACGGCCAACGGCAGGCTCTACACCGTCGACCCGACGACCGGCGCGAGCCGGACGATCGATGGTGTCGACGTGCCCAAGGCGGACGGCCTCGCGCTGGAAGGCCGGCACCTCTGGGTCGTGCAGAACTGGATCAACCAGGTGTCACGGGTCCGGCTGAAAGACGACCTGGCCGTCATCAACGCCAAGGCCGACACCGGCATCCATCCGACCGCCGACGAGTACGAGGTCGTCATCGCCGGCCGGTGACCCGGGCCGGCGTGGCGGCACGGACCTGCAGGGGCAGGCCGGCCAGGGACCTGAGGATGTTGTGGCGGCGCGGGCGCGGCGGACCGGCCGGTTCGAGGGTGCGGGCCTGCCGGGCCAGCGCGGTGAGCAAGCACTCCGCTTCGAGCCGCGCGACCGCCGCGCCCACGCAGGCGTGGATGCCCGACCCGAAGGCCAGATGGGTCACGGCCCGCCGCCGGATGTCGAAGCGGCCGGGGTCGTCCCATTCGCGGGGGTCGCGGTTGGCGGCGCCGAGAAAGCACAGGATCTTCTCCTCGGCCGGTATCACCGTGCCGGCCAGCCGCACTTCGCGGGTGGTGGTACGGAAGAAATGCTGGATGGGGGTGTAGCACCGCAGGGCTTCCTCGAAGGCCGGCCGGGCCAGTGTGGAATCGTCGCGCAACGCCGCCCATTCCGCCGGTGAATCGGCGAGCAGATGCAGTGTCCAGGCGATGGCGTCAATGGTGGAGTCGAGGCCCGCCGATATCAGGGAGCGCACCAGGAGGCCCGCCTCGTCCTCGGTGGCCTCGCCGCGGTCGACGGCGGCGTAGACGGCCGCGCCGAAGCCGTCGGCGGACAGCGAACCGCGCTTGCACTGCTCGGCGAACCACTCGTGCACCGGCATGCCCGCGGCCATCGACTCCTGGGCGAGCCGGTTGCGCGGGCCGAACAGGTTGAACGCCATGTCCCCGTACCGGAGCAGCTTCTCCCCGCCCCCCGGGGCCAGCCCGAACGCCTCCGGGAACGCCCGCAGCAGGTACGCCTGCGCCACGTCGGTGACTCCGTCGAACCGCCCGCGCGCCACGACCGCGGTCACCAGTTCCTCGGCGTGCCGCTCGAACTCCGGCCGCATACGCTCGATCGCCCGTGCCGACATCGCGCGCGCGGTGATCCGCCGGGGCCGGGCGTGCGCCGGCGGATCCGCCTCCACCAGCAGGCTCGGCGTCCGCCACGGCTCCTCGCGCCGGAAGTCGGCGAGCCCGACCCCCGCGGACGAACAGAACCTTTCGTGGTCCCGCAACACCTCGAGGACCTCGGCGTACCGGGCCACCGCCCACACCCGGTAGGGCTCCAGGAAGACCACCGGGCCCGCCTCCCGAAGCCTCTCGTGGAATGTGTCGGGATCGCGCTGGAATTCCTCGGCGAACGGATCGACGTCCAGAACGGGAATGCCGGTCGGCACGGAATACGCCATGACGTCAAGCGTCGGCCGCCCCGCGGATGATGTCAATATGCCTTTCAGTGCGCCGTGCGTATTCCAAATCCATGCCGTCCGGCGATGAAAAACTCCATGGTGCGCGCTTTCGTGCGGTGAAACGACCGCACTTCCGGCGCCCGGAGCCGAAGCGTGGTGCCCGGCGGACGGCGAGGTGAGACGGCCGCGCCGCCGGCCGCGTGCGGCGGGCGCACCGCTCCGTCACTAAGGTCGGCATGAGACGCAGGCCAGCTCATTGACCGTCCATCACACGAGGAGCCCGCCGTGAAGATGTTGATCAACGTTCCCGAGTCCGTCGTCCCCGACGCCCTGCGCGGGATGGCCGCGGCGCATCCGGAGCTCACCGTCGATGTGGAGCACCGCGTCGTCGTGCGGCGGGACGCGCCGGTGGCCGGGAAGGTGGGGCTCGTGTCCGGGGGCGGGTCGGGGCACGAGCCGTTGCACGGGGGGTTCGTGGGGTACGGGATGCTCGATGCCGCGTGTCCCGGGGAGGTGTTCACCTCTCCCGTGCCGGATCAGATGGTGCGGGCGGCCGCGGCCGTGGACAGCGGCAAGGGCGTGCTGTTCGTCGTGAAGAACTACACGGGTGACGTCCTCAACTTCAACATGGCCGCGGAGCTCGCCGAGGACGAGGGCGTTCAGGTGGCCAGTGTGCTGGTCAACGACGACGTCGCGGTGACGGACAGCACGTTCACGGCGGGCCGGCGCGGCACCGGTGCCACGCTGTTCGTGGAGAAGATCGCGGGGGCGGCGGCCGAGGAGGGGGCGCCGCTGGAGCGGGTGGAGGCCCTCGCGCGCCGGGTGAACGAGGCGTCGCGGAGCTTCGGCGTGGCGCTCGCCGCGTGCACCACGCCCGCCAAGGGCAGCCCGACGTTCGACCTGCCCGCCGGGGAGCTGGAGCTGGGGGTGGGGATCCACGGGGAGCCGGGCCGGGAGCGGCGGGCGATGATGACGTCCGGTGAGATCGCGGACTTCGCCGTGGACGCGGTCCTGACGGACCTGCGGCCGGGCGGGCCGGTGCTGCTGCTGGTCAACGGCGCGGGCGGGACGCCGCTGCTGGAGCTGTACGGGTTCACGGCCGAGGTGCACCGGGTGCTGGGCGAGCGGGGCGTGCCGGTCGCGCGGACGCTCGTGGGCAACTACGTGACCTCCCTCGACATGGCGGGCGCCTCGGTGACGCTGTGCCGTGCGGACGAGGAGATCCTGCGGCTGTGGGACGCGCCGGTGCAGACGCCGGGCCTGCGCTGGGGCCGCTAGCGGCGGTCCCCTTGCGGGCGGCTCACCGGGCGGTTCACCGTGCCCAGCCAGAGCGTGTCGCGCGCCCGGGTCATGGCGACGAAGAGCTGGCTGCGGTGGAGTTCGCGGCGCTCGCGGGCGACGCCGTCGTCGGTGCCGTCGCCCGCCCCGGCCGCGGCCGGGGCGTCGTGGTCGGGCAGGTGCACGTGTTTGAACTCCAGCCCCTTGGCCCGGTGGTAGCTGCCGAGCTTCACGCCGGGCACCGGGCGGCCGTCGTACTGCTCCAGGGTGATCGCGGGTATGCCGGCCCGGGTGAGCAGCCGCCGGTAGCGTTCCCGCTCCGTGCCGGTGCGGCAGAGCACCGCCGTGTCGGGCCACGCGCCGGGGCCCAGGGCGTGCAGGGCGGCGAGGAGGGCCGCGTCGTGCTCGGCGAGGGTCTCCGCGGCGACCCTGGTGACGCGGCCGTCGTCGCAGGTGAGGTCGATGTCGCGGCGCCCCGCCGTGGGGGTGCCGTCGATGTCGTCGAAGGAGTCCTGGGCGACCACGGCGAGGGCGGCTTCCAGGACGGCCTTGGCGTTGCGGTAGTTCGTGCGCAGCACCTGCCCGCGGTCGCCGCGCACGTCGACGCCCGCGTCGGAGAGCCGGAAGCCGCCCGGGTAGACGGCCTGCTGGCCGTCCCCGACGAGCAGCAGGCCGTTGTCCGCGTCGCCGACGAGCGCGTGCAGGAGGCGGACGCCGACGAGGGTGAGGTCCTGCACCTCGTCGACGACGACCGAGGTGTACGGGCTGCTGCCGGGGTGGGCGAGGGCCTCGTCGAGGGCGAGGGCGAGGAGGTCGTTGAAGTCGTGGACGCCCTTGGCGGCGAGGTTGCGCTCGTACTCCTCGTACAGCGCCCACACCGCCTGCCGGTGCGGGCGGCGCAGGTGGGTGCGGCGGCGCACGCGCCGCAGCGTCGCGTACTCCTCGAAGTCCGTGATGCCCCGGCCCTTGATGACGTAGTCGATCTCCTCGCGCCAGTAGCCGGGGGCGGGGTCGAGGGCGGCGAGCGCCGTGTCGCGGCCGTGGTGGGTCCAGGCCCGGCTGAAGGCGTCCTCCGCCTTGCCGCCGTCGAGCCGGCTCGCGATGCCCCGGCCGCGCAGGAACTGCCCGGCCCAGGCGTGCAGGCTGCTGAACTCGATCCGGTCGGCGACGGCCGGGGCCATGGTCCTCAGGAACGTGCTCTGCACGCGGGGCAGGTTGTTGGCGAAGGTGACGTAGAGGATCCGCCCGGAGGTGCGCTGGGCGAGGTGGGCGGCGCGGTGCAGGGCGACGACCGTCTTGCCGGTGCCGGCGGGGCCGCTGACGCGGGCCGGGCCGGACCAGTTGCGGCGGACGAGGGCGAGCTGATCGGGGTGGAGGAACGTCATCCACTGCTCGATCGGGGCGCTGCGGGCGGCTTCCAGGGCCGCGTTGCGGATGCCCTCGGCGTCGAAGAGCGCGTCGTCGGGCGCGTCCGGGGCCGGGGCCCGCGCGGGTGCGGGCCGCCGGGAGGGCGCGGCGGTGCCCTCGTAGGCGGGGAAGGCGCGCTCCAGGTGGTCGGCGACGGCCCGCACGTCGGCCGGGCGGAGGCGGGTCCGCTCGGCGACGAGGGCCGGGGTCACCTCGCGCTCCCCCAGCAGCCGTACGGTGCCGAGCGCGGCGTTCACGGACCGGCCGGCGAAGACCATCAGCGGCTGGACGGCCACGGGTGACAGGTTCAGGCCGGTGACGGCGTTCTCGGCGGTGCGCGTCATCCGCAGCAGCTTGCCGATCTCGGCGTCGTGGGTGCGCCCGCCGGCCGTGAGGTGACCGCCGTCCGTCGCGGGGGCGTGCCGCCAGTTCTTGACGTCGATGACGAAGACGCCGCCGGGGCCGACGAGCAGCATGTCGACGTTGGCCGCGCGGGTGCCGGGCCAGCGGCGGTCGAGGAGCAGCCGCCAGCCGCGCCGGGTGAGCACCTGGAGCTTGGCGGCGACCTGGCGTTCGCCTTCGCTCGCGGCTTCCCAGTTGCGGACCTCCCACTGGGCGGCCCTGAGCTGTTCGCGCAGTTCGCGCTCGTACTGCCGGGCCTCCTGCGCCCGCTTCCACGCCGATCCCCCCGCGCCCATGCCCGTCCCCCTCTGCGACCCCCGGACGTAGAGTGATGATCGTATAACCCAGGGGCACGATCGGGGTATCTCTCACCCTTTACTTGACGTTGATGGCTTGCCCGGCGTGCCGGCTCACTTGACGTTGACGGCCGCCCACGCGGCCGCGACCGCCGCGTACTGGCCGCTGCCCTCCCCGTACAGCTCCCCCGCCGCCCGCAGGGTCGCGGCACGCGCCGCCGCGTAGTTCGTGCGCGGGGTCATGTGGACCGTCAGGGCGCGGTACCAGATCTTCTCTGCGGCGGACAGGCCGATGCCTCGGACGGGCTTGCCGTCGTACGTCGGGCTGTCGTACGCGACGCCGTTGATGACCTTGGGGCCGCTGCCCTCGGCGAGCAGGTAGAAGAAGTGGTCGGCGGGGCCGGCGGAGTAGTGGACGTCGACGTTGCCGATGCCCGGGTACCAGTAGTCCTTGGAGGCGCCGTCCTTGGAGGGCTTGTCCATCCAGCCGCGCACGGTGGTGCCGTTGATGCCGGTCCGCTCGCCGATGAGGTAGTCGCCGGGGTCGTTCGGATTGTGCGCGAAGAACTCGGCGGCCGCGGCGAAGATCGTGCTGGTCGCCTCGTTGAGGCCGCCCGCCTCGCCGCTGTAGTCCAGGACCGCCGTGGCCGAGGTGACGCCGTGGGTCATCTCGTGCGCGGCGGTCTCGATGGTGATGATCTGCTGCCTGTCGCCGGTGCCGTCGCCGTAGGTCATGCAGCCGGTGAGGGCGTCCCAGAAGGCGTTGGCGTAGTTGTTGCCGTAGTGCACGCGGCTGCAGGACCCGCGGCCGTCCCCGTAGATGCCTCTTCGGCCGTGGGTGTCCAGGTAGTAGTCCCAGACGACGGAGGCGGCGTAGTGGGCGTCGACTCCGGCCTCCTGCCGGCCGCCGTCGCACCACACGTTGTCGGCGTCGGTGAACAGGGTGCCGTTGCCGCCGGTCCCGCCGTGCAGGTCGTAGGTCCTGTGGTGGCCGCGCTTGGGGTCGTCGAGCTCGTAGAGGCCCGTGGTGGGGTTGTACGTGGTGTCGAGGGTGACCCGGCCGGCGTAACTGCACCCTGTGCCGACGGCCGGCTCGCCTGCGGGGCGGGCGTCGGCACCGGCGGGGCCGGACTGCAGGCCTACGAGGAGGAGGACGGCGGCGGGCACGGCGAGGGCGGCGCTCATGCGAGGCATGGAACGAGCGTGCCATCACGCCTGCCTTTTGTCAGGAGCTCGACAAGTAGCCGCCTGCCGGTTCCCTGAACTCTTCGGCTGCGGGCCGTCCGTGGCCGGTCGCGCCCGCCCGCGCGGCGGAGCCGCAGATCGACACCGCCCCGCTCCCCTTATGGGGCGAGCCCCCTCAGTCCGGTCCCGCCGGTGCGTGCCGCAGGTACGCGAGCACGGCGCTCACCCGCCGGTGGAGTTGCGGTATTTCCGCGAGCCCGAGCTTGGCGAAGGTGGAGTTGACGTGCTTCTCGATGGTCGACTCGGACAGCCGCAGCGACTCCGCGATCGCGCGGTTGGTCTTGCCCTCCGCCATGTGCCGCAGGACGTCGAGCTCCCTGCGGGTGAGCCGGGACAGCGGGGCGTCGGCGGCGCGGGCGTGGCTGCCCATCAGCACCTCCACGATGCGCGGGTCGACGACGGAGCGGCCGGCGGCCACCTCGCGCAGGGCGCGCAGCAGTTCGTCGACCTCGCCGATGCGCTCCTTGAGGAGGTAGGCGAGGCCGTCGGTGCCGCGCCGGAAGAGGTCGAAGGCGTAGTTCTCGTTGGCGTGCTGCGAGAGCACGACGACGCCGGTGCCGGGGTGGCCGGCGCGGATGGCGTGGGCTGCCGCGATGCCCTCGGTGTGGTGGCCGGGCGGCATGCGGATGTCGGCGATGACGACGTCGGGGCGGAGCCGGCCGACGGCGTCGAGGAGCTCGCCGGCCGTGCCGACCGCCGCGAGGACGTCGGCCTCGCCGGTGTCCTCCAGCAGTCGGCGGGTGCCCTCGCGGACCAGGTAGTGGTCCTCGGCGATGACGACGCGCAGGGGGTCAGGCACGGGTCTCCTCCCTCACTCGCTCCAGGAGCCGGGCGCGGATGACGGTGCCGGTGCCGGGGCCGCTGATGATGGCGAGCTCGCCGCCCACGGCCTCGATGCGGTCGCGCATGCCGGTGAGGCCGGAGCCGCGGGTGGTCTCGGTGGGGAATCCGGCGCCGTCGTCGCGGACCTCCACCAGGAGCCGGCCGCCGCCGCGGGCCATGCGGATGGTGACGTGCGTGGCGGCGGCGTGCTTGAGCACGTTGGTGAGCGCCTCGGAGACCAGGTAGAAGGCGGATTCCTCGACGTCGAGGGCGAACCGCACCCCGCCCATCGAGTCCTCGCTGTGGACGGTGACGGGGATGGGCATGCGGCGGGCGCAGGACGTCACGGCGGCCACGAGGCCCTGGTCGGTGAGGATCGGCGGGTGGATGCCGTGGGCGAGCTCGCGCAGCTCGTCGATGACGCGGTAGGCGTCGTCCCGCATCTCGGTCAGGGCGGCGTCGATGTCGCCGCCGCGGCGCAGGCAGCTGCGGGCGAGGGCCAGTTTGGCGACGAGGGCGACGAGCTCCTGCTGGATGCCGTCGTGGAGGCGGCGTTCGATGCGGCGGCGCTCGGTGTCCTGGGCGTGGACGATGCGGGCGCGGGAGGCGTCGAGCTCGGCGGCCTGGCGCTGGACCTCCTCCACGCGGGCGCAGAGCTCGGCGGTGAGGCGGACGTTGTGCACGGCGAGGGCGGCGGAGCGGGCCAGGGTCTCGCCGATGTCGTGGTCCTCGGGGGTGCAGCGGCCCTCGGCCTTCGGGCCGTACTCGATGATGCCCAGCACGTCCTCGCCGTAGAGGAGGGGGAACTCCCCGAGGGGCGCGCCGGGGGGCCCGGCGGGCCGGGTTCCGGCTTCTCCCAGGGAGACGGGCAGGCCGTCGCCGCCGAGCCGGACGCGCACCCACCGCAGGTTCAGGCCCTCGTGCAGGCCGGTCGCGAGGCGGGGCGCGAGCCGGCCGAGGTCGTAGGCGTGCTCCAGGGTGGTGCCGAACTGGACGAGGAGCTCGAAGCGGCTGAGGCGCTTGCCGAAGACGCGGCGCTCGGCGAGGGCGTTGAGCCGGGCGCGCAGGGGCTGGAAGAGGGCGGTGGCGACGACGGCGACGAGCAGGGACAGGCCGACGGGGAGGTACTGGCCGGCGGTGAGCCCGAGGGTCAGCGCCATGCCGAGGTACCAGCTGTTGATGATGAGCCACAGCGAGCCGTAGACGGCCGAGCGGCGGATCGCGAGGTCGACGCCGAGGAGCCGGTGGCGGAAGGCGGCGTAGACGATGGCCAGGGAGATCACCACGTAGGGCAGGGCGCCCAGGACGGCGCCGACGAAGTAGAGCACGCCCTGCTCGCCCTGCCAGGTGCGGAAGAGCCGGGAGGCGGCCCGGGCCAGGAGGAGCAGGGCTCCGGGGACGGCGAAGGGCAGGAGGGCGGCGATGTCGCGGCGGCCGGCCGCGGGGGCGCGCAGGCAGCGCAGCACGAGGAGGACGGCGCCGAGGCCGGGCAGCCACGCCTCGGGGTAGTAGAAGACGACGTAGTGGACGGTGAGCTGGGTCATCCCGGTCAGCGGGAGCAGGGCGGGGAGGGCCAGCAGGCCCCACAGGGCGCCGAGGACGCGGCGCTCGTAGGGGAAGGCGTACCTGCCGTCGGGCAGCAGGGCGAGCAGCCGGACCACCAGGATGCTGACCACGAGGTCGCAGCTCTGGCTGAGGACCTGGAGGCCGTACTCCGCGGGCAGTTGCAGGGCGTGGGGCGTGGGGCGGAGGTTCCAGTCGAAGGCCCGGATCAGCAGGGTGGTGCTGTAGCGGATCGCGATGGTCACCGAGAGCCAGGTGCCGATCAGCAGAAGTCGTTTTGCGACCGGACTTGTCGGTGCGTGCCACCACGTGAACAAACCCGCGAAATAGCACGGGAGAACGGAACCCAGGATCCACGGCAGCGTGTACCTGTTCTGCAACTGGGTGGTGCCGATGAGCGTCGCCCAGAGCATGCACACTCCGCCGCACACCGCGACGATGTGCATCCCCCGGTTTCTGGCCGCTGCCATAAGGGACATTGTCCCGGGCCGCCGCAGGAGTCGTCCAGAGAGGAAATCCCCCGTCGTGCATGGCGGAGAACCTCCATGCCGATCGGGGGACTGCCGGGTGCCGGGGAAAGGCACCGGACAGCAGACTCATGTCATCGCATCAGGGAATTCGAACGGGCCCGTCCGGGGAATCGGCGGGTCCGTCCGCCGGAGCTCCGAGAACGGGCGGTGGCCGCATGAGTCCTTCCTCCGGTCCAGAAGTGGTCGTCTGGGACACCACCTACGCCTGTCCCCTGCGTTGCTCGCACTGCTACTCGGAGTCGGGGCGGCGCCCGTCCCGGCAGCTCGGCCCGCCGGACATGCTCCGCGTGGCCGACGCCCTGATCTCCCTGGGGCCGCGGGTCGTCGCCCTGTCCGGCGGCGAACCGCTCCTCGTCCGCGGCCTCTTCGAGGTGGCGGCGCGGCTCCGCGAAGCCGGGGTGAGGACGTCCGTCAACACCAGCGGCTGGGTGATGAACCGGACCCTCGCACAGCGGCTCGCGGACCACTTCGACGAGGTGATCGTCAGCCTCGACGGCGCGACGCCCGAGGTGCACGACCGCATCCGGGGCCGGGCCGGCTCCTTCCGCCGGGTGATGGCCGCGCTGGCGCTGCTCGACGAGCTGGCCGCGGAGCGCCCGGCCGCCGGCCCGGGGCGGCTGCGCTTCGGCATCGACTGCGTGGTGGTCCGCAGCAATTTCGGGCAGCTGGAGGAATTCGCCGCCGGCATCGCGCACCGCTTCCCCCGCCTGAACACCCTCGCCTTCAATTCCGCCGTTCCCGAAGGGCTCGCCAGCCGCCCGGAATTCTGCCGCCGCGAACTCCTCGACGACGCACAGGTGGCACACCTGACCAGCGACGGGCTGCGGGCCCGGCTGCGCGAGCTCGCTCCCCCGTCCGTCTCCGTCTTCACCACGGACAACTTCAACCTCGTCATGGCCCCCGAGCGGGTGGCGCGCCGCGTCGACACCGAGGTGATGCAGGTGGAGCCGGACGGCAGGGTGCGCGCGATCCCCGTCTACGAGGGGACGGTGGGCAGCCTGCTGGAGGAGCCCGCGGCGCTGCTGTGGGAACGCACCCAGGAGCGGCTCCGCGACCCGTTCGTCGTGGAGACCCTGTCCTCGGTGCGCTCCATGCGGACGTGGGCGGAGGCGGTCCGGCGCATGGACCTCCGCTTCGCCTCCCCGGAGGACCTGCTGAGGATCGGGCGGCGCTCGGTCCGCACGAATCCCCCGGAATTCGCCGAAGCGACCGATGCCGTGGCCGGCTGATTTCCGGACCGAATGCCGGACCGAATGCCGAGCCGAATTCCGGAGCGTATTCCGGGCCGAGTCCCGCGCGGCCCCGGAGAGGCCGGGACTCGGAGGGACCGAAGACTTCCGAAGCGCCGAAAGGAGGGGCCCGTCGTGATGACGCTCAAGGATTACGACCGCTTCTACCGGTCCGACCCGGACTTCTTCGAATTCCCCGAGCGGCTCGCCGACACGTCCGGCAGGCTTTCCGCGGTCCTCGGCGAACCGCCGGCGGGCTGGGAGCGTACGGACCACGGCTGGTGGGTGGCGCTGCGGCCGCGGGCGGTGCGCGTGCCCGCGCAGGGCTGGCTGGTCCATGTCTCGGTGGCGCTGCCGTACGTGGCGCGCGCCGCGGAGGTCGTCCGGGGCTTCTGCGTCCTGCGGGGCATCCCCGTCGACGTCGTCCGCAGCCTCGACGCGGCCCGGGCGCTGGCCGGCGAGCACGCCGACCGGCTCACGTGCGGCGACCTGATGACGCTCCACCCCGCCGGCGAGACGCAGCTCGCGGAAGCGCTCGGCGAACTCGGCGCGCTGCTGGACGCGCTCCCGGGCCCGTACGTCCCGGGCGGTCTGCGCCACCGCACCGGGCCGCTGTACGTGCGGTACGGCTCCTCCGGCGCGCTGCGGTGTCCCGAGCAGCCCGCCGCGTACGGGGCCGGTGACGAGCCGCGTCTGGTGCCCGCGCTGGAGCGCCCCGACGGCACGCTCGTCCCCGAGAACCGCCGCCCGGTCTTCCGCTGCCCGGACTGGGTCGGCCTGCCGGAGTTCCTGCGCCCGGACCTGGAGGCGCTGCACGCCGCACCGGACGAGCCGCTCCCCTACCGGGTGCGGCGGGCGCTGAAGGTCACCACCGGTGGCGGCACGTACCTGGCCGAGGACCGCGCCACGGGCGCTCTCGTCGTCCTGCGCGAGGCCCGCCCCCACGCCGGCCTCGACGCGCGGGGCGACGACGCCGTCACGCGCCTGGGCCGGGAGCGCGCGGTCCTCGGCCGGCTGGCCGGGCTGGACTGCGTGCCGCGCGTCCTCGGCCACCACGTGCGGGCCGGGCACCACTTCCTCGCCCTGGAGCACTTCGAGGGCCGCAGCCTGGCCGAAGCCGCGGCCGCCGCCTTCCCGCTGACCTCCGAGGCGCGGGCGGCCGAGGAGGCCGCCGCGTACGCGGACCGGTCCCTGGCCGTCGTGGCCCGGATCGCCAGCGCGCTCCGCGAACTCCACGCCCGGGGCGTGCGCCTCGGCGGGCTCAGCCCGGACGACGTGCTCGTGCGCCCCGACGGGCGCGTGGTCCTGACCTGTCTCGCGACGGCCACGGACCTGGAGGACGACCGGGCCCCGGCCCTGGGCGAGGAGGGCTTCACGGCGCCGCCCGGCCTGCGGGGCGCGGACGCCACCGCGTACCTGCTCGATGCCCTGCGCCTGTGGCTGCTCCTGCCGGTCCCGCACCGCAGCCCGGCGACCCTGCGCGTCCTCGCGGCGACCGCCGAGGAGCTGTACCCGCTGCCCGCGGGCTTCGGCGCCCGGCTGCTCGCGGGCCTGCTGCCGAAGCCCGCGGCGCACGGGGCGGCCCGGGGGGACGACCACGCCGCGATGCTCGCCGCGGAGGACCTGAACTGGCCCGCCGTCCGGGACTCCCTGGTCGCCGGCATCCACGCCATGGCCACCCCGGAGCGCGAGGACCGGCTCTTCCCCGCCACCCCGGCCGGCCCGGACTCCCTCGGCGGCCACGCCTTCGGCTACGGCGCGGCCGGTGTCCTCTACGCCCTGCACCGCGTGGGGGCCGGCGTGCCGGACGCGTACGCCGAGTGGCTGGTGGCCGCCGCGGCGCGGGACACCGATGCGCGTCCGGGCCTGTACGACGGGCTGCACGGCGTGGCGCTGGTCCTCGACCTGCTCGGCCGCCGCGGCGAAGCCCTCGCCGTCCTCGCCCGCTGCCGCCCGGCCGAAGCCCGCGTGATCCGCCCGGACCTCGCCGGCGGCAAGGCGGGCATCGCCCTGAACCTGCTGCGGTTCGCGCGGGTCACCGGGGACGCCGCGCTCCACGAGGCCGCGCTGCGCACCGCCGGCGAGCTCGCCGCGCTCCTCACGGCCGGTCCGCTCGCCGCCCGGCCCGGCGTGCCCCCGCCCTGCGGGCTGCTGCACGGAGCCGCCGGCATCGCCCTGCTCTTCCTGCACGTGTACGAGGAGACGGGCGAGGGCCGCTGGCTCGATCTCGCCGACCGCGCGCTGGGGCACGACATCGACCGGTGCACCGTCGGGAAGGACGGCGCCCTCACCCTCTTCGACGGCACGCACCACCTGCCGTACCTGCACGGCGGGAGCAGCGGGCTCGCGTTCCCGCTGCAAGCCCTGCTGCGGCACCGGCCCGGGGACGCGGGGGCGGCGACGCTCGCCGCCGTCCGGGACACGTGCCGGGCCCTGTACGTGCGCAACGCCGGGCTGCTGCGCGGGCGGGCGGGTGCGATCGCCACGCTGGCCGCACTGGACGGTCACGGGGGCCGGCCCGGTGCGGCCGTCCGCACCCAGGTCCGCCGCCTGGCCTGGTACGCGCACTCCTACCGCGGGCACCTCGCGTTCCCGGGCTTCCGGATGCTGCGCCTGTCGGCGGACCTGGCCACCGGGTCGGCCGGCGTGCTCCTGGCCCTGGGCTCCGCGTTCGAGGGGGACGCCGCGGCGGGGCGGGTTCCCGTCCTGCCGTACCTCGACCCGCGGCCGCTGCCCCGACGAGCCGAAGAGCGGAGGTGATTCGGATGGCGGAGATCCTGGACCTGCAGGAGCTGGAGGAGGAGGCCCCTGCCCTGTGGCCCTGCGCCAACAGCTCGCACAGCTCGCTCGGCATGGCCTGACGGGCGAGGACGCCCGCGCCGTGCCCGCGAACACCGCCGGGAGGAGGTGAAGAACATGTCGGAGATCCTGGAGCTGCAGGAGCTGGAGGAGGAGACCCCCTCCGTGTGGCCCTGCGCCAACAGCTACGAGAGCGCCCGCGGCGCCGCCTGACGCACCGCTGACAGCAGCGCTCCCGCAAGGACTGCCGGCCGTGGGCTGCCCGCGGCCGGCAGGCGGGGAGGGCACCGGCACACCGCACGGACCGGGGAGCACGGGGAGGAGAAGGTCGCATGCTCGCTCAGGGTCATCTCGCCGCGGATCCCTGCTTCGTGGACACGCTCGACCGCATCGACGACGCCGGGGAGCGCTTCGCGCGTACGGACGCGCCGCCGCCCCCGGGATGGCTGCGGTCCGAGCGCGGGGGCTGGGTCAACATCCACCGCCCGGACGCCGCCCTGCCGCGGCAGGGCTGGAAGATCCACGCCTCGGCGACGCCCGCCCGCGCCGAGCACGTGATCGACACCGTCTGGGACCACTGCGCCGAACGCGGCATCTGCTTCAAGTTCCTGCGCAGCCCCGCCGTCCACAGGCAGGTCGACAGCAAGCAGGGGCCGCGCTCAGCCGGCGGCAAGCTCGTCACCGTCTACCCCGCGGACGAGCGGGAGCTGGAGCGGACCCTGACGGAGCTGTCGGCGCTGCTGCGCGGCGTGCGGGGCCCGTACATCCTGAGCGACCTGCGCTGGGACGACGGGCCCCTGTACGTGCGCCACGGCGGCTTCAGCCTGGCGTACTGCTTCTCGCCCGAGGGCGAGTACGTGCCGGCGGTCGAGGGGCCCGGCGGCGGGCTCGTGCCCGACGTGCGGGGCACCTCCTTCCGGGTGCCGCCGTGGGTGGAGGTGCCGGCCTTCATCGCCGCCCGCGTGCAGGCCGCCAAGGCCGGCACGCCCGGCGACTTCCCCTACCGGGTGGAGAAGGCCCTGCACTTCTCCAACGGCGGCGGCGTGTACCGCGCCACGGACAAGAGCTCCGGGCGGCGCGTCGTGCTCCGCGAGGCCCGGCCCCACGCCGGCCTGGACGACAGCGGCGCGGACGCCGTCGCCCGCCTGGACCGCGAGCACGCGATGCTGCAGCGGCTGGCCGGCCTCGACTGCGTGCCCCGGGTGTACGCGCGGACGCGCCACTGGGAGCACCACTTCCTCGTCGAGGAGCTGGTCGAGGGCGAGCCCCTGCAGGAGGCGGTCGGGCGGCGCCACCCGCTCTTCCGGCACGGCCCCGGCGAGGACGAGGTCGCCGCGTACGCGCGCTGGGCCTGCGAGGTCCTCGCGCGGATCGAGAAGGCCGTGGCCGAACTGCACCTGCGGGGCGTCGTCTTCGGGGACCTGCAGCCGGGCAACGTCATCGTGCGCCCCGACGGCAGCGTCTGCCTGGTCGACTTCGAGACGGCGTTCCCCCAGGGCGAGGGGGCGTCCCGGCCCGCCCTGGGGACACCGGGCTTCACCGCCTCGTGGGCCCGGTCGGGCACCGCGGCCGACGCGTACGCGCTCTCCGCCGTGGCCCTCGCGCTGTTCTGCCCGCTGACGCCGCTCCTGCGCTTCGACCGGGAGAAGCACGTCCAGCTGGCCGGGTGGGCGGAGCGGCGCTTCCCGCTGCCGCCCGGCTACGCCGCGCGCCTGCGCACCGGGCTCGCGCCGCCCGCGGGCGAAGCCGCCGCGGAGGACCCGCCGGACGGCTCCCGCTGGCCGGAGGAGTGCACAGCCGACGGGCGGGCCGCGCTGGACTCCCTCCGCGAAGGGATCCTGCTCAGCGCGACGCCGGAGCGGCCGGACCGGCTGTTCCCGGGGGACGTGCGGCAGTTCGACGGGCAGGGCGCGTCCCTGGCGTTCGGCGCGGCCGGCGTGCTGCACGCCCTGCACGTCACCGGGCGCGCGAGCCACGAGGCGTTCGACGGCCACGTCGAGTGGCTGGTGCGGGCCGCCGGGCGGTCGCCGTGGCCGCGTCCCGGGCTGTACGACGGGCTCGCCGGCGTCGCGTACGTCCTGGACGAGCTGGGCCGGCCCGAGGAGGCGCGCGAGGCGCTCGCCCGCCTGGGCGGCATCGACCTGCGGGGCTGCGGCGCCGGGCTGTTCGGCGGGCTGGCGGGGGTCGGTCTGGCCCGGCTGCACTTCGGGGACGCGGACGGAGCCGCGCGGCTCGCCGGCCGGCTGGCGGACGCGCTCGCCGGTACGGAGCGGCTCGCGGGCAGGGCGGACGCCGTGGGGCTCACGCACGGCTGGTCGGGCCCGGCGCTGTTCTTCACGCGGCTGCACGCCGCGACGGGCGAAGTGTCCTGGCTGCGGCACGCGGAGACCGCGCTGGCCAGGGACCTCGGCCGCTGCGGGGCTCCCCGGGAGGGGCAGCTCCACGTCAAGGACGGGCAGCGGTGGCTGCCGGCGCTCGACCGCGGCAGCGCCGGGATCGCCCTCGTCCTCGACGCATATCTGCAGCACCGCGAGGACGCGCACTTCGCGCTGCTGCGCGACCGGATGCGCGACAGCCTCGGCACCGAACTCCTGCTCTCCCCCGGACTCCTGGACGGGCACGCGGGGCTGCTGTACAGCCTCGCCCATCTGGCCGGCCCAGGTCCCGCACGGGCTGCACACCTGCGGGGCCTGGGCCTCCACTGCGTACGGTTCAGGGGCCGGCGGGCCTTCGCGATGGGCGGGCTGCTGCGGCTGTCCATGGACCTCGCGACCGGCAGTGCGGGGGTGCTGCTGGCGGTGCACACCGCGCTCAGCGGAGGCCCGGCCGCGTTGCCGCACGCGCCGCTGCCCTTCCTCGCTCCCTCCTCACCGCCGCCCGCGCCGTGAGCGCTGTCGTGAAGCCCGGGCCCCGCAAGCGCGCGGCCCCGCCCGGCAGCCTCCGCCGGAACCGGGACTTCCAGCTCCTGTGCGCCGGCCAGGGCCTCTCCATGCTGGGCTCGGGCGCCTCGGCCGTCGCGCTGCCCCTGCTCGTCCTGCAGATCACGCACTCGCCGCTGCGCGTGGGGCTGGTGGAGGCGGTCTGGACGGGCGCGCTGGCGCTCGCGTGCCTGCCGGCGGGCCCGGTCGCCGACCGCTTCGACCGCCGCACCGTGCTGCTGGTGTGCGAGACCGGCAGGGCGGTGGCGAGCGCGGCCCTGGCGGCCGCGGTCCTCACCGGCTTCGCTCCGCTGCCGGTGCTCCTGGCCGCGGGCGTCGTCCTGGGCTTCCTCGCAGCGCCGTTCAACGCGGCGGTGCTGCCGGCGGTCCGGGAGGTCGTGCCGGAGAGCAGGCTGGCCACCGCGCTGGCCGTCAACCAGGTGCGGGGCCAGCTCGCGTTCCTGCTCGGGCCGGTCGTCGGGGGCGTGCTGTTCGAGGCGTCGCCGAGCTGGCCGTTCTGGCTGGACAGCGCGTCCTACGCGGTCTCCGCCGCATGCGTCCGCGCGCTCCGCACGCGGATGCGCGCGCACCTGCCGGAGGGGGCCGGACGCGAGGGCTGGTGGCGGTCGTTCGCCACGGGGATCGCCTTCCTGTGGAGCGAGCGCGTGCTGCGCAGGCTGACGCTGATCGCCTCGGCGCAGAACTTCGTCTTCGACGGGGTGTACCTGGCGATCGTGGTGACCGCCGCGCGCGAGGGGGCGCCGGGCGGCTCGGTCGGGATGCTCACCGCGATGTCGGCGGTGGGGGCGATGGCCGGGGTGGTCCTCGCGCCGCGCGCGGGAAGGCTGTTGTCCCCGTCCGGGCTGCTGCTCGTGACCGGCGTGCTGTGCGCGCTGCTCGTCGGTGCGATGGCGCTCACCGGGAGCGCGCTGGTGCTGGCCGTCCTGCTGGCGGGGTGCACGCTGGCCGTGGCCGCCGGCGGTTCCGTGCTGACGGTCGCGCGGCTGCTGCGCACGCCGGCCGGACTGCAGGGCAGGGCGAACAGCGCGATCGGGCTGCTGTTCATGGCCACTCCCCCGCTCGGCTCGTCGCTGACCGGGCTGTTCCTGGACGAACTGCCGGGCCGGATCCTCTTCTTGTGCTTCGGGGCGGTCCTCGCCCTGCTGGCCGCGGCGTCGCCCCGGGAGGCCGCGTTCGCCTCCGGCGACGCTCTGGACCGTTCGAACGGTGTAGGACACACTCGGGCGCATGCGATGGACTGACATCCAGCAGATAGCGGCACGACTCGCCGCGAAGCATCCCGACCGCGCGCCGCTCTCCGTCGAGTTCCCCGAGGTCCGGGACCTGGTGATCGGGCTGGAGGGCTTCAGCGACGACCCGGCCCGCTACAACGTACGCATCCTGGAGTCCATACAACTCGCCTGGAGCGACAGACGTAACGGAAGCGACGCGAGCAACGGGAGCGGCGGAAAGGACTGACCCTTCCCGGAGCCGGTGCCTCCGGCCTACCTCCGGCACCGGAGGCACCGACAGCTCCGAACCGGACATCGTCGGAAAACTCCGCGCCAGATTCTTGTCACGCACCTGTCAACTTTTGGCGGGAGCTGGCACCATCCTCTCGATTCACTCCTGCACCAACGGGCAACCCGCCCCGGGATGTCCGCTCCCCGCCGGGTATCGGCCCCGGCGTCCCTGCTAGGAGACAGAGTTGAGACGCTTCACCACCCCCCGCAGCCACACCGTCCGCACCACCGCCCTCCTCGCCTCCGCCGCCCTGTGCGCCGTCGCCGTGCAGACCGGTGTGGCCGGCGCCCAGGCCGAGCGCGGCCCGGACGCCATGGCGGTCCAGCTGAGCCCCGACCAGCGGGCCTCCGAGATACGCGCCGCCCAGGACCGGGCGGACGCCACCGCCGGGCACCTCGGCCTCGGCGCCGGGGAGAAGCTGGTCGTCCGTGACGTGATCAAGGACGCGGACGGCACCGTGCACACCCGCTACGAACGCACCTACGACGGGCTCCCGGTCCTCGGCGGCGACCTCGTCGTGCACCGGGACACCGCCGGCCGCACCACCGTCACCAAGGCCACCGAGGCGCGCGTCGCCGTCGCCTCCACCGACGCGCGGCAGCCCGCGTCGGCCGCGGCGAAGTCCGCGCTGTCGGCCGCTTCCTCGGCGCACACCGCCAAGCCCTCCGCCGGCACCCCGCGCAAGGTCGTCTGGGCCGCCTCCGGCACGCCGGTCCTCGCGTACGAGACCGTCGTCGAGGGCTTCCAGCCCGACGGCACCCCGAGCGAGCTGCACGTCGTCACCGACGCCGCCACCGGCGCCGAACTCCACCGCTACGAGGCGATCGAGACGGGCACCGGCACCAGCCAGTACAGCGGCACCGTGCCGCTCACCACGACGAAGAGCGGCAGCGGCTACCAGCTCAACGACGGCGCGCGCGGCGGCCACAAGACGTACGACCTGGGCCAGGGCACGTCCGGCACGGGCACGCTCTTCACCAACGCGACCGACACGTGGGGCGGCGGCCGCCAGACCGCCGGCGTCGACGCGCACTACGGCGCGGCCGTCACCTGGGACTTCTACAAGAACTTCCTCGGCCGCAACGGCATCCGCAACGACGGCAAGGGCGCCTACTCCCGCGCCCACTACGGCAACAGCTACGTCAACGCGTTCTGGAACGACTCGTGCTTCTGCATGACCTACGGCGACGGGCAGGGCAACCGCAAGCCGCTCACGGCCATCGACGTCGCGGGCCACGAGATGAGCCACGGCGTCACCGCCGCGACCGCGAAGCTGGTCTACAGCGGCGAGTCGGGCGGCCTGAACGAGGCGACGTCGGACATCTTCGGCACCGCCGTGGAGTTCTACGCCAACAACTCCTCCGACGTCGGCGACTACCTCATCGGCGAGAAGATCGACATCTTCGGCACCGGCAAGCCGCTGCGCTACATGGACAAGCCGTCGAAGGACGGCAACTCCGCCGACAACTGGTCCAGCGGCGTGGGCGGCAAGGACGTCCACTACTCCTCCGGCGTCGCCAACCACTTCTTCTATCTGCTCGCCGAGGGCAGCGGCGCGAAGACGATCAACGGCGTGCAGTACGACAGCCCCACGGCCGACGGCTCCAAGGTCACCGGAATCGGCCGGGACAAGGCCGTCAAGATCTGGTACAAGGCCCTCTCCACGTACATGACGTCCAACACCAACTACAAGGCCGCGCGCACCGCGACGCTGTCGGCCGCGGGCGCCCTGTACGGCACCACGAGCACCGAGTACAAGACGGTCGGGGCGGCCTGGAGCGCCGTCAACGTCAAGTAGACCGGCATCCCCGGATGCCCTGCCGGGCCCGCCCCCACCTCCACAGGGGGCGGGCCCCTCGCCGTCTCCGGACCGCCCCCGCGCACCGCCCGGATCGCGCCATACACCGCCCTCCACATGTGCCGAGAGAAATTGCCAAAACTCTCCCCCCACAGGTCTGTCATCGAATACCTTCCGTCGCAGCGGACACGCCGCTGGTAATCGGGCACGGGGGGCTGGAGAGGATCGTGTGACCGGTATCGACGGGTGCCTGGCCGAGGCCATGACCATTCCGGGGGCGCGGGGCGCGAGCCTCGTGGACTGGACGAGCGGGCTCGCGCTGGGCGAGGCGGGCGAGGGCCCCGGGCGCGACCACGAGAGCGCGGCCGCGGACACCGCGGAGCTGGCCCGGCTCGCCTTCGAGAACAGCGCGTTCACCGGGGCCGCGGCGCGGACCGGCCCCGTCGAGGACCTGATCGTCACCGCGCGCGGCAGTTACCATCTCCTCCGTTTCGTGGAGACGGATTTCGACAGCAGCGTCTTCCTCTACCTGTGGCTGGACCGCGCCGAGGCGAACCTGGCCGTCGCCCTGTTCCGGCTCAAGGGCCTCACGGACAGGCTGGTCCTGGCATGACGGCCTCCGGCCCGGCCGGTCCGATATCCCCCGCCGCACCGCCCGCGGCCCCGGCGGAGACGGCCGGACGCACGCTGGACCGGCTCGCGTCGGAGCGGGCCACCGGCGCCCTGCACGGCTTCGCCGGCGCGCTCTACCTGGCCGACGGCGCCCTGGTGCACGCGGAGAGCCCCGCGGTGCCCGACCTGGGGCGGCGGCTGACCGCGCGGGGGCGGCTGTCGCCGGAGGCGTGGGAGGAGGCGGTCGCGGAGGGCGGGCCCGGCTACCGGGCGGGCAGCCTCCTCGTCGAGCGCGGCCGGCTGAGCCGCGGCGAGCTGGAACTGTGCCATCTGAGCGCCCTGTTCGACGCGGCCTACTTCGTCCTCTCCCCGCTCGACCCGGCCCAGCGGGCCCCCGACCGCTTCCTCGGCGAGGCCCGGCACTGGCTGGGCCCGATCCGCCCCGTCCCCGTACCGCTGCTGCGGCGGGAGGTCGTGCGCAGGCGGCGGCTGCTGGAACGGGCCTGGCCGCGGCCGGAGGTGGACGCCGCGCCCGTGGTGCGCACGTCCGGCGGCGAGCGGG
>NZ_PXWG01000150.1 GCF_003011965.1 Streptosporangium nondiastaticum
CGGCCGGGGGTGCACCGCGGCCGGGCCGCGAAGCCGGTCCGGCACCGCCGGACTGCGCCGTCGTGGCGGGAGATATGCGCAGCAGGTGCGCACCTCGCACACCCGGGCCACAAGGCCTGCCCCGCACCGCCGGGCCCCACCGCCGCGGCGGAAAACACGCCCGCGACGCCCCGGACGGCCGCACCCGGGCCGGACGGCCCCCCGGCACCGCCGGACTGCGCCGTCCTGGCTGCGCGCCGCCGCGGCGGGAGAGATACGCAGCACGTGCACACCCCGCACACCCGAGCCACAAGGACCGCCGGGCACCGCCCCCATGGCAGATCACCGTCGCAGCGGAAAGCATGCCCGCGGCGCCCCGGACGACCGCACCCGGGCCGGACGGCCACCCGGCACCGCCGGACTGCGCCGTCCTGGCTGCGCGCCGCCGCGGCGGGAGAGATACGCAGCACGTGCGCACCTCGCACACTCCGCACCCGGGCCGGACGGCCACCCGGCACCGTCGGACTGCGCCGTCGTGGCCCATCGCCGCCGCGGCGGAAGGACAGGGCGCGCCCCAGGGCACAACACCCTGGCCGGACGGCCACCCCGCTCGTAAGAGCGCCGCCACCAGCAGGGGTGTACACGCGCTACGCGCGTAGATATGCTCATCTGGTGACCATGCCCACCACAGTTACCGCACACGGCAACGACGCCGCGACGCGGCTGAAGGAGCTGGCGGACGCCACCGCCTCCGACAGTGCGCTGCGCCGCTTCCTGCACGGACTCCCGGGGGTCGACGCGGTCGGGCTGGAGGCCCGCGCCGCCTCGCTCGGCACCCGCTCGATCAAGACCACGGCGAAGGCGTACGCCATCGACCTGGCGATCTCGATGATCGACCTCACGACGCTCGAGGGTGCCGACACCCCGGGCAAGGTCCGGGCCCTGGCCGCCAAGGCCGTCAACCCCGACCCCACCGACCGGACGACGCCGCGCACCGCCGCGGTCTGCGTCTATCCCGACATGGTGGCGACGGCCAAGGCCGCCCTCGCCGGCACGGACGTGAAGGTCGCCTCCGTCGCCACCGCGTTCCCGGCCGGCCGCGCCGCGCTGCCGGTCAAGCTGGCGGACACGCGCGATGCGATCGAGGCCGGTGCCGACGAGATCGACATGGTCATCGACCGTGGCGCGTTCCTCGCCGGCCGGTACATGGACGTCCTGGAGGAGATCCGGGCCGTCAAGGCCGAGTGCGGTGACCGGGCCCGCCTGAAGGTGATCTTCGAGACGGGCGAGCTGTCGACGTACGACAACATCCGCCGCGCGTCCTGGATCGGCATGCTCGCGGGCGCCGACTTCATCAAGACCTCGACCGGCAAGGTCGCGGTCAACGCCACCCCGGCGAACACCCTGCTGATGCTGGAGGCCGTGCGGGACTTCCGCGCGCTGACCGGCGTGCAGGTCGGCGTGAAGCCGGCCGGCGGCATCCGCACCACCAAGGACGCGATCAAGTTCCTGGTCCTGGTCAACGAGACCGTGGGCGAGGAGTGGCTGGACAACACCTGGTTCCGTTTCGGCGCCTCCAGCCTCCTCAACGACCTGCTGATGCAGCGGCAGAAGCTGAGCACCGGGCGCTACTCCGGTCCCGACTACGTGACGGTGGACTGACCGACATGGCTGACATGGCTAACAAGGCATTCGCATACGCACCCGCCCCCGAGTCGCGCGCGGTCGTCGACATCGCCCCGTCCTACGGCCTGTTCATCGACGGCGAGTTCGCCGAGGCGACCGGCGGCAAGGTCTTCAAGACGATCAGCCCCTCCACCGAGGAGGTGCTCTCCGAGGTCGCCCAGGGCTCCGCGGAGGACGTGGACCGCGCGGTGAAGGCCGCCCGCAAGGCGTTCGAGAAGTGGTCGGCGCTGCCGGGCGCCGAGCGCGCCAAGTACCTGTTCCGGATCGCCCGGATCATCCAGGAGCGCAGCCGCGAGCTGGCCGTCCTGGAGACCCTGGACAACGGCAAGCCGATCAAGGAGACCCGCGACGCGGACCTCCCGCTGGTCGCCGCGCACTTCTTCTACTACGCGGGCTGGGCCGACAAGCTCGACCACGCGGGCTACGGCGCGAACCCCCGCCCGCTGGGCGTCGCGGGCCAGGTCATCCCGTGGAACTTCCCGCTGCTGATGCTGGCGTGGAAGATCGCCCCGGCGCTCGCCACGGGCAACACGGTCGTCCTCAAGCCGGCCGAGACCACGCCGCTGTCGGCGCTGTTCTTCGCGGACATCTGCCGCCAGGCGGGCCTGCCGAAGGGCGTCGTCAACATCGTCACCGGTGACGGCACCACGGGCGCCGCGCTCGTCGCGCACGAGGGCGTCAACAAGGTCGCGTTCACCGGTTCCACGGCGGTCGGCAAGGCCATCGCCCGTACGGTCGCGGGCACGGACAAGAAGCTCACGCTGGAGCTGGGCGGCAAGGGCGCCAACATCGTCTTCGACGACGCGCCCATCGACCAGGCCGTCGAGGGCATCGTGAACGGCATCTTCTTCAACCAGGGCCAGGTCTGCTGCGCGGGCTCGCGCCTGCTGGTCCAGGAGTCGATCCACGACGAGCTGCTGGACTCCCTCAAGCGCCGCCTGTCCACGCTGCGCCTCGGCGACCCGCTGGACAAGAACACCGACATCGGTGCGATCAACTCGGCCGAGCAGCTGGCCCGGATCACCGAGCTGGCCGACAGCGGCGAGGCCGAGGGCGCCGAGCGCTGGGCCCCGGCGTGCGAGCTGCCGGAGAACGGCTTCTGGTTCCGCCCGACGCTGTTCACGGGCGTCACCCAGGCCCACCGGATCGCCCGCGAGGAGATCTTCGGCCCGGTCCTGTCGGTGCTCACGTTCCGCACCCCGGGCGAAGCGGTCGCCAAGGCGAACAACTCGCAGTACGGCCTCTCCGCCGGCATCTGGACGGAGAAGGGCTCGCGCATGCTGGCCGTCGCGAGCAAGCTGCGCGCGGGCGTCATCTGGGCCAACACGTTCAACAAGTTCGACCCGACGTCGCCGTTCGGCGGCTTCAAGGAGTCGGGATTCGGCCGCGAGGGCGGCCGCCACGGCCTGGAGGCGTACCTCGATGTCTGAGCGATCCGAGCGACTCAGTGTCTTCAAGACCTACAAGCTGTTCGTCGGGGGCAAGTTCCCCCGGTCCGAGAGCGGGCGGGTGTACGAGGTGACCGACTCCAAGGGCAACTGGCTGGCCAACGCCCCGCTGTCCTCGCGCAAGGACGCCCGTGACGCGGTCGTCGCGGCCCGCAAGGCCGTCGGCGGCTGGTCCGGCGCGACCGCGTACAACCGCGGCCAGGTCCTCTACCGCGTCGCCGAGATGCTGGAGGGCCGCCGCGACCAGTTCGTGGCGGAGGTCGCCGACGCCGAGGGCCTGTCCAAGGCGAAGGCCGCGGCCCAGGTGGACGCGGCGATCGACCGCTGGGTCTGGTACGCGGGCTGGACCGACAAGATCGGCCAGATCACCGGTGCGACCAACCCGGTCGCGGGCCCGTTCTTCAACGTCTCCTCCACCGAGCCGACCGGCGTCGTCGCCGTGCTCGCGCCGCAGGAGTCGTCGTTCCTCGGCCTGGTGTCGGTGATCGCCCCGGCGATCGCCACAGGCAACACGGTGGTCGTGGTGGCCTCGGAGAAGGCCCCGCTGCCCGCCCTGTCGCTCGGCGAGGTGCTGGCCACCTCCGACGTCCCGGGCGGCGTCGTGAACGTCCTGTCGGGCCGTACGGCGGAGATCGCGCCGTCCCTGGCCGCGCACCAGGACGTCAACGCGATCGACCTGGCCGGTGCGGATGCCGAGCTCGCCAAGGAGCTGGAGATCGCCGCGGCGGACAACCTCAAGCGCGTACTGCGTCCACAGCCTGTGGACTGGGCGGCGGCGCCCGGCACGGACCGCATGACGGCGTTCCTGGAGACGCGCACGGTCTGGCACCCGACGGGGTCGCTGGGCGCGGGCGGCTCGTCGTACTGACCCGGGCGGGCCGTAACGGGCCTGAACGGCATGAGGAGGCGGGGTGGGCCAGTGGCCCACCCCGCCTCCTCGCGTCCGCTCTCAGTGCCCCTTGGGAGGCACCGCCGGCCGCCCGGTCGGCAGCAGCGACGTCAGGTTGCTCGCCACGGGCAGGTCCGTCAGGCTGCCGCCCTTGGAGATCGGCGCCGTCGCCGGCTTGGTGGTGACGGGCTGCATCTGCCCCACCTTCGTGCCGACCGTGTTGTCGAACGGGTCGACGGGCGTGCCGGCCAGCGGGTTGGTCCGCAGGGTCTTGACCGTGTCGAAGATCCCCTCCGCTCCCGCCTCCAGGCCCTTGTTGGCCCCCTCGATGGCCGCGGGGATGTTGGTCTCGCCGAACTGGGCGCGGGCCAGGCCACCGCCCATCCCCGGATCCACGCCGGCCGCGCTCGCGGTGGCCGCGCCGCCCGCGGCGAAGGCCGCGCCCGCCGATACGGTCAGCCCCACGCGCAGCAGCATCCGGCGCCGGAGCGCTCTCGACGCCTTGCTGGCGGAGTGTGCGTGTCGTGCGTGCGAGGCCATGGCCACCTGCCCTGCCGGAGTCGTTGGATGCGGACGGTCGCGAGATGCGGACGAACGACAACGCAGCGTATGCGAGTGGTGACACTGCGCGCACCATGCGACCCGGGGGGATCCCCCATGCGGACCAATGCCTCACACTGGTGTCCCGTGACTCCCCACTTGAGCCCCGCGCGCGTCATCCTGCTGACCGGTCCTTCCGGTTCCGGAAAGTCGTCCCTCGCGGCCCGTACCGGGCTGCCCGTCCTCAACCTGGACGACTTCTACAAGGAGGGCACGGACCCGACGCTTCCGCTGCTCGCGGACGGCTCGGGCACGGACTGGGACTCCCCGCTCTCGTGGCACGCGGACGCCGCCGTCGCCGCGATCGAGCAGCTGTGCCGCACGTCACGCACGGACGTGCCGCTGTACTCGATCTCCAGCAGCTCGATCACGGGCACGAGCGTCCTGGACATCGGCCGCACGCCGCTGTTCATCGCCGAGGGCATCTTCGCCGCCGACATCATCGACCGCTGCCGCGAGCTGGGCGTGCTGGCCGACGCCCTGTGCCTGCGCGGCCGCCCCTCGACGACCTTCCGCCGCCGGCTGGCGCGCGACCTGCGCGAGGGCCGCAAGTCCGTGCCGTACCTGGTCCGGCGCGGCCTGCGGCTGATGCGCGCCGAGCGCGGCATCGTGGCCCGCCAGACGGCGCTGGGCGCGTACGCGTGCGGCAAGGAGACGGCCATGGGCCGGATAGCCGCCGCGGCGGCGGGCCGCCGCGAGAGCGTACGGGTCTGACCGGGGACGCACGGAGCGGCGTACGGTCCGTCCGGTCCGTCAGCACCGTACGCGCGGCCCGACCGGGGCACCGGAAGCGGCCGGACGCGCACAGAAGCGCGCCGGGGCGCGCGGCCCCGGCGCGGAAGACGCGCGAAAGCGGGTCAGGACAGGCCCCCCGGCCGTCCGACCCGCTTCCGCTCCCCCGTGGCCCCGTCCGCGCTCCCCCCGAAGCGCCCCCCGTGCAGGGCCCCTTGTCGTTCGTTGACGCCGCTCAGGCGACCAGCTCGCCGAAGGACTCCAGCTGGTCACGGCCTGAGCCGATGACCTCGTCGTCGCGCAGGCGGCGCAGCGAGCGCCAGATGCTGCTCTTGACCGTGCCGACGCTGATGTCCAGGATCTCGGCGATCTCCGGGTCCGTCCGGCCCTCGTAGTAGCGCAGGACGAGCATCGTGCGCTGCAGCTCGGGCAGCCGGGCCAGCGCCTGCCAGAGGACGGCGCGCAGCTCGGTCCCGCGCATCGCGTCGCCCTCGCCGGGCATCTCCGGCAGTTCCTCGGTCGGGTACTCGTTGAGCTTGCGCCGGCGCCAGGCGCTGATGTGCAGGTTGGTCATCGTGCGGCGCAGGTAGCCGCCGACGGCCGCCTTGTCCGTGATCCGGTCCCAGGCCCGGTAGGTGGAGAACAGCGCGCTCTGCAGCAGGTCCTCCGCCTCGTGGCGGTCGCCGGTCAGGTGGTAGGCGGTCGCGTACAGGGAGGCGCGGCGCTCCTGGACGTAGGCGGTGAACGCCGCTTCGGCGGACACGGTCTCCGTCCGGGACGCCCCCGTGACGTCCCCCGTCTTCTCCCCCGTGGCCGCCGGAGCCGCCCCCGCGGCTCCCTTGGCCTCCCCGTACGTGACCGCGTCGATCGCCACCATGTACGGCGGCCGAACACGTCCGGTGCCGCGGGCGCACCCCCGCCCGCCCACGGCACCGGACTTCTCCGGGCCCCGCCCGGCGTCGTGCAGGCGCGTGCGAATGACTGCGCTGGTCGTGGTGCTGTGCAGTGTGTTCATCTCGCGCCCCCCGTCGGTGGAGCCAGCCTCGGTCCGATTTCCGTACCGGGCCTCGCTGCCCGATGACCAAAAGCCTGCCGGGCCAGTTTCATCGCGCTGTCCGCCGACTGTCACAGCCCTGCAACAGCTCGGCGGGGCACGGAAGGGCCCGGCGGGAGGGCGCGGGAAGGGCGCCGGTCGAACTACCGGGCTGACGTAGGCCAGAATGACCACCGTGCCTTCCCTGTTGCTGATCGAGGACGACGACGCCATCCGCACCGCTCTCGAGTTCTCCCTGTCCCGTCAGGGCCACCGTGTGGTGACCGCGGCGACGGGCGAGGACGGCCTGAAGCTGCTCCGCGAGCAGCGGCCGGATCTGATCGTGCTGGACGTGATGCTGCCCGGTATCGACGGTTTCGAGGTGTGCCGGCGCATCCGCCGCACCGACCAGCTGCCGATCATCCTGCTCACCGCGCGCAGCGACGACATCGACGTCGTGGTGGGCCTGGAGTCCGGCGCGGACGACTACGTGGTCAAGCCCGTGCAGGGCCGCGTGCTGGACGCCCGGATCCGCGCGGTGCTGCGCCGCGGCGAGCGCGAGACCAACGACTCCGCGGCCTTCGGCTCGCTGGTCATCGACCGCTCCGCGATGACCGTGACCAAGAACGGCGAGGAGCTGCAGCTCACGCCGACCGAGCTGCGGCTGCTCCTGGAGCTCAGCCGCCGCCCGGGGCAGGCGCTCTCGCGCCAGCAGCTGCTGCGCCTGGTCTGGGAGCACGACTACCTGGGCGACTCCCGGCTGGTCGACGCCTGTGTGCAGCGGCTGCGCGCCAAGGTCGAGGACGTGCCGTCGTCCCCGACCCTGATCCGCACCGTGCGCGGCGTCGGCTACCGCCTGGACGCTCCGCAGTGACCGGACGCGTGCGCCGCTGGGCCGCCGCCCGCAACGTGATGAAGCTCAGCCTGCGCTGGATAAGCCTGCGGCTGCGGCTGATGCTCGTCTTCGCCCTGGTCGCCCTGGCCGCAGCCGTCTCCGCGTCGGCGATCGCGTACTGGCTCAACCGCGACGCGGTGCTCACCCGCACCCAGGACGCGGCCCTGGACGACTTCCGCAAGTCCCTGCAGGACAACACCGGCACGCTGCCCCTCGGGCCCACCTGCCAGGAGCTGCAGGCGGCGGCCGACCGGATGGCGGCCACGTCGCAGAAGTACGAGGTGCTGCTGATCGGCAGCGGCGAGGGCGGCAAGGCCTGCGCCGCGCCCTCGGACCGCGACCTGTTCTCCCTCAAGGTCGTGCCGAAGTCGCTGCAGGCGGCCGTGAACCGCGAGCGGCGCGTGGACGACTCCAACCGCTACGCGTACCACCTGTACTGGCAGCGGATCACGCTGGACGGCAAGCCGTACCTGGTGGGCGGCGCGAAGGTGATCGGCGGCGGCCCCACGGGCTATCTGCTGAAGTCCCTGGAGAACGAGCGCGCCGACCTCAACTCGCTGGCCTGGTCGCTGGGCATCGCCACCGGCCTGGCGCTCATCGGCTCGGCGCTGCTCGCGCAGGCCGCCGCGTCCACCGTGCTGCGGCCCGTGCAGCGGCTCGGCGACGCGGCCCGGCGGCTCGGCGAGGGCAAGCTGGACACCCGGCTGCGCGTCTCCGGCACGGACGAGCTGGCCGACCTGTCGCGCACCTTCAACAAGACCGCGGAGTCGCTGCAGAAGCGCGTCGAGGAGCTCAGCGCCCGGGAGGCCGCGAGCCGCCGCTTCGTCGCCGACATGTCGCACGAGCTGCGGACCCCGCTCACGGCCATCACGGCGGTGACCGAGGTGCTGGAGGACGAGGCGGACAACCTCGATCCGATGATCGCCCCCGCGGTGCAGCTCGTCGTGAGCGAGACCCGCCGGCTGAACGACCTGGTGGAGAATCTGATGGAGGTCACCCGCTTCGACGCGGGCACGGCCCGGCTCGTGCTGGACGACGTGGACGTCGCCGACCAGGTCACCGCCTGCATCGACGCCCGCGCCTGGCTCGACGCCGTCGAGCTGGACGCCGAGCGCGGCATCATGGCCCGGCTCGACCCGCGGCGCCTCGACGTCATCCTCGCCAACCTCATCGGCAACGCCCTCAAGCACGGCGGCTCCCCGGTGCGCGTCTCGGTCCGCACGGAGGACGACGCGCTGCGCATCGACGTGCGCGACCACGGCCCGGGCATCCCCGAGGACGTCCTGCCGCACGTCTTCGACCGCTTCTACAAGGCGAGCGCGTCCCGGCCGCGCTCCGAGGGCAGCGGCCTCGGCCTGTCCATCGCCCTGGAGAACGCCCACATCCACGGCGGTGAGATCACCGCGGCCAACTCCCCCGAGGGCGGCGCGGTCTTCACGCTCACCCTGCCGCGGGACGCCTCCGGCCTCACCGAGCAGCCAGCCGGCGACGGGGAGGACGGCAAGTGAGCACCACTCCGCACCCGAGACCGGCCCCGCGCCGCAGGGCGGCCCTGCGGGGCACCGCGCTGGCCCTCGCCCTGCTCGGCACGGCCACGGCCTGCGGCATCCGCGGCACCGCCGTGCCGGTGGACGCGGGCGGCGCGCCGTCGCGCTCGTCGTGCGTCGTCAAGTCCGGGCGCACCGTCCCCTCCGGCTCCGCCGCCGTGACCGTCCAGCTGGAGTGCACCTCGCAGCTGGTGCCCGTCACCCGCGCGGTGAACGGGCCCGACACCTCCGAGGACGGCGTGGCCGTCGCCCGCCTGCTGCTCGACGAGCTCCGCAAGGCGCCGTCGAACGAGGAGGCCGAGGCGGGCATGTCCACGGCCGTGCCGCAGCGGCTGACCGTTTCCGGGCCGCGGCCCGGCGACCCCGCGGGGACGCTGCGGCTCGGCCGGGACCCCGGCGAGCTGCCGCAGGTCGGCCTGGCGCAGCTCGTGTGCACGTACGCGGGCACGGCCGCGGCCGACGGCAAGCGGACGGTGATCCTGGGCGGCCCGGCGGAGGAGCGCCCCAAGAGCTACGCGTGCACGGACGAGCTCCGGGTGCATCCGGACAGCGCGGACATCACGGGCACGACCGTCTCGTAAGGCCTGTCGCCGGACGTGGCGCCGCGGTGATCACGACCACCGGCGGGCCGCCGCGCCCGTGGTGTCCCACCGCTGCGGCGGGCGATCCTTTTCCGCCGCGGCGGCGACCCGCCACCGCGGCGGGGCTCCGGCGGCCTACGCAGGCGGAACCGGCACGCGCCCCGGGGGAACCGCCGGAGGCTCCCGGCCGGAACCGTGCGACCGGCGCACCGCGTCATGTGGGGCGTGCAGGGTCATGGTTACGGCGGTACGCCCGCCCTCCGATACCGCTACCGCCTCGCGGGCTGCGTGCTCCTCGTCGTCCATCTGCTGACGGTCGGCTGGCTCGCCCTGCGCCCGCTGACCGTGCCCTGGGTGTCCGCCGCGCACCTGGAGCCGCTGGCCACGATCCGGGCCGACCTCGCCCTGAGCCCCTGGGAGGCGGCGCGGGCCATAGGGGCGGGGGTCCTGCCGCTCGCCCCGCTGGGCGTCCTGCTGCCGTGGGCGCGCGGCCGCCTCGCGGCCTCGCCGCTGGGCTCGCTGACCCGCACGGTCTTCACCAGCGCGATGGTGTCGCTGGCGCTGCAGGTGGTGCAGAGCGGCGTCGTGGGCCAGGTGCTGGACGTGGACGCGCTCCTGCTGAACGTGACGGGGGTGGCGGCCGTGCACCTGGCCGTCGTCCCCGCGGCGAGGGCCCGCCTCCGTCGCAGGTCGGACGGGCGGCACCCGGAGCCCATACGCCGGGAGGAGACCCCTCAGGGTGTCACCCCGACGATCCCCAGGGTCGGGATCGCCCCTTAGGCCGACGTTCCGGCCGGGTCCGCGGACATAACGTGGAGTCATCGGGAAGCCGACGGGATGGACGGGAAAAACGTTCCCGCGCCGTATCGGTTCCCGCGAGACGAGGAGTCGCCGTCATGTCCGCCAAGCTGGTCCGTCCCCGCAACCACAGGATGATCGCCGGGGTGTGCGCCGGTCTGGCCGAGCGCTTCGGGACGTCCCGCACGACGATGCGGGTGATCTTCCTGCTCTCGTGCCTGCTGCCCGGCCCGCAGTTCCTGCTCTACATCGCGCTGTGGATCCTGCTGCCGTCGGAGGACGCGCGCAACGGCGGGGCCGCGCACTCCTGGTAAAGCAGTGGAGCACTTCGGATAACCGGTAGAGCACCAGAACGCTTAAACACTTAAACGCTTAAAAAGCATTCCGTACGCGAAACGGCGGGCCGTCTCCGGAATCGTTCCGGATGACGGCCCGCCGTCGTACGAGCGGGACGGGCTCGCGGGAGCGGGGCTGGTCAGCCGCCGATGCCGGGCACCGGCAGGCTGCTGAGCGGGAGCCCCGACAGGGGCGCCAGCAGGCCCGTGTTCCCCTTGTTGTCGGCCGGCAGGGTGGCCGCGGCCGTGGCGTCCTTGGTCTCCGGAGCCGCGGCCCTGGTCACGCCCTTCGGGGCGAGCTCGTGCGTCGGGAGCTGCGGCGCGACGGCCTTGTCCACGGCCTGGGCCGGGGCCGTCAGCATGCCGCTCTGGATCGCGCGGTCCGCCGCGGAGATCACCGGGCCGCCCGCGGGGGCGACCTCGGCGACCTGCTGGATGGGCAGCCCCGCCGTCGTGGTCCGGGCGGTGGTCGTGAGCGATTCGACGGCACCCGCGGAGCCGGCCGCCTGGGCGCTCCCCGCCGCCGCGGCGGCGAAGGCAACACCGAGGGCGACGGCACCGAGAGTCCTGAAGTTTCCGAGCTTCATCTGAATTCTGTCCTCGCGACGGGGGATTCTTCGAGCGGCACTGCAACCTAGCCACGACTTCCCGGCCGCCGCAATCATTGACACGGCCGGGACGATTAACGTCCCGGCCGCCGCACGCTATTCCCCGCGGATTCACCGTCCGTTGCGGCCGGTGAGAACGCCGCTGGTCAGAAAGGCCCGCCCACTCCTACTGGAAGAGCCACTCGGACTTGAGCTCGGCGTAACCCGGCTTGATCACGTCATTGATCATCGCCAGACGTTCGTCGAATGGGATGAACGCGGACTTCATCGCGTTGACGGTGAACCACTGGATGTCGTCCAGCGTGTAGCCGAAGGCCTTCACCAGGTGCTCGAATTCCCGGCTCATGCTGGTGCCGCTCATCAGGCGATTATCGGTATTGATAGTCGCCCGGAAATGCAGCTTCCGCAGCAGGCCGACCGGGTGCTCCTCGTACGAGCTGGCCGCACCGGTCTGCAGGTTCGAGGTGGGGCACATCTCCAGCGGAATGCGCTTGTCCCGGACGTACGAGGCGAGCCGGCCCAGCTTGGCCTTGCCGTCCTCGCCGATCTCGATGTCGTCGATGATGCGGACGCCGTGGCCGAGCCGGTCCGCGCCGCACCACTGCAGGGCCTGCCAGATCGACGGCAGGCCGAACGCCTCACCCGCGTGGATGGTGAAGTGGTTGTTCTCGCGCTTGAGGTACTCGAACGCGTCCAGGTGACGGGTGGGAGGGAAGCCCGCCTCGGCGCCCGCGATGTCGAAGCCGACGACGCCGGAGTCGCGGTAGCGGTTGGCGAGTTCCGCGATCTCCAGGGCGCGGGCCGCGTGCCGCATGGCGGTGAGCAGCGCGCCCACCCGGATGCGGTGGCCGTTGGCCTTCGCGCGGCGCTCGCCCTCGCGGAAGCCCTCGTTGACGGCCTCCACGACCTCTTCGAGGGTGAGGCCGGCCTCCAGGTGCTGCTCCGGCGCGTAGCGCACCTCGGCGTAGACGACGCCGTCCTCGGCCAGGTCCTCGGCGCACTCCGCGGCCACCCGGACGAGGGCCTCGCGGGTCTGCATCACCGCACAGGTGTGCGCGAAGGTCTCCAGGTACCGCTCCAGCGAGCCGGAGTCGGCCGCCTCGCGGAACCAGACGCCCAGCTTGTCCGCGTCGGTCTCGGGCAGACCGGTGTAGCCCGTCTCACGGGCCAGGTCGACGATCGTGCCGGGGCGCAGCCCGCCGTCCAGGTGGTCGTGCAGCAGGACCTTGGGGGCGCGACGGATCTGTTCGGGGTTCGGTTGGATGGTCTCGGTCGTCATTTCGGCACTCTAGCCCCTACGCGCGTAGATGGAGGCGAACGATACGGAACGGTGACCCGTCGGCGGGGTGGACACCGTCAGTCCTTCTGCCATCGTTTCTGCCATGGCTCAGCAAGCGTTGCCTCAGCGGGATCCGGAAGGAACGCACGGACAGCCGAACCCCCCGCGGAAGAAGCGGGACCGGGAGAAGCGGGACACCGCACGGCCCACGGCGCGGCTCGGGAAGCCGCTCGGGGCCGGGCGCACGGTGCGCGGCGTACACGGCGTGGCGCTGCTGCTGCCCGGCGGCCGGGCCGAGGGCACCCGCGGGCCCTCGGCGCTCGACCTCGCCGCGCAACGGCCGCTGGCCCGCCGGCTGGCCGCGGCGGCCGCGGAGGACGGGCTGGTCACCCACGTCGTCCACTACCGGCTGCGCGGGTGGAACGGTTCCGCGGCGGACCCCGTGCGGGACGCCGAATGGGCGGCGGACGAGGTCGTGCGGCGCTACGGCGACGTGCCGGTGTGCCTCGTCGGCACCGACATGGGCGGCCGCGCGGCGCTCCGGGCCGCGGGGCACGCGGCGGTGACGGCGGTGCTGGCCGTCGCCCCGTGGCTGCCGGACGCGGACGGGCCCGCGAAGCCGGAGCCCGAACCGGTGCGGCAGCTGTGCGGGCGGCGCGTGCTGATCGTGCACGGCACCAACGACGAGCACACCGACCCCGATCTGTCCTTCCGCCTCGCCCAGCGGGCGAAGAAGGTCAACCGCGACGTGTGCCGCTTCGAGGTCCACTCCGACGGGCACGGCCTGCGCCAGCACCGCGCGGAAGTCCGGGCACTTGCCGCGGACTTCGTACGCGGAGTGCTCTTCGGCCACCACTTCGCCCGGCCGGTGGCGGACGCGCTCGCGGCTCCGCCGCCGCTGGGCCTCCGCATGCCGTTGGCCTCCGGCTTCGGGGCGAGCCTGGGGCACTGAGGGTGCGCCGGGCACCGCCGGACACGTCCCGTGGGGTTGCTCGCCGTCGCGGCGGGAGGATTGCACCTGCGACCGGGTTCGCTCCGCGGGGTTCGCTCTGCGGGGCGCGCGGGGTCCGGCACCGCCGGTCACGCAGGCGGGGGTCGCTCGCCGTCGCGGCGGGAGTTCTTTGCCTGCGGCAAAGAGCTGCGGATGCGCCGGCAGGGTCGTCGAGAGGCCTCGCCTCTCGAATCCGCCGCAGCGGCGCGCAACCGAACTCGGCGTCTCCGGCGGTGCCGGACTCGGCGCGCCCCCACGGAGCGAACCCCGCGAAGCGAACCCCGCGAAGCGGGACCGTCACCGTGGCAGCAGCTGGCCCCTCCTCGACAAGAGGAAGCGTTTGAACGCCGCCACCGGCGGCGTGTCGGGGTGGCCGTCCAGCCACGCCACCCCGATCTCTCGGAACGCGCGCGGCGCGGTGACCGTGAGTTCGGCGACGCCGGGCCGCGGGACGGCCGGCGGGGGCAGGAGGGCCACGCCGAGGCCCGCCGCGACGAGGCCGCGGAGCGTCTCCGCCTCCTCGCCCTCGAAGGCGATCTTCGGGGTGAACCCCGCCTCCGCGCAGACCGCGTCGGTGATGCGCCGCAGCCCGTAGCCGGGTTCGAGGGTGACGAAGAGCTCGGACGCGGCCTCGGCGAGGCGGATCCGCTTGCGGGAGGCGAGGGGGTGGTCGTCGGGGACGACGAGCCGCAGCTTCTGCTCGTCGAGGCGGCGCGAGACGAGGTCGGGGGCGTCCGGGACGGGCGAGGTGAGGCACAGGTCGAGCTCGCCGTCGCGCAGCCGCTGCAGCATCGACTCGCCGTAGTTCTGCACGAGCTGGAACCGTACGCGCGGATGGTCGGCGCGGAAGGCGCGGATGAGCTCGGGTACGGTCTCGGTGCCGAGCGTGTGGAGGAAGCCGAAGGCGACCTTGCCGGCGGCGGGGTCGGCGTCGGCCCGTACGGACTCGGCGGCGCGGTCGACCTCGGACAGGGCGCGGTCGACGGTGGCGAGGAAGGTGCGGCCGGCCGCGGTCAGGGAGACGGTGCGGCCGTGGCGGGCGAACAGGGCGACGCCCAGGTCGTCTTCGAGCCGGGCGATCGAGCGGCTGAGCGTGGACTGCGGCACGCCGATCTGCTGCGCGGCGCGCGTGACGTGCTCGTGGCGGGCGACGGCGACGAACTGCGCGAGCCGCGGCGTGAGGGTGGCGGCCCAGGAGTCGGCCTCGACGTCCGCTGTTACGGGGATGTCTTTTTCATTGCCGGGCGGTGACAAGGGCGGCCGTGACCTGCGTTCATGCAACACAGGATCGATTATCGCCATTCTGTGCATTGGACGCATCAGCCCAGGCTGCCTACGGTTTTCGTATGCCTCCTGCCGATACCGGGGCATCCAGCGTCATCGTGCGTTCGGGTGCCTCTGCTCTGTCGTCCCTTCACTTCTCTCACGCGTCCGGCGAGGACACCCGGCTGGAGCCGGGCGGCCCCGGCTACCGCCGGATGAGCTTGGCCCTGTTCGCCGCGGGTGTCGCCACCTTCGCCCTCCTCTACTCCACGCAGGCGCTGCTGCCGGCCATCTCCGGCGGCCTCGGGGTGACGGCCGATCAGGCCAGCTGGACGGTCTCGGCCGCGACGGGCGGGCTCGCCCTCGCGGTCGTCCCGCTCAGCGCGCTCTCCGAGCGCTTCGGGCGCCGCACGATGATGACCGCCTCGCTGTGCGTGGCCGCGCTCGTGGCCCTGCTCGTGCCGCTCGCGCCGAGCCTGGGCTGGCTGGTCGCGCTGCGCGCGGTGCAGGGTGCGGCGCTGGCCGGGGTGCCGGCGTCGGCGATGGCCTACCTCGCGGAGGAGGTCCGGCCGAAGGCGCTGGTCGGCGCGATCGGGCTGTTCGTGGCGGGCAACAGCATCGGCGGCATGACGGGCCGCATCCTCGCGGGCTGGGTGGCCCAGGCGTGGGGCTGGCGGGCCGGCCTGGCCGCGGTGGGCGCGCTGGCGGTGGTGTGCGCGCTGGCGTTCCGGCTGCTGATCCCGAAGGCGCGGCACTTCAAGGCGGCGGCGGTGTCGCCGAAGCGGCTGGCCCGTACGGTGGGCGGTCACCTGTCCGACCCGCTGCTGCGGCGCCTGTACGCGATCGGTGCGCTGTTCATGACGGTGTTCGGCGCGGTGTACACCGTGATCGGCTACCGGCTGGCGGACGCGCCGTTCTCGCTCCCGCAGGGCGTCGTGGGCTCGATCTTCCTGATCTACCTGGTGGGCACGGCGTCGTCGGCCGCGGCCGGCAAGCTCGTCGGCCGGCTGGGCCGCCGCGGGGCGCTGTACCTGGCGGTCGGCACGACGACCCTGGGCCTGCTGCTGTCGCTGACGTCGTCGCTGCTCGCGGTCCTGGCGGGCCTGGTCCTCATCACGGCGGGCTTCTTCGCCGGCCACGCGGTGGCGTCGTCCTCGGTCAGCCGCGCCGCGAAGACGGGCCGGGCCCAGGCCTCGGCCCTCTACCAGACGGCGTACTACCTGGGTTCGTCGGTCGGCGGCACGCTCGGCGCGATCGCCTTCGGGGCGGGGGGCTGGGACGGCACGGTGGTGCTGGGCCTGCTGGCGATGGTGGGCGCGGCGTCGATCACGCTGTACGCGACGCGCAGGGCGCTCGTAGAGCGCCGACGCGGGGCGGCGGTCCGGGCGTAGCCCGGGGCCTTACGGAACCCGAAGGGGGGCCGGTTCCCCGCCACCTGTCCTGGCGG
>NZ_PXWG01000151.1 GCF_003011965.1 Streptosporangium nondiastaticum
GCCAGGCCAAGACCGCCAACGCCCTCTTCGCCGCGCAGCTCGACGCCCTCACACCCCCCTGACCCCGCCCAGCACACTGACTGCCCTCACTCAGGCCGGGACCGTCCTGCGGGCGGCAGCGGCCCCTCCCCTTCACCCGCATCACCGGCTCAACACGCCACCACTGCGCGCACCGGCTTCCCTGCGTCACAGCCACCCAGGGCGCGACCGGCCCCTCCTGCTGCGTGCGGGCAGCCCGCAGGCCCTGCCAAGGCACCTGTACAGGGATCCGCAGGTCAGCGGCCAGGGCACAGCACTCCACCCGTCTGCCCACCGGCCACCCTCGCCACCAAATAGAACGCATATTCGATACAGGGGTAGGATTGAGTCGCAATGGCTGATACCTATGACTTCCCCGATTCGCTCCGCCAGGCGCAGCTCGAACTGCACCAGGTGACCGCCGACCTCGCCGCGCTCGGGCGCACGCTGCCGTGGTCGGTCGTCCCGCTGCCCGGGTGGAGCAGGCCCGACGGGCACTGGTACCCCAGCAGCAGGCCCGACAGCCCCGGCTGGACCGAGGAACAGCAGCAACAGGTCGCCGCGCTACGGGCCCGCGCACTGGAACTGTCGGCCACCGTCAGCACCCACCCCTTCTGGGACACAGTGGAGAAGGCGAAGGTGGTCGAGGCGCGGACGGCCCTCAAGCACCTGCACGAACATGGCGACGGCCACGACGAGACCACGGCTGACGGCACGACGTCGGCGTAGCCCCAGGCCATGGACGGGCAGCACCAACAGGCAGCTCCAGGGCGTGCCGGAACGGATGCCGACACCACAGATCCGGATCCGGCTCCACGACCAGCAGGGACTTCTCGGCCGCCTCGTGCCCCGCGGCAGGCCAGGGACGGCATGTGGTTCCACGAGGTGCCGCTGACCCTCTGGACACACACCACCACCCACAGCAAGGAACACCGCCGACCCGCCGACATGACCCGCCCCGGCCGATGACCCCGGACAGCGCTGTCCTGGTCCAGGGCCGCATGCGCGCAGGAACACCGCCGAGGGCCGCCCGTCGACCCGGGCAGGGCTCGACGACACTTGTCCTCGGATGCGATCGTTCGGCGGGTACCTCCGCCGATCTGGGGCACTGAAGGGCTGCTCGTCCCGGTTTCTTCCTGATCGCATACCGTCGCTTGCCCGGCCTCCTCGAAGGCGCAGTGCGTTTCACCAGCGGGCAGTGGCGAGTGCGCCGTAGGTCGACCTGCCCGCCGAGGTCTCCATCACCCCCGTGGTCGGCCGGAGCACCCCGGGCGCAGCCCGCACCGCGGGCTGCGTACATGTCCGGGGTCCGAACCGACCAGCGCCGGGGGCTCACCCCGTGGGAGGTGGGCAGGGAGCCGTTGGGGCGTAGGTTTGCGCCCCGCTGTGGAGGGGGCACGAGCGGGGCGGTCCGGGTGGAATGCGGTGGGGGCGGTTCAGCGGTACGTCGGGGCGGGCGCGGCGGTGACTGAATGTGGCGATGGAGTAAGGGCCGTGGTAGCTGCCGAGGCCGGACTCGCCGACGCCGCCGAAGGGCAGGTCGGGGACGCGGAGGTGGGCCATGGGCAGGCCGAATCCGAGGCCTCCGGACGATGTCTCGGCGGCGAGGCGGGCGCGCGTGGTCTCGTTCTCGGTGAAGCCGTACAGGGCCAGCGGCTTGTCGCGGTCGTTGATGAAGGCAATGGCTTCATCCAGGTCGGCGACCTCGACGATCGGCAGTACGGGACTGAAGATCTCTTCCTGCATGATCGGGTCCTCGGCATGCACGGCGGTCAGGACGGTGGGTGCGATGTAGACGTCGTCGCGGTCGGTCCTGCCGCCGAAGGCCGGCGTGCCCGAGTCGAGCAGGGCGGCAATCCGGTCGAAGTGGCGTTGGTTGACGATGCTCCCGCAGGCGTCCTAGGTCTGCGGGTCGCTGCCGAAGAGGCGCTCCGTGGCCTCGGCGAGTGCGGCTGCCAGGCGCTGGGCGGTGGCGGGGTCGGTCAGGACGTAGTCAGGGGCGACGCACGTCTGGGCCGCGTTGCGGAACTTGGCCTCGGCGAGGCGTGCCGCGACCGTGTCGATGTTGGCATCGCTGTCGGCAAACGCCGGGGACTTGCCGCCCAGTTCGAGCGTGACGGGCGTGAGGACTTGAGGCCTGGATCGTCGAAGTGCTCGTCGAGGACGTCGGCGAGCGGGCGCAGGCCCTGCCGGAAGAGGACCGGGGCGATCTCGTCGGCCGGCGTCCCGCGCATGGCGGCGATCTGCCAGAACGCGACGTCCCGCAGGAGCTGGAAGAACCGCTCGGCCGGTTGCCGGGGAACGCCGCCTCCAGAGCGTCGGCGGCCCCTGCCCAGTCGGCCAGCAGGGTCACGTCGTGCCGTCCGGGAACGACGGCCCGGTACAGGGCTTCCTCCTGTACGAAGTCGATCCGGTCGGACACGCCCAGCTTGTCGAAGAGCCCCCGCAGGGTGAAGCCCTGGCCTTCGAGCCCGACCCCGGACAGCTGGTGCAGGGCGACCTCGAACTCGTACCGGCCGCGCCGGAACGAGGTGGCGCAGCCGCCCGGCACGTTGTGGCGCTCGACCAGCAGGGTGGACCCCGGCGCGCTGGAGGGTGGCGGCGGCGGTGAGGCCGGCGTTACCGGCCCCGATGCCGGGCCTCCTCTCCGGACCCGGCGGCCTGCCCGGCCTGAGCGGCCTGAGCGGCCTGCCCGGCCTGAGCGGCCTCGTGGGCGATGCGGTCGAACTGGGCTCCCATGGCCTCGGCGAGCGCCTGGGCGGCGGACAGCGGACGGACCATGACGGTGAAGTCGTCGATCTTCCCCTCCTCGTCGAAGTGGAGGAAGTCGCAACCCTGGATCTGCCGCCCGTCAACGGTCGCGGTGAAGACGAGGGCGTGGTCGCGGCCGTCGGGGTTCGCGATCTCCCGCACGTAGGCGAAGTCCTCGAAGACCCGCATCACCCCGCGCAGGATCGCCGCGGTGATCGCTCTGCCCGGGTACGGCTTGAAGGCGACAGGGCTGGTGAAGACGACGTTCTCGGCGAGGAGGGCCTCGATGGCGGCCTCGTCCCGGTTCTCGACGGCCCTGCGGAACGGATGCACGACATCACCTCTAGTCAATTAATTGATTAGGCGCCTCGGAGGCTACTCGATAGTCATATCCATGACTAGTCAACGATGCGATACTTTGCTCGCATGGCATTGCGCAACGCGGTGATGGCCGCCCTCCTCGAAGGCGAAGCGTCCGGCTACGACCTGGCCAAGGCCTTCGACGCCTCCGTCGCGAACTTCTGGATGGCCGCCCCTCAGCAGCTCTACCGGGAGCTCGAACGCATGGAGAGCGAGGGGCTCATCTCCGCCCGCGTCGTCGAGCAGGAGCGCCGGCCGAACAAGCGGCTCTTCTCGCTGACCGAAGCCGGAACGGAGGCCGTACGCGCCTACGTCGCCGAACCGCCGGGCAAGCCGACGGCGATCCGCGACGAGCTGCTGGTCAAGGTGCAGTGCGCGGACGTGGGCGACACCGAGGCCGTACGGGCGGCGATCGCCGAACGCATGGAGTGGGCCGCGGCCAAGCTCGCCCGGTACGAACGGCTCCGGGAACGTCTCCTGGAGGGGCGCACGGAGGACGAGCACTGCGCGCAGGCCGAACGCATCGGGCCGTACCTGACACTGCTGCGCGGCATGGCCTTCGAGAAGGAGAACATCCAGTGGGGCGAGACCGCGCTCCGCATCCTCGAACGACGCGCGACAGCGACACGTGATGGGGAACCCGCCGCATCACGGACGTGATGCTTCGGAAACCGGCCTTCCCCCGCCGACTCAGCGAAACAGAGGGCCTGCCATGCCCGGCACGCCGTTTCCCTTCTCGCGGTACGTGGCCCTCGGCGACAGCCAGACCGAAGGCGTCGGCGACGGCGACGACGTGACGGGGCTGCGCGGCCGCGCCGACCGCCTCACCGAACACATGGCCCGCCACAACTCCGGTCTGCTGTACGCCGATCTCGCCGTCCGAGGCCGCCTCGCCGGGCAGGTCCACGCCGAACAACTCGCCCCCGCGCTCGCCCTGCGACCGGACCTCGCGACGGTGGTGGCCGGCGTCAACGACCTGCTGCGGCCCCGCTTCGACGCCGACGAGGTCGCCGGCCACCTGGAGGCGATGTTCGCCGCACTCACCGCCCGGGGAACCCGCGTCGCCACCCTCACCTTCCCCGACGTCGCCCGCATCACCCCACTGGCCCGGCCCGTAAGCCACCGCGTCACCGCCCTCAACCACCGCATCCGCCAGGCCGCACACCGGCACGGCGTCGCCGTCGCCGAGACCGGTCACCACGCCGTCGTCACCGACCCCGCCTGTGGAGCACGGACCGCCTGCACGCCGGCCCCTCGGCCACCAATGCATCGCCGTCGCCGACGCCCTCGCCCTGCCCTGCCCTGCCCTGCCCGGCAGCGACGACTCCTGGACCCGCCCCCCTGCCCACCCCCACCACCCCGCCGCCCGCCGGCCGGCGCGCCGGCGCCGCCGAACTGCGCTGGGCCGCCGACTTCCTCGGGCCTTGGATCACGCGCCGCCTACGGGGCCGCTCCTCGGGCGACGGCCGCACGGCCAAGCGCGCACACCTCACACCCCCAGGTGCAGGGCCCGCCCAGGAGGCGTGACCAGCGCCTCCCGTACTCCCCGGCGCGAGTGCCCGCTGTCCTCGGCTCAGGGTGAGGCGCCGACGCCAGCTTGGCGTCGTAGGCGTCGAGGTCGCCTTTGCGGGGCGGTTGGGGGGCGAACCCGCCGTCGCTGATGAGCCGTGAACGCCTGCCGTGTTCAGGGCGGCAGGCTCCCGAAGACGGCCAGGTGCCGATCCTGAGCGGTGTTCCAGTGCGGCAGGACAACCGGCGGCAGGCCTGCCACCGGCGCCACCAACACCGTCATCTGCCGGCACGCCGTACCCCGGCCTCGCCGCTGGGGCAGCCGCCATCTGGGGAACACCGCACGGCCGAAACACGGCCCCTTCACCAGTCGTCGCCGGCAGGCCAGGGACGGTCTGTGGTTCTACGAGGTGTCGCTGCCCCTCTGGGCGCACGCCATCGCCCACGGCAAGGACACCGCCGAACCCGCCGGCGTCATTGTCTCCGTCCCCGCCGCCCACGTCTGACATCAGCGTCGCGGCGATCGCCCGCCGCGCCGACGACCGGTATCACCATCAACGAACGGCTCCGATCCCGGCCGGCCGGCGACGGTATCCAAGCCCTCCCCCCGACCGGGCATCGCAACCGGGTCGAGCGGCGGCTTCTGCTCGATTCGGCCGGAGTCCCGCGGGTCCGAGACCATGGGCCGCATGCTCTCGCGGTACTGGGAGCCGCAGTTGAGCCGGGCACAGCAGATGGTCGGGTTGTACGTGGCGGACCGTCTGAATCACCGGACGGACGTGTCGTTGCGGAGCACTTCAGTGCCCGGCGTTTCCGGGGCACTCCGGCGCCTGCTGAGAAGCGTGGCGATCGGGAGGGCCGCCGCGAGGCCGCTGAGGAGGATCGCGGCGAGTGCGCCCAGAACAGCGGGCTGGTCGGCGAAGGCGAGGCCGATGGCGGCCAGGGCGGGGCCGGCGTTGCGTACCGAGGCGACGCCGCCCATGGTGGTGCGGCGTGTCATCGGGCCGGCCGCCAGCAGCGTTCCCACGGCGAAGGCGAACACCGCGAGCAGGAACCCCGCGAGCAGGGCCAGTGAACCGAAGAGCTCGGCGACGTCCCGCCAGTTGCCCAGCAGCATGCCTGCCAACACGACCAGGAACGTGATGTTGGAGACCGCGGCTGCTGTCGGGTGCCACGACTGTGCGGTGGGTTCGGCGTAGCGACGCAGGAGCAGGCCGATCGCGAACGGGACGAGTTGCAGCAGTGCCACCGTCCGCACCAGCGCGCCGACGTCGAGGGAGACCTTGGTGCCGATGTCGGCGGCGATGAGGACGGCGCTCGCGGTGGGGGCGAAGGTGAGGCTGCCGAGGGAGGCGAGCAGTACCTGCATCGCCGCGCCCGCGACGACGTCGCCCTGCTGCACCGCCGCCAGCTTCGCCCCGAAGGGGCCGCCCGGGGAGGAGGCGATCAGGACGAGGGCGATGAAGGAGGCCGAGGAGAGGCCGAACAGTGCGCCGATGCCCCAGCCGAGCAGGGGGATGACCACCATGTTGGCGGTCAGCGCCGGCAACAGCAGGGGCACGTCGGCGAAAACGCCGCGCAGTGCCGGGACGGTGGCGCGCAGGCCGGCGGCGAACATGGTGGCCGCGATGAAGATGACGGTGACCGCATTGAGGACGAGATGCAGGGTGTCCATGGCGCTGGTCCGCCCGGTCAGTCATGGAGGTCCCCGAGCCAGCGCAGGGCGCTCAGGCTCGGCAGGAAGCAGTACTCGCCTCCACGGGTGACGACGAAACGGGGCAGCGGGGCCAGGCGGCGGCGCACCGGTCGTCGGGGGATCGTGTAGCCGGTCTGCCCGTCGGCGGCGCCGACGACGGGGTCTTTCGCGTTGCCGGCCCCGAAGAAGACGCCGTCGTTCATCCACTGCGACTGGACGAACTCGAACTGCCGGCCCAGGTGGGCGCCGATGAACGCGAACATCAGACCGCGGTCCGCTCCGTCGTCCTCCAGCACGCCTTCGGGCAGTGGCGGGCCGTAGACGGCGCCGCGCCGGATCATGCGGTGCAGCCGTACCTCCCCGGCCACCGAGGCGTCGCGCGGGTTGGCCCGACGGATGTGGCAGCCACCGGGCGTGACGAATCCCATCGGGTCGTCCTGCTCGTACAGGAAGGTGTTGCGGCGATGGGGATCGGCGCCGAGTGCGGGGTTGTCCTGCTGCGGGGCGAGCGCCAGAGGGGCTCCGCTGCGCCAGCGCCCCATGATCTTCGCGGCGATCAGCTCCTCGTCCTCGGGGCCGGCGGAGTTGTCCCTCAGATACCGCCTGAACGCGGCGACGTCCTGGCGGAGCTTGCGGAAGACCGCATAACTGCCGTTGCGCCCGAGCACGGCCGGCTGAGGCGTCTGGACACCGCCGAGCTCATCGGGGTAGCCGAGCACGAACTCCCCGCTCTTCAAGGGTGCTTCCAGTGTGTTGGACCCTGGGATGCCGCTGCCTTCGATGGCCGGATGGCTGACGCCGTCGAGGTAGCCGAAGTGTTCCTTCTCGGTGGGCAGCGCGTAGCAGTCCTGCCTCCAGATCGCCGTCACGCCGGGCAGGCGCTCGTAGGCGGGGCGGGCGCGGTCGATGGCCGCCTCCAGGCGAGGGGGGTCGGGTGCGATCGCCGTGATCACCACATGGACGTCGCGCGTGCCGAGCGGTGCCTCCCAGTACTGCGGGCTGCTGGCGCCCTCGTCGCGCAGTGCTCGGGCGCGGGCTGCCATGCCCTGCCGGAACTCCCAGGCGAAGGACTCCAGCGAGGAGCGCGGCACCCCGAGGGCTTCCATGCCCCGGTAGGTGACGGCGACACTGACCCAGGTGTCTCCCAGGGGGCTGGAGGTGTCGGCGGCGGAGGTCGCCGCCGCGCTCGCCCGCCGCATCAGTTCCCGGCCCTGGGCGCGGTCGTCGATGCGGAAGGCCAGGTACGTCGCCGCGTACGGGGTGGGCCGTGGGCTGAGGACCCCGCGCTGGATGTCGTCGAGTTCGAGTGTGACGTGGATGAGTGCGCTCACGTCGGCCTCCCTGCGGCATCGCTATGTAACGAGGTTGCGCCAGAAATTCCGCAGGCTGTCGTCGGCGCCGAAAAGCGTGCTGAAGATCGTGGAGTCGGCCAGCAGCACATCGGCCGCGCGGTCACCGCCGGGAGGCATCCACAGGAACATGTTGAATTCGGTGTTCCCCTCGTCGGTGAACGGATGGGGCCGGGAGGTGTCGATCGGCTGCCGGGCCAGCACGTGGATGGCCTTCGGATCGTCACTGGTCACCGCGTAGTGCGGCAGGTGCATGTGGAAATTGAAGTTCGTGACCCCGTTCAGCCACCCCTTCTCATCCAGATCCGGGACCGTCGACAAAGGAGCGATCCGGTTGCCCTCACCGGTGGCCGGACGCAGCCCGTACCGGTTGACGACCGGCACACCCAGGTCCTTCATCAGATCCCGGACGTAGGTGGCGAACCGCTGCTGGCGAGGCACCAGGGGATCGCCGTGGTGGCGGTACTCCACCTCCCGCACGGACAGATCGTCCGACGCGCCGACGTCGTGGTGGGGCCCCAGGACCAGGCGGGCTTCCTCCCGGGCGAGGAAGGCCCGCAGCGCCTCGATCTCCCCGGGCTGCGCCTCCTGCCCGGTGATCATGTGGTCCAGTCCGAAGACGAACAGGACGTCCGTGTCGTCGAGTACCCGCTCATCCAGCGGGGTGTGGAAACCGGCCTGGTCGATGCGCTGGTAGACCGGGACAGGATGCCCCGTGACTTCCTCGACGAAGTCCTGGAACGGCACCCAGGCCCAGAAGAACAACTCCAGGGAGCCGGCGACGCCCTGCTGGAACCGATAAGGATCCGACCACTTCGGGTCCTCGTAGGCCGGCCACGCCACCCGGCGCACCTCCGTCAGCGTGGAGAACCGGTTATCCAGCTCGGCCGCGTTCCGGCCTGCCTCCGCCGGATAGCTCCACGAGACGTAGACGCTCACACGCCGCCCGGCCGGCGTGTGCTTCCTCGGAACGTGCCGCTGGTTGTAGACCCGCGCTGTTCCGGCCTCGCTCATCGCCCAGCCCTCACTGCATCTGGTCGAGCATCTCCGAGAGAGCACTCTTGATCCGCAGAGCCTTCTTGATCTCGTCCGCCGTCACGTACGGATACTCTCCGTACTCGATGAAGCTCGGACAGTGATGGTCCCGCACGAAGCGTACGAACGCCTCCGGGTTCGTACGCCAGTCCTCGGGAAACCCTTCGAGGTTCTCGAAGGCGGTGTTCACACCCGCTTTGCTGAACAGCGCGACGGCATCCTCGGTGTATTTGTCGAAGTCGGTGTCGAAAATCCCCTGGTACATGAAGCGGGTGTCGTCATCGAACAAGACCCAGCGCAGGTAGTGCAGCTTCAACGGCGCGAGAAGGTACGGATCCTGCTCCAGCGCCTTGGCCAGGGCATGGCCGTACTCCCGCATCGCCTCAGCCCTGCCCGGCTTTACGTCCGCGACGATGGTGAACCCGTAGCAGGCCGGAGTTCTCGGAAAGACGGGCCCGTACTTGCCCTGTTCCAGATGATCGGTCTCCTTGGGGATGACGACCGCCTGCGGCTTGATCTCCATGTCCGCTCCTCCGCATTCCACAGGCCGGAGCCCACCTCCAGCGTGGCACCGGACGGCTCAGCGCGCCCGCTGAGCGTGCGGGGGCTGCCGGCCCGCCTCAAGCTTCTGCCGGCCGGGGGACGGCACCGGGGGAATCACAAGGCCGGTCAGGACCTTGTCGCGGTTCTCGGCCCGCTTCATCCCGCGTTTCCGGCTGCCAGTCGGCCGTGGCGCCGCACCCCGGGCAGGACAGGCGGCGCGGCTGGAACAGCAGCTCGCTGAAGTACTTGCGCTCAGGGAGTCCCGGGCCTGAGCGCTACGAGGGCACGGCCGCCGCACCGGGGGGCAGACGACGAGAACGCGGGCGGCGAAGTGCACCAGCCGCGTTCCCCGGTCGTGATGGCGGGCCGGTCCGCCGGGCTCATCGTTCAGGGCGGACACGGCAGACATGGCAGAGATGGCAGACATGGCAGACATGCGGACGCCCTTGCAGGTGAGTCCGGCCCGGCGCGACTTACGCGGCTCGCCGGTGGTGTCTCGCCCCCTGGCCGGCCTTGCCCCCAGCCCCTGGTCACAGTGTCATCAGGCAGGTTTTAGGGTACGGCGATGGAGATCTTCCATCTGCGCTACTTCGTCGCTGTCGCCGAGAACCTCAGCTTCTCCCGGGCCGCGCGTCAACTCAACATGGCCACCTCGCCGTTGAGTCAGCGAATACGGGACCTGGAGCGCGAGCTCGGCCAGCGGCTGTTCGACCGGGATTCGCACCACGTGGCTCTGACCGGTGCCGGCGCGGCGCTGCTGCCCGTCGCGAAGGACGTCCTCGGCCGGTTCGACGACATTCCCTGGCAGTTGCGCCGGGCCCTGGGCTCCGAGCGGCAGACGGTGTACGTGGGGGTGGTACCGGCTCTGCACTCGCAGCTGCGGGAGCGGCTGGAGCGTGTCGAGGAGCGCTGCGCCGAGGGGTTCGTCGTCAAGCGCTGGCCCGGAAACAGCGCGAACCTCGTGAAGGCGGTGCAGCGCGGCGACCTGGCCATGGCGCTGGTGCACCTGCCGGTGCACGCCGAGGGAATCGAGGTGCTGGAGCTGCTGCGCGAGCCGCTGGGCGCGCTGCTGCCGGCCGCCGAATTCGGCTCGCGGAGTTCGGTGTCGCTGAGCGAGCTCACCGACCACACCTATGTGACGTCGGCTCCCGGGACGCTCCCGACGTATTTTGACCAGCTCCGGGTGCGCCTGAAATCCGCGGGCATCCACAAGGAAATCACCCTCAATATCGGGGATTACGCGAGCGTCCGCGAGATCGTGGCGAACGGCTCGGTATTCGGCATCACGCTGCTCAGCGCGAACAGCGGTGAAAGCGGAAGGGGTGCGAGCGTCGTCCTGCCTTTCCGGGACTTCTCCCCCGCCCTCGCGACCGGGCTGATCTGGCGCCGGGACCGGGCGGAACCGGATGGTGACCTGCACGGACTGGTGACGGAGGCCGGAGCCGTGTTCACCGAGGCTTCCTGAAGTACCCGCCCCAGGAAACGGCGTGACCGCTGCGGTCACGCCGTTTTTCGCGCATTGGTGTCACCGACCGCTTGGGTTCCGGGACTTCACCGGACTAGCGTTTTACCCAGGACGCAGGAGCGCCCCGAAGAGGGGGCGATACCCCACCCTTTCCCGTCCCGTTTTCCGTAGTGGAGTGGTGATGGAAGCAGCAGAATCAGCAGAAGCCGTAGAAGCAGCAGAATCCGTAGAATTCACAGAACCCGCAACAGGAACAGGCCCGGCTGCCGGCCCGCTCGCCGGAGTGCGCGTCATCGACATGGCCACCGTCGTGATGGGTCCCTACGCCGCGCAGATCCTCGGCGACCTCGGCGCCGACGTCATCAAGATCGAATCGCCGAACGACACCGTACGGGTCGGCAAGCTGCACCGTACGCCCGGCATGACGCCGCTGAACCTCAACGTCAACCGCAACAAGCGCAGCGTAACGCTCAACCTCAAGGACGGTGGCGAGCGCGCCAGGGCCCTGGAACTCATCGGCACCGCCGACATCCTCATCACCAACATGCGGATCGGCGCCCTGCGCCGCCTCGGCATGGACTACGACAGCCTCGCCGCAGCCAACCCCCGCCTCGTCCACGTCCATGCGCAAGGGTTCCGCCCGGACTCCGACCGGTCCCGGCTTGCCGCGTACGACGAGACGGTGCAGGCCGCCTCCGGGCTGCTGGACCTGGCGCAGCGCGCGGGCGACGTGGGGGCGCCGGTGGTGCTGCCGAGCATCATCGCCGACAAGGTCGCCGCGCTGACGATCGTCTACGCGGCGCTGGCGGCCCTCGTCCATCAGCGGGAGACCGGCCGGGGGCAGCGGGTGGAGGTGCCCATGGTGGACACGCTGCTGGCGTTCAACCTGGTCGAGCACCTGCAGGGCCGCATCTTCGAGCCGCCGATGGGCCCGACCGGTTTTCCGCTGTCCATGAACAAGGGGCACCGGGCCCGCCCGACCAAGGACGGCCTGGCCATGATCATCCCGTACAGCCCGCAGAACTTCCGCGACTTGTTCGCCGCCGCGGGCCGTCCCGACCTGGCGGACGATCCGCGGGTGAACGGCGAGTTCATCGACGCGCAGCGGGACGGCGAGGCCCTCGCCGAGCTGCTGGAGACGGTGACGCCGCGGCTGACCACGGAGGAGTGGACGGAGGTGTGCACCAAGCACAGCATCCCCGTCGGGCCCGTGCTGCGGCTCGACGACGCCGCTGATGACCCGTACGTCCGTGAGGGGCGTCTGCTGGACGTCGCCGACCACCCCAGCGAGGGCGCATACCGGGTGGTCGGCATACCGCTGACGTTCTCCGCCACGCCGGCCTCGGTGCGCCGGCACGCGCCGCTGCCGGGCCAGCACACAGAAGAAGTGCTCGCCGAGCTCGACCGCGGCGAGGTGCGGCGATGAGCGGCGTCCGCACCGAGACCAGCGGCGGCACCCTCGTCGTCACCATCGACCGGCCCCGGGCCCGCAACGCCGTGAACGCCGAGGTGGCCCAAGGCATCGCCGCCGCCGTCGACCGGCTGGAGTCCGATCCCGGGCTGCGGGTGGGCGTGCTCACCGGCGCGGACGGGACCTTCTGCGCGGGCATGGACCTCAAGGCCGCCGCCCGCGGCGAGCAGGTGACCGTGCCCGGCAAGGGTTTCGCCGGACTCGTCGAGGCCGCGACGACCAAGCCGCTCATCGCGGCCGTCGAGGGCCATGCCCTGGGCGGCGGCTTCGAGCTCGCCCTGGCCTGTGACCTGGTGGTCGCCGCCGAGGGCGCCCGCTTCGCCCTCCCCGAGGTGAGGCGCGGGCTGATCGCCGCCGGCGGCGGAGTCGTACGGCTCCCCCGGCGCGTCCCCCATCACCTGGCGATGGAGCTGCTGCTGACCGGCCGTACGGTCACCGCCGGACGCGCCCGCGAACTGGGCGTCGTCAACCGCCTCACCCCCGACGGCGGGGCGCTGCCGGCCGCGCTGGAGCTCGCCGCGGAGATCGCGGCCAACGCGCCGCTGGCCCTGGCCGCGGTGAAGAGGACCGTCCGGCTGGCCGACGGCGTGCCGGAGCCGGAGGCGTTCGCCGCGCAGACCGCCGAGGCCGGAGCGCTGCTGCGCTCGGCCGACTTCGCCGAGGGGGTGCGTGCCTTCACCGAGAAGCGCGCGCCGCAGTGGAGCGGACGATGAACCGCGCACGCATCCTGGGGACCCTCAGCACCCCCGCCACGGCGCCCGCGTACGCCCCGGTCGCGGCCCGCTTCACCGATCGCGAGTACCTCAGCATCGTCTACCGCACCGACCCCGAGGCGCTGCGGGCCGTGGTGCCCGAGCCGCTGCGCGTCGACCCCGGTGAACCGTTGGTGCGGTTCGAGGTGATGAAGATGACGGACGTCACGGCCTACGGCCCGTACGTCGAGGCAGGGCAGGCGATCCCGGTGCGGTTCGGGGACGAGTGCGGCGAGTACCTGCACGCGATGTACCTGGACAGCTTCGCCGCCATTGCCGCGGGCCGCGAGGTGAGCGCCTACCCGAAGGCGATGGGCACGCCGGCCCTGTTCGCCGACCACTCCGCGCTGGTCGGGACGCTGGACTACGGCAGCGTGCGGGTGGCCACCGCGACGATGGGCTACAAACACCGGCCGCTCGACTGTGAGCTCGCCTACGAGCAGATCGCCGTGCCCACGTACATGCTCAAGGTCGTCCCCGGCTACGACGGCACCCCGCGCGTCTGCGAACTGGTCCGCACGCAGATCACCGATCTCGTGGTCAAGGAGGCCTACACCGGCCCCGCGCGACTGCAGCTCTTCGAGCACGTGCTGGCGCCGCTGGCGGACCTGCCGGTGCGCGAGATCGTCTCGGCAAGCCACATCGTCACGGATCTCACGCTGGAGAAGGCCGTTCCCGTCCATGACTACCTGACCGAGGAGGACGCGTCATGACCCCCGAATGCACCCCCGAACACGCCTTCGAACACGCCCCCGAATGCAGCCCGGAGGGCTTCCCCGGGCGCCTCCCCGACTGGAAGGCCGTCACCGTCGTCGGCGCCGGCACCATCGGCCTCGCCTGGGCCGCGCTGTTCGCGTCGTACGGGATCGAGGTGACCGTCACCGATCCGCGCGAGGACCTGGACGAGGCCGTCGGCGACGCCCTTCCGCTGCTCGCCGCCGGTCTGCCCGGCAGCGACGCGTCCGCACTGCGCAGCCGTATCCGCACCACCCACGACCTGGCCGAGTCCGTGGCCGGAGCGCGACTCGTCCAGGAGAACGGCCCGGAGAACCTGGAGTTCAAGCAGCAGTTGTTCGCCCGCATCGGCAGGCACGCCCCGGCCGACGCGGTCCTGGCCACCTCCAGCTCCGGGATCGTCGCCTCCCGGATCGCCGCCGGGCTGCCGGACGAGGTTGCCTCCCGGTTGCTGGTCGCGCACCCCTTCAATCCGCCGCACCTCGTACCACTGGTGGAGATCGTGCCGGGCGAGCGCACCGCGGAGGACGTGGTCGAGGCGGCCATGGCCTTCTACCGGGCACTGGGCAAGACGCCCGTGCGGCTGCGCAAGGAGATCCCCGGGTTCGCAGCCAACCGGCTGCAGAGCGCGGTGCTCCAAGAGGCGATCCACCTCGTGCTCAGCGGGGTGGTCGACGCCGGGGAGCTCGACACCGTGATGAAGGCGTCACTGGGCGGCCGCTACGCGGCCGTCGGCCCCTTCGAGAGCTTCCACCTCGGCGGCGGCCCCGGCGGCATCCGCCACATGATGCGGCACCTGGGCCCCGGTCTCACCGAGGGCTGGCAGCGCCTGGGCCGTCCGGAGCTGGACGACGACGCCGTCGCCGCGATCGTCGGCCAGACCGAGGCCGCGTACGGACACGGCCCCGAGGCCTACCGGGAACGCGCCCTGCTCCGCGACCGCAAGCAACTCGCCCTGACCGCCGCGCTGCGCCGCGCCGACCACCGCTGAGTCTTTCAGGACCTTTACGAACTTCAGGGACTTCCAGAAAGGAGCCGTCGATGTCCAAGCCCGCCAACCCTACTGCCGACTTCTTCGGATTCGCCGACCTGCTCAGCGACGCCGAACGAGCCGAACTTGCCACCATCCGCGATTACTTGGAGAGCGAGATCAAGCCGCTTGCCCAGGACGCCTGGGACCGGGCGGAATTCCCCTTCGAGGCGATCGGGAAGATGGCCAAGCTCCAGCTGGCCGGATACACCTACCCCGAATTCGGCGACGGCCGGCCGCGCAGCGAGCTCTTCACCGGCTTCCTCACCATGGAACTCAACCGCGTCGACCCGTCACTGGCGGTGTTCTCCGGGGTCCACACCGGTCTGGCGATGGGCAGCATCCGCGGCGGCGGAAGCCCTGAGCAGCGCGAGCGCTGGCTGCCGGACATGGCCGCGATGAACAAGATCGGAGCCTTCGCCCTGACCGAACCCGAGGGCGGCTCCGACGTCGCGGGCGGCATGCGCACCACCGCCCGGCGCGAGGGCGACACCTGGGTCCTCGACGGCGCCAAGCGGTGGATCGGCAACGGCACCTTCGCCGATCTCGTCGTGGTCTGGGCGCGCGACGTGGCCGACGGCAACGTCAAGGGCTTCGTCGTCGAGAAGGGCACCCCCGGTTTCACCGCCACGAAGATCGAGGGCAAGATCGCATTGCGGACCGTGCAGAACGCCGACATCGTCCTCGACGGGGTACGGGTCCCCGAGGCGGACCGCCTGCAGCGCATCGGCAGCTTCCGCGACACCGCGGCCGTCCTGGCCCACACGCGCGGCGGAGTGGCCTGGCAGGCACTGGGGATCGCGGTGCGCTCCTACGAGCTGGCCCGTGAGTACGCCGTCACCCGCGTGCAGTTCGGCCGGCCCATCGGCTCCTTCCAGCTGATCCAGGACCTCCTGGTGAAGATGCTCGGCAACATCACCGCGATGTTCGGCATGGTCGTCCGTCTCAACCAGCTGGTCGCCGCCGGCCGGGGCAGCGCCGAACAGGCCGCGCTCGCGAAGGCGTTCACCACCTCCCGCATGCGCGAGTGCGTCGCCTGGGCCCGTGAGCTCTTCGGCGGAAACGGCATCGTCCTCGACTACGAGATCGCCAAGTTCTTCGCGGACGCCGAGGCCGTCTACTCGTTCGAGGGGTCCCGCGAAATGAACACCCTCATCGTCGGAAAGGCCGTCACGGGGCACAGCGCCTTCGCGTGACGAGGGGCGCGGCGGAGGGGGCGGGACCGATCC
>NZ_PXWG01000152.1 GCF_003011965.1 Streptosporangium nondiastaticum
GCGGCGATGGCGGGGTCGAGGGAGGACGCGGGGGCCCGAGGCGTGGGCGGACGCCGGGTTCACCGGCCCCGCCGGCGGCCCCGGGCTGCCCGACCCCGACCGCGTCGGCGTGGCCGTGGGCAGCGGCATCGGCGGCCTGACCACACTGCTGGCCAGCGACGAACTGCTGCGCACGCACCGCGAGCGGCAGATCTCGCCGTTCGCCGTGCCCATGCTGATGGCCAACGGCTCGGCGGGGCTGGCCGCCCTGGAGCTCAACGCCCGGGCCGGGGCGCACGCGCCCGCGACCGCCTGCGCGGCGGGCGCCGAAGCGGTCGCCGCCGGCCTGGACATGATCCGGCTCGGCCGGGCGGACGTGGTCGCGGTCGGCGGCACGGAGGCGATGGTCCACCCGCTGACCTTCACCGCCTTCGCGGCCATGAACGCCATGTCCCGGCGCAACGACGCCCCCCGGCACGCCTCCCGGCCGTACGACAAGCAGCGTGACGGCTTCGTCCTCGGCGAGGGCGCGGCCGTCCTGGTCCTGGAGTCCGCCCGGCACGCCCGGGCGCGCGGCGCCCGCGTCCACTGCGTCCTCGCGGGCGCCGGGACGAGCTCGGACGCCCACCACATGGTGCGGCCCGAGCCCGGCGGCCGCGGCATGGCCCGCGCCCTGGGCAAAGCCCTGGAGGACGGCGGCCTGCGCCCCGCCGACATCGGGTACGTGGGGACGCACGCGACCTCCACGCAGCAGGGCGACCTGGCCGAGAGCCGCGCCCTGTGCTCCGTGCTCGGCACCGGCGGCTACGCCGTCTCGGCGACCAAGTCGGCCACCGGGCACCTCATCGGTGCCGCGGGCGCCCTCGGGGCGGTCCTCACCGTCCGCGCCCTGAGCACCCGCACCGCGCCGCCGACGATCAACGTCGACGACCCCGACGACGCCATCGAGCTGGACGTGGTGCGCGACGCGCCCCGCCCGCTGCCGGCCGGGCGGAGCGCAGCCCTCAGCAACTGCGCCGCCTTCGGCGGCCACAACGTGGTCCTCGCCTTCCGCACGGAGAGCTGAACACCTCAACGCGCAGGGCCCGTACCCCCCGGGGTACGGGCCCTGCGCGCGTGACGGGTGCCGGTTCAGTCCGCGATCAGCGGCCCGGTCGTGCCCGGCAGCGTGCCCTCGGTGAGGGCCTTCCACATCACGCGGCGGCGCGGCTTGCCGCTGGAGGTGACGGCCAGCCCGCCGCGCGGCACGTCCACCGCCAGGAGTCGCGCGTCCGTCAGCGCGTCGGACAGCACCTCGTGGGCCGCGCGCTTCCAGCCCGGCCGGGCGTTCTCCAGGACCACGGCGCCGGTCGGCGCGCCGTCGCGCACGCCGAGCAGGACGGCCACCCGCCGCTCCGGGACGCCCAGTTCGTGCAGCCGGGCCTCCAGGCTCTCCGCGAAGACCATGCGGCCGTGCACCTTCAGGCCGTCGCCGAGCCGCCCGACGACGAACAGCTGCCCGTCGTGGAGGAAGCCCGCGTCGCCGGTGCGCAGGGTCTCCGCGCCGATGCTCGTCCCCGACGCGGTGCCCGCGTCCCCGACGTAGCCGGAGGCCAGCGACGTGCCGGAGACGAGGATCTCGCCGACCGCTCCGTCGGGCAGCGGGGCGCCGTCGTCGTCCACGACGCTGATCCCCACGCCTTCGAGGGGCCGTCCGCAGCCGACGATGCGGGCGTCCGCGGGCGAGCCCGCAGCGCCCGACTCCGGTGCCCGCGCCGTCCAGCCCTCGCCCAGCGGGAGCCCGGTGGCGGCGAGCGTGCACTCCGCGCCGCCGTAGGCGGGCAGCAGGGCGCGGCGGTCGAAGCCGTGCGGGCCCAGCAGCTCCTCCAGCGCCTCCAGCACCTGGGGGTCGATGCGCTCGGCGCCCAGGATGACCGAGCGCAGCGAGTCGAAGCGCAGGCCCTCCAGGTCGGCGGGCTTCACGCGGCGCAGGATGTAGGCCAGGCCGAAGTTGGGCATGGCGGCGAGCCCGACGCGCTGCTCGCTGATGCAGCGCAGGTAGCGCAGCGGCGAGCGGATGAAGTCCTCGGGCTGCATCATCCAGCCGTCGCAGCCGGTGGTGATGATGTTCATCAGGCAGCCGATGAGGCCCATGTCGTGGTGGACCGGCAGCCAGGCGATGCCGGGCAGCTCCGGCGACCAGTCGAGCCAGCGGCGCATCGCGGTGACGTTCGCGCGCAGTGCCGCCCCGCTGATCCGCACGCCGCGCGAGAAGCCGCTGGAGCCCGAGGTGAACTGCAGCAGCGCCGATTCGGCGGGCGGGTAGGGGCGTGGTGCGGGGGCGACGCCGTCGATGAGCTCGCCGAAGACGACGGGCGCGGGCAGGCCAAGGTTCGCGGTGATCTTGGCGACGTGGTCCAGCGAGTCCTCGTCGCAGACCGTCAGCGCGGGGGCGGCGGTGGCGAAGAGGTGGCTGACGTGCTTGTCGTAGTCGTCGGCCCGCTGGAAGGCGAACGGGGGCGCGATGGAGCAGGGCGTGGCGCCGGCGGCCATCGCGCCGAAGAGGCCGGCGACGAATCCGGGGCTGGACCGCTGGACGATCACCACGACGTCGTCGCGGCGCACCCCGCGCCGCCGCAGGGCCTCCGCGGTCCGCAGCGTCAGCCCGGCCAGTTCGGCGTACGACCGGAAGGTCCATGCGTCGCGGACGTCCGCGAAGTGCAGGCCGCGCTCGGTGGAGGGCTCCTCCAGCCACTCCAGCAGGGTCCTGTCGGGAATGCTCAACGCTCGTGGTCCTCTCGCGTGGTGAGTCGGAACCGGGCCATCCTCGCAATCCGCCCCGGCCGCACTCCAGGCAAGAATCCGGTAACTCCGGCCGCCCCGGCACCTTTCACCGGCCCCTGACCAGCAACGCACCAGCAACGGACCAGCAACCCCGATTGCCGGTCGGCTTTCCTGGCGGGCGCGGCACGGCCGCGGAAGGCTCCGGAGCACCCCTTAACAGGCACCCGCTTTAACAGGCACCCGCTGAACTGGGCGCGTCCGTGCGCCAGGAAGGTGTTCGTAGTCAGATGAGTCCACTCTCCGCCGAGGGCACGTCCCTTCCGCTGACCGCTGCCCAGCGCGGCGTCTGGTTCTCGCACCGCTTCGGGCCGGCTGCGGCGACCTTCAACCTGGCGACGTACCTGGAGATCCACGGACCGGTCGACGCGGAGCTCCTGCGCCGGGCCATCCGGCGGGCCGAGCTGGAGTGCGGGACCTTCGACGTCCGCTTCCACGAGACGGAGCACGGTGCCCGCCAGGAGTTCGCCGAGCGCGGCAACACCTCCTGGCGCACCGTCGACCTCCGCAGCGCCCCGGAGCCGCTGGAGGCCGCCCGCCGGTGGATGGAGACCGACCGCACCACCCCGCTCGACCTGCTGGGCGACGTCCTGTCGCTGGACGCGCTGCTGCTGCTCGGTGACGAGCACGCCGTCTGGTACAACCGCTGCCACCACCTGCTCGTCGACGCGTACGGCGGCGTGGTGCTCACGCGCCGGGTGGCCGAGCACTACGACGCCCTCGTGGCCGGTGCGGAGCCGGCCGGCGAGCCGCTGGGCACGGTGAGCGCCCTGGTGGAGGAGGAGGCCGCCTACCGCGCCTCGGAGCAGTACGCGGCCGACCGCGACCACTGGCTCGCCCGGTTCGCCGACCGCCCCGACGCCGTCAGCCTCTCCGAGCGCCCGCCGGGCACCCCGGGCGTCCCGCACGCCCGCACCGTGCACCTCCCCGAGGAGGAGCTCGCCGCGATCCGGGCGGCCGGCCGCGAGGCCCGCACCCCCTGGACCGTCCCGGTGGTCGCGGCCGTGGCCGCCTTCCTGCACGGCATGACCGGCCGGCGCGACATCACCCTGGGCATCCCGGTGACCGCCCGCCGCACCGCCACCGCGCTCAGCACGCCGGGCATGCTCTCCAACCAGCTCCCGCTGCGCGTCGCCGTCGACCCGGCCATGACCCGCGCGCAGCTGCTGCGGCACGTCGCGCAGGAGCTCGGCGAGCTGCTGGCCCACCAGTGCTTCCCGTACGAGGACCTGCGCCGCGACCTGAAGCTCCTCGGCTCCGGGGAACAGCTCTTCGGGGTGTCCGTCAACATCCAGCCCACGTCCGCGGAACTGCGGCTCGGCGGGCACCGCACCACGTCCGTCACCCTGGCCAGCGGCCCCGTGGGCGACCTCAGCGTCAACGTGCGCCCCGGGCCCGGCGGAGCGGGCCTGGAGATCGAGTTCGAGGCCGCCTCCGACCGGTACACCGCCGCCGAGGCCGACGCCCACCAGCAGCGCTTCCTCGCCTTCCTGCGGTCCCTGGCCGGCGCCGCGCCGGACCTGCCGCTGGGCCGCCTCGGCCTGCTGACGGACGACGAGCGGGAGGAGCTGCTGCGGCAGCCGGCCGTCCCCGCCGCCCCGGCCGCCACGCTGCCCGCCCTCTTCGAGGCCCAGGTGCGGCGCACGCCCGGCGCCGACGCCGTCCTCGACGGGGACGTGCGCCTGAGCTACGACGAGCTCAACACGCGCGCGAACCGGCTGGCGCGCGTCCTGGTGGAACACGGCGCGGGCCCCGGCGACTTCGTCGCGGCGGCCATGCCGCGCACCGCCGAAGCCCTCGTGGCCCTGCTCGCCGTGGCGAAGTCCGGCGCGGCCCACGTGCCCGTCGACACCGCCTATCCCGCCGCGCGCATCGCGGACATGCTCGACGACGCGGCCCCCGGGATCGTCCTCACCACCCGCGCCCACGCGGCCGCCTTCGCCGCGCCCGGCCGCACCGTGCTGTGCCTGGACGAGCAGGCCGTCCCCGGCGCCGTGCCCGGCACCGACCTCACGGACGCCGACCGCACGGGCCCGCTGCTGCCCGGCCACGCCGCCTACGTCATCTTCACCTCCGGGTCGACCGGCCGCCCCAAGGGCGTCGTCGTCCCCCACACCGGCCTGGCGTCCCTCCTGGCCACCCAGGTCGAGCGGCTGCGGCCGCGGCCCGGCAACCGCGTCCTGATGTTCGCCTCGCCCAGCTTCGACGCCTCCGTGTGGGAGCTGTGCACCGCCCTCCTCACCGGCGCCTGCGCCGTGGTGGCCGGGCGGGAGCGCATGATGCCCGGACCGCCCCTGGCCGCGCTCGTCGCGGAGACCGGCGCGGACCTGATGATGCTGGCGCCCAGCGCCCTCGCGGCCATGCCCGAAGGCAGCCTGCCCGAAGACATCTCGCTCCTCGTGGCCGCCGAGGCCTGCCCGCCCGACCTCGTCGAGCGCTGGTCGCCCGGCCGCCGCATGATCAACGCCTACGGGCCCACCGAGGCCACCGTCCTCTCCACCATGAGCACGCCGCTCGCGGGCCGCACCGTGCCGCCCATCGGCACGCCGGTCAACGGGATGCGGGCCTACGTGCTCGACGACGCGCTGCGGCCGGTGCCGCCCGGCACCGCCGGCGAGCTCTACGTCGCGGGCCCCGGCCTCGCGCACGGCTACCACCGGCGGACCGGGCTGACCGCGCAACGGTTCGTCGCCGACCCCTTCGGCGCCCCCGGCACCCGCATGTACCGCACGGGCGACGTGGTCCGCCGCAGGCCGGACGGCCAGCTGGACTACCTGGGCCGCTCCGACGCCCAGGTCAAGGTGCGCGGCTTCCGCATCGAGCCCGGGGAGATCGAGGCCCGGCTCACCGACGAGCCCTCGGTGCAGCGGGCCGTCGTCGTGGTGCGCGAGGACGCCAAGGGCGTCCGGCGCCTGGTCGCCTACGTCGTCCCCGCCGCGGGCGCGGAAGCCGACCCGGCGGTCCTGCGCACCGCCCTCGCCGCCTCCCTGCCCGACTACATGGTGCCCGCGGCGTTCGTCCCGCTGACCGGCTTCCCGCTCACGCCCAGCGGCAAGCTGGACCGCAACGCCCTGCCGGCGCCCGAGTTCACCGGGGCCGACGACAGCCGCGCCCCGCGCGACGAGCGCGAACGGGTGCTGTGCGAGCTCGTCGCCGACGTCCTGGGCGCCACGGGCGTGGGCATCGACGACAACTTCTTCGACCTCGGCGGCGACTCGATCGTGGCGATCCAGTTCGTCACGCGCGCCGCCAAGGCCGGCTACCGCCTGACGCCCCAGGACGTCTTCACGCACAAGACCGTGGCGGCGCTGGCCGCCTGCGCCGCGGCTGTCGCCCCCGAGGACGCCCCGGTCACGGATGCGGCCGACCTGACGCCCGCGATGCTCCCGGGCGAGCGCGAGCGGCTGGAGGAGCGCTGGGCCGGCTTCGGCCTGGACGCCGTGCTGCCGCTGACGCCCCTTCAGGAGGGCATGCACTTCCACGCCCTCTACACCGCGGGCGAGGCCAGCGACCCGTACACCATCCAGAAGGTCTTCGGGCTCGCCGGCGACCTGTCGGCACCCGCCCTGCGCGCCGCCTGCCAGGGCCTCGTCGACCGGCACGCCGCGCTGCGGGCCGGCTTCGGGCAGAGCGAGTCCGGCGAGCCGCTGCAGCTGATCGCCCGTCACGTCACGGTGCCGTGGGCCGAGGCCGACCTGAGCGGCGAGGACCCGGCCGTCCGGGACGGCCGGCTCGCGGAGCTGCTCGCAGCGGACAAGGCCGACGGCTTCGACCTCGCCGCCCCGCCGCTCATCCGCTTCACCCTCGTCCGCACGGCACCCGAGCGGCACCTGCTCGTGCTGACCTGCCACCACATCCTCTTCGACGGCTGGTCGATGCCGCTCATCCTGCGCGACCTGTTCGCGCTGTACACCCACGGCGGTGACGGCGCCCTGCCCCCGGCGGTCTCCTTCGAGGACTACCTGGCCTGGCTGTCCGCCCAGGACCACGACGCCGCCGCGGACGCCTGGCGCGGCGCCCTCGCCGGCCTGGAGGCCCCCACGCTCGTGGCTCCCGGTGCCCCGGCGGCCGCCGCCATGCCGGGCCTGGCCGTGGCCGAGCTGCCCGAGGAGCTGACGGCCGCGCTCACCGCGACGGCCCGGTCCCTGGACCTGACGGTCAACACCGTCGTGCAGGGCGCGTGGGCCCTGCTGCTCGCCCTGCTGACCGGCCGCGACGACGTCGTCCTCGGCTCCACGGTCTCCGGCCGGCCGCCGCTGCTGCCCGGCGTCGAGTCGATGGTCGGCCTGCTCATGAACACCGTGCCCGTCCGCGTACGGCTCGACCCGGCCGAGCCGCTGGCCGCGCTCCTCGCCCGGCTCCAGGACGACCAGGCCGCGCTCGGCGCGTACCACTACCTGGGGCTCGCCGGCATCCACCGCGCCGCGGGCACGGCCGAGCTGTTCGACACCACCACCGTCTTCGAGAACGCCCCGCTGGACCGCGCCGCGATCCGGCGCGCGGTCCCCGGCCTCCGCGTCACGCCCGAGGAGGGCGACGCCACCGGCGCCACCCACTACCCCCTCACCCTCATCGTCGTCCCCGGCGACCGCATGCGGCTCGAACTCACCTACCGCGCCGACCTGTTCACAGCCGCGGAGGCCCGGGAGCTGACGGAGCGGGTGCGGCGCGCCCTGGAGACCTTCGCCACCGCACCCCACACCCCCGTCGGGAGCACCGACCTGCTCCCCGCGCAGGAGCGCGCCGCGCTGCTGCGGGCGGGCAACGCCACGGACCGCGACCACGAACCCACCACCCTCGCGGCCCTGTTCGAGGAGCGGGTGCGGCGGACGCCCGGGGCCGTGGCCGTCATCGACGGCGACGAGCGCCTCACGTACGCCGAACTGGACCGCAGGGCGGGCCGGCTGGCGTCCGTCCTCGCCGCGCGCGGCGCGGCCCCCGGCCGGGTGGTCGGCGTCGCCCTCCCCCGCTCGGCCGCCCTGCTGACCGCCCTGCACGCCGTCCTCAAGGCCGGTGCCGCCTACCTGCCGCTCGACCTGGACTACCCGCGCGAGCGCATCGAGCGGATGCTGGAGGACGCCGCCCCGGCCCTGGTCGTCGACGAGGAGGCGTACGCGGCCCTGACCGAGGCCGCGGACTCCCTCCCCGAGGACCACCCCGCCCCCCGCCCGGCGCTGCACCCCCTGCACCCGGCCTACGTCATCCACACCTCCGGCTCCACCGGCCGGCCCAAGGGGATCGTCGTCGCCCACGACGGCATCGCCAACTACCTGCGCTGGATGCAGGACCGCTTCCCGCTCGGACCGGACGACCGGGTGCTGCAGCGCACGTCGATGAGCTTCGACCCGTCGGTGTGGGAGATCTTCTGGCCGGTGCTGGCCGGCGCGGCCGTGGTCGTCGCCCACCCCGGCGCCCAGGAGACCCCCGGCGAGCTGCCCGCGCTCATCCGCCGCGAGCGGGTCACCGTCGCCCAGTTCGTGCCCTCGACGCTGGAGCTGTTCCTGCAGGAGGAGGGCACCGAGGCCTGCACCAGCCTGCGCCGGGTGTTCTGCGGCGGCGAGGCGATGACGGCCGGGCTCGTCGAGCGGTTCTCCCACGTCTGCGCCGCCGAGCTCCACAACCTGTACGGGCCGACCGAGGTGTCCGTCTACACCACGTCCTGGCACGCCCGCCCCGGCGAGGCGACCGGGTCGGTGCCCGTCGGCCTGCCCGCCGACAACCTGCGCGTCCACGTCCTCGACAGCAGCCTGCGGCCCGTGCCCACGGGCGTCCCCGGCGAGCTGTACATCAGCGGCCGCGGCGTGACCCTCGGCTACGCGGGCCGGCCCGGCCTGACCTCCGAACGCTTCCTGGCCGACCCCTACGGCCCGCCCGGCAGCCGCATGTACCGCACCGGCGACCTCGGCCTGCGCCGCCCCGGCGGCGAGCTCGCCTACCTCGGCCGCGCCGACCACCAGGTCAAGATCCGCGGCCACCGCGTCGAGCTCGGCGAGATCGAGACCGTGCTGAGCGCCGCCCCCGGCGTCGCCCGCGCTGCCGCCGTCATCCGCGAGGACCGGCCCGGCATCCGGCGGATCGTCGCCTACGTGGTGCCCTCCGGCGAGCCCGGCACGGCCACCGGCGGCCTGCGCGAACGCGCGGTCCGCGAACTGACCGCCGCCATGGTCCCGGCCGCCTTCGTCGAACTGCCGGAGCTGCCGCTGACCCCCAACGGCAAGCTCGACCGCAAGGCGCTGCCCGCGCCGGAGCTCCCGGCCGCGCCCGCGGGCCGCGCCCCGCGCGACGAGCGCGAGCGGCTGCTGTGCGACCTGTTCGCCGAACTCCTCGGCGTGGAGCGCGTCGGCATCGACGACAGCTTCTTCGACCTCGGAGGTGACTCGATCATCTCCACCCGGCTCGCGGGCCGGGCCCGCGCCGCGGGGCTCGCCATCGGCCCCCGCGACGTGTTCACCCACAGGACCGTGGCCGCCCTGGCCCTCGCCGCCGAGGAGGTCGCCCCCAGCGCCGCCTACGCGCCGCCGGCCGGCCCCCTCGTGTCCCTCGACCTGGACGAGCTCGAGGAGCTCGAAGCCCAATGGGAGATCTCGCAGTGAAGCAGACGTCTCTGGAAGCGGTCCTCCCGCTGTCGCCCCTGCAGGAGGGCATGCTCTTCCACTCCCTCTACGACGGCGAGGGCGGCGGCACCGACTTCTACAACATGCAGTCCCCGCTGGAGCTGACCGGCGACCTGGACGTGGCCCGGCTGCGGCAGGCCTGCGAGGCCCTGCTGCGCCGCCACTCCGGGCTGCGCGCCGGCTTCCTCCAGCGCCGCTCCGGCGAGGCCGTCCAGGCCGTCGCCCGGAAGGTGGAACTGCCCTGGGAGGAGGCCGACCTGAGCGGCTTCGGGCCCGGGGAGCGCACCGCCCGCCTGGAGCGGCTGCTGGCGGAGGACCGCACCCGCCGGTTCGCCATGGCCAAGCCGCCGCTGATCCGCTTCACCCTCGTCCGGCTGGAGGAGGGGCGGCACGTCCTCGTCCTGACCAACCACCACATCCTGATCGACGGCTGGTCGCTGCCCATCGTCATCCGCGACCTGTTCCGCCTCTACCGGCTCGGCGGCGACGCCTCGTCCCTGGAGGACGTCGCCCCGTTCGGCGACTACCTGGGCTGGCTCGCCGCCCAGGACCGCACCGAGGCGGAGGCCGCCTGGCGCACGGCCCTGGCGGACCTGCCCGGCCCGACGCTGATCGCCCCCGGCGCCGACCGGGCGGGCGGCGGCGGCAGGCAGCGGCGCGTCCTCCTGGAGCTGCCCGAAGACCTCTCCGCGGCCCTCACCGCCGCCGCCCGCGGCCGCGCCCTGACCCTCAACACCGTCGTCCAGGGCGCCTGGGCCCTGCTGCTCGGGATGCTCACCGGGCAGCGGGACGTGGTCTTCGGCGCGACCGTCGCCGGACGCCCGGCCGAGGTGCCCGGCGTCGACGGCATGGTCGGCCTGCTCATCAACACCGTGCCGGCGCGCGTGCGGATCGACGCCGACGAGCCCCTGGGCGAGCTGCTCGCCCGCCTCCAGGACGAGCAGGCGGCCCTCAGCGGCCACCAGTACCTGGGCCTCGCCGACATCCACCGCGCCACCGGACGCAGCGAACTCTTCGACACCACCGTCGCGTTCGAGAACTACCCCATCCACCCCGCCATCGCGCGCGGCGTCGTCCCCGGCCTGCGGATCGCCATGGCCGCCGGGAGCACCCCCGCCGACGAGGCGCCCGAGGGCACCCACTACCCGCTCAGCCTCGCCGTCTACCCCGGCGAGCGGCTGCGCTTCGAGCTCAACCACCGCGACGACGTGTGCGGCGCCGGGGAGGCCGCGGCGCTCCTCGGCCGGCTCCGGCTGCTGCTGGAGGCCGTCCTCGACCGCCCGGACACGCCCGTCGGCTCCCTGGACCTGCTCGCCCCCGGCGAGCGGCAGCAGGTGCTGGAGGAGTGGAACGACACCGCCCGCGCCGTCCCGCCGGGCACCCTCCCCGAGCTGTTCGAGGCCCAGGTGCGCCGCACGCCCGACGCCACCGCCGTCGTGTGCGGCGACGAGCGGCTGACGTTCGCCGGGCTCAACGCCCGCGCGAACCGGCTGGCGCGCGAGCTCGTCCGGCGCGGCGCCGGCCCCGAGCGGCACGTCGCGATGGCCCTGCCCCGCACCGCCGACGCCGTCACCGCGATCCTCGCCATCCTCAAGTCCGGCGCCGCGTACGTGCCGATCGACCCCGGCAACCCGGCGGAGCGGCTCGCCGCCGTCTGCGACGAGGTCGCCCCCGAGGTGGTCCTCGCCGCCCGGGACACGGCCGCCGCCCTGCCGGACGCGGTCGCGCCCCGCCTGCTCCTCCTCGACGGCCTGGAGCTCACCGGACCCGCCGGGGACCTGGACGACGCCGACCGGACCCGGCCGCTGCTGCCCGGCCACCTCGCGTACGTGATCCACACCTCCGGCTCGACCGGCCGCCCCAAGGGCGTGGCGGTGGAGCACCGCAGCCTCGCCAACATGTTCCACAGCCACCGCGTCACCTTCTTCGAGCCCGAGGCCGCGGCGGCCGGCGGGCGGCAGTTCCGGGTGGCGCTCACCAACGCCCTGGTCTTCGACGCCTCCTGGAGCCAGCTCCTGTGGCTCGTCGCCGGGCACGAGCTGCACCTCGTCGACGACGACACCCGCAAGGACCCCGAGGCCCTCGTCGCCTACACCGCGCGGCACGCCGTCGACCTCCTCGACACCACTCCCGGCTTCGCCCGCCAGCTGATGGCCGCCGGGCTGCTCGACGGCCCCGGCCACCGGCTGCGCACCCTCGCGCTCGGCGGCGAGGCCGTCGGCGAGGCCCTGTGGCAGGAGCTCCGCGCGAGCGGGGTCTCCGCCCGCAACCTGTACGGGCCCGCCGAGTGCACCGTCGACGCGGTGTCCTGCCGCATGGCCGACAGCGAGCAGCCCGTCATCGGGCGGCCCGCCGACAACCTCCGCGTCTACGTCCTCGACGACCGGCTGCGCCCGGTGCCCGCCGGGGTCGACGGCGAGCTCTACATCGCCGGCGCCGGCCTGGCCCGCGGCTACCTCGGCAGGCCCGGCATGACGGCCGACCGGTTCGTGGCCGACCCGTTCGGGGCGCCCGGCACGCTCATGTACCGCACCGGCGACCGCGGCCGGCGCACCGCCGGCGGCGCCCTGGCCTTCGCCGGCCGCGCCGACGACCAGATCAAGATCCGCGGCTTCCGGGTCGAGCCCGGCGAGATCGAGACCGTGCTCGCCGCCGACCCGGCCGTCGCCGACGTCGCGGTCGTGGTGCGCGAGGACCGGCCCGGCGCGCAGCGCCTCGTGGCCTACACCGTCCCCGCTCCGGGCGCGGAGCCCGACGCGGCGGCGCTGCGGGAGCGGGCGGCCGCCGCGCTCCCCGCCTACATGGTGCCCGCGGCCTTCGTGACGCTGGACGCGCTGCCGCTGACCGGCAACGGCAAGCTGGACCGCGCGGCCCTGCCCGCGCCCCGCATCACCGGCTCCGGCACCGGGGCCGCCCCGCGCGACGCGCGCGAGCGCCTGCTGTGCGCCCTCTTCGACGAGGTCCTGGGCGCCGAGGGGACCGGCGCCGACGACGGCTTCTTCGACCTGGGCGGCGACTCGATCGCCTCCATGCGCCTGGCCTCGCGGGCCCGCAAGGAGGGCCTCGTCCTCACGCCCAAGGACGTCTTCGTCCACCGCACGCCCGCCGCCCTGGCCCTCGCCGCCCGCGACGCCTCCGCGCCGGGCGCGGAGGCCGCGCCGCAGGGGCCGCTGCTCACGCTCACCGCCGAGGAGCGGGCCGAGCTGGCCGCGCTGCACCCGGACGCGGCGGACGTGCTGCCGCTGACCCCGCTGCAGCAGGGCATGCACTTCCACGCCCTGCTCGCCGAGGGCGGCGTGGACGTCTACATCACCCAGCGCCCCCTGGAGCTGGCCGGCGAGCTGGCCCCGGCCGTCCTGCGCGCGGCTTTCGGCGCGCTGCTCGACCGCCACGCGGGCCTGCGGGCCTGCTTCGTCCAGCTGGCGTCGGGCCGTCCCGTGCAGGTGGTGCCGGCGACCGCCGAAGTGCCCTGGCAGGAGTACGACTTCTCCGGCCTCGCGGAGGACGAGCGGCGCGAGCGCGTCGCGCGGCTGCTCGCCGAGGACCGCGTCCGCGCCTTCGATCCCGCGCGGGCGCCCCTGCTGCGCGTCGCCCTCGTACGGCTCGCCGCGGACCGCCACCTCCTGCTGCTGACGCACCATCACATCCTGCTGGACGGCTGGTCGCTGCCGCTGATGTTCCGCGACCTGTTCGAGGCGTACGCGCGCGGCGGCAGCGGCACCGCCCTCCCGGCCGTCGTCCCCTTCCGCGACTACCTCGCCTGGCTCGGCGCCCAGGACCGCGACGCCGCGGCGGCGGCCTGGCAGGAGGCCCTCGCCGGCCTCGCCGAGCCCACGCTCGTCGCGCCCGGCGCGGACGCGGGCGAGGCCCGCGTGCCCGCCCTCGCGGCCGTGTCCCTGGACCCGGCGCGGACCCGCGCCCTCGCCGGAGCCGCCCGCGCCGCCGGGCTGACCGTCAACACGGTCGTGCAGGGCGCCTGGGGCTTGGTCCTCGGCCAGCTGACGGGCCGCCACGACGTCGTCTTCGGCGCTACCGTCGCAGGGCGGCCCCCGCAGCTCGCGGGCGCCGAGGACATGGTCGGCCTGCTGATGAACACCGCGCCCGTCCGCGTGCGCCTCGACCCGGCCGAGCCCCTGGCCGCCGGCCTGGCCCGGCTCCAGGAGGCCCAGGCCGCGCTCACCGCCCACCACCACCTCGGGCTCGCCGACATCCAGCGCGCCGCCGGCCTCGGCGAACTCTTCGACACCGTCGTCGGGTTCGAGAACACCCCCCTCGACGGCGAGGCCGTGCAGCGGCAGGTCCCCGGCCTGCGGATCTCCGTGGACGGCAGCGCGGCGCCGGGCGCCACCCACTACCCGCTGAGCCTGGTCGTGGTCCCCGGCGAGCGGCTCAGCATCGAACTCAACTACCGGGCCGACCTCTTCGGCCACGCGACCGCAGAGGGCCTCGCCGACCGCGTGCGCCGCGTCCTGGAGGAGTTCACCGCTGCGCCGCACACCCCCGTGGGCCGCGTCCCGCTGCTGGCCGGCGCCGAGCGCGAGCGGATCCTCGGCGAGCTCGGGGGCCTCGCCCCCGCCGCCCCCGCACCGGCCCCCGCCACCCTGCCCGCGCTCTTCGAGGAGCAGGCCCGGCGCACTCCCGGTGCCGTGGCCGTGACCGACGGCACCACCGAGCTCACCTACACCGAGCTCAACGAGCGGGCCAACCGGGTGGCCCGCGTCCTGGTCCGCCTCGGCGCCGGGCCGGAGCAGCTGGTCGCCGTGGCCATGGACCGCTCGGTGCGGACCGTCGTCACGATCCTGGCCGTCCTGAAGACCGGCGCCGCCTACCTGCCGGTCGACGTCGCCTACCCCGCCGAGCGGATCGCGTTCGTCCTGCGCGACGCCCGCCCCGGCCTGCTGCTCGCCACCACGGCCACGGCCGGGGCGCTGCCGCCCACCGAGGGCCCGCAGCCGGTCCTCGCCGACACCCTCGGCATCCCGGACGGCACGCCCGGCACCGACCTGACCGACGCGGACCGCACGGCACCGCACTCCCCCGCGTCCGCCGCGTACGTCATCTACACCTCGGGCTCGACCGGCCGCCCCAAGGGCGTCCTCGTCACCCACTCCGGCATCGCCGCCATGCTCGCCACGCAGCGCGAGCGCCTCGGCGTCACCGCCGCCGACCGCGTCCTGCTCTTCGCCTCGCCGAGCTTCGACGCCGCCGTGTGGGAGCTGTGGACCGCCCTGCTCACCGGCGCCCGCGCCGTGGTGGCACCGGCGGACGACCTGCTGCCCGGGCCGCCGCTGGCCGCGACGGTCGCCCGGCACGGCGTCACCTGCCTGCTGCTGCCGCCGTCGTCGCTGGCCGCGGTCCCGGAGGGCGGCCTGCCCGAGGGGACGACCCTGGTCGTCGGCGGCGAGGCCTGCGGCCCCGACCTGGTCGCCCGCTGGTCGCCCGGCCGCCGCATGGTCAACGCGTACGGCCCCACCGAGTCCACGGTCATGGCCACCATGAGCTCCCCCGTGACCGGCCGCACCGCGCCCCCCATGGGCCGCCCCGTGACCGGCACCCGCGTCTACGTCCTCGACGCCGCCCTGCGCCCCGTGCCGCCGGGCGTCCCCGGCGAGGTGTACATCGCGGGCGACGGCCTGGCCCGCGGCTACCTGCGCCGGCCCGCGCTGTCGGCCGGGCGGTTCGTGGCCGACCCGTTCGGCCCGCCCGGCACCCGCATGTACCGCTCCGGCGACCTGGCGCGGTGGACCCCCGAGGGCTCCCTGGAATACCTCGGCCGCACCGACCACCAGGTCAAGGTGCGCGGCTTCCGCATCGAACTGGGCGAGATCGAGGCCGTCCTGGCCGCCGACCCCGCCGTGGGGCAGGCCGTCGTGACCGTCCGCGAGGACGAGCCGGGCGTCCGCCGCCTGGCCGCCTACGTGGTCTCCGCGCCCGGCGCCGCGGCCGACCCGTCGGCGCTCCGCGACCGCGTCGCCGCCGAACTGCCCGAGTACATGGTGCCGGCCGCGTTCGTGGAACTGGACGCCCTGCCGGTGACCCCGAACGGGAAGCTCGACCGCGCGGCGCTGCCCGCGCCCGCCTTCCTGTCCGCGGGCGGCCGGGCGCCGCGCGACGCCCGCGAGGAGACCCTCTGCGCCCTGTTCGCGGAGGTCCTCAAGGTGGAGAAGGCCGGGATCGACGACAGCTTCTTCGACCTCGGCGGCGACTCCATCATGTCCATCCAGCTCGTCACCCGGGCCCGCGCCGCGGGCCTCGACATCTCCCCGCGCGACGTCTTCACCCACAAGACCGTCGCCGAACTCGCCGGGGCCGCCCGCGACGCGGCCCCCGGCGAGGACGACGAGCCGCCGTCCGGCGACGAGCCGCTCCTGGACCTCGGCCAGGACGAGCTCGACGCCCTCGTGTCCGGGTGGGACTCCCCCGGCACGGCATGAGACCGCTGCCGGAAGCGGCGCCGTCGCCCCCCGACGGCGCGCAACCCCCCTTGCGGGCCCCCGGCCCCGCTTCCGGCAGC
>NZ_PXWG01000153.1 GCF_003011965.1 Streptosporangium nondiastaticum
TGGCCGGGGCGGGGGCCGCGGGCGGGCTCGGCTACGGGGCCCTCGCCGGGCTCGGCGCGGTCTTCCGGCCCGGCATCGAGGTCATGCTCGACGTCCTCGGCTTCGCCGGCGCGCTCGCCGGCGCGGACCTCGTGATTACGGGCGAGGGCTCTCTCGACGCGCAGACCCTGCGGGGCAAGGCGCCGGCCGGGGTGGCCGCGGCGGCCCGCGCGCGGGGCGTGCGGGTGGTGGCGGTGTGCGGGCGGCTGGCCCTGCCGGCGGAGGAGCTGTCCGCGGCGGGCATCGAGCGTGCGTACGCTCTGACGTCCCTGGAGCCGGATCCGGCCCGCTGCATGGCCCTCGCCGGGCCGCTGCTGGAACGGACCGCGGAACGGATCGCGGAAGACTGCCTCGGCTAGTCCGGCACCGCCGGGCACCTCCGGTGGGGGTTGCGCGCCGTCGCGGCGGGAGTGAGAGGGCAGGCCCCTCTCGACCGTTGCGAGGGACGGCCTGGGGCCGGATCGGCACCGCCGGCGTCCCCGGTGGGGGTTGCTCGCCGTCGCGGCGGAAATGAGAAGCGGCTGCCCTCTCGACCGGCCTCGGCCCGGAGCCGGAGGGTTCGGTTCGCCGGGGGCGGCCTCGGGCCGGATCGGCATCGCCGGGCCTCCCCGGTGCGGGTCGCTCGACGTCGCGGCGGCTGGCTGAGAGGCCCGGCCTCTTGCCGCCCCGCAGCCGGCCCGCCGGAGGCGCCGGGCCGACCCCGAAACGCCGCGTGGGGCGCCCCGGACTCAAGGTCCGGGGCGCCCCACGCGTGGTCACCCGCGACGCAGTCGCTACGGAAGCTGCGTCGCCCTCGCCTCGCGGCGGTTGTCGCGGAACGTGTTCACGCGGCGGGCCGTCGCGAAGAGCGGGATCACCGCGCCCAGGACGACCTGGAGCGCGCAGCCCGTCTGCAGGAGCAGCTCGCCGCCGGGCGCGTCGAACGCCCAGGCCGCCAGCAGGCCCATGCTGAGCACGATCCAGCTGAGCATCGCCACCGCGAGGCGCCCCCGCGGCTTCGGGTACTCGACCCGGCTCACCATGAGCCACGCCACGCCCACGATCGCCAGCAGCGTCGGGACGAAGGGCAGCTCCAGCAGCACGATGGAGACGACCGTGAGCGCGCCGAAGGGGCTCGGCATGCCCTGGAAGATGCCGTCCCGCAGCTGGACGCACGAGAAGCGCGCCAGTCTGAGGACGACGGCCAGCAGCACCACGACCGCGGCCACGGCCGACACCCGCTGGTGGGCGTCGTCGGCGACCATGCCCCACACGACCACGAAGTACGCCGGGGCGAGCCCGAAGCTGATCAGGTCGGAGAGGTTGTCCAGCTCCGCGCCCATCGCCGAGCTGCGCAGCTTGCGCGCCACGAGCCCGTCGAAGAGGTCGAAGACCGATGCGAGGAGCATCAGTATGACCGCGGTGGCCGCGCTGTGGCGGGCCATGCCGCCGTCCTCGTTCCCCGTGAGGTGGGGGATGAGGACGCCGGTGGTGGTGAAGTACACCGCCATGAACCCGCAGATCGCGTTACCGAGCGTGAGCGTGTCCGCTATTGAGAGCCGGGTGGACAGCGGCATGGTCTCCGCGTCCTCGGCCTCGTCCGCCTCGGGCACCCACGATGCCTCTTGATCAATCACGGTCAAGGCGTGTCACCCCCGCCGTGGTCTTCTGCCCGACCTCGACCGCGACCTCGACGCCCTCGGGGAGGTAGATGTCGACGCGCGAACCGAAGCGGATCAGGCCGATCCGCTCGCCCTGCTCCACCTTGGTGTCCGCGGTGAGGTAGGGCACGATGCGCCGGGCGACGGCGCCGGCGATCTGCACCATCTCGATGTCGCCGAGCTCGGTGTCGAAGTGCCAGACGACGCGCTCGTTGTTCTCGCTCTCCTTGTTGAACGCCGGAACGAAACCGCCGGGGATGTGCTCGACGGACGTCACGGTGCCGGCCAGCGGCGCCCGGTTGACGTGGACGTTCAGCGGGCTCATGAAGATCGCGACCCGGGTGCGCCCGTCCTTCCACGGCATGATGCTCTGCACCACGCCGTCGGCCGGGGAGATGACCCGGCCCGGAGCGATGTCGCGCTCGGGGTCGCGGAAGAACCACAGCATGCCCGCCGCGAGCGCGGTGGTGGGCACGGCCAGCGCGGCCCAGCGCCCGGAGCGCCGGGCGCGGGACAGGCTTACCGCCGCCGTGGCGACGGTCGGGAGGAGCCACGGCGATGCTCCGCGCGCGAGGCGAACGCCGGCGAGGCTGTCGCGGTGTGCAGAGGAAGAGCTGTGGGGCATGGGTGACCTTCGTAGCGGAGGGTGCCGCGAAACGATTGGGGGACGGCGGCTTTCGGGGGATGCTATCGGTTGCGACCGGCAACTGGCTAAGCGCCAGGGCCAGTCCGTGGCCGAAGTCCGATGACAGGGTGTGATCTTCTTCTCGGCCAAACCACCCCTAACCGGAACAATTATCCCTGGATCCGGTACTCCTCGAGTAGCCGGCGACCAATGATCATTTTCTGGATCTCTGCCGTTCCCTCACCGATGAGCAGCATGGGGGCCTCTCGGTAGAGGCGCTCGATCTCGTATTCCTTCGAGAACCCGTATCCGCCGTGGATGCGGAACGCGTCCTCGACCACCTCCTTGCAGTACTCGGAGGCCAGGTACTTGGCCATTCCGGCCTCGAGATCGTTGCGCCGGCCCGAGTCCTTCTTCCGGGCCGCATTAACCATCATCGCATGCGCGGCTTCGACCTTTGTCCCCATTTCAGCAAGTTTGAACTGGATGGCCTGGTGCTGAGCAATGGGTTTTCCGAAAGTTTGCCGCTGTTGTGCGTAGGCGACCCCCAGCTCGAACGCACGCTGTGCGACTCCGCAGCCACGCGCCGCGACGTTCACCCGGCCGACCTCGACGCCGTCCATCATCTGATAGAAGCCACGGCCCGTGACCCCGCCGAGCACGCGGTCGGCCGGCACCCGCAGACCGTCCATGATCAGCTCGGTGGTGTCGACGCCCTTGTAACCCATTTTGTCGATCTTTCCGGGGATGGTCAGCCCCGGCTTGACCTCACCGAAACCCGGTTCCTTCTCGATCAGGAAGGTCGTCATCGACTTGTGCGGCGCAGTGCCTTCGGGGTGCCCCTCGTCCGTCCGGCAGAGGACCGCCACCAGCGTCGATGTACCACCGTTCGTCAGCCACATCTTCTGGCCGTTCAGGACGTACGCGTCGCCGTCCCGCACGCCCTTCGATGTGATTGCGGACACATCCGAGCCCAGGCCCGGCTCCGACATCGAGAACGCGCCCCGGATCTCCCCCGCCGCCATCTTTGGCAGGAAATAGTCCTTCTGTTCCTGGGTGCCGTGCTGCTTGAGCATGTACGCCACGATGAAGTGCGTGTTGATGATCCCCGACACGCTCATCCAGCCCCGGGCGATCTCCTCCACGCACAGCGCGTATGTGAGAAGCGACTCACCCAGCCCGCCGTACTCCTCCGGGATCATCAGGCCGAACACCCCGAGGTCCTTGAGGCCCTCGACTATCTGCGTGGGGTACTCGTCCCGGTGCTCCAGATCCGTGGCGACCGGAATGATCTCCTTGTCGACGAAGTCGCGGACCGTCGAGAGGATCTCCTGCTGGACGTCCGTCAGCCCGTCGGTCTGCGCCAGGCGGCCCATCTCACTTCTCCCGGATGATCGGATCGGGGCGGCCGGGCTGCTCCCCGCCGCGCTCCTTGATGTACGTGGCGGTGGGCACCATCACCTTCCGCCGGAAGGTGCAGACCACGGTGCCGTCCTGCTTGTAGCCGATGGTCTCGACGTGGACGATCCCGCGGTCGCTCTTCGACCTCGACGGCGTCTTGTCCAGCACGCGCGTCTCGCCGTAGATCGTGTCGCCGTGGAAGGTGGGCGCGACGTGCTTCAGCGACTCGACCTCCAGGTTCGCGATGGCCTTGCCCGAGACGTCGGGGACGGACATGCCCAGCAGGAGGGAGTAGACGTAGTTCCCGACCACGACGTTCTTGCCGAAATCGGTCGTCTTCTCCGCATAGTTGCTGTCCATGTGCAACGGGTGGTGGTTCATGGTCAGCAGACAGAACAAGTGGTCGTCGTATTCGGTGACGGTCTTGCCGGGCCAGTGCTTGTACACGTCGCCCACGGTGAACTCTTCGTAAGTCCGGCCGAACTGCACGGTGCTCAGGCCTCCGGGATCTCGAACTTCGACGTCCGGGTCAGCCCCGCCGCCCGGCCCTTGCCCGCGATGACCAGGGCCATCTTCCGGCTGGCCTCGTCGATCATCTCGTCGCCGAGCATCGCCGAGCCCTTCTTGCCGCCCGCCTCCGACGTGCACCAGTCGTACGCGTCGAGGATCAGCTCGGCGTGGTCGTACTCCTCCTGCGAGGGCGAGAAGACCTCGTTGGCCGCGTCGACCTGGCCGGGGTGCAGCACCCACTTGCCGTCGAAGCCGAGCGCCGCCGAGCGCCGCGCGATCTCCTTGTAACCCTCCACGTTCTTGATCTGCAGGTACGGGCCGTCGATGGCCTGCAGGTCGTGGGCGCGGGCGGCCATCAGGATGCGCATCAGGATGTAGTGGTAGGCGTCCGCCGGGTAGCCGGGCGGCTGCTCGCCGACGACCAGGGACCTCATGTTGATCGAGGCCATGAAGTCGGCCGGGCCGAAGATGAGCGTCTCGACGCGCGGCGACGCGGCGGCGATCTCGTCCACGTTCACCAGGCCCTTGGCGTTCTCGATCTGCGCCTCGATGCCGATGCGGCCGACCTCGAAGCCCATGGTCTTCTCGATCTGGGTGAGCAGCAGGTCGAGGGCGACGACCTGCTGGGCGTCCTGGACCTTCGGCAGCATGATGCAGTCGAGGCTGGGGCCGGCGCCCTCCACGACGGTGACGACGTCGCGGTACGTCCAGTGCGTCGTCCAGTCGTTGACGCGGACGGCGGTGGTCTTGCCGGTCCAGTCGCCGTTGTTGAGCGCGTCCACGACCAGGTGGCGGGCGCCCTCCTTGGCCAGCGGGGCGCAGGCGTCCTCCAGGTCGAGGAAGACCATGTCGGCGGGGAGGCCCTGGGCCTTCTCCAGGAAGCGCGGGTTGCTGCCGGGGACCGCGAGGCACGAGCGGCGCGGGCGCAGCGGCTTCGTGGAAGACGGGTGGGCGGTCATGCGGGGACCTCCAGCGGGTCGAGGTGGTTCGCTTTCCGGATCTCGTCGACGATACGTCCGATGATCTCCGTGATGCCGAAATCTTTGGGAGTGAACACGGCGGCGACGCCGGCCGCCCGCAGCGCGGTGGCGTCCGCGGACGGGATGATGCCCCCGACGATGACGGGGACGTCGCCGGCCCCCTCGGCGCGCATCCGCGCCAGGACGTCGGGGACGAGCTCGGCGTGCGACCCGGAGAGGATCGACAGGCCGACGCAGTGCACGTCCTCGGCGACGGCCGCCGAGACGATCTGCTCCGGGGTGAGCCGGATGCCCTGGTAGACCACTTCGAAGCCGGCGTCGCGCGCGCGGACGGCGATCTGCTCGGCGCCGTTGGAGTGGCCGTCCAGGCCGGGCTTGCCGACGAGCAGGCGCAGTTGGCCGCCGCCCAGCTCCTCGGCCGTGCGGGCCGCCTTGGCCCGGACGGCGGCCAGCGGGGTGCCGGCCTCCGCGGCGACCGCGACGGGGGCGCTGCTCACGCCCGTGGGGGCGCGGAACTCCCCGAAGACGTCGCGCAGGGCCCATGACCACTCGCCGGTCGTGACGCCGGCGCGGACGCACTCCAGCGTGGCCGCCATCAGGTTCTCCGAGCCCGCCGCCGCCTTCTTCAGCGCGGACAGCGACTCCTGGGCGCGGGCCTCATCGCGGTCGTCGCGCCAGGCGTGCAGGGAGGCGACGACGCGGGCCTCGTTGGCCGGGTCCACGGTCATGATCGCGGTGTCGAGGTCGGCGGTGAGCGGGTTGGGCTCGGTCGACTCGTAGCAGTTGACGCCGACGATCTTCTCCTCGCCGGCCTCGATCCGGGCCCGGCGCTCGGCGTGCGAGGAGACCAGCCGGGACTTCAGGTAGCCGGACTCGACGGCCGCCATCGCGCCGCCCATCTCCTGGATCCGCCCGATCTCCGCCAGGCACTCCTCGACGAGCGCGTCCACCTTGGCCTCGACGACGTGCGAGCCCGCGAAGATGTCGTCGTACTCCAGCAGGTCGCTCTCGTGGGCGAGGACCTGCTGGATCCGCAGGCTCCACTGCTGGTCCCAGGGCCGGGGCAGGCCCAGCGCCTCGTTCCAGGCCGGCAGCTGCACGGCGCGGGCGCGGGCGTCCTTGGAGAGCGTCACGGCCAGCATCTCCAGGACGATGCGCTGGACGTTGTTCTCCGGCTGCGCCTCGGTCAGGCCGAGGGAGTTGACCTGGACGCCGTAGCGGAAGCGGCGTTGCTTGGGGTTCTCGATGCCGTAGCGCTCGTGGGTGATGCGGTCCCAGATCCGGCCGAAGGCCCGCATCTTGCACATCTCCTCGATGAACCGGACGCCGGCGTTGACGAAGAAGGAGATCCGGGCGACGACGTCGCCGAACTTCTCCTCCGGCACCTGGCCGGACTCCCGCACCGCGTCCAGCACCGCGATCGCGGTGGACATCGCGTACGCGATCTCCTGGACCGGCGTGGCCCCCGCCTCCTGCAGGTGGTAGCTGCAGATGTTGATCGGGTTCCACTTGGGGATGTGCGCCACCGTGTACGTGATCATGTCGGTGGTCAGCCGCAGCGAGGGCCCCGGCGGGAAGACGTGCGTCCCGCGCGAGAGGTACTCCTTGACGATGTCGTTCTGCGTCGTCCCCTGCAGCTTGGTGACGTCGGCTCCCTGCTCCTCCGCGACCACCTGGTACATGGCCAGCAGCCACATGGCGGTGGCGTTGATGGTCATGGAGGTGTTCATCTGCTCCAGCGGGATGTCCTGGAACAGCCGCCGCATGTCGCCGAGGTGCGCGACCGGCACGCCGACCCGGCCGACCTCGCCGCGGGCGAGGATGTGGTCGGAGTCGTAGCCGGTCTGCGTCGGCAGGTCGAAGGCGACCGAGAGACCGGTCTGGCCCTTGGCGAGGTTGCGCCGGTAGAGCTCGTTGGACGCCTCGGCGGTCGAGTGCCCGGCGTAGGTCCGCATGAGCCAGGGCCGGTCCTTTTGACGCTCAGTCATTCCTGCGCTCTCACTCGTTCCGGAAGCGGTTGATGGCGTCGATGTGCTTCGCCCGCATCTCCTCGTCGCGGACCCCCATGCCCTCCTCGGGCGCCAGGCACAGCACGCCGACCTTGCCCTGGTGGAGGTTGCGGTGCACGTCGTACGCGGCCTGCCCGGTGTCCTCCAGGCGGTACGTCTTCGACAGCGTGGGGTGGATCTTGCCCTTGGCGATGAGGCGGTTGGCCTCCCACGCCTCGCGGTAGTTGGCGAAGTGCGAGCCCACGATGCGCTTCAGCGACATCCACAGGTAGCGGTTGTCGTACTCGTGCTTGTAGCCCGAGGTCGAGGCGCAGGTGACGACCGTGCCGCCCTTGCGCGTGACGTACACGCTCGCGCCGAAGGTCTCGCGGCCCGGGTGCTCGAAGACGATGTCGACGTCCTCGCCGCCGGTCAGCTCGCGGATGCGCTTGCCGAGCCGCTTCCACTCGCGCGGGTCCTGCTCGTGCTCGTCCTTCCAGAACTTGTAGCCCTCGGCCGAGCGGTCGATGATCGCCTCGGCGCCCATCCGGCGGCAGATCTCCGCCTTCTTGTCGCTGGAGACCACGCAGATCGGGTTGGCGCCGCCGGCGAGCGCGAACTGCGTTGCGTACGAGCCGAGTCCGCCGCTCGCGCCCCAGATCAGGACGTTGTCGCCCTGCTTCATGCCGGCGCCGTTGCGGGAGACGAGCTGGCGGTACGCGGTGGAGTTGACCAGGCCCGGGGCCGCCGCCTCCTCCCAGCTCAGGTGGCGCGGCTTGGGCATCAGCTGGTTGGACTTCACCAGCGCGATCTCGGCGAGCCCGCCGAAGTTCGTCTCGAAGCCCCAGATGCGCTGTTCGGGGTCGAGCATCGTGTCGTCGTGGCCGTCGGCGGACTCCAGCTCCACGGACAGGCAGTGGGCGACGACCTCGTCGCCGGGCTTCCAGGCGTTGACGCCGGGGCCGGTGCGCAGGACCACGCCCGCGAGGTCGGAGCCGATGACGTGGTACGGCAGGTCGTGGCGCTTGGCGAGCGGGGAGAGCTTGCCGTAGCGCTCCAGGAAGCCGAAGGTGGGCAGCGGCTCGAAGATCGAGGTCCAGACGGAGTTGTAGTTCACCGAGCTGGCCATGACGGCCACGAGCGCCTCGCCGGGCCCGAGTTCGGGCACCGGCACCTCCTCGACGTGCAGCGACTTGCGGGGGTCCTTCTCCCGGGTGGAGAGGCCCTCGAACATGCCGGCCTCGTCCTTGTGCACGGTCACCGCGCGGTAGGAGTCGGGGACGGTCAGGGCCGCGAAGTCCTCGGGCGTACTGTCCGGCGCGAGGATGGCGTCGAGTATCTGGTTCACGGTATTGCCTCCGGCGAAGCACGTTGGGGAACGGCTTGAAGGAACGTCGGGGGTGGTGCGGGGGAGGTGCTGAGGCGGTGCCGTCGGTTCGGCGGTGGTGCGGGGCGGTGCTCGGTGCAGCTTCGACCCGGCGCCGGTGGGCGCGGTGGGGGTGCCTGTGACGCAGGCGTCCGGGCGCACAACGTTCTTGTGGGGACAGCCGGCGCACGACACTTGTCGTCTGCGCGCCGGCCGCCCGGACACGCACAACGTATGGCACGCCGTGCCACACGACAAGACACTCGGTGCCAACAATTTCTCTCAGATGTCATCCGGAGGGCACGCATGAGCAACGAAGGCCGCCCCTTGGGGGCGGCCTTCGTCGGTGAATATCGGGTGATGTCCTACTTCTTCTTGAGCGCCTTCTCGATCGCCCGCATGACCTCGTCCAGCGGCGCGTCCGTCCGGGCCACCGTGACCAGCACCTCGCCCTCGGCCCGCGCCGTCGCGCCCGGAGCCTTTGCCTGCCGGTCGCGCCCGGCCCCGATGCCCGTGCCGAAGGTCTCCCGCACGATCGCGAAAGCGTGGTCCAGCTGGGTCTCCACGTCGCCCTGCCCGCCGCCGCGCAGCCAGCGCCGCAGCACGTGGTTGTGCGCGGTGACGACGGCCGACGCGGCGACCTCGGCGAGCAGCGGGTCGTCGTCGCCGACGTGGTGCGCGCCCTCGTCGAAGTGGCCGAGGAGGTAGCGGGTGAAGAGCCGCTCGTAGCGGGCGACGGAGGCGATCTCGCGCTCGCGCAGGGCGGGCACCTCGCGGGTCAGGCGGTAGCGCTCGACGGACACGGCCGGGGAGGCCGCGTACATCCGCATGACCTCCTTGATGCCCCGGCAGACGGTGTCCAGGGGGTTCTCGTGCGGCGGGGCCGCGTCCAGCACCCCGGCGGCCCGCACCAGCGTGTCGTCGTGGTCGGGGAAGATGGCCTCTTCCTTGGAGCGGAAGTGGCGGAAGAAGGTGCGGCGGGCGACGCCGGCCGCGGCCGCGATCTCGTCGACGGTCGTCGCCTCGTAGCCCTTGGTCGCGAACAACTCCATCGCGGCGGTGGCGAGTTTGCGGCGCATGGTGAGGCGCTGGGCGGCGGCCCGGCGGCTGCCGGCGGTCTCGGGGCCGGGGTGCGGGTCTCGGGTCTCACGGGGTGTTACGTCGGCCGTGCGCGAAGCGCGGACGGCCTTGGCGGGCTGGGGCATGTGGGGAACGTAACACGCGTCCGCACGGGCGCGCCGGGACGGACCGTCCCCCGGTTCGAGCAGTCCGCCCCAGCCCGCGTCGCGCTCGCGCGCCGTCCTGTCAGGCCTTCGCATACTCGCGGAAGCCGCGGCCCGTCTTGCGGCCCAGGCAGCCCGCCGCCACGAGGTGCTCCAGCAGGGGAGCGGGGGCGAGGCCCGGGTCGCGGAACTCGCGGTGCAGGACCTTCTCGATGGCCAGGGACACGTCGAGCCCCACGACGTCGAGCAGTTCGAACGGGCCCATCGGATAGCCGCCGCCGAGCTTCATGGCCGCGTCGATGTCGTCCGGGCTCGCGTAGTGCTCCTGCACCATCTTCACCGCGTTGTTCAGGTACGGGAACAGCAGGGCGTTCACGATGAACCCGGCCCGGTCGCCGCAGTCCACGGCGTGCTTGCGCACCTTCGCGCAGACCGCGCGGACGGTGGCGTGCGCGTCGTCCGCGGTGAGGACCGTGCGGACGACCTCCACGAGCTTCATCGCCGGCGCCGGGTTGAAGAAGTGCATCCCGATGACGTCCTGCGGGCGCGAGGTCGCGCGGGCCAGGGCGACGACGGGCAGCGAGGACGTGGTCGTGGCCAGCACCGCGCCCGGCCGGCAGACCTTGTCGAGCGTGCCGAACAGCTGCTGCTTGACCGCCAGGTCCTCCGCGACGGCCTCGACCGCGAGGTCGACGCCGGCGAACGCGTCCAGCGAGCCCGCCGGCTCGATCGCCGCCAGGGCGGCGTCCCGCTCGGCGGCCGTGAGGCGGCCCTTGTCCACCGAGCGCGCGAGGGACTTCGCCACCCGCGCCTTGGCGGCCTCGGCCTTCTCCTGCGTGCGCGCCGCGAGCACCACGTGGTGGCCGGCCTTGGCGAAGACCTCGGCGATGCCGCTCGCCATCGTGCCCGACCCGGCCACGCCGACCGCGCGCACCTCGCGCGGTGCCGCCGCGGCCCCGTCCCCGCCGCTGCCCGGGGTCTCGGCGTCCGGCACGACCACGGCCGAGTCCGGCCCGTCGTAGGTGTAGAAGCCGCGGCCCGCCTTGCGGCCGGTCAGCCCCGCCTCCGCGAGCTGGCCGAGGACGGGCGCGGGCGCGTGCAGCCGGTCGTGGGAGGCCGCGTACATGGCCTCCAGGACCGTGCGCGCGGTGTCGATGCCGATCAGGTCCAGCAGGGCGAGCGGGCCCATCGGCAGCCCGCAGCCCAGCCGCATCGCCGCGTCGATGTCCTCGCGGGTGGCGTAGCGCGACTCGTACATCGCGGCCGCCTGGTTCAGATAGCCGAACAGCAGGCCGTCGGCGACGAAGCCGGGCCGGTCGCCGACCGCGACGGGCTCCTTGCCGAGCTCGCGGGCGAGCGCGGTGACGGCCGAGACGGCTGCGGGTGCGGTCAGCACCGACGAGACGACCTCCACCAGCTTCATCGCCGGCGCGGGGTTGAAGAAGTGCAGCCCGAGGACGCGCTCGGGGCGGGCCGAGTCCGCGGCCAGCCGGGTCACGGACAGCGCGTTGGTGCCCGTCGCCAGGATCGTGCCGGGGCTCACGATCGCGTCCAGCGCGGTGAACACCTCGTGCTTGAGGGCGTAGTCCTCGGGCACGACCTCGATCACCAGGTCGGCGCCGGCCGCCTCCCGCAGGTCCGTGGCCGTGCGGAAGCGGGCCAGCGCGGCCCGCCGCTCGTCCTCGGTGATGCGCTCGCGGCGCACCGCGCGGGCGGTGGCGGTCTCCAGCGCGCGGACGGCGTGCGCCGCCGCGGCCTCCGAGACGTCGATGCCCACGACGTCACGGCCGGCCCGGACCAGGACTTCGGCGATGCCGGCCCCCATGGTGCCGAGGCCCACGACGGCGACGGCCCGCAAGGGGGCGGGGGACGGGAGGCTGGGCGGCTCGGCCGGCGGAGGGGTGGACGTACGGTCCATCGCGAGACTCCAGAAGAAGGTCCCCGTGCGCGCGGGGATGCGTCGGTCGGATGCGTTTCCGGGTACGGGTAAGGGGCGACCGCGGAAAGGGAGTTGTGCGACCGGCAGGCCCTGTCCCGGGGCCGTGCCGTACTCGACGGGCCGAACCGACGAACCGACGTCGAAGCGAGCGGGCGGCTGCGTCACCAGGCCGCCCGAGCGGGGGTGCCGCTCTTGCCGGGAGATTAACTCACGGGTAACCAAGAGCGCCAGGGTCTGGGCGGGCGACCTAACATGTGGCACAGGCCACTCGGGGAGGAGAAGCGGGCAGTGACAGGAGCCGAGAGGGCAGAAGAGGAATTCCGTGCGCTGGTCAAGCGGGTGCGGGCCGAGCTGGTCACGTCCGCCGAGTTCGCCGGTTTCGAGCGGCTCCTCGCGCTCGTCCGCTCGCGCGACGGCGGCCCGCCCGCCCGGCGAGCCCGCCGGGACGAGCTCGCCGGGATCCTGGTCGCCCCCGAACAGCCGCTGTGGGCCCGCGAGATCGCGGCCTTCGTCCTGGGCGCGGAGGGTGACCGGCGGGCCTTCGAAACGCTCATATTGCTCCTCAACTACCGCGAACCGGTGCGCTGCGCCACCGCCGCCTTCGTCCTCGCCCGCCTCGGAGACCCCCGCACCGCCCGCGCGGCCGCGGCCCTCGCCACCAACCCGCTGCGCACCGCCTACGCCCTGCACCCCGTCCGCCTGCTGACCGAGCTCCGCGCCCCCGAGTCCGTCCCCGCCCTGCTCGCCACGCTCGAACGGCTGCTGGCGGCCCGCGACCACTGCTGGCCGATCGCCCGCGCCTGCGTGGAGGGCCTCGGCGTCCTGGGCGACCGCCGCGCCGAGGACGTCCTGGTCGCGGCCCGCGAGCACGAACGGCTGCGGGCCGCGGCTCACGAGGCGCTGGCGCGGCTCACGTGACCGGCGGGGGCGGCGGCGCGCACCACGGCCGTACGGCGGTGGGGTTCACAGCAGGCTGAGCTGGGTCCCTTGCGGGGGTGACGGGTCCGCATCCGGCGGGGCGGGGACGCGGCGGTGGGCCCCGGGAGGCGTGGGGCCTATGCCGAATTCGGCGGCGTATTCGTGGACTTGCCGGGTGATGCGCCGCTGGTACCACGTGGGGGCGTAGGCGCCGCCCGCGTACATCGTCTCGTAGCGGCGCACCAGGTGCGGGTGGTGGCGGGCCAGCCAGGCCATGTACCACTCGCGGGCGCCGGGGCGCAGGTGGAGCGCGAGCGGAGTGACCGACGTCGCGCCGGCGGCGGCCACGGCGCGGACCGTGGCGCGGAGCTGCTCGGGGGAGTCGCCGAGGAAGGGGATGACCGGAGCCATCAGCACGCCGCAGGCGATGCCGTGGGCGGTGAGCGTGCGGACTGCGTCCAGTCGCCGCTCGGGCGAGGGGGTGCCGGGTTCGACCGTGCGCCACAGCTCGCGGTCGAGGAAGCCGGCGGAGACCGAGACCCCGACGTCGGTGACGGCCGCGGCCTCGCGCAGCAGCTCCAGGTCGCGCAGGATCAGCGTGCCCTTGGTGAGGATCGAGAAGGGGTTCGCGCGGTCGCGCAGCGCGGCGATGATGCCGGGCATCAGCCGGTAGCGGCCCTCGGCGCGCTGATAGCAGTCGACGTTGGTGCCCATGGCGATGTGCTCGCCGCGCCAGCGCGGTGCGGCCAGCTCGCGGCGGAGCACCTCGGGGGCGTTGACCTTGACGACGATCTGGGAGTCGAAGCCGAGGCCGGTGTCCAGGTCGAGGTAGCTGTGGGTCTTGCGGGCGAAGCAGTACACGCACGCGTGCGTGCAGCCCCGGTAGGGGTTCACGGTCCACTCGAAGGGCATCCGGGAGGCGCCCGGCACCCGGTTGACGACCGACTTCGCGCGGACCTCGTGGAAGGTGACGCCCCGGAACTCCGGGGTGTCCAGGGTGCGCGTCACCACGTCGGTGCCGAAGAGCGCGCCCGTGGCGGCGCCTCCGTCGCCCAGGCCGGACCAGCGCATGGCGATCCTCCTTCACATCGCTACCGAATCGTTCTCGCGGTCGATCCCTCCCTTTCGAGATTAGAACACATGTTCGCGTCGGGTGAGGGGGTCCGGATTTGGGCGGGTGTGGCGTTGGTGGTTGGCTGTGCGGCGAAGCACGTAGCAGTTCGGTACGACGTCCGGAGGACAAGCCATGGGCCAGGTCGAGGCCACCACGGAGCGGATCATCGCGGCGGACCCCGAGGAGGTGTTCGACGCGCTGGCGGACTACACCGGCACCCGGGCCAAGCTGCTGCCCGAGCACTTCAGCGAGTACGAGGTGCGCGAGGGCGGGGACGGCGAGGGCACCCTGGTGCACTGGAAGCTCCAGGCCACCAGCAAGCGCGTCCGCGACTGCCTGCTGGAGGTCAGCGAGCCCACCACCGGCCAGCTGGTCGAGAAGGACCGCAACTCCTCCATGGTGACCACCTGGACCGTCACCCCGGCCGGAGAGGGCAAGGCCAAGGCCGTCGTCAGCACCGTGTGGAACGGCGCCGGCGGCATCGGCGGCTTCTTCGAGCGCACCTTCGCCCCCAAGGGCCTCGGCCGGATCTACGACGCGGTGCTCGCCAAGCTGGCCGCGGAGGTCGAGAAGTAACCCGGGGCCGCCCCCGCGCGGCCCCGCCACCATCGGTGGAAGCCCGGACCGGCCGCGGTCCGGGCTTCACCGTTTCGGGTGGTTTCCCCGGTGCCGCGCCGGGCCGCCGTATGCCTCCGACCGGCGCAAAAGCCCCACGGATGGCCTCTCGGGTCAATCCCCTCGGTTGCTCGCCGTTGTCGCGAAATGCGAGAAAAGGGCGGCGATAGCAGGCGCTACGAGGGGAGCGGTACGTGGGCGGGACCACCTTGGTACAGAGCGACGGGCACGCGCCCGCCCTGCCCGCACCCGAAGCCGTCCCCGTCTTCGAGGCGCCCCCCGAACCCCCCGCCGGCCGGGGGAGGTTGCGCGTCGTCCTCGCCGGCCTGCTGATCGCGCTGCTCCTCGCCGCGCTCGACCAGACCGTCGTCGTCACCGCCCTGCCCGCCGTCGCCGGCGAGCTGCACGGCCTCGGCCGCATGCCCTGGGTGATCACGGCCTACCTGCTCGGCTCCGCCGCCGCCCTGCCCGTGTTCGGCAGGCTCGGCGAGTTCACCGGCCGCAAGGGCGTGTTCGCCTTCGCCCTCGTCCTCCTCGCCGCCGCCTCCGCGCTGGCCGCCCGCGCGCACACCATGGACCAGCTCGTCGCCTTCCGCGTCCTGCAGGGCATCGGCGGAGGCGGCGTGCTGGCCGGCGTCCACGCGATCATCGCCGGCCTGGTGCCGGCCCGCGAGCGCGCCCGCCATCTCGCCGCGGCCGCCGCCGTGTTCGGCCTCGGCACCGTCGCCGGGCCCCCGCTCGGCGGCCTCCTCACCGACCACGCCTCCTGGCGCTGGTGCTTCGACCTCAACGTCCCCCTCGGCGCCCTCGCCCTCGTCGCCGCCGCCTTCGGACTGCGGCTCCCCGGAACCGCGCGCCGCGCCCGCTTCGACGTCCTCGGCGCGCTCCTCCTCGCGGCCTTCTCGGCCTGCCTCGTCCTGCTCGCCACCCGGGCCGGCACCGCCCACCCCTGGCACTCCCGCGTCACCCTCGGGCTCGCGGCGGCCACGCTCGGCACCGCGCTGCTCCTCGTCGTCGCCGAGAACCTCGCGGCCGAACCCCTCCTCCCGCCCCGGCTGTTCCGCCGCCCCGCCGTCCTCGCCTGCGCCCTCACCGGCGCCGCCACCGGAGCCGCCCTCTTCGGCGCCGTCGGCTATCTGCCCACCTTCCTGCAGATGGCCGACGGCGCGGGCGCCGTCCGTTCGGGGCTCCTCGTGCTGCCCCTGACGGCCGGCGCCGTCCTCGGCTCCCTCATCAGCGGACAGCTCGCCCGCCGCACCGGCCTCTGCCGGCTCTTCGCCGCGACCGGCTGCGCCGCGGCCGCCGCCGGGGCGTACCTGCTCACCCGCCTCGGCACCGCCACCACCTGGCCCGCCTACACCCTCTGGACCGCGCTCCTCGGCACCGGCGCCGGGCTCGCCGTGCCGGCCGTCGTCCGGGCCGCCCAGCGCGCCGTCCCCGCC
>NZ_PXWG01000154.1 GCF_003011965.1 Streptosporangium nondiastaticum
CGCACGCGCCGCCGGGGGCCGGGGACCCGGGCGGGCCTGCGACGGAGGCGGCTGCGCCTGCGGGGGCGGCTGCGCTTGTGGAGGCCGGTGTGTCTGTAGAGGCTGCAGAGGCGGGCGGGGCGCGCCGCCCCCGCCGGTGGCGGGTGCTGGCCGGTGCAGTCCTCCTGCCGGCGGTGCCGGCGGCCGTCCTGCTCTACCTGCTCGGCGTGATCCCTCCGTCCGGCGGCGGTGGCGAGGAGCCTCCGGCCGCCACGCGCTCCGCCCGCCCGGACGCCGGGCAGGCTGCCGTCCCGCCGGGCTTCACCGGCACCTGGAGCGGCAGTGTCGTCACGGGCAACGGCCTCGCCAACGGCACCATGTCCAGCGTGATCGCCGGCGGCGGCAAGGGCGACTACGTGATCCGTACGACCTATGACGTGCTCGGGACCGTGCAGTGCCACAGCAAGGCGAAGCTCCTCTCCTCGACCGCCGACCGGCTCGTGCTGGAGGAGAGCACCGACGGGGAGCGGGGCGCCCTCTGCACGAGCGCGACCGCCACGGTCACCTACCGACTCGCCCCGGACGGGAAGATCCGTTTCGCTTCCGACGACGCCGGGGGCGGCAAACCCACCGCGACGCTCGCCCGCACCGGTTGACCGCCCACCCCCCGGCCCGTCAGGGCCCTGGCGTAGGCTGACGGTCGTGTCAAACCCCCTCCGAAGGGACGCCCCGGTGAGCGAGAAGGCCGAACTCACGCCCATGGATGTGACCGCGGTCCTCGACCGTGCCGCCGCCGGTGGCCGCATCACCCCGGAGGAGGCGCTCGACCTCTACCGGCACGCTCCGCTGCACGCCCTGGGCGCCGCCGCGGACGCCGCCCGGCGCCGCCGCTACGCGGGCATCGAGCACATCGCCACGTACATCATCGAGCGCAACATCAACTACACGAACTCGTGCGTCACGGCGTGCAAGTTCTGCGCCTTCTTCGCCCCGCCGAAGAGCGACAAGGTCTGGACGCGCCCCCTCGACGACATCCTGCGCCGCTGCGCGGAGACCGTGGAGCTCGGCGGCACGCAGATCATGTTCCAGGGCGGCCACCACCCGGACTACGGCGTGGAGTACTACGAGGAGCACTTCTCGGCCATCAAGAAGGAGTTCCCGCAGCTGGTGATCCACTCCCTCGGCGCGTCCGAGGTGGAGCACATGTCGCGGATCTCCGGCGTGAGCGCCGAAGAGGCGATCCGCCGCATCCACGCCGCCGGCCTGGACTCCTTCGCGGGCGCCGGCGCCGAACTCCTGCCGGCCCGGCCGCGCAAGGCCATCGCGCCGCTGAAGGAGTCCGGCGAGCGCTGGCTGGAGATCATGGAGCTGGCGCACACCCTGGGCGTCGAGTCGACCTCCACCATGCTCATGGGCACCGGCGAGACGAACGCCGAGCGCATCGAGCACCTGCGCATGATCCGCGACGTGCAGGACCGCACGGGCGGCTTCCGCGCCTTCATCCCGTACACCTACCAGCCGCAGAACAACGTGCTGAAGGGCCGTACGCAGGCGACCGTCTTCGAGTACCTGCGGATGATCGCCGTCGCCCGGCTCTTCCTCGACAACGTCGCCCACATCCAGGGCTCCTGGCTGACCGTCGGCAAGGAGGCGGGCCAGCTCTCGCTGCACTACGGCGCGGACGACCTGGGCTCGGTGATGCTGGAGGAGAACGTCGTCTCCTCGGCCGGCGCCAAGCACCGCTCCAACCGCATGGAGCTCATCGACCTGATCCGCAAGGCGGGCCGGGTGCCGGCGCAGCGCGCCACGACGTACGAGCACCTGCTCGTGCACGACGACCCGGCGAACGACCCGGTCGACGACCGCGTCGTCTCGCACCTGTCGTCGACGGCGATCGAGGGCGGCACGGCGCATCCCGAGCTGAAGCTCATCGACGCGAGCTGACGCCGCCTTGCTGACGCTGCACACGGCCGGTCTGCTGCTGACCGCCGCCCCGGGCGCGGCTCCCGTGCCCGGCGGCGCCGTGGTCGTGGACGGCGACAGGATCGCGGCGACCGGCCCGTACGAGGACGTGGCCGCGGCGTTCCCGCAGGCGCGGGTGCGGCGCTGGCCGGGGGTGCTGACGCCGGGGCTGCGGCAGTGGCACACGGCGTGGCTGCTGAAGGAGGCCTACTACCCGGATCCGCGCGAGTACGACGAGCTCGGGGACCGGCCGCTCACCGGCGAGCGGAAGGCGGCGCTGGAGATGACCGGGACCCGCCGGGCGGGCAGCGTCCGGCGGGGGCTGCAGCAGATGCTGCGCCACGGGACGACGGCGGTGGCCGCGATGGGGACCTTCGAGGATCCGGTGCTGTCGGCGGCGGTCGCCCGGTCGGGGCTGCGGGTCGTGCCGGCCCTGCTCGCGCCGGGGATCCTGGTCGGCGAGCCGAGCCTCGACCCCTTCCAGGAGGGCCGGGACCTGCCCGGCTCCGTGGCGGAGCCCCTCGCCGTCGGCGGCCGCGCCGACCTCGCCGTCTTCGACGTGCCGGACGAGGCCGCCCTGCTGGAGGCGGGCGCGGCCACCTGCGTGGCGACGGTGCTCGCCGGCCGGCTGGTGTACCGGCGCCGCTGAGCGCAGGCCCTGCGGCCTCCGCCGCCGGCGGGGCGCCCCGCACCGGCGTCAACGAGCCGTATGGAGGGCGTTCCCGCACGTCAGAAGCCCATCAATGCGGAGGGCTGCGGTCCGTTCGGCGCGGCAGGATGAGTGCCGCGGGGACGGCCGCTACGGGCGTCCCGCGGTGTCACTGTGGAGGGCCCTGGCAACGGTTTCGGTACGCCGGGCCGCAAGGGCGCGCGACGCCGGGCGGGGGGTCCGGCGGTCCCGGGGAGCGGGGGCTCCCGGGACGAGCGCAGTCGGCACCGCGGGACGGCCGGTCCTTCCCGGGCGCGCCGTCCCCGTCCAGCCCACTGCCTCCCGGCCCGCTGCCTCCCAACCCTCTGCGTCCCCTCCGGCCCCGGGGGTGAACAATGGGGGCGTGACCCGAGCATCCCTGGACAAGCAGCCGCACGAAGTCGCCGCGATGTTCGACGACGTGGCGGCCAAATACGACCTCACCAACGACGTGCTGTCGCTCGGCCAGGCCCGTCTGTGGCGCAAGGCCGTCGCCCGGGCCGTCGGCGCCCGCCCGGGCGAGAAGGTGCTGGACCTCGCGGCCGGCACGGGCACCTCGTCGATGCCGTTCGTCGTCGACGGTGCGTACGTCGTCCCCTGCGACTTCTCCGTCGGCATGCTGCGCGAGGGCAAGAAGCGCAACCCGTGGATGCTGCTGACCGCCGGTGACGCGACGCGCCTGCCCTTCGCGGACGGCGTGTTCGACGCCGTCACGATCTCCTTCGGGCTGCGCAACGTGCAGGACACCGGCGCGGCGCTGCGCGAGATGCTGCGGGTCACCCGGCCCGGCGGCCGCGTGGTGATCTGCGAGTTCTCGACGCCCACCTGGGCGCCGTTCCGCACGGTCTACACCGAGTACCTGATGCGCGCCCTGCCGCCCGTCGCGCGGGCCGTCAGCAGCAGCCCCGACGCGTACGTGTACCTCGCCGAGTCGATCCGCGCCTGGCCGGACCAGCCGGCGCTCGCCGGGCTGCTGCAGGAGGCGGGCTGGTCGAAGGTCGCGTGGCGCAACCTGACCGGCGGCGTCGTCGCCCTGCACCGGGGGACGAAGGCGGCGGGCTGAGCCATCGCCCCCGGGGGTGACCGGCGGGGCCGCTCCGGGTCCCGCCGGCGTCCGACGGATTGTCATGGGCAGGGCGTCAACGGTCGATACGATCAAGGTCCCCGCCCTCCGTACGACCGTCCCGAGCCCCGGAGCGCCTCATGAACGCCTGTTCGCACTGCAGTACCCCGTTCGTCCGGGAGGACGCGCACTTCTGCATGAAGTGCGGCCGGCCGCGGACGTACAAGGCGGCCGCTCCCGGACAGTTCACCATCACCCCCGCCCCGGGGCCCTTCGGGTTCGCCACCACGCCCCGCCGCCCCGGCGTGCTCAAGTGGGTGGGGGTCGCAGTGGCGGTCTGCGTGCTCGGCGGGGCGGTGGTGGGCGGCGTGCTGCTGTCGCAGCACAAGAAGGACGGCGGCAAGCAGCACACCCTCGGCATCGACGACGAGACGCCCACGGCACCGGCCGCGCCCCCGGCGAAGCCGAGCGTCCCGGTCAGCCCGTCGCCCTCCGCGTCCCCCTCGCCGTCCGGGTCCCCCTCCGCGTCGGCCTCCGCCTCGCCCTCGCCTTCGGATTCCATGTCGGCCTCCCCGTCGGCGTCCGGCCCGGAGTCCTCGGAGCCTGCCACCAGCGGCTACGAGAAGGTGACCGCTCCGGAGGGGTTCGCCCTTGAGGTGCCCAAGGGGTGGCGCCGGGAGGACAAGGGCAGCGGCCAGATCGACTACACCGGCAGCACGGGCCCCGAGCACCTGCGGATCGGCATCGTGCGCGACGCGAAGCAGTCCCCGTACGACCACTTCAAGGAGCTGGAGAAGGGCGGGGAGGGACAGAACGGCTACCGGCGGGTGTCGATGACGCGGAACACCTTCCAGGGCCGGCCGGGCGCCCTGTGGGAGTGGACCTGGACAGAGAAGGCCACCGGCCGCACCATGCACGCCTACAACCAGGCGTACGTGGACGCCTCGGGCACCGAGTACGCCATCATGTTCGCCGGCCGGGACGAAGGGGACGCCACGCGCAAGCCCTTCGACACGGCGCTCGGCTCCTGGCAGGCCGGCGCGCGGGCCTCCGGCTGACGCTCCGCCGGGAGTGGCGTGGAGGAGCAGCCCCCGCCCGGCGCCGGGCGGGCGGCTCATAGACTCGGGTGACCAGTCCTCAGCCGAACCGGGAGAGCCGACCGTGACCGATACCGAACACTCCGCGGATGTGATCGTCGTCGGGGCCGGCCCGGCCGGGTCGACCACCGCGTACTACCTCGCCAAGGCCGGACTGGACGTCCTCCTGCTGGAGAAGACGGCGTTCCCGCGCGAGAAGGTGTGCGGCGACGGCCTGACCCCGCGCGCCACCAAGCAGCTCGTGTCGATGGGCATCGACATCTCCGAGGAGGCGGGCTGGCTGCGCAACAAGGGCCTGCGCATCATCGGCGGCGGCGTCCGGCTCCAGCTCGACTGGCCGGACCTCGCCTCCTTCCCGGACTACGGACTGGTCCGCAAGCGCGACGACTTCGACGAGCAGCTCGCCCGCAACGCGGTCAAGGCCGGCGCCCGGATGTACGAGCGCTGCAACGTGGGCGCGCCCGTCATCGACGACCGCACGGGCCGCATCGTGGGCGTCGAGGCGAAGCTCGGCGAGGAGAAGACGCCGGTCACCTTCCGCGCCCCGCTCGTCGTCGCCGCCGACGGCAACTCCTCCCGGCTGTCGCTGGGCATGGGCCTGCACCGCCGCGAGGACCGCCCCATGGGCGTGGCCGTGCGCACGTACTTCACCTCCCCACGCCACGACGACGACTACCTGGAGTCCTGGCTGGAGCTGTGGGACCGGCGCGGCCCGAAGGACCGGCTGCTGCCCGGCTACGGCTGGATCTTCGGCATGGGCGACGGCACGAGCAACGTCGGCCTCGGCGTCCTCAACACCTCGGAGTCCTTCAAGGAGCTGGACTGGCGCGAGGTCCTCAAGGCGTGGTGCGCCTCGATGCCCGAGGACTGGGGCTACACCCCGGAGAACATGACCGGCCCGATCCGCGGCGCGGCCCTCCCCATGGCCTTCAACCGCCAGCCGCACTACACGCGCGGCCTGCTGCTGGTCGGCGACGCGGGCGGGCTCGTGAACCCGTTCAACGGCGAGGGCATCGCGTACGCCATGGAGTCCGGGCAGATCGCCGCGGACGTCATCGTGCAGGCGCACGCGCGCGCCTCGTACGCGCAGCGCGAGCTGGCCCTGCAGCGCTACCCGAAGGTCCTCAAGGACACCTACGGCGGCTACTACACGCTCGGCCGGGCGTTCGTGAAGCTCATCGGCAACCCGAAGGTCATGAAGATCGGTGCCCAGCACGGCCTGACGCACCCGCTGCTGATGAAGTTCACGCTGAAGATGCTGGCCAACCTGACGGACCCGACGGGCGGCGACGCGATGGACCGCATCATCAACGGGCTGAGCCGGGTGGCGCCGAAGGCGTGACGGCGGCGGGAAGGGCCTGCCCTGCGTGGACTGACGCTCAGCCCACCCCGTCGAGCAGCGCCTGCCCCAGCGGCGTCAGCGTGTGATGCACGGACGGCCCGTTGCGGCGGGTGGTGAGGAGGCCCGCCTCCCGCAGGACGGTCGCGTGCTCGCTCGCCGAGGCCGGGGAGACCCCGGCGCGGCGGGCGAGCTGCGCCGTGCTGCCGCCGTCCGCGGCCGCGTCCAGCACGCGGGCGCGGGTGCGCCCGAGCAGTGCGGTCAGCCGCGCGAGGTCGCCGGAGCCGCGCCCGGCGGGGCCGGTGAGCACCGTCTGGTAGGCGGTGAGGTCGAGGGCGACGGGGTAGCAGAGGTCGATGGGCGCCTCGTCGTCCGCGCTGTGGGCCCGCGCCGTGGGGTGCGGCCAGAAGAACGAGGGCGTGAGGGTCAGGCCCCGGCCCGCCAGGAACACGTCGTGGAAGTCCCGGTGGAAGCCCTCGTTGTGCATGCAGGGCACGTGCAGCACGGGCGACTCCCAGCGCACGGTGGGGTGCAGGGTGGCCAGGAGGTGCTCGACGCCCTGCTCCGCGGCGGTGCGGATGCGGCGCGTGCGGTCGGCCTGCACGCAGGCGGTCACCTGCGACCAGTAGGGCGCGAGGGCCGTGTCGTAGTACGAGCGGAAGGCCTGGTCGACGGTGCGGGCGGCCGGCCGGTCCGCGGTGTGCAGGTCGCCGAACCACTGGGGCACGGGGCGGTGGTCCAGCGCGCACTCCAGCTCGGCCGTCCAGACCTTCTGCGGCAGGGCCCACACGGACTCCAGGCTCTCGGCGAGCGTGGTGGCGCCGTCCTCGGCGTGCAGGAACGCCTCCGGGAGGTATTCGCCCATGCCGGCCGGGGCGAGCTCCAGCAGGGGCCGCATGAGGGGGCTCAGGCCGCGCTGGGTGCGCTGCCGCCAGCCGTCGAGGGCGATCCCGCCCATCCAGCGGTTCTGCAGCACGGGCAGGCTCAGCGCCGCCTCCGCCAGGGGGTCCGGGCCGGGCGTGAGGCGCACCCTGCCGAGGTCGTCCGGGCCGAAGTGGATGCGGAGCACGACGACCGACGGTAGCGCGGGGACGCCCGCGCGGGGAACCTCCGCGCAGAGCCTCGCGCGGGGTCTTCGCGAGGCGTCTTCGCCCGGGGCTTCGGAGGGGGCTTCGTACGGGAGCGTCGCGCGGCGTCCGGATTCGGCCCCCGCCGAAGGGCTTTGTCCCGCCGGTGACGGTGCTTGCAGACTTCACATACCGGGACGGGCGCTTCTCCAGCGGCTCGGAGGGCCCGTCCCGGTACGGGGGAGGCCGGGGACGCGTCCTGTGGGAGACGGGGGTCGCAGGGCGTCCGGCCGGCAGCCGCGCCGCGGGCCGTGCGGGGGACACGGCCGCCGGCGGGCATGCCGAAGGGCCGCCGTCCCGAGCGGTGGGACGGCGGCCCTTCGTACGTCTTCCGGCGTCCTGGGTTACAGGACGCGGACCGCGCCGGTGGGCGGGGAGTAGCTCATGTCGCGCTCGACGATGCCCGTGCTCGGGTTCTGCGCGCCGATGAACTTGCCGCCGCCGACGTACACGGCCACGTGGTACGCGCTGCCCGCGGGGCCCCAGTACAGGATGTCGCCGACCTGCAGGTTGCTCAGCGAGACCGCGGTGCCGGCCGTCGACTGGTCCTGCGAGACGCGCGGCAGGCTGATGCCGATCTGGTTGTAGGCCGCCATGACCAGGCCGGAGCAGTCGTACGAGGACGGGCCGGTGGAGCCCATCACGTACGCCTTGCCGAGCTGGGCCTCCAGGAAGGAGACCAGGGTGGCGGAGGAGCCGGTGGCGCCCTTCGAGGAGGAAGAGGCGGCGCCGGCCGCGTCCTCGGAGGTCTGGGCGGCGGACTTGGTGCTGAGGCTCTTGCGCTCGGTGGCGCGGGAGGCGCGGTCGGCCTCCTCCTTCTCGCGCTTCTCCTTGGCGGCGGCGGCCTTGCGCTCCGCCTCGGCCTTGCGCTCGGCCTCGTCGGCGGCCTTCTTGGCGGCGGCCTCGACCTTGCTGGTCGCCTCGTCCTGCTGCGCGCGGTCCTGGAAGTCGAAGGACGTCTGCTGGGTGGCCGCCGCGCTCTGCGCGATGGACGTGGCCAGGGCCGCGTTGACCGCGGGCATCTCGACGGTCGCCTCGACGGGCTTCTCGGCGGCGGTGGCGGAACCGGCGCCGGCCACGGCCAGGGTGCTGAGGACGCCACCGGCAACACCAGTGCGGACGACCCACGACTGGGTGGCCGTACGACGGGGCTTCCGGTGGCTGGTTATGTGCGCGTTGGGGGACATGGGACAACGGACTATCAGTCCGCGCAGGTTGAGTTCAATAAAGGTGACGTGCGTCACAATTGACGTGCACGCGCCCAGAATTCGGGCATTTGATCACGGGAACATCACGGCGGCCGATCACCCGTGGACCCCTATCAGCCGCCTCAGCATGGGGTTTTGGCCATCGGTCATGATCGGCGATGGTCATATCACCATCACGGTTCGCGTGTCGAGGCTACCCACGAAATCCGGCCCTTGAACCTCCTGGCGCGTGGCGCAGCTCACGTCCCGGGCGTCCCGTGCGAGCCCTCGTGAACGAAGGCGCCGGCGACGCCCCGCGGGCGACGCGGGGTCAGTGGACGGCCGCCCCATATCAGTTGACGGCGGCACATGCCAATTTGCGTGCGCGGCACGCCTCTTGATAAAGCGCCACCCCTCCGACCAGGCGCGGGGCGGCCGAATGTCACCCCTGGTGATCACTTGTGCGCTTCGTGTACGAAGATCGCCGCTCATCCGACTTGATGATCGTTCGTCAGGTGGTGGAGATCACAAACGCGGGTGTGTACCCCGTGTCGCAGATCACAGACCGACGGGCATAGGATGCAATCGACCCGGGCTTGTGAACTGCCTCACATATCGGCGATCTTCGCGGTGATCTCCGGTGGCCCGCAGGGGCGGTCCGCCCGGCCGGGTTGGTTGAGCCGGCAGTCAGCGTCGACTGGAAGGAGCGAGGAGCGGTGAACGCCTACGCGCCCATCCTCGTACTGGGAGCCCTCGGGGCAGGCTTCGCGATCTTCTCCGTGGTCATGGCCTCGATCGTCGGGCCCAAGAGGTACAACCGCGCCAAGCTCGAGGCCTACGAGTGCGGTATCGAGCCCACTCCGCAGCCCGCGGGCGGCGGGCGCTTCCCGATCAAGTACTACCTGACGGCGATGCTCTTCATCGTCTTCGACATCGAGATCGTCTTCCTCTACCCCTGGGCCGTCACCTTCGACGCCCTGGGTCTGTTCGGGCTCGTGGAGATGCTGCTCTTCGTGCTCACCGTCTTCGTCGCCTACGCCTACGTCTGGCGCCGCGGCGGCCTGGAATGGGACTAGGGGGCACCACATGGGACTCGAGGAGAAGCTGCCCAGCGGCTTCGCGCTGACCACCGTCGAACAGGCCGCCGGCTGGGTCCGCAAGTCGTCCGTCTTCCCGGCGACCTTCGGCCTGGCCTGCTGCGCCATCGAGATGATGACCACCGGCGCCGGCCGCTACGACCTGGCCCGCTTCGGCATGGAGGTCTTCCGCGGCTCGCCCCGCCAGGCCGATCTGATGATCGTCGCCGGCCGGGTCAGCCAGAAGATGGCCCCCGTCCTGCGCCAGGTCTACGACCAGATGCCCAACCCCAAGTGGGTGATCTCCATGGGCGTCTGCGCCTCCAGCGGAGGCATGTTCAACAACTACGCGATCGTCCAGGGCGTCGACCACATCGTCCCGGTCGACATCTACCTGCCCGGCTGCCCGCCGCGCCCCGAGATGCTGATGGACGCGATCCTGAAGCTGCACCGGAAGATCCAGGGCGAGAAGCTCGGGCCGCACCGCGAGAAGGCCGAGCGCGAGGCGGAGGACGCCGCCCTGAAGGCCCTGCCCCTGATCGAGATGAAGGGGCTGCTGCGATGAGCGGACCCACGGCCGGCGGGGAGCCCGGCGCCAACGGCGTGAACCCCGACAAGGACCTGAACGCCCAGAACCTCCCGGGCCAGCGCGGCGATCACGGCGAGGCCATCCGCGTCCAGCGCGGCATGTTCGGCGCCCGCAACGGCGGCGACACCTCCGGCTACGGCGGCCTGGTGCGCACCGTCCGCCTGCCCGGCGAGGCCACCCGACCCTACGGCGGCTACTTCGACGAGGTGGCGGACGAACTGGAGGGCGCCCTGGAGGAACAGGGCCTCCTGCCGGAGAGCGCCATCGAGAAGACCGTCGTCGACCGCGGCGAGCTCACGTTCCACATCGCCCGCGAGCACCTGCCGCGCGTCGCCCGCACCCTCCGCGACGACCCCGCGCTCCGCTTCGAGCTGTGCACGGGCGTGAGCGGAGTGCACTTCCCCGGAGACAAGGGCCGCGAGCTGCACGCGGTCTACCACCTGCGCTCGATCACCCACAACCGGCTGATCCGGCTGGAGGTGAGCGTCCCCGACGCCGACCCGCACCTGCCGTCGCTCGTGGACGTCTACCCCACCAACGACTGGCACGAGCGCGAGGCCTACGACTTCTTCGGCCTCGTCTTCGACGGCCACCCCGCGCTCACGCGGATCATGATGCCGGACGACTGGCAGGGCTTCCCGCAGCGCAAGGACTACCCCCTCGGCGGCATCCCCGTCGAGTACAAGGGCGCCCGCATCCCGGCTCCGGACGAGCGGAGGTCGTACAGCTGATGAGCGCATCACCGGCAAGCCCGCGCGAGACCACCGAAGGCACCGTCTACACCGTCACCGGCGGCGACTGGGACGAGCTGGCGGCGGAGGCGAAACAGGCCGACGACGAACGCATCATCGTCAACATGGGCCCGCAGCACCCGTCCACCCACGGAGTGCTCCGCCTGATCCTGGAGATCGACGGCGAGACCGTCACCGAGGCCCGCTGCGGCATCGGCTATCTGCACACCGGCATCGAGAAGAACCTCGAATACCGGACGTGGACGCAGGGCACCACCTTCGTCACGCGCATGGACTACCTGACGCCGTTCTTCAACGAGACGGCGTACTGCCTGGGCGTGGAGAAGCTGCTGGGCATCGAGGAGCAGATCCCCGACCGCGCCTCGGTCATCCGCGTCCTGCTGATGGAGCTGAACCGAATCTCCTCGCACCTGGTGTGCATCGCCACCGGTGGCATGGAGCTCGGCGCCACCACGATCATGATCTACGGCTTCCGGGACCGCGAGCTCGTCCTCGACATCTACGAGCTGATCACCGGCCTGCGCATGAACCACGCCTACGTCCGCCCCGGCGGCCTCGCGCAGGACCTGCCGCCCGGCGCCGTGGACCAGGTGCGCGCCTTCGTGAAGAAGATGCGCAAGAACCTGCCGGAGTACGACAAGCTCGCCACCGGCAACCCCATCTTCAAGGGCCGCCTCCAGGACATCGGCCACCTCGACCTGGCCGGCTGCATGGCCCTCGGCGCGACCGGCCCCATCCTGCGCGCCACCGGCCTCCCGCACGACCTGCGCAAGTCCCAGCCCTACTGCGGCTACGACACCTACGACTTCGAGGTGCCGACCGCCGACACCTGCGACGCGTACGGGCGCTTCCTCATCCGCATCGAGGAGATGCACCAGTCCCTGCGGATCGTCGAGCAGTGCCTGGACCGGCTGGCGCCCGGCCCGGTCATGGTCGCGGACAAGAAGATCGCCTGGCCCGCGCAGCTGGCCCTCGGCCCCGACGGCCTCGGCAACTCCCTCGACCACATCAAGAAGATCATGGGCACCTCCATGGAGGCCCTGATCCACCACTTCAAGCTGGTCACGGAGGGCTTCCGGGTGCCGCCCGGCCAGGTCTACGCCGCGGTCGAGTCGCCCAAGGGCGAGCTGGGCGTGCACGTCGTCAGCGACGGCGGCACGCGTCCGTACCGCGTCCACTTCCGCGATCCGTCCTTCACCAACCTGCAGTCCATGGCGGCGATGTGCGAGGGCGGCCAGGTGGCCGACGTGATCGTCGCGGTGGCGTCCATCGACCCTGTGATGGGAGGCGTCGACCGGTGAGCCATGACGTACAGCTGGGGATGCCTTCGCTCCCCGCGCCCGACTATCCCGCGGAGGTGCGGGAGCGGCTGGCGGCCGACGCCAAGGAGGTGATCGACCGCTATCCCGACAGCCGGAGCGCCCTGCTGCCGCTGCTCCACCTCGTCCAGGCCGAGGAGGGGCACGTCACCCGGACCGGCATGCGCTTCTGCGCCGAGACGCTCGGCCTGACCATCGCCGAGGTCACGGCGGTCGCCACCTTCTACACGATGTACCGGCGCGAGCCGGGCGGCGAGTACCAGGTGGGGGTGTGCACCAACACCCTGTGCGCGGTCATGGGCGGCGACGCGATCTTCGAGGGCCTGCGCCGGCACCTCGGCGTCGACAACGGCGGCACCACCCCCGACGGCAAGGTCACCCTCGAACACGTCGAGTGCAACGCCGCCTGCGACTTCGCGCCTGTGGTGATGGTCAACTGGGAGTTCTTCGACAACCAGACCGTCGAGAGCGCCAAGGCCCTCGTCGACGACCTGCGCGCGGGCCGCCCCGCCGAGCCCACCCGCGGCGCCCCGCTCTGCACCTTCCGGGAGACCTCCCGGATCCTCGCCGGCTTCCCCGACCCCCGCCCGGGCGCGGTCGAGGCGAGCGGCGGCGCGGGCCCGGCCTCCCTGGCGGGGCTGCGGCTGGCCAAGGGCGAGCACGCGCCCCGCGTCGGCCCGCCCCGCAGCGCCCCGGTGCAGGACGAGGGCCCCGCACCGCATCACGAGGAGGGGGAGGGATGACCATGGCACCAGCGATGGGGGAGACGAGCCCGGAGAAGCTGCTCGCCCCCGTGCTCTCCGCGTTCTGGGACGAGCCGCGCTCCTGGATGCTGGAGACCTACCTGCGCCACGACGGCTACCAGGGCGCGCGCAAGGCCCTCGCGATGGCCCCCGACGACGTGATCGCCTACGTGAAGGACTCGGGCCTGCGCGGCCGCGGCGGCGCGGGCTTCCCGACGGGCATGAAGTGGCAGTTCATCCCGCAGGGCGACGGCAAGCCGCACTACCTCGTGGTCAACGCGGACGAGTCCGAGCCGGGCGCCTGCAAGGACATCCCGCTGCTCTTCGCCGCGCCGCACACCCTCATCGAGGGCATCGTGATCGCCTGCCACGCGATCCGCTCCAACCGTGCCTTCGTCTACCTGCGCGGCGAGGTCGTCCCCGTGCTGCGCCGGCTGCACGAGGCCGTGCGCGAGGCCTACGCCGCGGGCTACCTCGGCACGAACGTCCTCGGCTCCGGGCTGGACCTGGAGCTGACCGTGCACGCGGGCGCGGGCGCGTACATCTGCGGCGAGGAGACCGCCCTCCTCGACTCGCTCGAAGGCCGCCGCGGCCAGCCCCGGCTCCGGCCCCCCTTCCCCGCGGTCGCCGGCCTCTACGCCTGCCCCACTGTCGTGAACAACGTCGAGTCCATCGCGTCGGTTCCCGCGATCCTCCACCGGGGCAAGGAGTGGTTCCGCTCGATGGGCACCGACAAGTGCCCCGGCTTCACGCTCTATTCGCTCTCCGGGCACGTCGCGAACCCCGGCCAGTACGAGGGCCCCATGGGCATCACGCTGCGCCAGCTGCTCGACATGAGCGGCGGCATGCGGCCCGGCCACCGGCTGAAGTTCTGGACGCCGGGCGGCTCGTCCAGCCCCATGTTCACCCCCGAACACCTCGACGTCCCGCTGGACTTCGACAGCGTCGGCGCGGCCGGCTCGCTGCTGGGCACCAAGTCGCTGCAGTGCTTCGACGAGACGACGTGCGTGGTGCGCGCGGTCACCCGCTGGACGGAGTTCTACGCGCACGAGTCGTGCGGCAAGTGCACGCCCTGCCGCGAAGGCACGTACTGGCTCGTCCAGCTGCTGCGCGACATCGAGGCCGGCAAGGGCCGCAAGGCCGACCTCGACAAGCTCGCCGACATCTCCGACAACATCAACGGCAAGTCGTTCTGCGCCCTCGGCGACGGCGCCGCGGCGCCCATCCTCTCCTCGCTGCAGCACTTCCGCGCGGAGTACGAGCAGCACATCACGGGCAAGGGCTGCCCCTTCGACCCGTCGAAGTCGACCCTGTGGGCCGACGGCCCGCAGAACTTCCCCCTGGAGGTGAACGCGTGACGGTCACGACGTCTGCCCCCTCCGGAGGAGGGGGCGCGAAGCCGCCGCCGGAGGACCTCGTCTCCCTCACCATCGATGGCGCCGCGATCTCCGTCCCCAAGGGGACGCTGGTCATCCGCGCCGCGGAGCTGCTGGGCATCGAGATCCCCCGCTTCTGCGACCACCCGCTGCTCGATCCGGCCGGCGCCTGCCGGCAGTGCATCGTGGAGGTGGAGGGCCAGCGCAAGCCGATGGCGTCCTGCACCATCACCTGCACCGACGGCATGGTCGTCCGGACGCAGCTGACCTCGCCCGTCGCGGAGAAGGCGCAGCGCGGCGTGATGGAGCTGCTGCTGATCAACCACCCGCTGGACTGCCCGGTCTGCGACAAGGGCGGCGAGTGCCCCCTGCAGAACCAGGCGATGTCGGCGGGGCAGGCGGACAGCCGCTTCGAGGGCCGCAAGCGGACCTTCGAGAAGCCCGTGCCCATCTCCCCGCAGGTGCTGCTGGACCGCGAGCGGTGCGTGCTGTGCGCGCGCTGCACCCGCTTCTCGCAGCAGATCGCGGGCGACCCGATGATCGAGCTGCTGGAGCGCGGCGCGCTGCAGCAGGTCGGCACGGGCGAGGGCGTGCCCTTCGAGTCGTACTTCTCGGGCAACACCATCCAGATCTGCCCGGTGGGGGCGCTGACCTCGGCGGCGTACCGCTTCCGCTCGCGCCCGTTCGACCTGGTGTCGTCGCCGGCGGTGTGCGAGCACTGCGCGGGCGGCTGCGCGCTGCGCACGGACCACCGGCGCGGCAAGGTGATGCGCCGCCTGGCCGCCGACGACCCGGAGGTCAACGAGGAGTGGGTGTGCGACAAGGGCCGTTTCGCGTTCCGCTACGCGCAGCGGCCGGAGCGCTTCGCCCACCCGCTCGTGCGGAACGCGGAGGGCGTCCTCGCGCCCGCGAGCTGGCCGGAGGCGCTGGAGGCGGCGGCCCGCGGGCTGGCGGCGGCGCGCGGCAGGGCGGGTGTCCTGACCGGTGGCCGGCTGACGGTCGAGGACGCGTACGCGTACGCCAAGTTCGCGCGCGTGGCGCTCGACACGCACGACGTCGACTTCCGGGCCCGGGTGCACAGCGGTGAGGAGGCCGACTTCCTGGCCGCCCGCGTCGCCGGGCGCGGCCGGGATCTCGACGGCAGCGGGCTGACGTACGCGGCGCTGGAGAAGGCCCCGGCGGTGCTGCTGGTGGGCTTCGAGGCGGAGGAGGAGGCGCCCGGCGTCTTCCTGCGGCTGCGCAAGGCCTGGCGCAAGCACGGGCAGCGCGTCTTCGCGCTGGCCACGCACGCCACCCGCGGCCTGGAGAAGGCCGGGGGGACGCTCCTGCCGGCCGCGCCGGGCACCGAGAGCGAGTGGCTGCGGGCGCTGGCCGGCGGCACCGAGCTGGACGACGGAGGGCGGGCCGCGGCCGAGGCACTGCGCGCCGGCGGCGCCGTGATCGTCGTCGGCGAGCGGCTCGCGGGCGTGCCCGGCGCGCT
>NZ_PXWG01000155.1 GCF_003011965.1 Streptosporangium nondiastaticum
CCCGGACCCCCACCCCGGAGCCCCCACCACCGGCACCCACGACGGGCCCGCACCCGAACCGGCCCGGCAAAAAAAGATCGCCGCCGGCTGTCACACTCGTCCGCCGCGATCCGTCAAAGCAGTGAACGGCAACGAAAACACGCTCGATCACTGCGGAGGAAACCATGCGCGCTGCGGAAGAAACCACGCGTTCCCGGATGTCCGACCCCCAGGAGTTCGTCCCCGAGATCGCGGAGATCGCCGGGGCCCTGTTCAAGGCCGTCGGCAACCGGTCCGTGCCGCGGACCACGATCGGCCTGATGCACCTGCGGGCGGGCCAGATCGTGGGCAACACCTACCTGACCGTGCTGCACTCGTCGCTGCTGCGGAAGGCGGAGGAGTCGGAGGAGCGCATCACGGCGGTGTCCTCCTGGCGGGACGCACCGTACTTCTCGGACGCCGAGCGGGCCGCGCTGGCGCTGGTGGAGGCCGTGCTTCAGCCCAGCACGGACGGCGGCGAGCGCGTCTCGGACGAGCTGTTCGCCGAGGTGGCCGAGCACTACGACGACAAGGCCCTCGCCACGCTGATGATCGCGATCAGTCAGGTGAACTTCTTCATCCCGATCGCGCTCATAGGCAAGCCGCTGCCCGGCAGGACGTTCGCCGAGACGGACCAGTGGACGGCACGCTGAGGGCCGGTCTCGCGCTCAGCCCTGTACGACGACGACGGCCACGACGACGACGGAAATGAGGAGGCCCAGGAGGAGTCCGATAACCGTGGGCGACACCCGGTCCCGCATCAGCCGGGGCGGCTGCACCCGTGCAGCCTGGTCGGTGCTGAGCTCCCACCAGTTGACGACCCGCTGGAAGTCCACGTCGAAATCGGGACGAGGATAGGTGTCGCTGTGCATGAGCCCGGGCAGGGAGCGGCGCCGCCCATCAGCGAGGGTGATCCGGGCCATCCGCGCCACCCCGTACTCGGCCTTGGTTTCGCGTACATCGATCCACCGGACCTCGTGCCAGGGGTGGGTGCGGCCGCGCCCGAAGCCCCAGCAGATGGTTATGCCGGCCGCTCCGACCGTGGTCCAGGTCCGGCGCACGAGGAAGAGGGCGAGACCGGTGAGCACGACGGTCCCGCCGAGCAGCCAGCAGAAGCCCACCGCGCCGAGCTGGACGGCGGCAGCGGCCCCTTCGACGGCCAGCAGGACGGCCAGTAGCGCAACGTGCGACCAGGACGGACGATACCGGTCTTTCCCCCGGAAGATCAGTTCGTTCACAAGGCGCACATTACGCCGTGGTGGCGGGCTGGCCGTCGCCGGGGAGGGCCTGGTGGGGAGGGCCTGGACGGCCTGGCGGGGACGGCCGGCGGGGCAGCGCGGGCCGTCCCTGAACCCCTAGTCGAACCAGCGCGCCCGCGCCAGCTCCTCCGTGCGGCTCGGGTCCTCCAGGAGGGCCGCCGCCTCGAAGCGGCGGGACCAGGCGCCGGCCGCCCAGGCCAGGCCCGCGGCGACGCCTTCGAGGGTGGCGGCGTGCAGGACGCCGTCGGGGGTGAGGCGCCAGTCCAGTTCGACACCGTCGACCAGGAGTTCCTCGTGTTCCACGTATGCGGAGGGGGCGCCCGGGAGAAGCACCCGAACGCCTTCTGGGACCTCGCGAAGCTCGCCCTCGCCCGCCGGGGCGGCCGCGCCCAGCGTCTCGCTGAGGCGGGGCACCTGCAGCAGCTCGGCGAGGTCGGCGGCGCGCGCGGGCGGTACGGGGAGCAGGGCGTGGCCCGTGGAGAGGGGGAGCAGGTCGGGGGCGTCGGCCACGACCGCGTCCGCCGCGTCCACGACCCGCACCTCGCCGTCGACGACGGCGCGGAGCTCGTCCGGCAGGGTGACCTGGTCGGGGTCGAGGCGGGCGAGGAGGCCGTAGAGGGCGTGGAGCTGGGCGGCGCCGACGTCCGCGCCGGGGTCGGTGAGCCGGGCGAGGAGTTCCGCGGCGCCGCCGGGCTCGTCGAGCAGGGCGGCGGCGGAGGTGCGGACGCCCAGGGCGCGCAGCACCTGCTCGTCCGCCAGGTCGCCCGCGTCCGCCGCTTCGTACAGGCCGCGCAGGAGCGGGTCGCCGCCCGCCACGCGCAGGCCGGCGGGGCGGCGGCCGTCGAGGACGGGGTGGCCGCGCAGCCACCAGGCGGTGTACGGGCGGACGGATTCTGTCGTGCCGTCGGGCAGCAGGACGCGCACGGGGGCCGTGAGGGCGTCGCGGAGCGGGGGCCGGGAGAGGAGGTCGAGGGCTTCCGGCCAGGCGTCGTCGTCGACGAGGTCGAGGTCGCGGACGGCGACGAGCTCGGTCGCGACGGGCGGTACGGGGGTCCGGGGGAGCTGGTCGAGGATGTCCTCGCACCAGACGTCGACGGCGTCGAGCAGGCCGGCGTCGTCGGGCTCGGGGAAGTCGCCGTCGCGCGGTTCGAGCTCGTCCGGGTCGAGGACGACGTCCGTGGCGCGGACGAGCGCGAATCCGGCCAGGACGCCCACGGCGGTCAGCGGCTGCTCGCCCCAGCGCTCGGCGAGGTCGGCGTCGCAGGCGGCGAGCTCGCCGGGCCGGATGACGCGTTCGAAGGCGCTGCCGGGGAGGACGAGTTCGCCGGCGGGCGCGAGCTCGCCGTCCTCGTCGGGCAGGGCGAGCGCGGCGAGCCAAGGCTCGTCGCCGGGGGCGAGCCCGGCGTCGCGCACGAGGCCGAGGACGAGCTCGGCGAGGGCGTCGGCGTCCAGCGCGTCCTCGTCCCAGATCTCGTCGGCGTCGAGGGAGGCCGCCACGGCGGCCCGCACCTGCGGGGTCGTCAGGACGGCGCGCGGGGAGGACGGCGTGGCGCCCAGCTTCTCCAGCAGCGGGTGGGCGGCGTCGGGGTGGGCGACCTTCAGGCCCAGGCGGGAGAGCCGTTCGGAGTCCGTGCCGTCCGGCGGAGGCAGCAGGACCTGCCGCGGGCCGATGGCCGTGCGGCCGTCGGCGAGCGGCACGGGCAGGCCGCTGAGCCGGTCGGGGTCGACGCCGGCGAGGCTGTCGTAGAGCCGCTGCCACCAGGACGGGGCGCGCTCGACGCCCGCGAGGCGGTCGACGACCTCCCCGAGGGGCGCCCGCGCGACGCCCAGGGCACGCAGCTCGGGGCGGCGCTCCAGGCCGGCGGGCAGCAGGTTCGGGAACAGCTCGCCGAGCACGGCGACGGTGTCCGCGCCCGCGCCTTCCACGACCTCGGCGTCGGCGGGCCGCAGGGCGTACGGCTCGGGGCCGCTGCCCGGGAACGGGCTGCCCGCGAAGGGGTCGTCCCACGTGTCGGCGGTCTCCGGGGCGCCGGCCGGGGCGGGGGAGGGCTCCGGCGTCTGGCGGGCCGCGTCGGGGCCCTCCGTCCACGGGATGCCTTCCACGCCGCCGCCCCGGGGCGCGGCCGGCTCCTGGGCGGGGCCCCCGGCCGCGCTCGGCAGGAAGGCGACGCGCGGCAGCCGGTCCAGGATCTGCCGGCGCAGCTCCGCGTCGAGCGCGCCCTGCGCCAGGGGCGAGGGCACGAGGTCGAGCGTGCCCGGGCCCACCGGGTGCCAGTTCCGCAGCAGCTGGGCGTACGCCTCGGCGGCGCGCCCGGTGACGAAGTCCGTGAGGGGGCCGGGCGCGGCGTGGCGGCGTGTCGGCTCCAGCGGGAAGGTGGCGATGAGCAGCGCCGGTACGCCCAGCGGCTCGTCCGTCGGCGTCGGGGCGTGCACGACGGGCGCGGTGGAGGGGCGCACGGGGGCGCCGTCCTCGCCCACCGGCACGGCCCACGTCACGGACCAGTGGGGGCGCAGGCGCTCCTCCACGGGGCGGTCCGCGAGCAGGGCGGAGTCCAGGGGCCCGGTCTCCTGGGTGATGCGCCAGCGGGCCGCGGAGCCGCGCTCGGAGTCGTCCACCAGGACGTAGGGACCTTCCTGGCGGCGCGTCAGGGTCCGTACGGTGCCGTCCGTCTCCACGACGACTTCGGACAGCCCGGGCAGGGTCAGCAGCAGCGCGTCGTCGACGCCCGCCAGCAGACGGGCGGTCAGGTCCTCGGCGGCGCCGTCGCGCAGCGGCAGCACGACGACCGTGTCGTAGCCGGCCGGGGCGGAGCCCTCGGCGGGGAGCGGGAGCCTGAGGAGCGGCACGTGGCCCTCGCGGCGGGCCATCTCCTCGGCCAGGCCGGGGGCCTGGACCGCCTCGCGCGCCGCCAGCGCCCTCGCCTCCGCGAGGGACCAGCGGACGCCGCCCGAGCGGCCGACGACGGCCGGCTCGTCACTGACGGCCAGGACGGCGGAGAAGCCCACGCCGAACCGCCCGACGCTGCCCTTCTCCTCGCTGCGCTTGGCCGAGGCCCGGAGCGTGGCCAGGGATTCGACGCCCGTCGCGTCCAGGGGCGCGCCGGTGTTCGCCGCGGCGAGCACGGCCGGCCGGCCGTTGCGGCCCGCGTGCAGGGTCAGCCGGAGCCGGCCGGGGACGCCCGCGCGGGCGGCCGCGTCGGCGGCGTTCTGGGCGAGCTCGACGACGAGGCGGTCGCGGTAGCCGCCGAGCGCGAGGTCCTCCTCGGCGTTGGCGTCCTCCCGGAAGCGGGCCGGCGACGCCGCCCAGGCGTCCAGCACGCCACGCCGCAGGCGGCCGGTCCCGAACGGATCCGCCCCTTCGGCTGCGCCCCGCACCATTGCCGTGCCGCTCACGTTCCGTCTCCCGCCGCCAGAGGGTGTTCCTACGGCAGAACGTACCGCGCCGCCCGCCGGGCGCCGCGGCGGGATCGCGCCGCGGCGGCCGTGGGACGGGCTGATATGTGCCGGGGCCTGCTCTGCATCCGACGGCAGGCGTCGGCTTTCTCGGACGAGCCCGGCCATATTCCAGCCCGTCCGGCGTTTGAGGACGAGCGCCGCCAGGCGCGACACCGGGCGCGCGCCCGGAACGGCCCGCACCCGGAAACGCCGCAGGGGCAGCCGCCTGCCTTACGAGTGCCCGAGCTCCTCGTCCTCCTCGCCGGACGGCGACGACGTCGCCTCGCCCGCCGCACGGCGCAGCGGCAGGGGATCGACGAGCGTCTCGTCGATCACCGGCGGCGCCGGCCGCGGCGGCTTCGGCATGACCGCGGCCTCGGAGTGCCCGCCGCAGCCGTACGACAGGGACACGACGTGCCCGTCCGCCGGCCCGAACTCGTTCGCGCAGATGCCGAACGCCTGGCCGAGGGAGCCGCCGATCGGCACGAGGAAGCCGCAGCTGACGCACGAGGCCGGCGCGGCCTGGGCCATGGGGGTCTTGCCGCCGTGGCTCTCGTCCCAGCGGTCGGCGGAGGTGTGCAGCCCGTAGCGGGAGAGGACGCGGGCGCGCCGCATCCCGAGCTCCTCGGCGACCGCCGAGATCGTGCCGCGCGCCGGGACGGCCGGCTGGGCGGCGGGGGAGCCGGGGACGACGTCGGCGTCTTCGGCGTCGGCGAGGCGGTCCATCTCCTCGGAGACGGCGGAGTTCGGCGGCGGGACGTCCTCACCGCTCCAGCCGGGCTCCAGCCGCAGGTCCTCGGCGTCGGTGGGCAGCAGGTCGCCGGGGCCCATGTCGCCGGGGCGCAGCCGCTCGCTCCAGGGCACCCACTCGGGGGCGAGGAGGGCGTCGGGGCCGGGCAGCAGCACGGTCTCGTCGAGGGTGACGACCTTGGCGCGGGAGGCGCGGGCGACGGTGACGGCCCAGCGCCAGCCGCGGTAGCCGGGGTCCTGGCAGAGGAAGTAGTGCGTGACGACGCGGTCCCCGTCGGCGACGGTCTGGACGTGCTCGCCCACCGTGCCGGGCCGGGCGGCCTCCTCGGCCGCCGCACGGGCCATGTCGACCGCCTCGGCGCACAGGCGGTCCGGGGTACGGCTTCGCATCGCAGCACTCACAAGAATCGATTCTCTCTTCCACGCGTCTCACGAGTGCGCCAGCCGATCGGCCGGGTCGGCGGACGGAGCGGACCGCAGGACCGCGTCGACGTCCGCGCCCGAACGGTTTCGGGCACACCTAGTCCCTCCCATTCTGCGGGATCGAGACTCGGAGCGCGGCCAGGAACGACCGCCGGTGGCGCGCTACGCACGCTACCCCGCTCGGCGGCGCCGGGGATAGCCGGGCCGCGGCGAGCCCTCTTCCGGCTCGTCCGCCGACCCGGTCGGGGGCGGCCGCCCGCGGCGGTGAAAGTGCCCTGCGCCGTGCGAGTTGGGGCAGTATGGCGTGGTGGGAGCCATCCGGTCGGTCGAGGGCGGGCCGCTGCGCCGCACGGCCCGGGGCGCCGGCCGCGTGCTGCGCGCCCCGTTCAAGGCTGCCGCGCGGGGCGTGCGCAGGGCGACGCACGCGCACGGCGCGGGCGAGTCGGGCCTGGGCAAGCTGATCGAGTTGCACGCCGTGAATTCCGCGGGCGACATGCTGATCACGGTCGCACTGGCGTCCACGGTGTTCTTCTCGGTCCCCACGGACCAGGCGCGCGGCCGCGTGGCGCTCTACCTGGCGGTCACGATGGCGCCGTTCACCCTCCTGGCCCCGGTGATCGGGCCGCTCCTCGACCGGCTGCCGCACGGCCGCCGGGCGGCGATGGCGGGCGCGATGCTGACGCGGGCGCTGCTGGCGCTGACGATGTCGGGCGCGGTGGCGACGGGCGGCCTGGAGCTGTATCCGGCGGCGCTGGGCGTCCTGGTGGCGTCGAAGGCGTACGGGGTGGTGCGCTCGGCGGTCGTGCCACGGCTGCTGCCACCACGGATCTCGCTGGTGAAGGCGAATTCCCGGGTGACCCTCGGTGGGCTGCTGGCCACGGGCGTGGCGGCCCCGCTGGGAGCGGGGCTGCACAAGGTCGGGCCGGAATTCCCGCTCTACGGGGCTTTCGTCGTGTTCATCCTCGGTACGGTGCTGTCGTTCTCGCTCCCGCACAAGGTCGATTCGGCGAAGGGCGAGGCCCGGGCCCGCCTGGTGTCCGGCGAGCCCCCCTCGCACCGCCCCCGCCGGTCCCCGGCCCTCACCGGGAAGGCCGGCAGAACGGGCGGGAGGGGCTGGAACGGCTGGAAAGACCGGAAAAACGGCAAGCGGAACGGTTCCGGAAGGAACAGGCCTCCCGGCCTCCGCACCGTCGGCAGCTCCGTCCTGCACGCGCTGCAGGCCAACAGTGCCCTGCGCATGCTGTCCGGCTTCCTCACCTTCTTCCTGGCCTTCCTCCTGCGCGTCCACCCCCTCGACGGCCTGAGCCCGGCCTTCTCCCTGGGCGTCGTCGCGGTCGCCGCGGGCGCGGGCAACGCCCTGGGCACGGCGATAGGGGCGCTGCTGCGCTCGCGCGGCCCGGAGAAGACGATCGCGCTCGTCCTGACGGTGTCGCTGGGCACGGCCGTCGTCACGGCCGTGTTCTACGGGGCCTTCTTCGTCGTGGTCGTCGCGGCCGTCGCGGGCATCTCCCAGGCGCTGGGGAAGCAGTCCCTGGACTCCCTCATCCAGCGGGACGTGCCGGAGGCGGTCCGCACGTCCGCGTTCGCCCGTTCCGAGACGCTGCTGCAGATGAGCTGGGTGGTCGGCGGCGCGATCGGCATCCTCCTGCCGCTCAACGGCACGCTCGGCATGGCGGTCGCCTCCGCGGTCCTCGCGCTGGGGGTCGCGACAGCCGTACGGGGTCTGCTGACCGCGGCACGGCGTGGCTCACCGCACCCCCGCGTGGCCTGACCTGGGCGGCCCGATAGCCTGCCCGCATGACCGCTGCGATTTTCCGGGGCAAGCGCCGCCGCGCCGCTGCCGCTGTCGGCGCCGTGGCCTTCGGGCTCGTCGCCCTGTCCGCCTGCGACAAGCCGACGCCCCTGGCGACGGTGACCGTGGGCTCGACGACCGTGACCACCGAGGCCGCCTGCTTCGACGAGGGCAAGAAGCTCGACCAGGGCGCCCTCAGCAAGTGCATGGCCGACAAGTCCGTCAAGACCGTGAAGGTCCAGCCGGGCGACAAGGTCCGGGTCGGCGTCGACCCCAAGATGGCCGACAAGGGCTGGCTCGTGGCGATCAACGCCCAGCAGCAGACCAACCAGCTCAAGCAGACCTACACGTCGCTCAACGGCGAGCAGCTCTTCGTCAACCGGATGGAGCAGCGCTTCGAGAAGGACGTGATCCTGTCGGTCATCACCGAGGACGGCGTGTGGAACGTCAAGCTCGAACTGGACAAGGGCTGAGCGGACGAGCGCTGACGGGCCGGCGGCCGGCAGGCCGGGGCCCGGCGGGCGCCGGGGCGACGGTCTGGCGGTCCCGCTGATGCGCGTCCTCGTCGTCACCGCCGTCGCGGCGGAGCGCGACGCGGTCGTCCGCGGCGCGTCGGCCGCCGTCACTGCCGCCGCCGTCGAGGCGGAGAAGGCGCCCGGCACCGCCGAAGAGGCCTCCGGGCCCGTCGTCGAGCTCGCCGTGCCCGGCTATGTGCTGCACCGGCCCGCCCCGGCAGGCCCGGAGCCGCTCGTCATCGACGTGCTGGCCGCCGGCGTGGGTCCGGCCGCCGCTGCCGCAGGCACGGCGACGGCCCTGGCGGCCGCGGCGCTCTCCGGCAGCCCCTACGGCCTTGCGGTCTCCGCGGGCATCGGCGGCGGCTTCACGACCCCGGCCCCGGGCCGCAGCGCGGCCGTGGGGTCCGTCGTCGTGTCCGACGCGATCGTGGCCGCGGACCTGGGCGCCGAGACGCCCGCCGGCTTCGTCCCCGTGACCGACCTCGGCTTCGGGACGGTGGAGCACCGGCCTCCCGGGGCGCTGGTGCGCGCCGTCGCCGAGGCGGCCGGGGCGCAGCGCGGCGAGGTGCTCACGGTGTCGACCGTGACCGGCAGCGCCGAGCGGGCCGCGGCCTTGGTGGCCGCGCGGCCCGGTGCGCTCGCCGAGGCCATGGAGGGCTTCGGAGTGGCCGAGGCGGCGGCCGCGCACGGCGTGCCCGTCCTGGAGATCCGGGCGGTCTCCAACCCCGTCGGCCCGCGCGACCGTGCCGCGTGGCGCATCGGCGACGCCCTGGAGGCCCTCGCCGGGGCCTCCGCCGCGCTGCGGGAGGCGCTGCGGGCGGCTCCCGCCGAGACCTGGAGCACCTCATGAGCGAGCCCCTGAAGATCGCCTACTCACCCTGCCCGAACGACACGTTCGTCTTCGACGCCTGGGCCCACGGCCGGGTCCCCGGCGCGCCCGCCCTGGACGTCACGTTCGCCGACATCGACGTCACCAACGGCATGGCCCAGCGCGGCGAGTTCGACGTCCTGAAGGTCTCCTACGCGGTCCTGCCGTGGGTCCTGGACGAGTACGCCCTGCTGCCGTGCGGCGGCGCCCTGGGCCGCGGCTGCGGCCCGCTGGTGCTCACGCGGGAGGCGGGCGAGGGCCCGGCGTCCCTGGCCGGGAAGACGGTGGCGGTGCCGAGCGAGCGCTCGACGGCGTACCTGCTCTTCCGGCTGTGGGCGGCCGCGGAGGTGCCGGGTGGGGTCGGCGAGGTCGTCGTCCTGCCGTTCCACGAGATCATGCCGGCCGTGCGGGACGGCAAGGTGGATGCGGGCCTGGTGATCCACGAGGCGCGCTTCACGTACGGGGAGTACGGGCTGCACTGCCTGGCCGACATGGGCGAGCACTGGGAGAACACCACCGGCCTGCCCATTCCGCTGGGCGCCGTCATCGCCAAGCGCTCGCTGGGCGCGGAGCGGCTGCGCGAACTGGCGGAGGCCGCACGGACGTCCGTGCGCATGGCGTGGGACGACCCGGAGGCCTCGCGCCCGTACGTGCTGGAGCACGCGCAGGAGATGGACCCGAAGGTCACGGACCAGCACATCGGGCTCTACGTCAACGAATTCACGGCCGGCCTCGGGGAGGACGGCTACGCGGCGGTCCGCGGGCTGCTCACCCGGGCCGCGGCCGAGGGACTCGTGCCGCCCCTCGGCCCGGACGCGCTCGCCTTCGTCTGAGCGGCCGTCACGTGTCTGAGCGGCCGTCACGCGAAGTGGCGTCCGGCGGGTTTCCGGGGCCGCGGCCCCGGAAACCCGCCGGGAAGAGGGACGTGCCGGACGGCTAGACGTCCAGCTGGTCGGCGACCGCGCGCAGCATGCCGGCGATCTTGGCGCCGTGGGCCTTGTCGGGGTAACGGCCGCGCTCCAGCTGCTGGGTGACGTTCTCCAGCAGGGTGGTGAGGTCCTGGACGATCGACGCCAGCTCGTCGGGCTTGCGGCGCTGGGCGGCCGCGACCGACGGCGTGGGGTCGAGCAGCATCACCGACAGGGCCTGGTCGCCCCGCTGACCGGCCACGACACCGAATTCCACCCGCTGGCCGGGCTTGAGGGAGTCGACCCCGTCCGGGAGCACCGAGGAGTGCACGAAGACGTCTCCGCCGTCGTCGCGGGAGAGAAAGCCGAAGCCCTTCTCGCTGTTGAACCACTTGACCTTGCCGGTAGGCACGTCTGTCCTCGTCCTCGTGTCTCGTCGGAAATGGGGATTGATGGGGAGACCGTCGAAACCACCGGAAATCGGTGACGATCGACGGAAAAACAGCTCTTGATAGCACTACAGCGGGTCGCAAGACCCGCTACCCCCCAAGGCTAATGGTCCCGGGCCCGGTGACAAGATGTCCCCGGCCCCACCCCACGCCCTGGCATCTACCCTGGTCGGGTGAGTAGCGAAACGCCCCGGGCCGGGGATCTGCTGGTACGCATCGGCGCCATCGTCTTCCTCGTCGGCGCGGTGGCCACCCTGGCGACGGTCGCCCCGCTGTTCCTGGGCGCCGATCCGCTGCCCCCCGCAGCGTACTTCGTCTGCATGCTCATGGGGGTGGGATTCCTGATCGCGGGCGCCGGGGTGCTGCAGTCGATCGCCGCCCAGCGGCGTCAGGCGCGCGCCTCCGCGACGGGCTCGCCCGCGGCCAGGTAGCCGCGCAGCCACTCCGGAAAGTCCGTCAGGCCGGCGAGGACGACGTCCGCGCCCGCCGTCCGCAGCTCGTCCCCCGTGCAGGGCCCGGTCGTCACGCCGACCGACAGCGCCCCCGCCGCGCGCGCACCGCGCACGTCGCCGACATGGTCGCCCACGTACACGTCCGCGCCGTGCTCGCGCAGCGCCACGGCCTTGCCCTCGGCCCACAGCGAGCCGACGAGCACGTCCGGCTCGATGCGCAGGTGATCGAGGTGGAGACGGGCGTTCCGGGCGTTCTTGGCGGTGACGACGACCGCCTGCCCGCCCAGCTCGCGCACCGCGGCGACGGCCTCGCGGGCGCCCGGCAGCGCGGGGGAGGGGACGATGCCGTGCTCCGGGTAGGCGGCCACGTAGAGGGCGGCGGCCTCGGCGACGCGGTCCGCGGGGAACCAGTGCGCCAGCTCCTGCTCCAGCGGCGGCCCGATCCGGGTCAGCGCGAGGTCGATGTCGATGGCCGCGCCCGTGGCGGCGGCGAGCGTCTCGTACGCGGCCCGGATGCCCGGGCGGGAGTCGACCAGGGTGAGGTCCAGGTCGAAGCCGACCGTGAAGCGGGGCGTGCGCGCGGTGGGACTCATGGGGCCCATTGTGCGGGGAAGGCCCTGTGCTGTCCGGTACGGGGGCTTCCGTAGCGCCGCGACGTCGGGGACGTCCCCGGTCTCATCGGCTTCGGGGACATCCCCGGCTCCCCGGTCTCCCCGGCTCCCCGGTCTCCCCGGCCGCCCGCGCCGAAGGACCTCCGCTACGTACACTTAGCCTGCCCTAACCACCCCATTCCGGCCTTTCGGCCGTCCGACCCCCGTGGAAGCGATGTCAGCCGCCGTCCCGCTCAGCACCCCCAGATCCTCCCTGGTCAGGCGCCGCATCGGCTGGACGGTGGCCGCGGTCGCCGCCCTGCTGGTCGCGGTGCTCCTCAGCCTCGCCGTGGGCGCCCGCCCGGTCGCCCCCGGCCACGTCCTCGACGCCCTGCTGCACGGTGGTGAGGGCAAGTACGCAATGGACACAGCGGTCGTCCGCGAGATGCGGCTGCCGCGGACCCTCGTCGGCCTGATGGTCGGCGCGGGCCTCGCCCTGGCCGGCACGGCCCTGCAGGGCATCACCCGCAACCCGATCGCCGACCCCGGCATCCTCGGCATCAGCCACGGCGCGGCCGTCGGCGTCGTCCTCGCGATCATGCTCGCCGGGGTGGAGAGCCTCACGGGCTACGTGTGGTGGGCGTTCGGCGGCGCGGCGCTCGCCTCCGTCGCCGTCTACGCGATCGCCTCGCGCGGCCGCGGCGGCGCCTCACCCGTCAAGCTCGCGCTGGCCGGCGCCGCGATCAACGCCCTCCTCGTCTCGCTGACCACCGCCGTGCTGACCACCCAGGCGTCCGTCCTGGACAAGTTCCGCTTCTGGCAGGTCGGCTCGCTCTCCGCGAGCGACACCGGCCTGGCCGGCCGGATCTGGCCGTTCCTGCTGGTGGGAGCAGTACTGGTGCTGTCCGTGGCCCGCGGCCTGGACGCCCTCGCCCTCGGCGAGGACGTCGCGAAGGGCCTCGGCCAGAACGTCGCCGCCGTCCGCATCACGGGCGGCCTCGGCGCCACCGTCCTGACCGGCGCCGGCGTGGCCGCCGCCGGCCCCATCGCCTTCGTCGGCCTCGCCGTGCCGCACATCGCCCGCGCGCTCGTCGGCGGCGACCACCGCTGGCTGCTGCCGATGTCCGCCCTCCTCGGCCCCGTCGTCCTGCTGGCCGCCGACACCGCGGGCCGCGTCTTCTTCCCGCCGGGCGAGGTCCCGGCCGGCGTCATGACGGCCCTGATCGGCGTGCCCTTCCTCGTCGCCCTCGTCCGCCGGAAGCGGGTGGCCGCCGTATGAGCACTCCTGTCCGCGGCGCCGGGACCGCTGTCCGTGAGCGCGGGACCGCCGCCCGACCCGCCGGCTACGCCCTCGTACGGGCCGGGCGCGGCTCCTTCCTCGTCCACCGGCGCGGCACCGCCGTCGCCGCCGGCCTGATCGTCCTGCTGGCCGCCGCCTGCCTCGCCTACCTGTGCATCGGCAAGACCTACGCCGCGCCCGGCGAGGTGCTGAAGGTCCTCCTCGGCGAGCCCTCGCGCGAAGAGGTCACCGTCGGCACGCTGCGCCTGCCGCGCATGACCGTGGGCCTGCTCGTCGGCCTCGCGTTCGGCGCGGGCGGCGCGCTCATCCAGACCGTCGCCCGCAACCCGCTCGCCAGCCCGGACGTCATCGGCATCACCCAGGGCGCGAGCGCCCTGACCGTCGGCGCGATGACCTTCGGCCTCACCTCCTACGCCGCCCTGCCCTACGTGTCCGTCGCCGGCGGCCTCCTCGCCGCCGCCCTCGTCTACGTCTTCGCGTGGCGCGGCGGCCTGCAGGCCACCCGCTTCGTCCTCATCGGGATCGGCTTCGCCGTCGCCCTGCGCTCCGTCACCCACCTCTTCATGACCAAGGGCGACTACCTCGTCGCCCAGCGGGCGCAGGTGTGGATGACCGGCTCGCTGAACGGTCCCGGCTGGGACGAGGCCGCCCCGCTGGCCTGGGCGCTGCTCGCCCTCGCGCCCTTCCTCTGCTGGGCCGCCCGCGCGCAGCGCACGGTCACCATGGACGACGACACGGCGACCGCGCTGGGCGTGCGGCTCAACCGGGTGCGGGGCGGTCTCGTCCTCCTCGGCGTCGTCCTCGCGTCCATCGCCACGGGCGCCGCCGGCCCCGTCGACTTCGTGGCGCTGCTCGCCCCGCAGCTCGCCCGCCGCATGACGCGCACCGCGCAGATCCCGCTGCTGTCCTCGGCGCTGACCGGCGCGGTCATCGTCGTCGTCGCGGACCTCCTGGGCCGCAAGCTGCTGGAGCCGACGCAACTGCCCGTGGGGGTGTTGACCGCGGCGGTCGGCGCCCCGTACCTCATCTGGCTCATCATCAAGGGTCACAGCACCCGGAACACGGGAGGAACGGCGTGACGGAGCGCGCGCAGGGCAGCCGGCTGGCCGCCCGCGACCTGACCCTCGCCTACGAGGACCGCACGGTCGTCGAGGGCCTCGACCTGGCCGTCCCCGACGGCGAGGTCACCATCGTCATCGGCCCCAACGCCTGCGGGAAGTCGACGCTGCTGCGGGCGCTCGGGCGGCTGCTCAAGCCCGCCCGCGGCACCGTCCTGCTCGACGGCGAGGACCTCGCCCGCATCCCCACCAGGACGATCGCCAAGTCGCTGGGCCTGCTCCCGCAGACCCCCGTCGCGCCCGAGGCCATCACCGTCGCCGACCTCGTCGCCCGCGGCCGCCAGCCGCACCAGCGCTGGTGGCAGCAGTGGTCGGAGGACGACGAGCGGGCCGTCGCCGGGGCCATGGCCCGTACGGACACGACCGCGCTGGCCGAACGGGCCGTGGACGAACTCTCCGGCGGCCAGCGGCAGCGCGTCTGGATCGCCATGGCCCTCGCCCAGGAGACGGACCTGCTCCTCCTGGACGAGCCCACGACGTACCTCGACATCGCCCACCAGGTGGAGGTCCTGGACCTGGTGCGGCGGCTCAACCGCGAGCGCGGCCGCACGGTCGTCGCCGTCCTCCACGACCTCAACCAGGCGGCGCGCTACGCCGACCACCTCGTCGCGATGAAGGCGGGCCGGATCGTCGCCCAGGGCCGCCCGGCGGACATCGTGACGGCGGACCTGGTGCGGGAGGTCTTCGGCCTGCAGTCGGTCGTCGTCCCGGACCCGGTGACGGGCAGCCCGCTGGTGGTCCCGGGGCGGCCGTGGGACACGGATGCGGAGGACGCGGGGGCGGAGGGCGCCGGGGTTGCGGTGGAGGACGTGGGGACGGAAGGTGCCGGGGCTGCGGCAGTCTGACCGGCTGACCGGCCGCCCGGTCTGATCAGCCCGGGCGCCGCGACCGCCACACGACGAACGCCGCGGAGGCGACGGCCGCCCCCCGCAGGACCCACGGCCACGTGTCCGACATCGCCGCGCCCAGGCCGCCGTCCGGCACGGGGTCGCCCCAGCGCCCCTCCGTACGGCCCCACAGCCACACGATCCCGGCGGCCGCCACGAGGCCGGGCACGCCCATGACCGCCCACTTGGACTCGGTGTGCGAGAGCTTGCGGGTGAGGTACGCGAGGCCCCAGCCGGCCGCGAGGACGACCCAGTTGCTGAGCACGGCGCCCACGACCAGGATCAGGGCGACGAGCAGCAGCAGCGGGGGGACGGGGGCGCCGTCGGCGCGCCGGAAGAGGCTCGGTCGGCGCGGGCCGTCCGCGTCGTCCTCCTCGTCCCAGGTGCCCTCCGAGCCGTGCTCGCCCTGCCGGGCGGCGGCCTCTCCGGCCTCGTCACCGTCACCGTCGTCGCCGGGGCGCCGCGGCGGGGGCGGTTTCAGTATGTCGGGGATCTCGATGCCGCCGGTGAAGCCGTGGATCGTGCTCTGCGCCGTACCCGTGCCCGCGAAGGGGGAGGCCAGCGGGGAGGAGCCGGCCTCGACGCTCCACCAGTCCGGGGCGTCATCCGCGCCGGTGCTTCCGGTGCTTCCGGTGGATCCGGCGGCCCCCGCGGGCACCTCGGGCGCGGGCCGCTCGGGCGTGACGTAGGAGGGCGGTCCGGAGGGGGCGGCCGCCCGGGCGTGCTCCCCCTCGCGCCGGGGCGCCGGGACGC
>NZ_PXWG01000156.1 GCF_003011965.1 Streptosporangium nondiastaticum
CTCACGGCCGCCCCCGTTCCCCCGCGCGGGCGGCCCCCGCGGCGCGGGCCAGGGTGGCGCGGGCCGTGGCCGCGACGCGTTCCGCGGTGAGGCCGGCGGTGTCGAACAGGCCGCGGTCGCAGGAGGCGAGGGCCGTGTTGCCGGCCGTCCCGCCGGCCTCGCCCAAGAGCTCGTACCGGCCCACTTCGGCGCCCGCCCCGACCGAGACGGTGGCGGGCGCGCCGGGCGGCAGGACGGTGTCGCGGTAGGCGCGGCTCTGCTGCCGGAACCACGCCGCGCAGGGCATCGACACCACGCGCGTGGCGATGCCCTCGCGCTGCAGGATGCGGCGGGCGTCCAGGGCCGCGGGCACCTCGCCGCCCGCGGCGACGAGGACGACGTCGGGTGCCGCGGCGCCCGGGTCGGCGTCCAGGGCCTCGGCGAGGATGTAGCCGCCCCGCGCGGCGGCGTCGCCCGCCGGGGCGGCGGGAGCCGCGGTCGTTCCCACGAGGTTCATGCGACCGGCACCTCCGGAGCGAGCGCGGCGAGCAGGCCGCCCACGATGCGCGGCCCCCCTTGTGTGAGGACCGATTCCGCGTGGAACTGCATGGAGGCGAAGTGCGGCCCGCGCAGGGCGTGCACCTCCCCGGTGTCACGGTCGCGGCTGACGCCGACCGTGCCGATCCCGTCGACGTCCACGCTGTCGTGGCCGCTGCGCGCGGCGAAGGTGTTGTAGAAGCCGACGCGTTCCCGTGCGCCGAACAGGTCGATCTCGCGCTGGACGCCCTGGTTGGGGACGTCCCGGCGGACGAGCTCGAAGCCGAGGGCGAGGGACAGCACCTGGTGGCTGAGGCAGACGGCGAGGAAGGGCCGCCGCTCGTCCAGGAGCGCGCGGACGGCGCCCCGCAGGTGGGCGATCTTGGGGTGGCCGGCGTCGCGGGGGTCGCCGGGGCCGGGCCCCATCACGACGAGGTCGTGCCCGTCGAAGGCGTACGGCTCGTCGAAGCGGCGAACGGTCACCGTCAGCCCCATGGCGCGCAGCTGGTGGCCGATCATCGAGGTGAAGGTGTCCTCGGCGTCCACGACCAGGACGCGCCGCCCGGCCAGCCCCGGCGCGGGGTGGGCGCGTTCCGCCTCCTGGGCGAGCCAGAAGCCCGCGATGGTGTCGTTGCGCTGCTCCAGGGCGGCCCGTACGCGCGGGTGGCCGCCGAAGCGGGCCGCGCCGCCGGACTCCAGGGCGGAGATCAGCCCGGCGGCCTTGGCGCGGGTCTCGGCGACCTCGGAGGCGGGGTCGGAGTGGCGCACGAGGGTCGCGCCCACCCCGATGCGCACCTGCCCCGTGCGGTCGATGTCGGCGGTGCGGATGAGGATGGAGGAGTCCAGGGTGCGCTCGCCGCCGGCGTCGCGGCCGATGAGGGCGAGGACGCCGCTGTAGTAGCCGCGGCCCTGGGGCTCGTAGCGGTCGATGACCCGGCAGGCGCTCTCCAGCGGGCTGCCGGTGACCGTCGGCGCGAACATCGTCTCGCGCAGGATCTCGCGCGGGTCGCGGTCGGTCGTGCCCTCGATGAAGTACTCGGTGTGGGCGAGGCGCGCCATCTCCTTCAGGTACGGGCCCACCACGCGCCCGCCGCCCGCGCAGATGCGGGCCATCATCTTCAGCTCCTCGTCGACGACCATGTACAGCTCGTCGGCCTCCTTGCGGTCGGCGAGGAAGTCCATGACCTCGGGCAGGCTCGGGCCGGCGGCCGGGTAGCGGTAGGTGCCGCTGATGGGGTTCATCACGGCGGTGCCGCCGCGGACGCTGATGTGCCGCTCCGGCGTGGCCCCGACGAACGTGCGCTCGCCGGTGTGCACGGCGAACGTCCAGTACGCGCCCGACTCGCGCTCCAGGAGGCGGCGGAAGAACGTGAGGGCGTGGGCGGGCGTGTAGCCGTCGATCCCGGCCCGGAACGAGCGCTTGATGACGAAGTTCGCGCCCTCGCCCTCGCCGATCTCGTCGGCGACGACGCGGCGGACGGTGTCCGCGTACGTGGCGTCGTCCATGTCGAAGTGCCCGCCGGAGAGGGCGATCGGCGTCTCGGGGATACGGGCCAGCACCTCGGCGAGCGGCAGGACGGCCTGGTGCGTGACGGTCATGGCGAGCAGCGGCGCGCCGTCGTCCGCGCCGCGGAAGCCCCGCTCGGCGATCTGGCGGTAGGGGACGATCGCCAGGACGTCGGCCGGGGCGGGCGCGGGCGCGGCGCCTGGTGCGGTGCCTGGTGCGGTGCCTGGTGCGGTCCCTGATGCCCCCGGGGACTCCCGTAGCCGGATCTCCCCCAGCGTCTTCGGCGCCGACATCTCCCCCAGGAGCAGTTCCACCGCCCCCGGCCCCGTGGTCTCGGGGCGGTGGAGGAGGGCGAAGGCCGGCGGCTCGGGCGAGAGGATCCGCGCCAGCAGGTCATCGGTCATGTCCGGTTCCTCTCCGCGGGCCGTGCTGTTCCCGGTCATACCGCCGCTCCCTCGACCGTGAGCGTCTCCGCCCGGCGGGCCGGGCCCTGCAGGCGGCGCAGCATGTCCTTCGTCGTCGTGACGACCGCGCACCGCGCCGCCGCGTATTCCACGGCCAGCCGGTGGTACGCGGGCGAGAAGTCCGCGACGGCGTCCGCGACCAGGAACGGGCGGATGTCGTTGGTGAACGCGTCGACGGCGCTCATCAGCACGCCCACGTGCGCGTACACCCCGCAGACGATCAGCTGGTCGCGGCCGTTGGCGCGCATCCGCCCCAGCAGGTCGGAGCGGAAGAAGGCGCTGTAGCGCCACTTGGTGAAGACCCAGTCCCCCGGGACCGGGGCGAGCGGCTCGACGACGCGCCGGTCCGCGGGGTCGACCCGCATGCCCGGGCCCCAGAAGTCCTTGAGCAGACCGCGCTGTTCGTCGCTCATGCCGCCCGGCTGGGCCGTGTAGGCCACGGGGATGCCGAGCGCCGCCGCGGCCCGGCGCAGCAGCGCCGCGTTGGCGACGAGCTCGTCGCGCAGGCCCTGCGGCAGCGGCCCGAGGAAGTAGCGCTGCATGTCGTGGACGAGCAGCACGGCGCGGGCCGGATCGGCGTCCCAGCGGGCGGTGTTCTGCGGCAGATCGCCCGCCGTGGGCATGGGGTAGGGCTCTATGCGGGGGATTCCTGCGGCGGCTGTAGTGCCAGTAGCACCTGTAGTGCCTGTATTACCTGCAGTGCCTGCAGTACCTGTAGTGCCTGTCATCGCGATCAGCCCTCCCAGGCGGAGACGACGGAGATGGCCTGCTGCGGGTTGAGCCGCGGGTCGCAGAAGCTCGTGTACTTGTCGCCCACGTGCGCGAGCCCCGCCTCGTTGCGTACGCACTCGGTGACGTTCTCCGGCGTCGTCTCCAGGTGCAGGCCGCCCGCGATGCCGCCACCCTTCCGCACCGAGCACTGGAAGCCGTGGACCTCGCGGATCACCGTGTCCAGCAGCCGCGTCTTCAGCCCGTCCGGTGCCGTGACCGTGTTGCCGTGCATCGGGTCGCTGAGCCAGATCACGGGGTGCCCGGCGTCGCGGACCGCCGCCACGAGCGGAGGCAGCTTCTCGGACACCGCGTCCGCGCCCATGCGGGCGATCAGCGTGAGCCGGCCGTGCTCCCGGTCCGGGTCGAGGAGCTCGCACAGGGCGAGGAGTTCGTCCTTCGTCGTCTTCGGGCCGACCTTGCAGGCGACCGGGTTCGCCACGGCCGCGAGCAGCGCCACGTGCGCGCCGTCCGCCTGCCGCGTGCGTTCGCCGATCCACGGCCAGTGCGTGGACGTCAGCAGGGGCCGGCCGTCCTCGCCGGTGCGCACCATGGGCAGTTCGTAGTCGAGCAGGAGCGCCTCGTGGCTCGTCCACACGGGCGGGCAGACGCCCGAGCGGCGGGACGGGTCGAGCCAGCCGAGGTGGGTCATCGCCTCGCCCGCCGCGAGGTAGCCGGACAGCAGGCGCTGCGGGTCGGGGCGGCGGCGCTCCGGGTGCGGCTCCGGGTTGTTCACCATGTGGCCGCGGTAGACGGGCAGTTCGAGTCCGCCCGCCACGCACTCCGTGGCACTGGAGCGGGGCTTCGCGAACTGGCCCGCCATGCGGCCCGCCCGGACCACGGGCTTGTGGGCGACCATCTTCATCACGCCGGCCAGCACGTCCAGCAGGCCGGCCTTGCGGGCCACGTAGCCCGAGGTGCACTCCGCGGGGTCCTCCGCGCAGTCACCCGCCTGGACCACCTGGGCCGCGCCGCGCGCCACCTCCGCGAGGTGGTGGCGCAGTGTCCGCACGTCGTCGGCGCGGACGAGCGCCGGGCGGCGGGAGAGCTCCTCGCGGACCCGGCGCACCTGGGGGGCGTCGCCCCAGTCCGGCTGCTGGAGGGCGGGCTTGTGCTGGACGTCGAGCAGAGCGTCGGTCATGGGTGTCTCCAAAAACGCTTAAGTGACTGCTCTTGAGAACAAAGCAAGCAAGGTGGTGCGGGGGTTTTCCAGGGAGCGGCTCCCTTCCGGCCCGGGGGCGGGGGGCATGGGGTGGGGGATGACGTGACGGGTGGGAAGGTGGGGGTGAGTGGGTGTGCGTGCGTTCTCCTGCGCGCGTCTCGATCGTCCGAGGTCGCCCCCGTTCCGCCAACGCGCCCTCCCGCACTCCGTCAGATGGGCCACGGCTCCGTCACATGGCTGTCAAGTCCCCGTTCTTGCCAAGTTGACGGAGTACCAGCGGGCTGTTCTGCCCCGCCCTCGTTCCGATTTACTGTCGTGCCCTCTGCCCTAGGTGTTTCCGCGGACCGTCCGGAGAGGGGGCGACCCTGTCATGGGAGAGCGCACGGTGACGTCGGGAGGCGAGGTCCTGCGGGAACTGCTGGCCGAAGGCGTCTCCCCCTGGCTCGACGGCCTCCGCCGCTCGCTCCTCACCTCCGGCACGCTGACCCGGCTCGTCGCCGCCGGCCGCGTACGGGGGGCCACGACCGATCCCGCGGCGCTCGCGGCCGAGGTGGCCGGCGGCACGTCCTACGCCCAGCAGCTGAGCCATCTGACCTGCCGGTCCGTCCCCCTGACCACGGCCGTGCAGGCGCTCTGCGCGTACGACCTGCGGACCGCCTGCGACGAACTGCAGCCGGTCTTCGCGGCGACCCAAGGGCTCGACGGGCACGTCTCCATGGACCCGGTCGTCCACCCCGGCGGGTGCGCCGGGGCCCTCGCCGACTCCGCGGTCGCCCTGCACCGCGCCGCCTGCCGGCCCAACGCCCTGGTGAAGCTCCCCGCCACGGACGCGGGGCTCGCCGCGGCCGGCGAGTGCCTCGCCCGGGGCATCGGCGTGCACGTCACCGGGATCTTCTCCGTCCAGCGCTACGAGCACGTCGTGGAGGCCTGGTTCGAGGGGCTCGAACGGGCCCGGGGCGCCGGCCTGGACCTGTCCGTGATCCCCTCGGTCGCCGGCCTGCCCGTCGCCCGGCTCGACGCCGAGGTCGACGGGCTGCTGCGCTCGGTGGGGGCCGCCCCCGAACTGCGCGGCACGGCCGCCCTCGCCGTCGCCCGGCTCGTGTACCAGCGGTACGAGGAAGGGCTCGGGAGCGCGCGGTGGCGGGTTCTGGCGTCGGCCGGGGCGCGGCCGCAGCGGCTCATGTGGTCCGTCGGTTCCGGCGATTCCGCCGTCTCCGGCAGCTCCGGTGGCTCCGCCGTCCCCGCCACCCCCGGTGGGTCCGCCGGCTCCGGCGTTCCGTACGTCGAAGCGCTGGTCGCCTGGGGCACTGTCAGCGCCCTGTCGTCGGCCGCGCTGGAAGCCGTCGTGGAGCGGGGGCGGTTGCGGGGCGACACCCTGACCGGGCAGGACGGGGCGGCCCGGGCGGCGGTGGCGCGGCTGGAGCGGTGCGGGGTGTCGTTCGGCGAGGTCGCCAAGAGGCTGGAGGCGGACAGCGTGGCGCACGAGGTGTCCTCCTGGCGGGGGTTGCGGGGGGCGGTGGCGGCGCGGATGCGGGGCGGGGCGGAATGAGTGCGGGGCCGGTTCCTCCGGGGTGGAGGCCCGGCCCCTCGTCTCGTCGTGCCCTGACCGCCGGCGGGCCGTCGTCAGATTCCCACCGCGTCCCTCGCCGGCCTGCGGTCCGGGAAGTCCTTGCCCGTCAGGGTGGTGAGCGGAGCCGCCTTCACCGCCGTTTCCTCGTACTCCTCTTCCGGGTCGGAGAGCGCGATGATCGCGCCGCCCACCCCGTAACGGACCCGGTCCGGGGTGACCACCGCGGTGCGGATCACCACGCTCAAGTCGGCCGCTCCCGTGAGGGAGAAGTAGCCGATCGCTCCCGAGTACACGCCCCGGGGGCCCTCTTCGAGGGCGTCGATGATCTGCATCGTGCGGATCTTGGGCGCTCCCGTCATCGAGCCCGGCGGGAAGGCCGCCCGCACGCAGGAGACCGCGGAGTGGTCCTCGCGCAGGGTCGCCCGGACCGTGCTGACGAGCTGGTGGGCCTTCGCGTAGCTCTCCACGCGGAAGACGTCCTTCGCCTCGACCGAGCCGATCCGCGCGCAGCGGCCCAGGTCGTTGCGGACCAGGTCCACGATCATCAGGTTCTCCGCGCGGTCCTTCTCGTCGGTCGCGAGGTCCTCGGCGAGCCGGGCGTCGTCCTGGGGGGTCGCGCCGCGCGGGCGGGTGCCCTTGATGGGGCGCGACTCCGCCCGGCCCTCGCGGTCGATGCGCAGGAACCGTTCGGGCGAGGTGCTGAGGACCGACAGCCCGCCGAAGGAGAGCAGGGCGCCGAAGGGGGCGGGGCTGGTGCGGCGCAGGTAGCGGTAGCCGTCCCAGGGGTCCAGCGTGCCCGCGGTTTCGGCCATGTTGGTCAGGCAGATCTCGTACGACTCCCCCGCCGCGATCTGTTCCTGGCACGTGTCGATCAGCCGGAGGTACGCGTCGCGATCGTGGCGCAGCCGCAGGGCTCCGAGGGTGCCGGGGCGGCGGGCCGGAAAGGGGCGCAGCCCGGTGAGCGCCGCGAGCCTGCGGGCGGTGGTGTCGAGCCAGGTGCGGGCCGCGCACTCGTCGCCGTCCTCGGCGAGGGCGAGGAGGTGGGTGGTTCCGGTCGCGTGGTCGAGGACGACGGCCCGGTCGGCGAAGACCATGGTGGCGTCGGGCTCGCCGGACCGGTGGCCCGGCTCGCCGCCGCACTCCGCTTTGAGGCCGTAGCCGAGGTAGCCCACCCAGCCGAGCGCGAAGTCGAAGGGGAGGGGCGGCACGTCGGTGCGGGTCGCGCGCAGGTCGCGGTCGAGCCAGTCGAGGAACCGTCCCGTGACGACTTCGGTGGTGCGGCGCGAGCGGACCGTCACGGTGCTGCTGTGGACGTCGGCGGTGACGGTGCGGGCGAGCGGGCCGCCGGCGTCCCCCATGATGGAGAACCTGCCCGTCCGCTCGTCCCGGCTGCTGCTGTCGAGCCAGTAGGGGTGCGTGCCCCTGCGGAACAGGCGGTCGAACACCACCTCGTCGTCCCAGCTCGTCGGCAGGGCCGCGGTCAGGATCCGCAGGGTGCGGGACGGTTCTTCCTTCGTCTTCCGCGGTGGCGCGGGGGGCTTGGTCGCGATGACCGGCTTCCCGGGGCGTTCGCTCAGCCTCCGGAAGTTGTCCAGAATGCGGTGCCCGTGCTCGCTCCCGATCGACTCCGGGTGGAACTGCACTCCCCACAGCGGGCGCTCGCGGTGCCGCAGCCCCATCACGAGGCCGTCGGGCGTCCGTGCCGTGACCTCCAGGACGGCGGGCAGCCTGCGGGCGGACAGCGAGTGGTAGCGCACGGCCGGAAAGGGGGACGGGAGCCCCTCGAACAGGCCGGTGCCCCCGTGGAGGACGGGCGAGACCCGGCCGTGGTACGGCTCCGGGGCCCGGCCGACTTCGCCCCCGTACAGGAGTGCGATGCCCTGGTGGCCGAGGCAGACGCCGAGCGTCGGCAGGCCGCCGTCGCGCAGGATTTCCGTGCAGATGCCGAAGTCCGCCGCCCGTTCCGGGGTGCCGGGGCCGGGCGATATGACGACGTTGTCGAATTCGGCGAGGTGTTTCGCCCGCCAGGCCCGGTCGTCGTTGGTGACGACTTCCGGTTCGCGGCCGTTGACCTCGGCCAGGTAGTGGAACAGGTTGTAGGTGAAGGAGTCGTAGTTGTCGACTAATAACGTACGCACGTTTCCCCCGTTTCGGCGTTATCGGACGACTTCCGGGCGGCGGACGGAATCCGCCGCCGGCGTCACTTCCATCAGCATGTGTTCGACCTCGTGCCGGCCTTCCCGTACGACGGTGCGGCGGACCACGTCCAGCCGGCGGCCGCACGCGTCCGCGATCCGGTGCAGGGCGGGCACGTCCCCCCTGGTGCTGAAGTGCAGCAGGACCCTGCCGCCCGGGGCGAGCCGGTCCGGCGCCTGCTGGAGGAAGCGGCGGTGCGCGGCGTAGCCGGGGTCGACGTAGGCCCTCTCGTGCATGGTTCTGGGCCGGTAGTCCGGCGGCGCGAGGACGAAATTCGAGTGCCAGAAAACCGTGTCGAACCCCTCCTGTCCGGTGAGGCTTTCGAAGAGGTCGCTGTGCAGGCCGGAGACCCTGTCCGGCACTCCGTGCCGGGCCGCGTTCCGCTCGGTGTTCAGCACCGCGGCGGGATTGATGTCGGTCGCGAGGACCCGGGTGCAGCCCGCCAGGGCCGCCGCCACCGCCACGACGCCGGTGCCGCTTCCGATCTCCAGGAGAGATCCGTTGCGCAGGACGGCGGATTCCGCGGCCCTTTCCGTCAGGTCCAGGAAGTCCAGGGTGATTTCCGTCGCCGGAGAGTAAATCGGAGCAAACACCTCCGGTAACAGATCCCACTCCCGGCCGCGCATCGTGAAAACGGCCGGCCGGTCCTCCCGCACGAGCGCCCGGCGGCTGCGCTCCAGAGAGAGCCTGTAGTCCCGTACCCCCGTCATACCGATCCCCCTGAATCAGCGACAACTCCCGGACCAGGTCCCGGTGTTCATCAACCTTCACCTATTGGGACGCTAAAGAGGAAGGTGATCCAGTAACACACCCGCGAGTTTCGGCGGTGGTCCGGACACCACCGCGCGGGGCCCGCCGCCCGCCGCTGACCCTCTTGATCGGCAGCGGTTGACGCGCCACTGCCGGTGTGCATAGCTTCCCCGCATACCGTGCCGCGGCTCTATCCGTGCGGCAGAGCGCACCGGACCCGGGGGGCATCGTGTCGCAAGGCATGTCCGAGGACGGCATATTCGCCGTGCTGGAGCTATTGGCCGCCGGGGCTCCGGCCCAGGAATACGAAGCCCTCATCGAACGGATCCGCGCTTCCGGTGCGAGCGCCGCCGTCCTCGCCCGGCTCGACCGCGCCGTCCACCTCGGCCTGACCATACGGACCTGGACGGAGCGTCAGCAGCAGCGGGAGGCCGGGCTGTCCGCCCTCGTCGACACCGCGCGCGACCTGGCCACCCCGCACGACCTCGACACGCTGCTGAAGGTCATCCTGCGGCGCGCCCGGCTGCTGCTCGCCGTCGACATGTCGTACATCGGAATGTACGACGAGGGGGAACGATACGTCACCATCCGCGCCTCCGACGGCCACACGACCGCGTTCAACGTCGGCCTGCGGCTGCCCGGCGGGAGCGGGCTGGGCTCCGCCGTCATGTCCAACCCCTCCCCGTTCTGGACGCCGGACTACCTCGCCGACGAGCGCATCCAGCACAGCGGCGACATCGACTACGTGGTGAAGGCCGAGGGCCTGCAGGCCGTCCTCGCCGTCCCGCTGAACCGCGGGGCGCGCCCCTTCGGCACGCTGTACGTCGCCGAGCGCAAGGTCCGGCACTTCACCACGGACGAGATAGCGCTGCTCAGCTCGCTGGGCGACCTCGCCGGCGTGGCCATAGAGAAGGCCGAGCTGCTGGACCGGACCACCGCCCTGGTGGCCGAGCTGGAGCAGCACTCCACGCGGGTCGAGGCGGGGCTGCGCAGCGCGCAGGAGCTCAGCGACACCCAGCACCGGCTGATCCAGCTGGTGCTGGGCGACTGCGACCTGGACGCCCTGGCCCGGGCGTCGGCCACCGAGCTGGGCGCCGCGGCGGTCCAGGTGTGCGCCGCCAACGGCACCATCCTCTGCGCCGCCGGGGACGTGCGGGACGAGGGCGCGGACCCCGAGTCGCTGCTCGTGCCCGCCGCCATGGACGCCCACGCCGCGCGCGAGCCCGTCGCCCTCGACGACGGCCTGTGGGCCGTGCCGATCTCCGCGGGCACCGGCAGCAACCTCGGCACCCTGCTGCTGCGCCCCGACCGGCCCGGCGCGGTGCAGGACGAGCGCCTGCTGCGGCTGGTCGCGCAGGTCATGGCCGTCCAGCTGCTGGTGGAGAGCAGCCGCACGGCGATCGCGGAGGGGCAGGTCCGCGACGACTTCCTCGCCGACCTGCTGGCGAGCCCGCAGCGCCCGCCCCACCAGCTGGAGGCGCACGCGCGGCGGCTCGGCATCGACCTGAGCAAGCCGCACGTCGTGGTCGTGGCGCGGCCCGAGGGCGACGCCCGCGGCAAGACGGCGATCTGGGCGTCGTCGTACGCGCACCGGCTCAGCGGGCTCAAGAGCATGCACAACGGCTGCGCGGTGCTGCTGCTGCCCGGCTCGGACGCGGGCGGCGCGGGCCGCGCCGTCTCCGCGGAGCTGTCCCCGCTCCTCGGCCACCCGGTGACGGTGAGCTCCGCCGGCCCGGTCGCGGGGCCGGCCTCCGTCCACCACGCCTTCCAAGAGGCGCTGCGCTGCCTGGACGCGATGACCTCGCTCGGAGTCATCGGCCGCTCGGCGTCGGTGCGTGAGCTGGGCTTCCTCGGGGTGCTGCTCTCCGACAACCACGACGTCGAGGGGTTCGTCGACTCGGCCATCGGTCCGGTCATCGACTACGACCAGCAGCGGTTCACGGACCTGACGCGCACGCTGGAGACGTACTTCGAGGCGGGCGGCAGCCCGACGAACGCGGCCAAGAAGCTTCATGTGCACCCCAATACGGTGGCCCGGCGCCTGGAGCGGATCAGTGAGCTGCTGGGGCCGCAGTGGCAGCAGCCCGAGCGCGCCCTGGAGGTGCAGCTGGCCCTGCGGGTCTTCCGGGTGCGGCACAGCCTGCGGCTGGGCGAGCGGGCCGCGCCCGCCGAGGGCGGCGGCCCCCCGGAGGGTCAGGAGACGTAGCCGAGCCGCAGGCCCTCCTCCGGACGGCCGGTGAGCGCGGCCACGGCGTGGGCGGCGGAGGCGAGCGTGACGTGCCGGTGCCAGCCGCTGAACGAGCGGCCCGCGAAGTCGCGGATGCCGACCTCGTCGGAGATCTCGGTGAAGTCCCGGTCGACCCGGTCCAGGAGCTTGGCCAGCCGGACGAGGGCGGCGGGCGGGACGTTGACCATGTCCGTCAGCCACAGCTCGGCCGGCCAGCGCCGGCCGTTCTCCCCCACGCCCAGCAGGAGTAACTCGCGGCGCCGCGCAGGCCCCGGCACGGCCGCCGTGCGCAGCGCCGGCAGCCCCACGCGCACGGCCGCGGTCAGCGCGGTCCGGACGACCCGCGAGGGGCCGTGGTCGCGCCACATCACCGGGCGCCGCAGGTCGCGGGCCGCCCCGAGGATCTGGTGGGCCGGCAGCGCCTCCGCGCCGCGGCCCGGCACGGCCGGGCCGGAGACGGTGAGCCGCAGCGAGTGGCTGATGCGGGCCATGGCCGGCACGCCGCAGGCGCGCAGCCGCAGCAGGGCCGCGGGGGCGTCCATGTCACGGGCGTCCAGGACCAGGGGGCGCAGCGGCAGCCCCCAGTCCCGCATCATCCCCGTGTACGCCTCGACGGTGCACTCGCCCAGGGTCTCCGGGCGGACCGAGTCGGGGATGGAGGCCTGGCCGCGCCGGAGGGCATCCTGCAGCCAGGCGTCGGAGAGGTGCAGCCGCCAGTTGACGGGGGTGCTGTGCCCGGCGGAGGCGGCCCAGACGCCGACGGCCTCCTGCGCGTTGAGCACCTGGCCGACGGCGGGGCAGAAGCGGCGGTCGACGCCCACCGAGTTGTCGCCGGCCTTGGGGATGACCATGGGGCGCACGACCCACGCGTGCGGGGGCGAGACCCGGGCGAGGTAGTGGGCGAGGGCGCGGCGCACGGGGATCCAGTCCCAGGTGGAGCTGGAGATGAAGTGGTGCAGGCTCTGCTCGGCGGCCTGGCCGCCGATGAGCGCCGCGATGTTGCGGATGGACTTGCGGCCCTGGGTGCCCAGCAGGCCGCGCACGTAGGCCTCGCCCCGGCGCCGCTGGTCGCTGCGCGGCAGCGAGGCGAAGAGGGCGGCGCACAGCTCGGCCAGTACGTCGTCCTGGGAATCGGGGCCCTGGGATTCGGGATCCTGGGAGCCGGAGCGGGCCGGGGCGGGAACGGCGGTCCGTGTGGTCCGTGCGGTCCGCGGGTAGAGAGCAACACCACTCATCGTCAATCCCCCATCTCGGCTGCTGGGTGGCTCTCTCCACGGTGCTGCCGCGCACCCCCCTGCGCCCAGGTGTCAAGGCCACCCGCGTGCCCCTCGCGATGGTGGCCTCACCACCACCCGGCGGCCCGTGAGGCGCCGGACGGCGCCCCGGAGGGGCCCTGAGGTGTGCCCGGACCACCACCCCGGCGGCGGGTCGGGGGGCCACTCGGAGGACGGGGTCGAAGCGGCGCGGGGCGTTGCGGATACGGTGGTCCCATGCACCGGCGCGGGCGTCCCCTCGGGGGAGGTTCCGCGCCGATACCGCGGGCAGCATTCGGCCACGCGGGCGCAGCACACCGGAAGGGAACACGTGAGCAGGTTGTTGGTGCAGGTCAGCGCGGTAGTCCGGAGCGTGGGGTAAGCGTCGTGCACATTGTGATCATGGGCTGCGGGCGTGTGGGCTCGGCCCTCGCCCAGACCCTTGAGCAGCAGGGTCACACGGTGGCCGTGATCGACCAGGACCCGACGGCCTTCCGCCGCCTGGGCTCCGGGTTCGGCGGCCGCCGCGTCACCGGCGTCGGCTTCGACCAGGACACCCTGCGCGAGGCGGGCATCGAGGAGGCGGGCGCGTTCGCGGCCGTCAGCAGCGGCGACAACTCCAACATCATCGCGGCCCGGGTGGCCCGCGAGATGTTCGGCGTCGAGAACGTGGCCGCGCGGATCTACGACCCGCGGCGCGCCGAGGTCTACCAGCGGCTCGGCATCCCGACCGTGGCCACCGTCCGGTGGACGGCCGACCAGATGCTGCGGCGGCTGCTGCCGTCCGGCGCGGAGCCGCTGTGGCGCGACCCGAGCGGCGGCGTGCAGCTGGCCGAGGTGCCGGCCTCCGACGCCTGGGTCGGCCACAAGATCAGCAAGCTCCAGGAGGAGACCGGCGTGCGGGTGGCGTTCCTCACCCGGCTGGGTGAGGCGATGCTGCCGACGTCCTCGACGGTGTTGCAGGAAGGCGATCTGGTGCACGTGATGATGCGCACCGACGAGGTCGAGAAGGTCGAGGCGTCGTTCGCGCACGGCCCCGAGGAGGCGCACTGATGAGGGTCGCCATTGCCGGTGCCGGTGCCGTCGGCCGCTCCATCGCGGGCGAGCTGCTGGAGAACGGCCACGAGGTGCTGCTCGTCGACAAGGCCCCGACCGCCATCTCGGTCGAGCGGGTGCCGCTCGCGGAGTGGCTGCTGGCCGACGCCTGCGAGATCACCTCGCTGGACGAGGCGGCGCTGCAGCGCTGCAACGTGGTCATCGCGGCCACGGGTGACGACAAGGTCAACCTGGTCGTCTCCCTGCTGGCCAAGACCGAGTACGGGGTGCCCCGGGTCGTGGCCCGGGTGAACAACCCCAAGAACGAGTGGCTGTTCAACGAGTCCTGGGGCGTCGACGTGGCCGTGTCCACGCCGCGCCTGATGTCGGCGCTGGTCGAGGAGGCCGTGAGCGTCGGCGACCTGGTGCGGCTGATGCGCTTCAGCCAGGGCGACGCCAACCTGGTCGAGCTGACGCTGCCGCCGGAGTCGGCGCTGGCCGGCACCCGGGTCGGCGACGTGGACTGGCCGGACGACACCTCGCTCGTCACGATCATCCGCGGCAACCGCGTGCTCACGCCCAGCCGCGAGGACGCCCTGGAGGCGGGTGACGAACTGCTGTTCGTGGCGGCTCCGGCGCGCGAGGAGCAGCTGGAGGACCTGCTGTCGGCCACGCGGGAGGCCTAGCCCTCTCCGCCGCACCGCGCGAAGACGCCGGGCGGGCTCGTTTCCACGAGCCCGCCCGGCGTCTTCTTCGTCTGCGTGAGGGAGGGGAGCGGCTAGCTCAGGGCCTTGCTGCTCTCCGCGCCCTCGGCGCGCTCCGCGGCCTCCGCCGCTTCCTCCGCCTCCATCTCCGCGATCACGTCGATCGGCGGCGGCGCCTTGGCCAGGAAGATCCAGGTCAGGTAGACGGACAGCAGCATCGGCGGAATGCCGAGGGCCACCTTCACCCAGCCGAGCTCCGTGGCGTCGCCCCACCAGTACAGCGGGAAGAGGATCGCCGACTTGGCCAGCAGGATCAGGCCCCACGCCCAGCTCGCCTTGGTGTAGGCCACCTTGCGGCCGGGGTTGCGGGTCCGCCAGGAGAGGTTCTCCTTGAACACCGGGCCCAGGATCAGCCCGAGCAGCGGATAGCCCGCCAGCGACGTGACGATGTACGCCACGGCCAGGCCCAGGGTGTAGAGCATGCCCGGCAGGTGGAAGTTCTTGGCGTCACCGGTCATCATCGCGAAGACCGCGCCGATGGCCACCCCGAAGACGCCGCTGAAGGCGTGTTTGACGGTGTCCTTGCGCAGCAGCCGGGCGACGCCCATCAGCAGCGAGAGGCCCAGTGCGGCGATGGCCGCGGTGTGGATGTCCCGCTTGGCGGTGAAGATCGCCACGAAGACCAGCCCGGGCACGGTCGTCTCGACCATGCCCCGCACCCCGCCGAAGGCCTCGAACAGGGCGGCCTTGGTGGCTGCCGACGCGTCGGCGTCACCGCCCGTCCCCTGCTGGTCAACGATCGGCTTGTCGAGAGACGTCACCCGCTACTCCTGTCCGAGCGGTCGGAGTTCGTACTTGGGATTGAACAGCACCCGGCGGCCGCGGCTCATCGAGATCCGGCCGGAGGCGATCAGCTTACGGCCGGGCTCTATGCCGACGATGGAACGACGGCCGAGCCACACGACGTCGAGCGCGGCCGAGCCGTCGAACAGCTCGGCCTCCAGAGCGGGAACACCGGCGCGCGGACGCAGAGTGACGGTCCGCAGCGTACCGGTGACCTTGACTATCTGGCGGTCGTCGCAGTCGCATATCCGCGTGCAGCCCGCGGCCTCCGTGTCCTGCTGCAGCTCCGCGTCGTGCAGCTCCTCCTGCGAGGTGGACAGCCGGTCGAGCATCCGGCGGAAACGGCCGGTCGGCTTCTCGGAACGGGGTACGGCACTCATGAACCCAGCGTACCGGGAGCCCTCCCGGCGGGTTCCTGCCCCGCGAGCGGGCTGCCGTTTCGTCCTCAATCGCCGGACGGGCTCAAA
>NZ_PXWG01000157.1 GCF_003011965.1 Streptosporangium nondiastaticum
CCGGTTACATTCCGAACCCGGAAGCTAAGCCTTTCAGCGCCGATGGTACTGCATGGGGGACCGTGTGGGAGAGTAGGACGCCGCCGAACGATTTTTAGAGAAAGCCCTGGTGGGAACCTTGAGTTCCCGCCAGGGCTTTTTCGCGTTTATTCGCGTTTACCCGACGCTTTTGCTCACCCTTACGCGCTTTCCTACCGCCCTTACGCCAGCCTCCCCAGCTCCTCCCTCCGTACCTCTCCCAGCAGCCTTTCCCCTCTGATCCACCGTTTCACTTCCTGCACCGCCCACACCCCGAGTCGCCGCCCCTCACTCCCCTGGGCCCCGGCAATGTGCGGCGTCACCATCACATTCGGCAGCGACAGCAATGGCCGTTCCTTTTCCAGCGGTTCCGGGTCCGTCACATCGAGCCACGCGCTCAGCCGCCCCGACGCGCACTCCCGTTCCAGCGCCCCCGTGTCGACGATCGAGCCCCGCGCCGTATTGATGACCGTTCCACCGTCCGGAATCAGGGCCAGGTGCGGTTCGTCCAGCAGCCGGCGTGTTTCCGGGGTCTCCGGTGCGTGGACCGTCACGATGTCCGACGCCCGGCAGAGGTCCGCCAGGCATGACACGTACTCCGCACCCAGTCGTTCGGCGCCCTCTGCCGTCACGTACGGGTCGTAGAGCAGCACCCGATATCCGGCCGCCGAGGTCCGCAGACCGGCCATGACCCCGCGGCCGATCCGTGAGGCGCCGATGACGCCCACCGTGCGGCTGTCCGCTCCCCGCCTCTCCGTGAAGGCCGGCCAGCGGCCGTTCGCGTACGCCGCGGCCATCGGCAGGGCGTCCTTCGCCGCGAGCGTGATCAACGCGAGGGTGAAGTCGGCGACCGGGCCCGCATTGACCCCTGCCGCCGACGAGACCACGATCCCGCGCTCCCAGACCTCCTCCGTCACCAACCACTTCACCGACCCGGCCGCGTGGACGACGGCCCTCAGCCGTGACGCACGCTCGAGCACGGCCTTTGTCAGGGGCGGGCACCCCCACCCCGTGACGAGGACCTCCACATCCCCGAGCCAGTCCGGGCCCTCCAAGCCCTCCAGCCAGGGGGCGTTCTCCTCGCCCTCACCGGACTGAACGGCTTTCGCCCTCACCACTCGCCCCGTCGATTCCCTCAACCGCTCACGCAGATCACCGGGCATCACCACGCCCAGTTCCTCCGCGCCCATGACCACCGCAACACCACCCGCGCGCGCTTCCGCCATGCGCAGCCCCCTGCCCTTCCGGCCGAGAGCGAAAACACATTGCCTGTGCCAACCATCTGGCGCGACGATCAAGAGATGGAGCACATCATCAGGTCTGTGCGCGCGGACGACTGGGAGAAGTCCAAGGAACTGCGGCTGGTGGCGCTTTCGGATCCGGTGGCGCCCATCGCATTCCTCGACAGCTACGAGAGCGCTTCCGCGCAGCCCGACAGCTATTGGCAGGAGAGGGCGCGGGCGAGCTCCGAAGCCTGCAGTGTCATCACGTTCGTTGCCGAGGCGCCCGACGGGACGTGGGACGGCACGCTCACCGTTCTGGTCGAGCTCCCGGACGCCGACCAGGACACTGTCTTCGGCGGCCGCCCGTCCGTTCCGCAAACGCACATCGTCGGCGTCTTCGTCCGCCCCGAGGCCCGCGGGAACGGCCTCATACAGGCGCTGTTCGCCGCCGCCGTCGAGTGGTCCTGGAGGCTGTCCGAGCCCCGCGTCGAGCGCATACGCCTCTTCGTCCACGAGGACAACGGGCGTGCCCTGTCCGTCTACCGCAACGCCGGCTTCGTGCCGTCCGGTGTCACCGTGGCCATGCCCGACGATCCGCAGGCGAAGGAGTACGAGCTCGAACTCGTGCGCCCCGCCGGCTGAACTCCCCGGATCCTCCGCGCATACTCCACTCATGCTCCACCGGATCCGGATCCGTAGCCCCTGGGCCGTCGACGCCCTGATCACCGCCGTGGTCCAGGTCGCCGTGACCATCCCGTTCGTCGTCCCGCGCTCGGCCGATGTGCCGCCTGCGACCTGGGCGTTCTACGTGATGACCACGCTGTCCGTGCTGCCGCTCCTGTGGCGCAGCAGGGCGCCGCTGACCTGCCTTCTGGCGATCACCCTGGCCGGGTTCGTCTATCTGCCGATGGACGGGCCCGGTCAGCCGATGCCGTACAGCCCGCTGGTGGCGATCTTCACTGTCGCCGCGCAGGGAGGGGCCCGGCAGCGGCAGGTGACGATCGCCGCCGGGCTGCCGCTCGTGGCTTTGGCGGTCGCCCTCCGGACCAACACCGCCCGCGAGTACTTGTTCGCGTTCTTCCTCTTCACGATGGTGTACGTGCTGGGCGTGCTGGCGCGGACCCGGCAGGCGTACACCCGGGCCGTCGAGGCGCGGGCCGCCGCGCTGGAGCGGGACCGGGAGCGGGAGGCCGAGCGGGCCGCCGAGCGGGAACGCGCCCGGATCGCGCGGGAGATGCACGACGTGCTGTCACACGCGGTCAGCCTGATGGTCGTTCAGGCGGAGGCCGGGCCTCTGGTCGTACGGTCGGATCCCGACCGGGCGGAGGCGGCGTTCGACGCGATCGCAGGGGCCGGGCGGGACGCGATGGTGCAGTTGCGGCGCATGCTCGGCGTGCTCAAAGAAGAGCCGGGAGAGGGCCCGGGAGCCGACCCGGGAGCCAGCGGCTCCCCGCACGGCCCGGGGCGCACGCCGCAGCCCACCCTGGCCGGGCTGCGCGACCTCGTCGACCAGGTGCGGCGGGCCGGGCTCCCCGTGGCCCTGCTGACGGAGGGCGAGCCGCGGCCGCTCGCCGCCGACGCCCAAGTCACCGTCTACCGCGTCGTCCAGGAGGCGCTGACGAACGTCCTCAAGCACTCCGACGCGCGCGCCGTGACCGTGCGGCTCGCCTGGGGACCGTCCGGCGGAGATCAGTCCGGCGGAGACCGGCTCAGCGGAGAACAGCTCAGCGGAGACCGGCTCTCCGTCACCGTGACCGACGACGGCTCGGGCGTCCGCAAGCCCGGTGGCGAAGGCAGCGGCAGGGGGCTGATCGGCATCCGTGAGCGGGCCGCCGCGCACGGCGGTTCGGCATCGGCCGGACCGGGGCCGGACGGCCGCGGCTACCGCGTTTGTCTGCAACTGCCCCTCGTGATCTCCTCACGGACAGAAGCGGCAGGAGTAGCTGGAGCAGGAGGAGCAGCAGAAGTGGCGGGAGTGGCCGGAGTGCTGGCAGAGCCGGGGGAGACGACGTGACGATCCGTGTGGTGATCGCCGACGACCAGGAGTTGGTACGGAGCGGCTTCGCGATGATCCTGTCCGCTCAGCCGGACATCGAGGTCGTGGCGGAGGCCGGCGACGGCGCCGAGGCCGTGGCTGCCGTCCGTCGGCACGCGCCCGACGTCGTCCTGCTCGACATCCGCATGCCGCGCATGGACGGCATCGAGGCGGCCCGCACGATCTGCGCGGAGAGCGGCTGCAAGGCCGTCATGCTCACCACCTTCGACCAGGACGACTACGTCTACGAGGCGCTGCACGCGGGCGCGAGCGGTTTCCTGCTGAAGGACGTGCGCCGGGACGACCTCGTGCACGCCGTACGCGTCGTCGTCGCCGGGGACTCCCTGCTCGCGCCGTCCGTGGCGCGCCGCCTGGTCGCCGACTTCACCAGCCGCGGGCAGGCGGCGGCCACCGCCGGGCCGGCCCTGGGGGCGCTCACCGCGCGCGAGCGCGAGACGCTCGTGCTGCTCGGACGCGGCCTGTCGAACGCGGAGATCGCGGCCGAGCTGGTGGTCAGCGAGCACACCGTGAAGACCCACGTCAGCAACGTGCTGTCGAAGCTGGGGCTGCGCGACCGGATCCAGGCGGTCATCTGCGCCTACGAGACGGGACTCATCGCCCCCGGAAGCTGATCCCCCGGAAGCTGACTCCTGGAAACTGATCTCCCGGAAGCCGATCCTCCCGGCCCCGTAATCCCCCGCGCGAGGGAGCCCGGCGGCAGCGGATACCCCTCGCATCGGCGATTCGCCGGTCCGCGCGGATCGCGACGATGGATTCCGTTGGGAACGTCCGTCACCACCAGGGGGAACCACCGTGCGCCGCAACAGAACCGCTGTCTTCGCCGCCACCGCCACTGTCATCGCGCTGGGCATCAGCGCCGCGCCCGCCATGGCCGCGCCCGCCGCCCCCCACGCGTCCGTCCAGTCCGCTCAGTCCGCCAGCAGGGCCGCCGACAAAACCGCCGACAAAGCCGCCGACAAGGCCGCCGCCCTGCGGAAGGCGATCGACGGTCTGCCGGACGGCGCCGCCACCGCCGCGCAGGTCCGCTATAAGGACAAGGACCTGCGCTGGAGCGGGACGTCGGGGGAGGCCGACGTGCGCACGCACACGCCGGTCAAGGGCGACGAGCGGTTCCGCGCGGGCAGCATCACCAAGACGTTCACGGCGGCCGTCGCGCTGCAGCTCGTCCACGAGGGGAAGCTCGACCTCGACGGGACCGTGCAGCACTACCTGCCGGGCCTGCTGCCCGCCCACTACCCCGACGTCAAGGTCGGGCAGCTGCTCAACTACACGAGCGGCCTGCCGGGCGGCGACACCCGCGGGACCCCGAACACCCCCGACTGGGACAAGGGCCGCTACACCACCTGGGACCACCGCGCCCTCGTCCAGGCGGGCTTCGGCAAGCCCATGGAGTTCACTCCGGGCACGCAGCAGCACTACTCCAACATCGGCTACAACGTCCTGGGGATGCTGATCGAGAAGGTCACGGGACGGACGTACGAGCAGGAGCTGCGCGACCGGGTCATCAACCGGGCCGGCCTCAAGGACACGTACAGCCCCGGCACGAGCTTCCGCATCAAGGGCCGCCACACGCACGGCTACGAGGCGCTCAAGAACGCCGACGGCACCACCCGGCTCGTCGACACGACCGAGTGGGACCAGTCCGAGACGTGGGCCTCCGGCGACCTCATCACCACGACGGCCGACCTGGACCGCTTCGTCTCCGCGCTCTTCGCCGGCCGCATCGTGCCGCAGCAGGAGCTGAAGCTGATGTTCACCGTGCCGCAGGTCCCGCAGTACGAGAGCGGGAAGCCCGCCGTCTACGGCAGCGGCCTGGCGCGCGTCCAGCTCACCAAGGGCGGACCCGTCTACTGGGGCAAGACCGGGAGCCGCTACGGCTACCTGAACGGCTTCGCCGCCACGCAGGACGGCAAACAGTCGCTGATCTACTCCGTCAACTCCACGGACGCGAAGGGGGAGAACGTCACGCCGGACTCGCGCGTCGGCCGGATCATCGCGGCGGGCGTGGGGACGCCGTCCGCGTAGAGCCGCTCTCGAAGAGCCGTCCCCGGACGACCACCGCGTCGATCCGGCGGACGGCCTTCACGTCACGCAGCGGGTCCGCGCCCGGGGCCAGCACGACGAGGTCGGCCGTCCTGCCGGGCGCGACCGTCCCGGCGTTCCAGGCTGTCCCGGCCTTCCCGGCGGTCCCGTCGGCGCCGGCGAGGCCCAGTGCCCGCGCGGGCTCGACCGTGGCCGCGCGGAGCGCCGCCGCGGCGCCGAGGCCCGCACCGTCGGCCAGCAGCTCCAGCTCCTCGTGGAGGTCACCGCCCCGCGCGCTGCCGGCGAGGACCGGGACGCCGCGGCGGTGCAGCTCCGCGACCAGGTGCAGGCGGTGGTCGTGGATCCCGCGGAGGTACGCGGCGTCCGGCCCCCGGGGCTCGCCGTGGGCCGCCAGGGCGGGCGTGATCCGGGTGCCGTTGGCGGCCAGACGGTCGAGGAGCCGGTCGGCGCGGTCGGGGTAGTAGGACCGGACGGCGGTCCACTCCAAGCGGTGGATCTGCCGGAGCCAGTCGCGGTACGGATCGGCCCCGACCGCTATACGGGCGAGGCCGTGCCTGACCTCCTCCTCCCGCGTGGAGGCGGCCAGCAGGAGCGCGTGGAGATGTTCGACGATCCGCTGGCCGGCGTCCGACGCCTCCGCGAGCTGCATGGTGTCGGGGCAGTGGCCCGCGTACGGAAGCTGCCGCCTGCGGGTCTCGTCGGCCACGGCGAGATACGCCTCGCGCGACAGCCGCGGGTGCACCCGGACGAACGCCGCACCGCCCTCCTCGGCCCTGCGCACCGCCCGGCGGGCCGCGGCGGCGTCCCGTACGGTCACGGACTCCGGGCGCAGGGCGGGTGGGCCGTCGAGGGGTGCGCTGCCGGGTCCGGCGAAAGTCGTCACTCCCCTCCCTACGGGCGGGAAATCACCGCTGCCGCCGTCCGTACGGGAGTCGATCAGGCCGGGGATGACGTATCTGCCCCGGAGATCCATCACGCGGGCGTCCGGCGGGGCGGAGAGCTCGGCCGACCGGCCCACTGCGGCGATGCGCCCGGCGCGGATCACGACCGTCATGCCGGGCTGCGGCGGCTCGACGCCGGGGGCGGCGACCAGCGTCGCGTGCGTGAGGGCGAGGGGCCGTACGGGCGGGCCGGCGTCGCCCGCGGCCGCCACCGCCCGCCCTGCTGCCGCGGTGCCGCCGAGCGCGAGCGCGCTGCCGAGCGCCGCCGCACCGCCCAGGACGAGGCGCCTGCCGGGCTCTGCCATCCCGTCCACCTCTCCGGGCCGCTGCGGGTCCCCCTCGATGGCTACCCGGCTCCTGACCGCCCGGCTCGGTCTCTGCCCGACGCGACGCCTACCCGGCGAGCGTGCGGTGCGGCCACCGCGCGCGGGCCTGTTCCTCGGAGCGCATGAGCGCGAACGTCGGCAGGCCGAGCGCCGCGCCGTCCGCCAGGAGGTCCGGGAGGGCGGGAACGGGCGCGACGGCGGCGACATCGTCCAGCACCAGGGACAGTGGTGGGTCGAGCCGACCGGCAGATGACCGTCCGGCCATGCCCCGGCCGCGCTCGACCACGCTTGCGACGAGTGCGGTCAGCAGGGGCATCGCACCCGGGCGGGTGCGGGGATCCTCAATCGCCTCACCCACCACGTACAGGGTTCCCCCCTCGGCGACAAATGATTCCCAAGCCAGGGAATCCGCACGGTGCGGATTGCAGGCATCGCGGACGTGAACGGACGACAGTGCGCCCAGCGCACGCGCGGTCAGCTCCTGGGCCACCTCGCGGCGTTCGGGGTGCCCCGTGAGCGCCGATTCGAGCTCCCCGGCCGCGCCGCCCGCCGCCTTCACGTGCGTCCGCAGGATCCGCACCGGCTCGTGCGCGGCCGAGCCCTGCGCCCAGCGGAGCACCTGACGGAACGGCCTGCCGTCCACGGCGGCGGCGTGCAGCCAGCAGCGCAGCAGCGTCTCCGCGACGTCCGCGGTGGCCGAGTCGAGGGCGCTGTGCGGGCGTACGGGGGCGAGCAGGGCCGCCGCGCGGGCGGCGGCGGTCTCCCGGGCCGTGCAGCCCCCCAGAGGCGACCAGCGGAGCCTGTCGGGGGTGTCGAGGAGGTGGCTCGGGTCGAAGACGTGCACGGGGCCGAGCTTGGCGCGGGCGTCCTTCGTGGCCGCCCACAGCGCGGCGTCGCTCGTCGTGACGAGCACGGGGCCGGCGGCCTCCAGGACGGCGCGGACGGCGGTGTCGCCGCGGTCGGCGCCGTAGCGGACGCCGGGGGCGGCGGGGCCTGAGGAGCTGCCGGTCCCGGCGGTGCCGATCGCGCCTTGCGGGGCCGGCGTATGGGGCCCGGGCACGGGCAAGGCGCCCGCGGGGCCGCCCGGCTCCGTCCCGGACCCTACTGCCGGCGTTCCGTCAGGGCGGCCGGCTGTGTGCGCAGTCCTGCCGTCGGTGCTGCCCGGCTGCGGGGAGCGCGGGCCCGCGTCCGGCGCCCCGGTGCGGTCACCGCTCCCGGGAGCGGGCCGGTCGGTGGCCGGATTTGTCTCCACAGCCCGGTCGGTGGCCGGGCTTGTCTCTACGGCCCGGCCCGCCGGTCCTTGCCGTCCCGCCGGCGGGTGCCTGTCCGCGGAGGCGAAGGCCGTTTCCGCGTTCCCGGCGGTGCGGGCGTCTGTCGTCCGTGCCCCGGCCGCGGTCCCACCCGCGGTCCCACGCGCCTCGTAAGACGCGTCCGGCGCCTCATAGGACGCGTCCGAGCCGCTCCCGCTGCCGGAGGCCGCCCCCGCGAGGGAGCCCGCGGCCGCCCGCCGCCGCGCCCGTACCGCCTTCCAGCGCGCCACCGTGCCGACCACGAACACGCCCAGGACGATCAGCGCCAGCAGCTCGCCGATGAGGAGGCCCCAGAACAGGCCGTAGCCCGAGAGGCTCTCCGCCGGGGTGTCCGGCCAGGCGGCCGGAAGGTTGCGCGGCTGCGTCACCAGGTGCCGCAGGGCCATGGGCGTACGGGTGAGAGTGACCGCTTCGGGCCAGCCGCCGTGGGTGAACAGCGCGGCCAGGCCCGTCGTCCCCCACACCAGCAGCGTCATGCCCAGCAGCAGCCCAATGACCGCCATCAGCAGCCCGTCCGGAATGCCGCGCTCCGGCTGCCGGTCGCTCATCCGCTGTCCCCCCGTTCCCGTCCTGTCCCGTCCCGTCCCGTCCCGTTCCGGGCCTGCCTCAGGCCACCGTCGATTCCGACTCCGGAGACGCGTCCGCTTCCAGGGCCGCGGCCGCCCGCTCCGCGGCCGCGGCCTCCGCCGCGAGCTCGCGCGCGAAGTCGCCGTCCTCGGTCATGGCGCGGTCGGTGTAGACGAGCGGCCGTTCGATGTCGGTGACGAGGTGCTTGACGACCTGGACGTTGCCGTTGACGTCCCAGACGGCGATGCCCGGCGTCAGCGTCGGGATGATCTCGACCGCCCAGCGGGGCAGGCCGAGCACCCGGCCCGTGGCGCGGGCCTCGTCGGCCTTCTGGGCGTAGATGGTGCGTGTGGAGGCCATCTTGAGGATCGCGGCGGCCTCGCGCGCCGCCGCGCCGTCGACGACGTCGGAGAGGTGGTGCACGACCGCCACGAACGACAGGCCGAGCCGCCGGCCGAACTTCAGCAGCCGCTGGAAGAGCTGGGCCACGAACGGCGAGTTGATGATGTGCCAGGCCTCCTCGACCAGGAAGATCCGTTTCTTCCGGTCGGGCCGGATCCACGTGTGCTCCAGCCAGACGCCCACGATCGCCATCAGGATCGGCATGGCGATGGAGTTGCGGTCGATGTGGGAGAGGTCGAAGACGATCAGGGGGGCGTCGAGGTCGATGCCGGCCGTCGTCGGCCCGTCGAACATGCCGCGCAGGTCACCGTCCACGAGCCGGTCCAGGACCAGCGCGACGTCGAGGCCCCAGGCCCGGACGTCGTCTATGTCGACGTTCATCGTCTCCGCGGACTCGGCCTCCGGGTGCCGCAGCTGCTCCACGATGTCGGTGAGCACCGGCTGCCGGTCGAGGATCGTCTCGTTGACGTTGGCGTGGGCGACCTTGAGGGCGAAGCCGGCCCGCTCGTCGAGGCCGCGGCCGGTGGCCACCTCGATGATCGTGCGGAGGAGGGCGAGCTGGCCGGTCGTGGTGATCGCCGGGTCCAGCGGGTTGAGCCGGATGCCGCCGTGCAGCGCGGCGGCCGGGTCGAGCCGGATGGGGGTTATCCCCAGCTGCTGGGCGATCAGGTTCCACTCGCCGACGCCGTCCTCGCCCTGGGCGTCCAGGACGACGACCTGCCGGTCGCGGAACCGCAGCTGGCGCAGGACGTACGTCTTCTCCAGCGCCGACTTGCCGTTGCCGGACTCGCCGAGGACGAGCCAGTGCGGGGCGGGCAGCTGCTGTCCGTAGAGCTGGAAGGGGTCGTAGATGTAGCCCTTGCCGGAGTACACCTCGCGCCCGATGACCACGCCGGAGTCACCGAGCCCGGGGGCGGCGGTCGGCAGGTAGACGGCCTGGGCCTGGCCGGTGGAGGTCCGCACGGGCAGCCGTGTGGTCTCCACCTTCCCGAAGAGGAAGCTGGTGAAGGCGTCGGTCAGGGAGGCGAGCGGGTCGAGCACGGCATGCCCCTATCGTCGGATGCCGGTCGCGAACGGCAGGGTGTTGACGAAGGCCCGGTGGTGCTCGCGGTCGCACCACTCCAGCTTCAGGTAGCTCTTGCCGGCCGAGGCTCTTATCGTCCGCTTGTCGCGCGCGAGCGCTTCCGGCGAGCGCGACGACACCGTGATGTACCCGACGAGGTTGACCCCGGCCGCGCCGCTGGCGAGGTCCTCGCCGCGCTGGTCGACCCGGGAGTGGTGGGCGACGTCGCGCGGGTCGACGACGCGGTTCATCTTGGCGGCGCGGGAGGCGTCCGCGTCGTCGTTGGTCTTCTCCGTCAGCATGCGCTCGATGGCCACGTCCGTCGGCTCCAGGTCCATGCAGACCGCGACCGTGCGGATCACGTCCGGGGTGTGGACGAGCAGCGGCGCGAGGAAGTTGACGCCCACCGGGGTCATGGGCCACTCCTTCACCCAGGCGGTGGAGTGACACCAGGGTGCGCGGGTTGACGACTCGCGGGTCTTCGCCTGGAGGTACGTGGGCTCCATGGCGTCCAGCTCGGCCGGCCAGGCGTTGCGCTGGGTCATGGCCTGGATGTGGTCGATGGGGTGGTCGGGGTCGTACATGGAGTGGATCAGGGAGGACAGCCGGCCCTGGCCGAGCGGCTGACGGACCCGGATGTCGGCCTCGGCGAGCCGCGCGCAGATGTCGGTCAGCTCGCGCGCCATGACGACCGCGAGGCCGCCGTCGCGGTCCAGCCTGCGCTTGGCGCCGTCGTGGCGGGAGGCGCGCGCGATGGCGTTGGCCTCGGCGGCCAGCTCGCGCGTGTAGTGCATGCAGGCGACGAGGTAGGCGCGGTGCTGCTCGGAGGAGGTCGACACCATCGACTGCAGCTGGTCGTAGGACTCCTTGAGCCACTGCGGGGAGCCGGCGTCGCCGCGCCGCTCGACGTCCTTGGCGTGGGCGTCCGGATCGGCGGGGAGCGTACGGGCGAGCATCTGGATGCGCGTCACGTAGCCGTCGCCGTTGGCGACGTGCTTGAGGAGCGTGCCGAACCGGTCGACCAGCGCCTCCTGGTCCTCGGAGTCGCGCAGGCCCACGCCGGGGCCCTCGATCTCGATGGCGGCGGTGACCGTGCGGCGGTCGGCGTGCAGCAGGACGGCGATCTCGTCGGGGCCGAACGGCGCCGCGAGCCAGTTGATCCGCCCGATGCCCGGCGGCGGGCCGACCTCGACCTCGCGGCCGTCCATGCGCGTGCCCGCCTCGGCGGCCGCGGACCGGTAGGCGGTGCCGCGGCGCAGGGTGCGCTTGAACGAGCGGTTGATCTCAAACCATTTGTAGAACGTGCGGCCCTTGTACGGGACGTACACGGCGGCCAGCGCCAGCATCGGGAACCCGGTGAGCGTGACGATCCGCAGCGGCAGGACGGGCACGAGCAGTCCGCACATCATGCCGAGGAACGCCCCGGCGATGATCAGCGCGATCTCCCCGGTCTCCCGGTTCTTGCCGACGACCGCGTTGGGGCGCGCGCGGCCGATCAGATACGTACGGCGGGCCGCGACCGGCTGGGACTGGGCCTGGATCGTCAACTCCGCTCACCTCCTGTGTTGCTGCGGTTCTGGGCACGCGGCGCACGAGCTGCGGAATTGTCGCTTCCGCCGCCCCTGTTGTCGCCGGTGCGGGCGGGCGGCCGGGTGCTGTGGGCGGCGACGCCGCCCGCCACGGTGTCGGCGGGCCGGTGCTGGTGGCCGCCGCCGGACCCGCCGGAGCCGCGCGCGCTGTGGGTCGTGATGCCCTGCTTGACCAGGGCGGCGGGGGAGGAGATCACGGCGGCGGCCTGGCGCGACGCCGCGTCGTTGCTGGCGCTGCGGGTGCTGACGATCTCGTCGCCGAAGCCGGGCACGAAGCGGTAGATCATCGCGCTGGCGAAGATGGCCAGGATGATGATCGCCAGCCCGGACACCACGGCCGAGAAGGAGTCCGGCCCCTTGCCGGAGGACAGCGCTCCGGCGAGGCCCAGCACGACCACGATGATCGGCTTGACCAGGATCACCGCGATCATGATGCCCGCCCAGCGGCGGACGTGCTTCCACATGTTCTTGTCGACCAGGCCCGCGTAGACGGCGGTGCCGAGGAGCGCGCCGGCGTAGAGGAGGGCGGCGCGGATCACCAGCTCCAGCCAGAGGACGCCCGCGGCGAGCACGGAGACCAGGGACACCACGATCAGCATGATCGGGCCCCCACCGATGCCCGTGCCCTTCTTGAGGGCGTCCGCGAAACCGCCGAAGAAGGCGTCGTTGTTGGCGTTGGTGCCCGTGGCGATCGCCTGCGTGACGGCGTCGGTGGCCGACACCAGGGTGTAGAGGACGAGCGGGGTGAACGCGGAGGCCAGCACGGTCAGCCAGAGGAAGCCGACGGCCTCCGTGAACGCCTCGGTGAACGGCACGCCGCGGACGGCGCGCTTGGCGACGGCCAGCAGCCAGAGCACGAGCGTGAGCACGGTGGAGGCGGCGAACACCACGGCGTACTGGCGCAGGAAGGCGGCATTGGTGAAGTCCACGTTGCCGGTGGCCTCGACGGCGCCGGACAGCTTCTGGACGATCCAGGAGGCGGCTTCGCCGCAGCCCTTGGCGAGGGAGGCGAGGGGGTCCAGGGCGGTCTGGGGGTCGGGTGGGGACTTCGACGCGCCCTTGTCGCCGCCCGTGCAGATGTCCTTCGCCTGGCCCACGATGAGGTCGCAGGCGCTCTTGTCGCCGCCCTGGCTGGGGCTCGACGAGGGGGCGGGCGATGTGGACGGCGACGGCGGGGTGGGTGCCGCGAGGGCCTTTGATGCCAGTGCGGTCACTGCCACCTGGGCGGACACGACTGCCGCGGTCAGGGAGAGGGCGCGGCGGCGGCTACCTGGCATAAGTGAACCCTCCGTACCCGTTGACCGCGTTGGTGATCTCGTCGGCGCTCGAAGCGCGGAGGTCGCCGCTGACCGGCGCGGGCCCCTGCTTCTGCTCGGACGAGGTGAGCTTCCAGTCGTCGTTCGTCCAGCGGAGCTTCTCGGTGACCGTGAACCAGGTCTGGGCGACCGGCTTGGTCGAGCCCTCGCCGGCGAGGCCCACCAGGCCGGTGCACCACACCTCGACGGTGGCCTCGGAGTCGTTGAACGCGGTGGCCTTCGTGCCGACGGGGATGGTGCGGGAGACGAACGTCTGTCCCTTGGGGGCGGAGCCGTCGTCGTTGAGGCCGAGGCTCTTGAGGAAGCCGGTGCCGTAGGCCTGGTCCAGCTTGGCCTGGAGGTCGCGCGCGGCGTCCGGCGTGTGGATCGCGTCCACGATGGCGTGCCGCGACGCCTTCTCGAACATCCCGTTGCCGCCCAGCGCCACGGCGAAGTTCGTGGCTGCGGACTGCGCCCCCTGCTGCGTACGCGCAAACCCGGAAGCGATCCCCCCGTTCTTCCCCCCCACCGGCTTCACCCCCGAAGGGGCCGTCGCCCCCGCGCTGACCTCGTCCCCGCTCTTCTTCGCGTCGTCCGAGCCGGACCCGCTGCCTCTGTTGGCGAAGGCGATGGCCGCGATGAGCAGGACGACGACGCCCACGACCGTGATCAGGTTCCGGCTGGACATGCCCGCGCGGGCGCCCCCGCGGCCGCCTCTGCCGCGGCGGGGCGCGTACGGATCGCCCTCGCCCTCCGGCAGCCGGGTGCGGGTCAGGCCGTGATCCTCGTCGTAGCCGTCCTCACCGAGACTCATAGCGCGCACGTCCCCTCATACGTCGTCGCCGCTGTGGCACCCGCATATGACGGTAGCGGCGTGAGGGGATTCCCGGGGGAGGAGGACGAGGGGGTGTGAGGGGGCATCAGGTGGCAGCCTCGGGTGCGGGGGTCGCTCAGACGGCCATGCCGTAGACGATGGTGAACAGGGTGCCGAGCGAACCGATGATGAAGACGCCCGTCAGCCCTGCGACGATCAGGCCCTTGCCCTGCTCCGCGCTGAAGGTGTCGCGCAGGGCCGTGGCGCCGATCCGCTGCTTCGCCGCGCCCCAGATCGCGATGGCGAGGCACAGGAGGATCGCCACGGCCATGATGACCTCGATCATCACGCGAGCCTCGTTGCCCAGGCTACCGAACGGCCCCCAGTTGGGGGCGATTCCGCCAATAATGGTGTTGATGTCGCCCTTGCCGGCCGCCAAAAACATGTGCAACTCACCGCCCCTAATGGGTTGTTGTCAACACCCTCACCGCTGGGCAAAGGTCAGGACCTATCTTCGCCGAAGATCGCGCCTCGGCATGTCGACTTGGCGGCATTTCTTGGCGGAACTCGTACGCATGCTCCCCGTAGGGCCCTGACCTGCGACGCAGGGTGATGTCGGTGGGTGCTTCTAAGGTGACTCTGTGTATCACGGGCGTGGACGCCGGGCAACGTTCGGCGGGATCGGGGGTCACGGGGATGTACGGGCGAGAGTCTGTTCGGTCGGTACGCTGTCCCGAGCGCCGTCCGGGCGCCGATCGCGCCCCTGGGCCGTCGGGCCGGCCCGCGCGCCACGGGGGCATCGAGATCAAGGGTGGTACGGGTGCTGGTTGCCGATCGCTACCGGCTGGAGGAGCTGCTCGGCCGCGGTGGCATGGGCGAAGTCTGGCAGGCGCAGGACGAGGTGCTGGGCCGTCAGGTCGCCGTGAAGCTGCTGCTGGGCGACGACGGCGACGAATCCGCCGCCTCCCGCTTCCGGCTGGAGGCGCAGACCGCGGCGCGGCTGAATCACCCCCAGGTGGTCGCCGTCTACGACTTCGGCTCCTGGGACGGCCGCTTCTATCTGGTGATGGAGCTGGTCAGGGGTCCGAGCCTGGCCCAGGAGCTGTCCGCCCGCGGCCCGCTCGCCCCGCGCCGCGTGGCCCGGATCGCCGCCCAGTCCGCGGCCGGCCTCGCCGCGGCGCACCGCCAGGGCGTCGTCCACCGGGACATCAAGCCCGGCAATCTGATGCTCGACGCCGACGACACCCTGAAGATCGGCGACTTCGGCATCGCCCGGTTCGTGGACGAGACGTCCGCCGCGCTGACCCGCGTCGGCCAGATCGTCGGCACGAGCACGTACCTCGCCCCGGAGCGGGCCCTGGGCAAGGTCGCCGGCCCCGCCTCGGACGTCTACGCCCTGGGCTGCGTGCTCTACCAGCTCCTGGCCGGCCAGCCGCCCTTCTGGGCGGACAGCCCGACCGCCCTGCTCTACCTCCACGTGGACACGCCCCCGGTGCCGCCCCGGCAGCACCGGGCGGATCTGCCGCCCGCCTTCGAGGCGTACCTGCTGCGGATGCTCGCGAAGAAGCCGGAGGACCGGCCGACCGCACAGGAGGCGGCCGACTGGTTCGCCGGGCCCTCCTGGGAGGAGGCGCCCCGTCCCGTACGGACGCCCATGCCGCAGCCGGCGTTCGGGTCCGCGCCCCCCGCGCCGGCGGGTGCGCCCGCGCGGCTGCCGGTGCCGCCGGTCGTGCCGCCTGCCGCGGCC
>NZ_PXWG01000158.1 GCF_003011965.1 Streptosporangium nondiastaticum
CGGGTCGGCCGGCGCGTCTTCGCCCGGCACGCGCACGGGCTGGGCCGGCTGCTCCGCGCGCTCGACGGCGCCGCTCCGCCGGGCGGCGGGAGCGGGGCCGTGCCGCCGGAGGTCGCGGAGGCCGCCTCGCTCGTGCTCCTGGGCACCACGACCCGCGAGCACGTCTCCGGGCTGGAGTTCCGGCCCGCCCGGTGACCCGGGCCGGGCCGCCGGTTCAGTACCGCAGGACCGCGGCGAGGCGGTGTTCCTCGGCCAGGGTGTCGTCGGGGACGAACTCGACGTCCGCGCCGCTGTCGAGCGCGCTCTCGACGATCTCGTCGACCGCGTCCTCGATGAGGGAGGCGTCCGCGCTGAGCGGCTCCGCGGGCTCCTCCACCAGCTGCGGGTGGCCGCCGTTGCCGTCGGTGCGGACGGTCGCCTGGTAGTGGTCCTCGACGGCCAGGAGGGCCACCCGGCCCTGCCGCACCGTCTGCCAGACCTCGTCCAGGCCGGAGGTGTAGCGGCGGGCCCCGCGCGCGTCGCTCAGCCTGCGCATCACCTCGCCCCGGCGCGCCTCGCGGCGCTCGTCGAAGGCCGGGCGGAGCACCTCCAGGAGCTCGTGACCGCTTTTGGCGGTGCCGCTGCCGTTCTCGACCATCGCGGTGATCGCGCCCTGGCCGGGGAAAGCCTCCTTGAAGTGCGCGGTGAGCTCACGCAGGCCCACGAGGTACAGGGGCCGGGGGTGCTTCTCCAGGACGCCCGAGAGCGCGCCGGCGACCGACCGCAAGTACTGCCGTTCGCGCTCGACCTGGCCCTCCTCGCGGATGGGCATGCCGTAGTTCTTGCCCGGCAGCGCGTCCACGTGGTCGGGCAGGGCGGGGAGCACGGGGAAGCCGTTGCCGGTGAACTCGGTGAGGACCTCGCCCGCGCCGTCCCACAGCCGGCACTCCCCCTTGGTCAGGGCCAGGGCCCAGTACGGCTCCTCCATCCGGGCGGCCGCCACGAGGTTGCGGGTGAGGAAGTTCTTCCCGATCACCACGCGCTGGGGCACCGAACGCGGCAGGTACCAGACGTGGTGCTCGCCCGGGGCCGCGAGGATCAGCAGCCCGTCGCTGGAGTGCGTCAGGTCCACGCCGGCGACGGCCGCGTCCAGCTGCCCCTCGACGTCCGCCCGCACGGACCGGGAGACCCCGGCGTCGTCGGCGAGCCGGCGCTTGGCCTCCGCGACGGTGTTCCGCAGCCGGACGGGGTCCTCGGGGCTGTAGGGGGAACGCCGGGTCGTCGGCACGAGCAGCGAGACCGCCGGATAGGTGCGCGTTCCGCGCAGATCGCGGAGGATCTCGTCGGTCAGGTCGCCGATGTCCATGGGTGTTCTCCTACCGCCGCGGCCTCCGGGACCATTACAGGTCACCAGAAACACCCGGCCCCAGCCACCCCAGCGCCACCAGACGGGGACGGAGGCGGACGGGGACGGGGCGGGGACAGGGGCAGCGGCAGGGACAGGGACGTAAGACTTTCGTCACCGGAATCCCGGACCCGGAACAGGCCGGGAGGCGTTCCAAGGGAGTGAGAGAACACGCCGGCTTTTCGGAGGCAGAGATGGGACGTGTACGACGGGTGCTGCGCAGGCCGGCCGTCATCGGGGTACTGGTCGTGGGAGTGCTCGCGGTGACCGCGGGGCTGGTGTGGTTCCAGCCGTGGAAGCTGTGGGTGAACGAGACCGTGCGGGAGGCAGTGCCGACGGCAGCCGGGGCCGCGCGACCGGGCGACGGCACGGACGGCGTGCGGACCCTGGCCACCGGGGAGCTGATCAGCCACGAGCACCGCACCAGCGGGTCGGTGCGCATCCTCCAGTTGCCCGACGGCAGCCGCGTGCTGCGCCTGGAGCACCTCGACACCAGCAACGGCCCCGACGTCAAGGTGCTGCTCAGCGACGCCCCGGTGAAGCCGGGCGAGGACGGGTGGCGCGTCTTCGACGACGGCGCGCACCGCAGCCTGGGCTCCCTCAAGGGGAACAAGGGCGACCAGAACTACGTCGTGCCGGCCGACGTGGACCTGTCTCGCTACACCAGCGTCAGCATCTGGTGCGACCGCTTCGACGTCTCCTTCGGGGCGACCGCACTCAAGCCCGTCCGAGGCTGATCACCGGCCTCTGGCCACGCGGCCCGTACGAGCCTGCGAGCCCGTACGGTCCGGCCGCGTCATCCGGCCGCGTCAGGTGACGTCGATCGTGGCCGCGACGGGTGCGGTGCCGGAGACCTGGCAGGTGACGGTCACGCCGAAGACGTGCACGGTGGCCGTACCGGGAGTGACGGTCGCGGCTCCTGCCGCGGGGAGGCCGACCGAGGCGGTGCCGCCGGTGAGGGTGACGGTGGAGCCGCTGGGCACCGTGGCGGCGTTGGTGAAGCCGGCGGCCGTCACGGAGCCGGTCACCGCGCCGCCGAGTTCGAGGGTCATCTCGCCGGTGGCGGCGCGGGCGGGCACGTCGATGGGCACGGTCAGCGCGGTGGTGACCTCGACGGACAGGTCTGCGGTCGAGCCCTGCGGCGCGCCGGCAGGGGCGGTCACGGTGACGAGGAGGGACTGGACGCCGCCGGGGGCGCCGGGGCCGGTGCAGGTGTAGCCGACGGTGACGGCGTCGGCGGCCGCGGCGGGCGGGGCGCCGAGCACGGTGCCCGCCCCCGCCAGTACGGCGGCGAGTGCCGCGCCCGTGATCATTCTGCTGCGGTTCCGCTGCGCCCGGGTGTGGGGGATGCTCATCGCCGTGCTCCTTCCGTCCGGCGCCGCGGCGGGCGGCCGGATCCGAGGACAAGGGCTGCCGGAGGACGCAGGACTGACGTGAACATGTCATCTCTGCCAGGGTGATGCGCAGAAGTCAACACACGTGCGGATGCCGCTAGTTCTCCGTGCTCCCCGGATCCCCCGCGCTCTCCGGGCTCCCCCGCCCCTCCGTGCTCTCCATGATCTCCGTGCTTTCCGCGCTCTCCGGGCTTTCCGTGCTCGCCAGAGCGGTCAGGGCGGTCAGGCCCCCCGCGGCGAGGGCGCGGCGCTGGCGGTCGGCCGGGGCGCCGCGGCCGAGGAAGAGCCGCAGCAGCCGGTTGACCTCGCGCGTGTCCCCGGCCTCGTCCAGGGCCGGCCCGATGTGCGCGAGCAGAGCGCCGACCGCCTCGCCGGGGCCGCGGCGCCGGCCGTGGGCGTCGATGAGACCGCGGTGCAGCCCGTAGCGCGCGGCGTGCCAGTTCGCGGCGTGCAGCATCTCCGGCGGGCAGGGCGCGAGCGGCGCCCCCTCCCGTTCCTCGCGCAGCGCGGTGGCGACCAGGGCGCGGACGATGCCCGCGAACAGGACCGCGTCCTCGACGGTGAGCTGGACGTCCAGCGCCCGCACTTCGAGGGTGGGATAGCGCTCGGAGACGCGCGCCTGCCAGTAGAGCTGGCCGGTGTCCATGATCGCCCCGGCCCGGAGCAGGGCGCCGACCCGCCGGTCGTAGTCGTCCGGCCCCTCGAACAGGGGCGGGGGGCCGCTGACCGGCCAGCGGCCGAAGACCACCGTGCGCCAGCTGGCGAACCCCGTGTCCCTCCCCCGCCACAGCGGGGAGTTCCCTCCCATGGCCACCAGCACCGGCAGCCAGGGGCGCAGCCGGTTCAGCGCGCCGACGGCCGCGGCGCGGCCGGGCACCCCCACGTGCACGTGCATGCCGTTGACGAGCTGTTCGTCCACCAGGCGCGCCCCCTGCGCCTGGAGGGCCAGGTAGCGCCCCTCGCCGGTGACCGGGACCGGCGCCCCGCCGGCCAGCGGCGCCGCGCCGCAGGCGACGGGCCGGCACCCGGCCTTCTGGGCCGCCGCGCTGACCGCGTGCCGCAGCCGCAGCAGGTGCCCGCCGACCTCCGCGAGGCCGGTGCAGACGGGGGTGGCGGCCTCCAGCTGGGCCTGCAGGAGCTCGGACTTGATCTCCCGCGCCTCGGTCATCGCCTGCAGGCCGGAGGCCGCCCGCACCTCGTCCGCCAGCGGCACGGGCAGGGCCGTGACGGGGTCCAGGAGCAGGTACTCCTCCTCCACCCCCAACGTGATCATGCGACCGTCCGCCCTCTCGTCCGTCCCGCACCGGGCAGGGGCTTCCCGGCGTCCCCGGAAGGACCTGCCAGCTGCAGGTGTGCCCGGTGACCGCGGGCGGTAACGGCCGCTGCTCCAGATGCACCCGGGCGCCCCCGCACCGCCCGGACGGGCCGACAGGGCGGTTCCGGCCAATACTGAGCTATGCGGGACGGTCCTCCGCGCGAAGGAGCCGCGGCACGGGAACCGTGGCATCGGAAACCCCGGCAACGAGAACCGTGGCGACGAGAACCCCGGCGGCCGCGCAGCCGCGGCAGCGAGGAACGCACGAGAAGGGGCACGCCGATGCGGGAAATAGCCACCGTGGTGGACATCGCCGCCACGCCCGGCCACGTCTGGCGGATCCTGACGAACCTGGAGCGCTACGGGGAGTGGAATCCCTTCATCCGTGAGGCGTCGGGGACGGTGTCGCCCGGCGGGCGGCTGCGGCTGCGGGCCTTCCCGGCCGGCCGCAGGCCCGTGACGTTCCGCCCGAAGGTCACGGTCGCGGCCCCCGCGGAGGAGCTGCGGTGGCTCGGGCGGACCCTCCTGCCCGGCCTCTTCACCGGGGAGCACCGCTTCGTCCTGACCGACCTGGACGGGGGCGGCACGCGCGTCGTCCAGAGCGAGAGGTTCTTCGGGGTGCTGGTGCCGTTCCTGCGGCGGAGCATCGCCGCCACCGCCGCGGACTTCGAGGCGCTCAACCAGGCCCTGAAGAAGCGCGCGGGAACGGTGCCGGAGAGGCGGGCGGAACCGGCGGCGGGCAGCCTCTGAGCCCGTGGATCACGCGCGGCGCCCGTGGATCACCGGCGGCGCCCGGGGGTCTCACCCGCGGCGCTGCCACAACACGGCGGTCGACACGGCGAAGAACCGGCCCGGTCACAGCCGTCGTGACACCCGGGGCAAATTACAAACCGGACTGTCGGTTTATCGCTTCGAGCGGGCACGGCAATTAGGAACATCCTTGGATTATTACTACCAAACCCGACCCCGCCTCCCGCCCCGGCGACACCGAACCTCACCCCGATCTCCAGGAAGTCGGCCCGCCAGATACCCCTCCATAGGGAGCATTCAGGACACGCGAAGTAGAAATCAAACCAGTTAGTTGGTTTCATGTGTCCATGATGTTGTCGAACCTCCGCGGGAGCTGCCGGTGACGAAGCAAGAACGGGCCATGAACACCCGGCACGCGCTGATCCGCTCCGCGGCGCAGGCCTTCGACGAGTTCGGCTACACGCGCGCCAAGCTCGCGGGCATCAGCGCCGGGGCCGGGGTGAGTTCGGGTGCCCTGCACTTCCACTTCGACACCAAGGCGGCCATGGCGGCCGCCGTCGAGTCCGAGGCCACCAGGACCCTGCACGCGCTGGCCCGGCACGCCCACCGCAAGAGTCCTTCCCCCCTGCAGGCGCTCATCGACTCCTCGCACGTCATCGCCCAGCAGCTGCGCCGGGACGTCGTGGTGCGCGCCGGCTTCCACCTCAACTGCCGTACCGCACACCACTCCGAGGTGAATCTGCACCAGGAGTGGCTGGAATGCGTACGCCGCACGCTGGAGCGCTCGGCGGCCCACGGGCAGACGCCGCCCCACGCGGTGCAGGAGGACCTGACGGCCACGGTCGTCGGGGCGACCGCCGGCTTCGAGGCGCTGGCCCGCCAGGACCACAACTGGCTCTCGCGCCCCACCCTCACCGGCCTCTGGCACACCCTCCTGCCTCAGCTGGCCACCCCCAAGGCGCTGACGCAGCTTCAGGCCGCCGGCACGGAAGCCGTCATCTGCGCGACCGGGCCCGCTCCCGCGCAGCCCGCCGCGGCCCACGCCTCCGGCGGCTGAAGACCGGCGGCAGAACCGGGCGGCGGAGCGCCGCCCGCCCCAGGAACACCGCCGTCCTCAGGCCCGCAAGCTCCTTGCGGGCCTTTGTCATGCCCGGAGCCCGCCCGGAATCGACCCTTCCATCCCGTCCGGCGGAGGCATCCAGCCTGGTGAAAGCGCGCAGGGAAAGTCGTTCGCCCTTGACAAACAGGATATCCGGTTTGTTAGCGTCCTGGCATCGGATCACCGGGGAGTCCGCCGCCACGAGCAGCGGCCCCCGGACAGGTTTCCGATGCCCGTGCAGGGGTGACGAGGGGGGCTCGTAGCCCGTTGGCGCCGTGCGCCCGCAGCGGCATCGGCCGGACAACCAGGGGGAAAGCGTGGACGTCAACAGGCAGCGGTCCTGTCCAGCCCGCCGCCCGGACATCCTCCGCGCGCCCGGCGTGGCAGCCGGAACGCTCGCGGTGCGTCACCGGGAGGTCCCGGCCTCCGCCTCTGCACGCTGGTCCCGGTGCGCCTGCCAGACCCGCGCGCCGCGGTCGGGGGCCGTGTCCAGCATCCGCAAGGCGCCCGGCACCGCGACGCTCGGCAGGAACGTGTCGTACAGCAGCGCGATCCGCTCCTCCAGGGAGTCGCCCTCCGGGTGCGCCGTCGCCAGGATCTCGACGCCCGTCCAGGCGCTCACGAACAGCATCGCCGTCCGCTCCGTGTCCACGTGGGGAAGCAGCTCACCCTGCTCCTTGGCCGCGGTCAGCTGCCCCGCGATGAACTCGATCCACCCGGGCCAGGACGTGCCGAACAGGTCCCGCGCCTTGCGGTCGGCCGACAGCCGGATCGCGGCGCTCAGCAAGGGCTCCTTGGGCAGCCGGTGCGCCAGCACCATGCCGACGTCCACCCACTCCTGCAGGCGCGACTCCTGGGGCAGCACGCCCTCCGTCGTCAGCGCCTCGCTCAGCACCCCGCGCGCCAGCTCCTCCTTCGATGCGAAGTGGAAGTACAGCGCACCCTTGGTGACGCCCGCACGCCCGAGGATCTCCGCGATCGTCGCCGACTCGTATCCGAACTCGTCGAAGACCTCACCCGCCGCCTCGAGAATCAGGCGACGCGTGTGAATCGCCCGCGCCTGCTTCGCCATTGACTACCTCCCGTTCCCCGGCAACACGCCGATACGAACGCCCGGCCGGCCACGGCCGCCGGGTGCGTCCCGCCGGACGCACCGGGCAGGGCCCGGATTCGACGGCCAGGGCAAGCACGAGCGACAACCCTAAAGCAAACCGGATAGTCCGTATCTTATCACCGGGCCGGTTAACAACCGGGACGCACGAATCCACTCCGAGGAGAGACGTGTCTCAGATCCTGCTCCGCCCCGCAGCCGACGCCGCCCACGGCACCCCGCGGCAGTTCGCCGACCACGTCACCGAGTACCGGCTCGTCCGGCTGGAGGCCGACGGAACCGATGCGTCCGGCGGGTTGCAGGTCTCGCCCCCAGACCTTAGCGCCCGCGGCGCGCACCCCGCCCACGACGGCGGCGCGACCGGCGACGGAGCCCGCGCGGGAAAGCCCGGCGGGCCCGCCGCCAAGGAGCTCGTGCACCTGAGCTTCGACGACGCCGTGTTCGTGACCTGCTGGGAGCAGCAGGACCCGACGCACTTCACCGTCACCGGCAGCTGGCCCGCCCACACGACGCACCACGTGCCCGGCCACGGCACCCACTACGAGACCCTCACCGTCGCCCAGACGATACGCCAGGCCGGCCTCCTCCTCGCGCACACCGCGTTCGAGGCCCCCCTCAGCCACGCCACGCTCCTCCACACCTTCAGCTACACCCTCAACCCCGGCGCGGACCTCGACACCGAGCGGGCCACCCCGCTGCACATCGACGTCACCGCCACCCCCACGACGCGGCGCAACAAGCGCGTCACCGCCCTCCACCTCAGCATCACCGTCACCGCCGCGCAGCCGGGCACGGGGCCGGCGGCCGCTGACGGCGAGGTCTCCGGGCCGGTCCTCGTGACCGCCGAGACCACGTTCGAGTGGATCCCCCCGGGGGTCTACCGGCGGCTGCGCGGAGCACACCATCAGCCTCCCTCGGAGCAGCCGCCCCTCACGCCGCACCTCCCGCCGGCGAGCGTCGGCCGGGACAGGCCGGACGAGGTCCTGCTCGGCACCGCGGACCAGCCCCGCGGGTGGCAGCTGCGCCACCCCTTCGACAACACGGTCTACTACGACCACGCCGTCGACCACGTCCCCGGTCTCGTGCTGATCGAGGCCGCCAACCAGGCCGCGTTCACCGCGACCGGCCCCGTGGAGAGCGCCGCGGGGCCCTGCGCCTGCCACCCGGCGGCGGGCTCGGGCTACCGCCCGCAGCCCACCACCACGCACACCACCTTCCACCGCTACGCCGAGTTCGACGCCCCCGTCGGCATCACCACCGAGCGGCACACGACGTCGCGCACGACGACCCACACCACCGTCGGGCACCAGAACGGCGAGCCCGTCTTCACCACCACGCACACCGGCCCGGCGGCCTGACGCGTGGGCCCGGCGGCCGTGCTCCGGCCGCCGGGCCCTCTCCCCCGTCGCGTCACACCATCGTGAAGCCGCCGTCCACCGGCAGCACCGCGCCCGTCACGAACGACGCCCGGTCGCTGCACAGCCACGCGGCGGCCTCCGCGATCTCCGCCGGCTCGGCCGTACGGGCCTGCGGCGTCAGCCGGTGCAGCTCCGGCTCGATGTGCGGGTTCCGCTCGAACCAGCCGGCGATGATCTCGCTCCGCGTCGTGCCGGGGGCGACGGTGTTCACCCTGATGCCGTGCGGCGCGTACTCCGCCGCCGCGGCCTTGGTCAGGCCGATCACCGCGTGCTTCGAGGCGACGTACGGCGCGGCCGCGGGTATGGCCAGCATGCCGGCGACGCTGCTGTTGTTGACGACGGAGCCGCCCGTGCCCGACTCCACCATGGCCGCGAGTTCGTGGCGCATCACGTTCCAGACGCCCCGTACGTTCGTGTCCATGATGGCGTCGTAGGCGTCGTCCTTCATCAGGTGCATCGGCTCCTGGTCCCAGCCGATGCCCGCGTTGTTGAAGGCGGCGTCGAGGCGCCCGTGCCGCTCCACCGCGCACTCCACCGCCCGCCGCGCGTCGTCCTCCACCCGCATGTCCCCGACGACGTACGCGGCGTCGCCTCCGCTCCCCCGGATCTCCTCGCACAGCGCCGCAAGACGCTCGCCCCGGCGCGCCGTCAGCACCACCGCGGCGCCCTCGCGCGCGAACACCTTCGCGGCGGCAGCGCCGATGCCGCTGCTCGCCCCCGTAATCAGCACACTCTTGCCGGCGAGAAATCCCTGATGATCAGTCATGGCCGGAATCCTGCCATTCCCGGACGGCCGCGCTTCGCCGCCCCCGTGCCCCAAGTGGCGCAGCGGTGGCTGACCGGGCGGCGGGAAGGGGAAGGAGGCCGACGTGCCCGTGCTGCGTGAGCCCCTGACGATGCTGGTGAGGCGCGGCCGGGAACCGGCGGTCGTGCAGACGGTGCGGTCCACGGCCGCCGCGGTGATCTCCTATGCCGTGGCGCTGCGCCTGAGCAAGGAACCGGCTCCGCTGACCGCACCGCTCACCGCGCTCCTGGTCGTCCAGGTCACCCTCTACTCCACGCTCACCACGAGCGTGCGCCGCGTCAACTCCGTGGTGGTCGGCGTCCTCATCGCGATCGGCTTCAGCGTGCTCGTCGGGCTGACGTGGTGGAGCCTCGGGCTGATCATCCTCGCCTCCCTCGTCATCGGGCGGTTCGCGAAGGCGGGCGAGTTCGTCCCCGAGGTCGCGATCAGCGCGATGCTCGTCCTGGGGGTGACGCGGGTCGCGGAGACCGCCTGGGACCGGGTGCTGGAGACCCTGATCGGCGCGGTCGTCGGGCTGCTGTTCAACGTCCTGCTCGTCCCGCCGGTGTGGGTGCAGCCCGCGGGCGAGGCGATCGAGGACCTCGCGCGCCGGATGCGCCACCTCCTGCAGGACATCGGGGAGGAGATCACCGGCCACACGCCGGTGGAGGAGGCCGCGGCCCGGCTGCACGCGGCGCGGCGGCTCGACCACGACATCGTCGAGGTGGACGCCTCGCTCCGGCAGGCCGAGGACAGCCTCCGGCTCAACCCGCGCGTCAGGGAGGGGCTCCTGTACCGGGTCGTGCTGCGCACGGGGCTCGACGCGCTGGAGATCACGGCCGTCGTGCTGCGCGTGACCTGCCGGACCCTCACCGACCTGGCCGTGCACCGCGTGCAGGAGCCGCTCTTCCCCGGGAACACCGCCGCCGCCCTCGAAGAGGTCTTCGGGCACATGGCCCTGGCGGTGGAGAACTTCGCCATCGTGATCACCACGCACGTCACCACCAGCGCCGAGCACGCCGAGGAACACCTCACGCGGGAGCTCGACGCCGCCCGCCGCACCCGCGACCGGGCCGCCGACCTGCTGCTCCATCAGGTGCAGCAGCACCCCCGGCAGTGGCAGCTGCACGGGGCGCTGCTCGCGGAGATCGACCGCATCCTCGACGAGCTCGACGTGGAGAAGCGCACCGAACGGCTCACGGAGGAGCTCGACCGCCGCTCCCGGGAACAGCGGGAACGCTACCCGCGCCTCCACCGCGTCCTGCAGCGCCTCCGCAAGAGCCGCTACGGCCGCCGCAGCACCCTCGGCTAGCCCGCGGGCCGCCTCCCGCACCCACCATGGACCGCGACGTTCCGCAACCCTGGCGTGACAGCGCGCGGCGATCTACGATCGCAGGCGGCTGGGGCACATGTGCGAGGGGGGCTCGTGGTACTGCCATTGACCGCCTTGGGGGCCGCCGCGCGGGCCGGGGGACCGCGGTGACCCGGCGCCGGTACCGGGTCATGTGCCCGCCCGTCCCTACGACCGCGGGAGAAACGACTGAGATGCACTGGAGGCATCTGCGCCGCCGATGCCAGAAGGTGATCGGCGGGATTCCTGTGCCCGATCCTTTCTCCGCACAGGACCTGTGCGACCGCCTGGCCGCCGAGCGCGACCGTCCGCTGCGCCTGCTGGCCCTGCCCACCCCGACCGTCCCGGGGACTCCCTCGGGAATGCTGCTGTCCGTCGAGACCGAGGACTTCATCCTCTACGACGGGCAGACCAGCCCGCTGCACCAGGAGCACATCATCGTCCACGAGATCGGGCACCTGGTGTGCAACCACCGCTCCGCCCTCGACGACACCCGGCTGTACCGCCACCTCGACATCACCGATCCCCGGTCGGTGCGCCGGGTGCTGCCGCGGATCCGCTACGGCGACGAGCAGGAGCAGGAGGCGGAGATGATCGCCACGCTGATCCTGGAGGCGGCCGGGCGGGTGCCCGCCCCGACGCTGCTGTCGGGGATGCTCGGCGGTCTGGAGTCGGCGATGGGGCTGCGGGTGGGCCGGCCGACGGGAGCGTCGTGCTCACCTGGATAGAGAAGCTCGCCTGGATCGAGAACGCGGGCATCGCCGCCCTGTGGTCGGCGGCCCTCGTACGGGCTCCGCAGGCGGTCCGCCACCGCGAGCAGCGGCCGCTGTGGTTCGCCGTCGTCATGATCGCCCTGGCGATGTCGATGCACCTCGAACCCGTCACGGCCGTGCTGGCCCGGCTGGTGCCCGGGGCGCACTGGGTGGATCTGACGACCCACCTGTTCAGCATCGTCGACGCGGCGGCCGTCCTGTGGTTCATCCACGGCGCGGCCGGCCGCCGGCGCCGCACCGGGGTGCTCTTCGGCACCGCGGCGGCCGTCATGGTCGCGCTCGTCCTGCTGGACGTGCTGGGGCCGGCGCACGAGAGGAACCGGATCGCGCCGTCCCCGGCCACGCCGAGCGTGCCGGACGCCTACTGGTGGGTGTTCTTCGCCTTCCACCTCACGGCCGACACGGTCTGCGGCCTCGTGTGCTGGAGCCACGGCCGCCACGGCACGCCGCGCCTGCTGCGCTACGGGCTGCGCCTGTTCGGCTCCGGCATCCTGCTGGCCTCGGTGCTGTGGCTGCTCAAGCTCGTCTACCTGTACACGCGGTCGCCGGTGTTCGCCCCGCTGTTCTCGCCGGTCACCGGTGTGGAGGCCGTGTGCATGGCGCTGGGGGTGGCCCTCCCGGTGTTCGCCCGGATCCGGACCCACCTGCAGTACCGCAGGTCGTACCACGGCCTGGAGCGGCTGTGGCAGGACCTGACCACGCACACCCCCGACGTCGTGCTGCGCCCGGCCAACCGCCTCGGCGCCGCGGCCGTCCCCCTGCAGCTGCGGCTCTACCGGCGGGTCATCGAGATCCGCGACGCGATGATCGTCCTGCGCAACTACATCCCGCCCGCCACGCTCGACTCCATCCGCCGGAGCGTGAACGGGCAGTCCCTGCCGGCCCACCTGGTGGACGCGCACGTCACCGCGCGCTGGCTCTCGGCCGCGCTGCGGAACAAGCGCGAGGGCCGCAAGCCCCACGCCCAGACGGCGAACCTCACCGGGTCCGGGGACCAGGACGGGCCCTCGGCGCGCAGCCTGGGCCATGAGATCGACCACCTCCTGCTGGTCGCGGACGCCTACCGCGCCACCGCGACCGCCCCGCCGCGCGCGGGGACCTGAGAGAAGACGACCGAGAGAAGAGAAAGGACGGCGGACCACCGTGCTCATCGCCTTCACCCTGACGCCCGTCGGCGTCGGAGAGAGCTTCCCGGACGAGATCGCCGACGCCGTGGAAATCATCCGCGCCTCCGGGCTGCCGTACCGCTCGGACTCCATGTACACGATGATCGAGGGCGAGTGGGAGGAGGTCATGGACGTCGTCCGGCGGGCCACCGAAGCCGTCGCCGCGCGGGCGCCTCGGGTCCAGCTGGTGCTGAAGGCCGACGTGTGGCCCGGGAGGCCCGGCGGCCTGCTGGACGGGAAGATCGGCGCGTTCGAGCGGCACCTGGCCGATCGCGGACAGTGACCAGGTGCGCATGGCGCGGGGTGGCCTTCCGTGTTGCGATGGAGGGAGGAAGAACCTGCCACGACGGGAGGAGCGATCATGGCACGGAACAAGCCGCTCAAGGCCCGCGACATCATGACGGCGGGCGCGCAGTGCGTCGGCGAGCACGAATCGCTGCTGGACGCGGCGAAGATGATGCGCGAGCTGCACGTGGGCGCGCTGCCCATCTGCGGTGACGACGACAGGCTCCAAGGCCTGGTCACCGACCGGGACATCGTCATCCAGTGCGTGGCCGACGGTGTGGACCCGGCGAGTGTGGAGGCGGGTTCGCTCGGCGGGGAGCTGCACTGGATCGATGCGGACGCGTCCGCGACGGACGCCCTGGCCGCCATGGAGCAGCACCAGATCAAGCGGCTGCCGGTGATCGACGTGCAGAACGGCCACCGCCTCTGCGGCATGATCTCGGAGGCGAACCTCGCGCAGAACCTCTCCGACAAGCAGATCGCCGAGTTCGCGTCGAAGGTGTACGCGGGCGCGCACTGACGGGGCGGCGGTCCGCGGCGCGGGAGCCGCGGCCCCGGGGGTCAGAGGCGGGCACCCGCCGGCCGGGCGGGTGCCACCGCTGTCCTGAGGTGGGACATGGCCCTCTCGCACAGGCCCGCGGCGTCGGGGTCGGTGGAGGTGACGCTGAGGAACAGCCTGCCGCCGAAGCCGATCAGGATGACGAGCGGGGCGCCGGACAGGCTGGTGTGGGCCGCGCCGTGAAAGGCGGTCAGGCGCAGGTCGCCGTACGTGTCCGGGATGGACGTCAGGAAGTTGCTGAGGGACACGTCGAAGCGTGCGCCCTTGTTCTCACTGCGGCGCAGGAGCCGGGTGATCATCCCGTCGGGCAGGGGCATCAGGCGGAACCCCGCGACGAGCGGGCGCAGTTCCTCCGGCTTCAGGCGCCGGTGGAGGCGTTCCCTGAGTTCTCGTGCGGCGTCCCAGAGGTCGTCGTGGGGGCGGCCCGGCGGCACGGACAGCAGGAAGCTGGCCGCGTAGAGGCCGACGGACTCCTCGGGCACGGGCGCGAGGATGCGGCGCAGGTCCGCCGCGACGGCGATGCGGGCGGGGCCGGGGGTGCGGCGGGCGCGGGCGAAGGCCGTGCAGAGGGCGGCGTGCACGGTGGTGCGCTCGGCGCGGCAGCGGTCGAGCAGCGCAGTGGTCTCCGCCTCGTCCAGCGTCCAGGTGCGGCAGGTCAGGTCGGTGGCGGGGCCCGTCGGCAGGGCCGGGGTGCCGGCCTGGCGGGGAAGGCGCAGGGAGCGGGAGAGCTTGACGAGGTCGGCGGGGAGGACGCGGGGGCCGGGGAGGAGGCCGTCCGCGGGCGGGGCGGCGACGGCGGGCGCCCCGGCTCCGGGGGCGGCGAGGTGCCGGAGGATGTCGCGGAAGACGACGGCGGCGGAGTGCCCGTCGGCCACGAGGTGGTGGAAGGCGGCGACCAGGTCGAAGGAGTCCCCGCCGTCGACGATGACGAACCGGGCGAGGGGCCCGTCGGCGGTGGAGAAGGGGCGTTGGAGCTCCTCCTCCAGCACGCGGGCGACCGTGCGGCCGGCGACGGGGTATTCGACGCGCAAGGGCGTCTCGGGCACGCCCCGGGTGGTGAACCAGGCGCGCCAGGGGCCGCCGCGCTCGACGCGGGAGCCGAGGAGGGGGTGCCGGGCGCGGACGGCGGCGACGGCGTCGCGCAGCCGGCCGGGGGTCGTGGCGCCTTCGACGTGCACGGCGGCGGCGACGGTGGCGGGCAGCGCTTCTCCTGCCGCCCACACGGCGCGTTCGTACGGGGAGAGGGGTCGGCGCACGGTCATGGGCTGCTCCGGATGTCGAGGAGTGCGGGGCTCGGTGTGGTGCGGAGCCCGTCGGGCCAGGTGATGCGCGGGGTGAACCCGGGGAGGGTGCCGGGGGCGGTGGTCCAGGAGGGGTGGCGGGCCTCGCCGATCTTGTCCGGGTTGAGCATGCCGGTGCGGCCGAGGGCGCGGGCCGCGGCGAGGGCGAGGGGTGCGGGGAGGTGGACCACGCGGGGCGGGCGTCTGCCGAGAGCGGTTGCGACGTCCGCGCCGATGTCGCTCCAGAGGTGTTCGACGCCGTCGCCGACGTGATGGACGGCGCCGGGCCTGCCGTGCTGAGCGGCGGCGAGCAGGGCCCGGCACAGGTCGTCGACGTGGAGGAGGGAGTAGTGGCGGGGGCCGCGGGGGCCGACGGCGGGGAGCAGGCCGGTGCGGGCGGCCGCGGCGAGGCGCGGCAGGAAGTGGCGGTCGCCCGGGCCGTAGACGATGGGGGGCCGGACGGTGACGGCCGGGAGCCGGGGGCCGGCGCGGTGCAGGGCGTCCTCGCCGGCGAGTTTGCTGCGGCCGTAGGCGGAGACGGGGGCGGG
>NZ_PXWG01000159.1 GCF_003011965.1 Streptosporangium nondiastaticum
CCGGGCACCAGGGGCGCGGGCGGCAGGCCCAGGCGGGCGAGCGCGGCCCGGGCGCAGCCGCGCACCGTGGTGAACTCGCGCAGCCGGCCGGCCACGACGCCCTCCACCGCGGCGGCCTCCTCGGGGAACAGCCGGACGGCGGCGGGCGGCCCGGAATCGCCGAAGGCGTCGCACGAGGCGACGCCCGGCGGAAGGATCTCCGCGATCACAGCGGGGTCCGGTCAGCCGCCGGCCGCCGCGGGCGCCGCCGCGGCGGCGCGCACGGGCAGCGCGGAAGCGCCGCGCCGCACCATGACCCACTGCTGTGCGGCCAGCGTCACGCCCATTCCCATCCACAGGGCGTCGATGTTGAACGGTTCGCCGAACCCGGCCTCGGCGACGAGGCCCAGGCCGAGGCGGACCACGACCGTGAGCGCCCACAGCAGGAGCGTCATGCCGCCGCCCTTGCGGAAGACCCGGCCGGTGCCGTCCTTCCACATGGGCATCGTGGCGGCGCGCAGCCAGCCGAAGATCACCGAGATCACCATGGCGGCGGCGAAGAAGGACAGGCCGGCGGCGGTCAGGCGCGACGGGCCGGGCGGCACGCAGCCGCGCGCGATGAGGATGGCTATCCAGAAGTACATCCGGTTGTTCACCTCACGCGTGGTGAACTGCCGGATCAGGATGAAGACCGTGATGCCCACGACGAGGACCGTGTTGAACATCATCGTGAAGTCGCCGCCGTCGTCGTGCCCCGCGGCCTGTGCCGCCGTGGTCAGCAGGTCGTGAGGGATCATGGGTGGCACGGGGTGTTCTCCTTGCATGGGGGGGACGTGCAAAGGCCTGGAGAGGGCTTACGGGGTCTCCCGCGGCGGGACCGCGCGGCGGCGGAAGCGCGGGGTGAACGGGTCTCGCGGGGCGAACGGGCCCCGCGGGCCCGGGTCAGAGGCCGCCGGGCAGGACGGAGCCGATGGCGGCGAGCAGCGCGGCCGGGTCGGTGTGGGGGAAGGAGTGGCCGCCCGGCAGGACCGTCAGGGAGAACGCGGAGCCCGCGCAGTCCGCCCAGCGCTCCACCTGGGCGGGCGGCACCAGCCGGTCGTCCGCGCCGGCGAAGGCGTGCAGCGGGCTCGCCACGCGCACGGGCCCGGGGAGCAGGTACCCCTCGGCGAAGGCCAGATCGGTGCGGATCGCCCGCATGACGTAGGCGAGGTAGTCGGTGAACCGCAGGAGTTCGGCGGGCAGCCCGCCGTGGTCGAGCAGCCACCGCAGCAGCTCCTTGTCGGAGCTTCCGGAGATCTTCCCGGTGGGCGGGACGTGCGGGGCGCGGGCGCCGGAGACCACGGTGGCCAGCGGGGCGTTCAGGCCGTGCGCCTCGGCGCGGCGCGTCAGCTCGTACGCGAGCGCGCCGCCGAAGCTGTGCCCGAAGAGGACGTACGGCATGGCGAACTCGGCGGTGAGGCCCGCGAAGAGGAGGTCACAGAGCTCTTCGAAGGTGCCGGGCATGGGGATGTCGCCCTTGGTGCCGCGGCCGGGCAGCTCCACCGGGGCCAGCTCGACGCCCTCGGGCAGGTGGGCGCGCCAGCCGGAGAAGGCGCCGGCGCCGCCGCCGGCCTGCGCGAGGCAAATGATCCGCACCCGGGGTGCGCCGGCGGCGTGGCGGGCGGTGATCCAGTCGTGGCTCGTGGGCGTGCCGGGGGCGGCTGCAATCATGCGAGGAGCGTTTCAGGGCGCGCTCCGCGGGCGCCAGGCAGCCACCCGGCAAGGAGGCGGCAATTCCGCGGGCCGTCCCGGGGGTCCGCCGCGAGTTGCCGAGGCCTTGCCGGGACCTTGCCTGGCCCGCGCGCACGGCCCGCCGTGAGGATGGCGGGCATGACTGACACCGGTACCACGATCAGCCCCGACACCGTCCCCGACCTGGTGAGCCGCCTGGTCGCGCTCATCGCCCCGCAGAAGACCGCCGAGGCCGCGCCGGAGGCGCGCCTGATCGGCGACCTCGGCTACCACTCGCTGGCCCTGGCCGAGCTGGGCTTCACCATCGAGGACGTCTTCGGCCTCGACGCGCTGCCCCCGGAGCGCACCATGGCCCTGGAGCGGGTGGGCGACATCGTCACGCTCGTCGAGGAGGAGGTGGCCGCCGGCACGGCCGTGCTGCCCGGGCCGGCCGACGTGTCCGCGATCTTCGCCCGGTACGGCACGGAGTGGACCCCGGCCGCCTGACCCTCCGACCCGCCGGCCTCCCGGAGCGGCGCCGCGCCCTCAGGCCACGGACGCGGCCCGGCGCCGTACCAGGAAGTCCTGCACGGTGAGGGTCACCGCCAGGTACAGGTAGACCGTCGAGGCGCCGAGCAGACCGGTCCGCGTGGTGTGGTCGATCCACTTGTCGAGGCCGACGTGCACCGCGATGGAGACGATCCACAGGGCCGTGGTGGCCGGCGCCCCCTTGCGCAGCAGCTGTCCCTCGGGCGCCCGCCACACCTTGACCGTGCGGGCCCGCACCACGCCGAACCCGGCCGCGACGAGGAAGCACACGGCCACGAGCGCGATGGTGGCGCCGCCCAGCGGGTGCTCCTTCACCACGGAGGCGACTCCGAAGACGAGCGCGAGCACCCCCAGCAGCCCGAGGATTCCCAGCAGCACCACACCGCCCTTGCCGTGCACGGGCCGGGTGCGCAGTTGCCTGCGTATCACCAGAGCGACGATCACGATCCCGATGACGATGCTGGCGTTGTTCACGGCCGGATCCCCCTTGTCCCGCCGTCGCGCGACGGCTGAAGTGCTGTGTGTACGTACGCATGCATGCATGCTGAAGTGCTGTGCGTACGTAGACGTATCAGACCATCACAAGGCGCGTGCCTCCGCATCGGTGGTTCCCGGACGGGCGGGCCGGCGCGGGAGCATGGCGGCGATCACCACGGAGAGAGCCGCGCAGACCGCCGCGCTCCCCCACAGGACCACCTGCCAGGCGCCGGTGAGGCCGTGGGCGACGAAGCCGGCGAACGCCTCCCGGGCACCGGCCGGCACTGCGGAGAGCGGGCCGGCGAGGTCACCCGAGGTCACGCTGCCGGCCAGGTCCCCGGCCGTCCCGCCGTAGCCGGGGAACCGCTCCGGGACGCCGCCCAGCCGGTCGCGCGTGACGCCGGCCAGCGCCGCGCCCGCCGCGGCGATGACGACGGCCTCGCTGCCCAGCCGCAGCGTGTTGAGGAAGCCCGCCGCCGTCCCGGTGGCCTCCGGCGCGACGACGGTCAGGACCGCGCCGTCGACCAGGCCGAAGTTGAGCCCGAGCCCGGCCCCGAGCACGAGCAGCGGTCCGGCGAGCTCCGCCGGGCCCGCGTCCGGCCCGAGGACGGCGGCGAGCCACGCGACGCCCGCGGTCAGGCACACCAGGCTGAGCCCGAGGACGGCCCGCATGGGCATCCCCCACCGGATCAGCCGGCCGGCCAGCAGCGGGGTGACCAGGATCGGCAGCGTCATCAGCAGCATCGTGGCGCCCGCCGCCCGGCTGGAGGAGCGGTGCGCGACCACGAGGTACTCGGGCAGCAGCGGCAGCAGGACCACGAACGAGAACGAGACCACCACGGGTATCAGGCACAGCGCCATGAACCCCTTGTTGCGCAGCAGCCCCAGGTCCAGCATCGGGTGCCGGACGCGCCGTTCCACCAGGACGAACAGCCCCATCAGCAGCACCGACCCGGCGAGCAGCCCGAGCACCCCGGCGCTGCCCCAGCCCCACCGCGGCCCCTCGACCGTGCCGAGCATGAGCAGGAAGAGGGCGGCGATGAAGAGCGCGGTGCCCGCCGGGTCCGCCCGTGCCTCCGGCGCGCCGCGCGACTCGGGCAGGAACGGGAGGGCGCACAGGACCAGCAGCATCAGCGCCGCGTGCAGCCCGAAGAACGACCGCCACCCCAGGGCGTCCGCCAGCGCCCCCGCCGCCATGGCCCCCAGGGCGAGCCCGCCGCCCGTCACGATGCCCACGGCGGCGAACACCCGCGTGCGCGCGGCGCCGTCGAAGGCCGCGGCCAGCAGGGAACTGCCGCCGGTCAGCAGGGCGGCCGCGCCGGCGCCGGCCGCGCCGCGCGCCACGTCCAGCAGCACGATGCCGTCCGCCAGCGCGCTCGCCAGCGACGCCGCCGCGAACAGCACGCCGCCCGCGGCGAACACGCGGCGCCGGCCGAAGCGGTCGGCCAGCGAGCCGCAGGCGAGGAGGAGGCTCGCGAAGGCCAGGTTGTAGCCGTGCATCACCCACTGCAGCGCGTCCGGCGGCGCGCCCGTGTCCCGCCCGATGTGCGGGAGGGCCACGCCCGACCCGGTCACCGAGGTCGGGAGGATCAGCAGCGCCAACAGCACGGCGAGCAGGGTGACGGCGGGCCGGGATCGCCGTACGGGTGCGTGCGCGCGGGGGCGCGCCGAGGGAGGACGCACCGTCGCGCGTTCCGTCGTACGCCCCGTCATGCCGCGGGCACGCAGCCGACGAGACCGCCGTCGACGACGAGGTCCTGGCCGGTGATGTACGAGGCGTCGTCGGACGCCAGGAACGCCACGGCCGCCGCGACCTCGTCGGGGTGGCCGAGAGTGCCGAGGGGCACTTCGGCGGCGTTGCGGGCCTCGGCGTCCGGATCGGGGTTGGCGTCCCGGTACATCTCCGTGTCGATGTAGCCGGGGCTCACGGAGTTCACCCTGATCCCGCGCGGGGCGAGGCCGGCGCCCAGGGTGCGGGCGAGGTTGTGCACGGCCGCCTTGGTGGCGGAGTAGACGGAGGCGACGGCAAGCCCGCGGTGCAGGGTCCAGGAGGCGTTGATGACGACCGCGCCGCCGTCGCGCAGCAGCGGCAGCGCCGTGTGGATCGTGTGGAAGACGCCCTTGAAATTGACGTCGATCGTGCGGTCGACGTCCTCCTCGGTCAGTTCGGCGACCGGCTTGAAGATCCCGGTGCCGGCGTTGGCGAAGACCACGTCGAGTCCGCCGCGCCAGGTCTCGGTCTCCCGCATCAGGCGCTGCAGGTCAGCGCGGGAGGCCACGTCCGCCCGCACCGCGAGGACGCGCCCGGGGGCGGCGAGCCGGGCCTCGGCGGCGTCCAGGCGCGCCCGGTCGCGGCCGGTGATGACGACGTAGGCGCCCTCGTCGAGGAGTCTGCGCGCGGTGGCGAACCCCATGCCGCTGGTGCCGCCGGTGATCAGGGCCGTCTTGTTCGTGAATCGCTTCATGCCGGTGATCCTCGGCGCGGCCGCCCGGGCCCGGCAGTGCCGGCTGAACCTGGGTCCGCCACCACCACCCTCAGCCGGGGACGCGCTCCCGTGCGCCGAGCAGCGCGGCCAGCCGCTCCTCGGTGGCGGTGCCCGGCGCCGGGGTGTACAGCAGCAGCCGGTGGCCGGGCAGGTCGGCGACCGGCAGCGTGGTGTACTCGAAGAGCAGCTCGCCGGCCTCCGGGTGGTCGAGGGCCTTGACGCCGTGGGACGTGCTGCCGCCGACGGGGTGTTCGGCCCAGATCCCGGCGAACGCGGGGCTCGCCGCGCACAGGTCGGAGGCGATCCGGCTGAACTCCGGGTCGTCCGGGTAGCGGGCCGCGTCGGCGCGGAACCGGCCGGCGATCTCCCGCGCCGCGTCCTCCCAGTGGCACAGGGACGCGCGGTGGCGGGCGTTGGTGAAGAAGCTCACCAGGCAGCTGTGGTCCGTCTCGCCGTACCCGAACACCAGCCGGGCGGCCCGGTTGACGGCGGCGAACGTCCAGTGCCGGTCGATGACGTAGGCGGGGCGCGGCATCCAGCCGTCGATCACGCGCCGGAGCCCGGGCGGAACCTCCCGCTCCGCCGCAGGCTCCCGCGGCGGGTTGAGCCCGGCCAGCAGGTACAGGTGCTCGCGCTCGGCGGCGTCGAGCCGCAGCACCCGCGCGACGGCGTCCAGGACGTCCCCCGACACATTGATCTCACGCCCCTGTTCGAGCCACGTGTACCAGGAGACGCCGACCCCGGCGAGCACCGCGACCTCCTCCCGGCGCAGCCCCGGCGTGCGCCGTCCGCCGCCGCCCGCGGCCATTCCCACGTCCTCGGGCGACAGCCGGGCCCGCCGTGAGCGCAGGAACGCGCGGATCTCCGCGCTGCGTCGCTGCCGTGCGTCTGCGGGAAGCCGGGAGATGTCCATCGGACCATGCTAGGCAACGACTTCGGCCCTTCGGCGCATCATGGCCGGCCCTGGTCCGCCGGCGGCGGGCGCGGCTATGGTGAGCCGATGGCATCGATGATCAAGCAGTTCCAGGTCACCTTCGACTGCGCGGAACCCGAGCGCGTCGCTCGTTTCTGGTGCGAGGTGCTGGGGTATGTCGTACCGCCGCCTCCGGAGGGGTTCGCCACCTGGGACGAGTTCAACCGCTCGCTGCCGCCCGAGCGTCAGGACGCGGCGTTCGCCTGTGTCGATCCCACTGGTGCGGGCCCGCGCCTGTACTTCCAGCGCGTTCCCGAAGGCAAGGTCGTCAAGAACCGGGTCCATCTCGACGTGCGGGCCGGCACCGGGCTCGTGGGCGAGGAGCGCCTCGCCGTGCTCGAAGCCGAGTGCGCACGGCTGGTCGCGCTCGGCGCGGTCCGCGTGCAGCTCCTGCGCGCCGACGGCGTCAACGAGTCCTGCATCGTGATGCAGGACATCGAGGGCCACGAGTTCTGTCTCGACTGACGCGCCGGAAGTGATCGCCGGCCCCTGTGCGTAAATAGGAGGCGAAGAACGCATAAGGGGAGATCACGCGTGGAAGCGAGGACGGGTCCGGAGGCGTACCTGGACGGGTACGAGAAGATCCTCACCGATGCGGCCGGTACGGGCCGGCGGCCGGACCGGACGCAGGTCGGGGTCCGGCGGGCGAGCGGTGAGCAGGCGGCGGAGGCCGGGCTGTCGCTGCGGTCCTGCGTGGCGGCCCACCTCGCGGCCACACGCCGGCACTGGCCCGCGGGGCGCACCTCCCCGGCCGACGTCGACCGCGTGCTCGGCGCGGCGGAGCTGGCGATCGACGCGTTCGCGGAGGGGTACGAACGGGCCCAGCGGCTGGCCGCGCGCCAGGAGGAGGCGGACCGGCGGGAGTTCGTCGACGACCTGCTGCACGGCCGCAGTCACCTCGGGCGGCTGGCGGAGCGGGCCGAGCGGTTCGGGCTGCTGCTCTCCCACGCGTACGCGGTGGCCGTGGCCGAGGGGGCGGAGCCGTACGACGACTTCCATCCCGTGACCCGGCGGGTCGGCGCGTCCCTCGTCGGCCGGTTCGGCAGCCGGAACATCCTCATCACGACCAAGGACGGCCGGATCATCTGCATCGCCCCGGGCGACCAGACGGATGTGCTGACGTACTTCGCCAAGCAGGCGTACGCGGCGATCAGCTCCGGCGGGCGGATAGCCGTCGGCAGGGCCAAGGGCGGCGGCGGGGGCGTCGCGCACTCCTACGAGGAGGCTCTCTCGACGCTGGAGCTCGCGGCGCGGATGGGTTTCGACGAGCCCGTGCTGAAGGCTTCCGACCTGCTGGTCTTCCCGGTGCTGGCCCGCGACCGGCAGGCGCTGGCGGATCTGGTGCACACGACGCTGGGGCCGTTGCGCCAGGCGCGCGGCGGGGCGGTGCCGCTGCTGGAGACGCTGACCGCCTATTTCGACGCGGGGTGCGTGTCGGCGGAGGCGGCCCGCACGCTGTCGCTCAGCGTGCGGGCCCTGACGTACCGGCTCCGGCGCATCCACGTGCTGACGGGCTGCGACCCGGCCGACCCCGCGCAGCGCTACACGCTGCAGACCGCCGTGATCGGGGCCCGGCTCCTGGACTGGCCGGCGCGGTCCTGACCGGCCCGGCAGGGGCCGGTCCGACCGGCCTCACTAGTCGGTGACCGGGATCCTGCCGTTGGCCGGGGCCGCCGCGGCGTCCCGTGCGGGCTGGTCCGCGGTCAGGCCCTTCAGGAGCCGGGTGAGGTCGACGCCCGTAGTGGAGCCGATGAGCTCCATGCCCTGGGCGACGTTGTCGGCGACGGTGCGGGGCAGCTTGCCGGCGCCGTCGGTGGAGATGACGGTCAGCTTGTCGATGGCGCCGAGCGGCTCGGCGGCCTTCCCGACGACCTGGGGCAGCACCTCGACGAGCATCTGCAGGACGGCGGCGTCGCCGTAGCGCTCGAAGGCGTCGGCCTTCTTGTTCATCGCCTCGGCCTCGGCGGTGCCCCTGGCGGCGATGGCCGCGGCCTCCGCCTCGCCCTCCTGGCGGACAGCGTCCGCGATGGCCACGCGCCGGGCGCGCTCGGCCTCGCCCTGCTTGGCGCCCTCGACGGCGACGGCCTCGGCCGCGGCGATCGCCGCCAGCCGCTCGGCCTCCGCCTGCTTGATCCGGGCGACGCGCTTGGCCTCCGCCTCCTGCTCCGCCTCGTACCGCTTGGCGTCGGCGGGCTTGCGGACCTGCGTGTCGAGCTGGCGGTCGGTCAGGGCCGCCTGGCGCTCGGCGACCTTCTCCTGCTCGACGAGGATCTGCTGCTGACGGTCGGCCTCGGCGAGCGGTCCGGCGGCGTCGGCCTGGGCCGCGGCCGCGTCGGTCTCGGCCTTGATCTCCGCCTGCCGCAGGTACAGGGTCCGCTGCGCGACGGCGATCTCCTCCTCGGCCTTCAGCCGGGCCTGCTCGGCCGCCTGGCGGGCGTTGGCCTCGGCGATGTCGGCCTCCTGCATGGCGCGGGCGGCCTCGGGCCGGCCGAGGTCCTCCAGGTAGCTGCCCTCGGTGGTGATGTCCTGGATCTGGAAGGCGTCCAGGACGAGGCCCTGCCCGGACAGGCTGGCCTCGGCCTCCTCGGCGACCTGCCCGGCGAACGCGGCGCGGTCGCGGATGATGTCCTCCACGGACATGCGGCCGACGATGGACCGCAGGGCGCCCGAGAGCACTTCCTGGGTGAAGCCGACGATGCCGCCCTGCTGCTGTAGGAAGCGCTGCGCGGCGGCGCGGATGGCGTCCTCGGTGCCGCCGACCTTGACGATCGCGACGCCCTCCAGGTGGGCCTTGATGCCGCGGAGGGTCACCGCGCCGCGGACGGCGACGGGGATGTGCCGGCTGGAGAGGTCGAGCACGTACCGCTGCTGGACGAACGGGACGACGAAGACGCCGCCGCCGACCACGACCTTCTGGCCGCTGTTGTCGGTGAACACCTGCCCGGTCTGCGGGTCCGTGGACTTCTTCCCGCGCCGGCCGGTGATGATGAACGCCTCGCTGGGGCCGGCGACCTTGTAGCGGGTGACGACGACCAGTGCGAGGAGGACGAGGAGCACCACCACTCCTACGACCGCGGTGACGACTGGGCTCATGGAGAATCTCCTCTCCTGCCTCCCGGGGGACGGCAGGTCGTACTGGCATGGCGAAAAGAGCGGCGTCCGGCGGCGCGCTCAGCGTTCGACCGCGCGCACGGTCACCGAGGTGGACGACGGGGCGGCGGTCACCCACACCTCGGCGCCCCGGGCCAGCGGCCCGTCCGCCCGGGCGGCGTACTTGACCGGCTGGCCGGCCAGGCGGAGCAGGACCTCGCCGTAGCCGCCGGCCGGGACGGCGGTCACCACCGTGCCGGCGATCCCGACGAGGTCGTCCTTCGTGGGGGCGGCGGGGCTGCCGCCGCGCACGAGCGCGCGGCTGAACCGGTACGTCAGCCAGCCGGCGCCCGTGCCCGCGACGGCCCCCGCGGCGGCCGCCGCTCCCGCGCCGAGCCCGGTGGACCCGAGCACGATCGCCCCCGTGAAGCCGAGCATCGAGACGAAGCCCGCGATCACCGGGAGCGACAGCCACCCGTCGAACAGCCCGCCCAGGGCACCGTCGAGCGCGCTCTCCAGCACCCCGTCGAACACCAGGGAGAGGGCCAGGAGCGCGACGCCCCCGATGCCGAGACCGAGAAACAAGCCCATGAGCACCTCGCACACCTGATCGACAACCTCGCTGGACGACGGCATCGTGTCAGCACATGGAGACGTCACACATTGCCTGGTTCCGGCAATCTTTACGGCTTTTTAACGCCTCGCCCTTCGCGGCTCCGATCACTAGGGAAAGCCTCTGCCCGGGCTCTCTAGACTCCCGGTCAAATGGCGTACGTGCGCCGCGAGTTGACCAGGGAGAAGACGGTGGTGGCGATGATGACGGTGATGAGGCGCATCCCGAGGCGCATTCCGAGGCGCATCCGCACGACGCTCTGCGCGGCGGGCCTGATGGCCGCGCTCGCGGTGGGCGGCACCGCCTTGCCCGCGGCGGCGGCCGGCGCGCAGGCACCCGAGCGCCTTGAGGCCTGCGGGGAGCGGACGAGCGTGTCGGTCTTCCACAAGGGCGGCATACCGCTGCTCGACTGGCGGGAGAACCTGGAGTTCGACGGCCGGGGCACCCTCTGGGTCTCGCACGTCACCCAGCACCGGGTCGAGGGGTACGCCCCCGACGGCACGCTCCGGGCGGGCTTCCCACTGAGCGGGCCCGGCGGCATCCGGCGCGGCCTGGACGGGATGATGTACGTCAACTACGGCGTCAACCCGCTGACGCCGCACGGCGGCATCGTGCGCTTCGACCCCACCGCCGCCGCGCCGAGGCCGGAGAAGGTCGTGGACGGTCTGTCCGGGATCAACGGCCTGGCCGTCGACACGGAGGGCAATCTCTACGTCAGCCGCGAGCTGGCCACGGGCATCCTCAAGATCCGCCCCGACGGGACGAAGGACGAGGAGTGGACGCGCGGCGCGAGCGTCTTCGGCACCAACGGCCTGGAGATCGTCGGTGACCAGTTGTACGCGAGTGTCCTCATCGACGCCTCGTCCCGGATCGTCCGCATCCCCCTCACGGACCCGGCGCGCCGCACCACGGTCACCCGCCTGAGCTCGACCCTGCTCGACGGCAAGTTCCTCGACGACCTCACCGAGTTCCGCGGCGGCCTGGTCGTCGCGTCCTTCCGCGACGGCGAGCTCATCCGGGTCGACCCCGCCACCGGCCGCTCCTGCACCCTGGTGACCGGCCTCCGCATGCCCACCAGCGTCCGGATCCCGCGCGGCTTCGGCGCCCACGACACCGGGCACACGCTGTTCGTCACCGAGGCGTCGGGCCGGATCGTGCGGGTGACGGTCGGCTGACAGCCGAGAGGGGACTCACGGGACCCACCCGGCTCACGGCCCGACCGGGAGCCCCTTCGGCTCCTTCACGCGCTTCATGATGATCTGCGAGTTCACCTCGGTGATGCCCGACAGCGTGGTGAGCCGCTCGATCCACAGCCGCTCGTACGCGGCGAGGTCCGCGACCGCGATGCGGAGCAGGCAGCCGGGGCTGCCGAAGAGCCGGTAGGCCTCGATGACGTCGGGGATGTCCTGGAGGGCCGCCTCGAACGCCTCCACCGCCTCGCGGTCGCGCTTGACCTCGATGGAGACGAGCACCTCGAAGCTCCGGCCGACGGCCTCGGGGTCGATGACCGCACGGTAGCCCTGGATCACTCCGTCCTGCTCCAGCTGCCGGACGCGGCGCATGCACGGGGACGGTGTCAGGCCGACGCGGTGGGCGAGCTCCTGGATGGTCAGCCGGCCGTCGGCCTGGAGCTCACGCAAGATATTTCTGTCGATGGCGTCCATCCCGCAATTATCCACCACACTTTTCGGCCGGTCCGGCTCAAATCAGCGATCCAATTGCGCGCGATTCGTCCTATTGTTCCCCTGCCCGGCCGACACGCCCCCGTGGACGGCCGTACTGATCTTGAGAAGGGCGGGCACACGTGGGACAGGTCGTCGTCATCAGCACCGGCGGAACGATCGCCAGCCGCTGGCAGGGTTCCGGCTTCGCCGCCGACGCGCGGGGCGGGGACGTCCTGGCCACGGCCGCCGTGCCCGAGGGCGTCTCCGTGCGGGTCGTCGACCTGATGAGCGTGAACAGCGCCCGCCTGACCACCCGCGACCAGCTCGCCCTGCTGCGGACCGTGCACGAGGTGCTGGCCGACCCGGCCGTCGACGGCATCGTCGTCACGCACGGCACGGACACCCTGGAGGAGTCGGCCTTCCTGCTCGACCTCCACCACGACGACCCCCGCCCGGTCGTCTTCACCGGCGCCCAGCTCCCCCTGGAAGCCGCCGACGGCGACGGCCCGCGCAACCTCCACGACGCGCTGCTCGCGGCCGGCTCGGCCGGGCTGCGCGGCCACGGCGTCCTCGTCGCCTTCGACGGGCGGATACACGCCGCCCGCGGCACGATCAAGGTGCAGACCCTGGCAGCCGACGCGTTCGCCGACCCCTCCGGCAGCCCCGTCGCGGACGTCAAGGACGGCCGCATCGTCGTCCACGGACGGCCCGTGCGCCCGGCGGCGCTCCCGCTGCCGGCCGCCGGCGAGGACCTCCCCCGCGTCGACATGGTCATGCACCACTGCGACGGGGACCCGCTGCTCTTCAACGCCGCCGTCGAGGCGGGCGCCCAGGGCATCGTCCTGGTCGCGACCGGCGCGGGCAACGCGACCCCCGAGGTCGTCGCCGCCGTCGAGGCGGCGATCGCCCGCGGCGTGCTCGTCGCCCTCACCACCCGCGTCCCGTCCGGCCCCGTGGCCGAGATCTACACCCAGGGCGGAGCCGTGGACCTCGCCGCCGCCGGCGCAGTCCTGACCGGCACGCTCCGCGCCGGGCAGGCCCGCATCGCCGTCCTCAGCGCCGCGCTCACCACCGCGGACACGGACGCGCGGACGCGCGCGCTGCGCGGCCTCGTCGGCACCCCGGCCGCCGCCTGAGCGTCCCCGGCCGCCTGACCGTCCGGGCGGCCTGAGACTCCCCCCGCACCTCCCCCCCCCACCTCCCTCTCCACCGCACGCGAACGGATCCCCCCATGTCGGCCCCCGTCACCGGCCCCACCCGCACCGAGCACGACCTCCTCGGCGACCGCGACGTCCCCGCCGCCGCGTACTACGGCGTCCACACCCTGCGCGCGGTGGAGAACTTCCCCATCACCGGGACGCCCATCTCCGCCTACCCCGACCTCGTCACCGCCCTCGCCTCCGTCAAGCAGGCCGCCGCCCTCGCCAACCGCGACCTGGGCCTGCTCGACGGCGCCAAGGTGGACGCGATCGTCCGGGCCTGCGAGGAGATCCGGGCCGGGCAGTGGCACGACCACTTCGTCGTCGACGTCATCCAGGGCGGCGCCGGCACCTCCAGCAACATGAACGCCAACGAGGTCATCGCCAACCGGGCGCTGGAGCTCCTCGGCCACGCCAGGGGCGACTACGGGCACCTGCACCCGCTGGAGGACGTCAACGCCGGGCAGAGCACCAACGACGTCTACCCGACCGCCGTCCGCCTCTCGCTGCAGCTCGCCGCCGCCCGCCTGCTGGAGGCCATGGACGTGCTGCGCGAGGCCTTCGCCGCCAAGGCGGAGGAGTTCGCGGACGTCCTGAAGATGGGCCGCACCCAGCTGCAGGACGCCGTGCCGATGACGCTGGGCCAGGAGTTCGCCGCCTACGCCGTCATGCTGGAGGAGGACCGGGCCCGCCTGGCCGAGGCGTGCGCGCTGCTGCGCGAGATCAACCTCGGCGGCACCGCCATCGGCACCGGGCTCAACGCCCACCCCGAGTACCCGGAGCTCGCCTGCCGCCACCTCGGCTCGATCACCGGCGTCCCGGTGACCGTCGCCGGCGACCTGGTGGAGGCCACGCAGGACATGGGCGCGTTCGTCCAGCTCTCCGGCGTGCTCAAGCGGATCGCGGTCAAGCTCTCCAAGACCTGCAACGACCTGCGCCTGCTCTCCTGCGGCCCGCGCGCCGGCCTCGCCGAGATCAACCTGCCGCCCGTCCAGGCGGGTTCGAGCATCATGCCCGGCAAGGTGAACCCGGTGATCCCCGAGGTCGTCAACCAGATCGCCTTCGAGGTCATCGGCAACGACGTGACGGTCACGTTCGCCGCCGAGGGCGGCCAGCTCCAGCTCAACGCCTTCGAGCCGGTCATCGCCCACAGCCTCCTCAAGAGCCTCACCCACCTCCGGGCCGGCTGCGTGACCCTGGCCGAGCGGTGCGTCACCGGCATCACCGCCAACCGCGAGCACCTGGCCCGCCTCGTCGGCCAGTCCATCGGCCTGGCCACCGCGCTCAACCCGTACATCGGCTACGAGCAGGCCACCGCCGTCGCGCAGGAGGCGCTCACCACGGGCGCCGCGGTGCACGAGCTCGTCCTGGCCAAGGGCCTCCTCACCCAGGAGCAGCTCCGGGAGATCCTCCACCCGGACAACCTCGCCCGCCCCCACACGCGCACGGCCACGGCCGTACGCGCCTGAAACACCCCCGCACGACCCGGCACAACCCGGCACGACCCGGCACGACCCGGCACGACCCGGCACGACCCGAGAAAGAAGAAGTAACCCCATGGCAACGGCGCCCAGCGTCTCCTACTCGATGACGGTCCGGCTGGAGGTCCCCGCGAACGGGACCTCGGTCAGCGAGCTGACCACGGCAGTGGAGAGCTCGGGTGGCTCCGTGACGGGTCTGGACGTGACCGCGTCCGGCCACGAGAAGCTCCGGATCGACGTCACCATGGCGACGACGTCCACCGACCACGCCGACGAGATCGTGGAGAAGCTCCGCGGCATCGAGGGTGTGGTGCTGGGCAAGGTCTCGGACCGTACGTTCCTGATGCACCTCGGTGGCAAGATCGAGATGGCGTCGAAGCACCCCATCCGCAACCGTGACGACCTGTCGATGGTCTACACGCCGGGTGTGGCGCGGGTGTGCATGGCGATCGCGGAGAATCCGGAGGACGCGCGGCGTCTGACGATCAAGCGCAACAGCGTTGCGGTGGTCACGGACGGGTCGGCGGTGCTGGGTCTGGGCAACATCGGCCCGAAGGCGGCGCTGCCGGTGATGGAGGGCAAGGCGG
>NZ_PXWG01000015.1 GCF_003011965.1 Streptosporangium nondiastaticum
GGCACCCACGACGGCCGCCCCCTCCCCGGCGGCCTCGCCCCCAGGGGGCGGGACTCGGGAAGCACGCACCGCCCAGGCGGGCACCGCGTGCCCCGCCATCCCGCCCCCTTCGCCATCCCGCCCCTTCGCGGGCCGGACCCGCCCGCCACGGGACGGACGCGACGGAACCCCGAGGAACCCACCATGACGTACGTCGTCGAACGCACCTTCAGGACCCTGGACCACCGCTTCAGCGGCCTCTGGGGCGCGCACGAGACCTTCCTGCACACCCTCTCCGCCCGCGGCACCCTCATCGGCGGCGGCCCCTGGGACGGCGAAGGCGGCGAGATCCTCCTCGTCGACGCCCCCGACGAGATCGCCCTCCACCGCGCCCTGCGCCCCGACCCCCTGGTCCGCGAGTCCCTCGTCGCCCAGTCCAGGATCCGCAACTGGAACATCGCCTACGGCCGCCCCGGCTTCACCGGCGCCGCCGGCCGGACCGCCCCGCCCGCGGCGGCCGCCCTCACCCCGCACGAGCGGCGCATCACCCACCTCGTCCTGGCCGGGCACACCAACAACGACATCGCCGCGCGCCTGGGCGTCTCCTGCCGCGCCGTCGAACAGCACCTCACCCGCGTCTACCGCAAGCTCTCCATCCGGCGCCGCGCCCAGCTCGCCCCCGCCCTCGGCGCCACCCTCCCCGAGACCCTCACCCCGGCCCGCGCGCAGGAACGGCTGACTGCGTGATCCCGTAGTGCCCCGCCCAACGCCCCCGTCATACCGTCCAGTTACGCCGCAGGGCACGCCGGACACGCGCCGGCCCCGCGGCGACCGAGGACTTCCCGCGGCCGTTGCCGCCGCCCATTCCGCAGACCAGGGGGCTTCCTTCCATGACCATGCACAGCACCGCGCGCCTCGGCGTCGTCGTCCCGTCCGGGAACGCCGCCGCCGAGCCGGAGATCGCCCGGCTCACGGCCCCGGCCATGCACCTGCACACCTCCCGCTTCCCCGTCCTGCCGGGCCGCACCCTGCGCGAGCGCCTCGACGTCTACAACGAGCAACTGCCCGACGTCATCGCCGGGTTCGGCGGACTGGCCCTCGACGCCGTCGTGGTCGCCTGCAGCGGCTCGCACTACCTCCTCGACCCCGGCGGGGACCGCGAGCTGTGCGACCGGATCGCGCAGACCGCCGGCCACCCCGTCGCCTCCTCCACCCTGGCCACCCTCGACACCTGCACCGACCTCGGCCTGACCGACATCGTGCTGGTCTCCCCGTACGAGCCGTGGCTCACCGAACTCTCCGCCCAGTACTGGCAGAAGGCCGGCCTGAACATCACCCGGGTCGTCCCCGTCCGGGCGGGCGAGCGCTTCTCCCCGTACGACGTCACCACCGACGACCTCGTGCGCCAGGTCGGTGCCGCCGGGATCCCTTCCGACGCCACCCTGCTGTTCACCGGCACCGGCATGTTCACCTTCGAGGCCCTGGAGCGCATCGGCGACGGCAACGACCGCACCCTGCTGACCTCCAACATCTGCTCCGCCCGGTGGGCCCTCAAGCACACCGACGCCACGCCCGCCGGCCCCGGCGGCACCCTGCCCGGGCCGCTGCAGCGCCTCGCCGACCGCGCCGGCAGCCGGGCATGAACCCACGCCGGCACCGGGTCGTCGTCGTGGGCGCCGGCCCCGTCGGGCTCACCGCCGCCCTCGTCCTGGCCCACGGCGGCGTGCCGGTCACCGTCCTCGAAGCGGCCGACGAGCTGTCGACCGCCTCCCGGGCGTCGACGTTCCACCCCGCCACCCTCGACCTCCTCGACGAGCTCGGCATCGCCGCGCCCCTGCGCGCGGCCGGCCGCGACGTCACCGAGATCCAGTGGCGCGACCTCGACCGGAACCTCCTGCACCGCCTGCCCTACGCGCCCCTCGAAGGCCGCACCGCCCACCCCTACCGGGTCCACGCCGAACAGGCCCGCCTGACTCCGCTGCTGCTGGCCGCCCTCGGCCGCCACCCCCACGCCGACGTCGCCTTCGGGCACACCGTCTTCGACCTCCGCCAGGAGCCCGACGGCCTGCGCGTGTGGACCCGCGGCCCCGACGGCGCCCGCGCCCCGCTCGCCGCCCGCCACGTCATCGCCGCCGACGGCGCCCGCAGCACCGTCCGCGACCTGCTGCACCTCGACTCCCGGGCCCGCCCCTACCCCTCCTACGCCCTGCGCATCGTCACCGACACCCCGCTCGACGCCCTGGTGCCGGACCTGTCCCCGCTGACGTACGTCCGCGACGCGCGCACCTCCTTCAGCGTGCTGGGCATGCCCGACCACTGGCGCCTGATCCACCGCATCCCCGCCACCACCCCCCGCGAGCACGTCACCGCCCCCGCGGCCGTGCACGCCCTGGTCGCGCGCAGCCTGCCCGGCCTCGACTCCCGCATCCGCATCCGCGACGCCCACACCTACCGCCTGGCCGCCTTCGTCCTGCCGCAGTTCCGGGCCGGACGCGTGCTGTTCGCCGGCGACGCCGCCCACCTCACCTCCACCGCCGGCGGCATGAACATGAACTGCGGCCTGCACGACGCCGTCGCCTACGGCCGCGCCCTGATCCGCCTCTACCGCGGCGAGGCCGGGGACCGCTCCCTGACCACCGTGGCCGAGGCCCGCCGCGCCGTCGTCCAGGACGCCGTCATCCCGCGCAGCGAGGCCCGCACCGCCGGCATCGACGACGCCACGGCCCTGCGCGGCGCCCTCGACGACATCGGCCGCATGACCGCCGACGCGGACGCCCGCACCGACTACCTCGTCAAGGCGTCGCTGCTGGACTGCGCTCCCCGCCCCGCGCGCGTGGCGGCCTGATACCCCGGCCCGCCCCGGGCCGCTCCTCCCTCGCATCTGATGGAACGTCATCCGCCCAAAGGAACCCCATGCGCATCTGGTTTCACAAACACACCGTGGAGGGCCGCATCCCCCTCCTCGACCAGTGGTACCGCGACCACCTCGACGCCATCGCCGCCCCCGGCACCGTCATCGACATCCACACCCTGCCCGCCGACACCTACCCCGACAACACCCCCTTCGGGCTGGTCGGCCACCACGCCGCCCAGGTGCTGTTCTCCCAGCACTTCGCCCACGCCGCGGTGCGCGCCGAACGCTCCGGCTACGACGCCTGGATCACCGCCGCCGGCCAGGACCCCGGCCTGCGCGACGCCCGCCACCTCGCCGGCATCCCCACCCTCGGCTACGGCGAGAGCGCCTTCTTCCTCTCCGCCATGACCGGCCAGCGCTTCGGGCTCCTCGGCTTCATGCCGCCCCTCGAAGAGCCCATCCGCCACAACATCACCCGCTACGGCCTGGACGCGCACCTCGCCGCGTACGAGGTCGTCCCCGGCGGCTGGGACGGCGTCCACCGGGCCCTCGACGGCGACTGCGACCCCTTCCTCACCGTCTACACCGAGGCCGCCGAACGCGCCCGCGCCGCCGGCGCCGAGGTGATCGTCCCCGCCGAGGGGATCCCCAACGAGATCCTCTGGCACCTCGGCGTCCGCGAACTCGCCGGCATGCCCGTCGTCGACCCCGCGGGCCTCGCCGTCAAGCTCGCCGAACTCACCGGAGAGCTCGGGCGCCTGGGCGTCTTCGCCCGCTCGACCGCCGGCTACTGGTTCCACCGGCCGCCCTCCGACATCGCGCACCACCTCGAAAAGGTATTCCTCGGCTCGACCCTCCAGGGAGCGTGAACAACCCCATGAACAGCCACTCCACCCTCGGCCCCGCCCCCGCCAGCACTCCCGCCGCGGCCCCGCTGCACCGGCCCCGCCGGCTGCGCCGCACCCCCCAGCTGCGCCGCCTGACCGCCGAGACCCAGGTCAACGCCAACAACCTCATCCAGCCGCTGTTCCTGCGCGAGGGCATCACCGAGCCCCGCGAGATCCCCTCCATGCCCGGCGTCTACCAGCACACCCGCGACAGCCTGCGCAAGGCCGCGGCCGAGGCGGTCGCCGCGGGCGTCGGCGGCGTCATGCTCTTCGGCATCCCCAAGGACAAGGACGAGCGGGGCAGCGGAGCCGTCGACCCCGACGGCATCCTGCAGACGGCCCTGCGCGACGTGACCGCCGAGGTGGGCGACGCGACCGTCGTCATCGGCGACATCAACCTCGACGAGTACACCACCCACGGCCACACCGGCGTCCTCGGCGCCGACGGCGACGTCGACAACGACGCCAGCGTCCTGCTCTACGCCCGGGCCGCCGTCGTCCAGGCCGACGCCGGCGCCCACATCGTCGCCCCCAGCGGCATGATGGACGGCCAGGTCCGCCACATCCGCGCCGCCCTCGACGAGGCCGGCCACCACAACGTCGCGATCCTCGGCTACTCCGCCAAGTACGCGTCCCACTTCTACGGGCCCTTCCGCGACGCGGTCGAGTCCTCCCTGCAGGGCAACCGGCGCACCTACCAGCAGTACCCGGGCAACATCCGGGAGTCCCTGCGCGAGGTCGACCTCGACCTCGCCGAGGGCGCCGACATGGTGATGGTCAAGCCCGCCCTGGCCTACCTCGACATCGTCCGCCTCATCGCCGACCGCGTCGACGTGCCCGTCTCCGCCTACCAGGTCTCCGGCGAGTACTCCATGATCGAGGCGGCCGCCGAGCGCGGCTGGATCGACCGCGACGGCACCGTCCTGGAGAGCCTCACCGCCATCCACCGCGCCGGCGCCTCCCAGATCATCACGTACTGGGCCACCGAGTTCGCCCCGCGTGTGGGCCGCTGACCGCCGTACCGCGCCCGCGCGACGAACCACCGTCTCCTGCCGGCCGGGACGGCCCCCCTCCGCCCGGCCGGCAGGCGCCCCGCTTCCCGCCCGCCTCACACCAAGGTGCACAGACCGTGGAACGACACACACCCGATGACAACCGGCTGATGGCCGTGGGCATCAGCCACGCCACCGCCCCGCTCGACCTCCTCGAGCGCCTCTACGAGACCCCGCGCCCGCTGGAGGACCTGGCCGGCGACATGGCCGGCGCCCCGGGCCTCGGCTCCTCCCTCGTCCTGTCGACCTGCAACAGGATGGAGGTCTACCTGGAGGCCGAGCCCGGCGCCGACCCCGCGCCCGCCGTCGCCCGCCTGATCGCCGAGCACACCGGCGTCCACGCCGACGAGATCGCCCCGTACGCCTACGTCCGCGCCGCCGACGACGCGCTGCGCCACCTCTTCCAGGTCGCCGCCGGCCTCGACTCCGTCGTCCTGGGCGAGGACCAGATCCTCGGCCAGGTCAAGGAGGCCCTCGACCGCTCCCAGCGCACCGGCACCGCCAGCAAGACCCTCAACCAGGCCGTCCAGGCCGCCCTGCGCGCCGGCAAGCGCGCCCGCAACGAGACCGGCCTCAACGAGGCCGGCCGCTCCCTGGCCACCGCCGGGCTCGCCTTCTTCGAGCGCCTCGTCGGCTCGCTCGACGGCAGGACGGCCCTCGTCATCGGCGCCGGCTCCTTCGGCGGCGTCGTCCTCGCCGCGCTGCGCCGCTCCGGCCTGCAGACCGTCCACATGGCCAACCGCACGCCCGACAAGGCCCAGCGCCTGGCCGAGACCGCGGGCGGCACCGGATACCCCCTGGAGGACATCCCGCGCCTCCTGGCGGAGGTCGACGTGGTCGTCAGCTGCACCGCCTCCACCGTCCCGCTCGTCACCCGCGAGGACGTCGCCGCGGCCATGGCCGCCCGCGGGGGCCGCGATCTGTACCTGCTCGACCTGTCGCTGCCCCGCAACATCGAGGCCGGCGTCGCCGACGTTGCGGGCACCGTCCTGGTCGACCTCCAGCGCATCGCCGCCGAGGGCGGCGACGACGAACTCTCCGTCGCCAGCGTCGAGTCCGCCCACCGCATCGTCGACACCGAGGTCGCCGCCTTCAAGGCGGACCGCCGCGCCGCCCGCGCCACCCCCATCCTCGCCGCCCTGCGCACCAGCGCCGCCGAGGCCACCGCCACCGAACTCGACCGGCTCAGCCGCCGCCTGGACGCCATGGACAGCGCCGCCCAGGAGGAGGTCGCCCACAGCGTCCGGCGCATCGTCGACAAGATGCTCCACCAGCCCACCGTCCGCGCCCGCCGGCTCGCCGGCGCCCCCGACGGCGACGTCTACGTCGACGCCCTGCGCGCCCTCTTCGCCCCCGAGACCGGCCCCCGCGCCACCGCCGCCGCGGCCGCCTCGCCCACCGCAAACACCGCCGCCGCCCAGGAGATCATGGCATGAGTGCAATATCCGCCCTGTGGAACGCCGACTCCATCGCCGTCATCGGAGCGACCGAACGCCCCGGCGCCCTCGGCCGGAAGCCCATGGACTTCCTGCTGCGCCACGGCTACAAGGGCCGCATCCTGCCCATCAACCCCCGCGGCGGAGAGGTCCTCGGTGTCCCCGCCTACCCGAGCCTCACCGATGTCCAGGGGCCCGTCGACCTCGCCCTGATCATGGTCGCGGCCGACCGCGTCCCCGGCGCCGTCGACGACTGCATCGCCGCCGGCGTGCCCCTGGCCATCATCGCCTCCTCCGGCTTCGCCGAGACCGGCGAGGAGGGCGCCGCCCTCCAGGACGACCTCGTGGCCCGCGCCCGCGCCGGCGGCCTGCGCCTCATCGGTCCCAACTGCATCGGCGCCGTCAGCTTCAACAACCGCGTCCTTGCCACCTTCAGCCCGCTCTTCGGCGCCGAGAGCGTCCCCTTCGAGCCCGGCACCCTCGCCTTCGTCAGCCAGAGCGGCGCCCTCGGCTTCGGCGCCGCCAGCCTCGCCCTGCAGCGCGGCCTGCGCCCCGGCTGGGTCGTCAGCACGGGCAACGACGCCGACGTCACCGCCCTCGAAGTCCTCCGCGAGCTGTCCGCCGAGCCCGAGTGCACCGGCCTCCTCGGCTACCTGGAGGACACCCCGGACATCGGTACGCTGCGCACGCTCGCCGCCTCCGGCAAGCCCGTCGCCCTGCTGAAGTCCGGCCGCACCGAGGCCGGCGGCCGGGCCGCCGCCTCCCACACCGGAGCCCTCGCCACCGACGACCGCGTCCTGGACGCCGCCCTGCGCCAGCTCGGCATCGTCCGCGTCGACGACATCGATGAACTCCTCGACGTCGCCCAGGCCTTCGAGTTCCCCCTGCGCCCCAAGGGGCCCAAGGTCGCCGTCGTCACCACCTCCGGCGGCTCGGGCATCCTCGCCGCCGACGCCGTCGAGGACGCCGGCCTCGAACTGAGCGCCCTCAGCCCGGAGAGCACCGCCGCGCTCGCCGAGATCGTCCCGCCCTTCGGCGCCGTCGACAACCCCGTCGACATCACCGCCACCGTCCTGAGCGACCCCTCGCTCTTCGACAAGTCCCTCGACGTCCTGATCGCCGACCCCGCCGTCGACATCATCATCGCCTGCTTCTGCGTCATGGCCGGCCCCGACGTCGAGAAGGCCGTCACCGCCCTGTCCAAGGCGGCCCGCAAGGGCGGCAAGCCCATCCTCGTCGCCCGCACCGGCGCCGACTTCCTCGCCCCCGACGCCCCCGCCCAGCTCCGCGAGGCCGGCCTGCCCGACTACCCCACGCCCGCCCGCGCCCTGCGCGCCGCGTCCGCCCTCTGGCAGGTCAGCCGCCCGCGCACCGCCCCGGACGGCACCACCGGCCCCGGCGCCGCAGCCCCCGCGCCGGACGTCACCGAGCCGCAGCTCAAATCGCTCCTGGCGGCCGCCGGCGCCACCGTCCCCAAGGGCCGCCTCGTCACCGGCGGCGAGGACGCGGCACGCCTGGTGGCCGAGCTCGGCGGCCGCGCCGTCGCCAAGGCGGTCGTCCCCGGGCTGCTGCACAAGTCCGAGGCCGGAGGAGTCCTCGTCGGCATCACCGAGCAGGAGGCGCCCGGGGCCCACGACAAGCTCGCCGCGCTCGGCGGCGGCGTCCTCGTCGAGGAACTCGCCCCCGCCGGCGTCGAGATGATCGTCGGCGCCCGCACGAGCGCCCTCGGCACCGTCCTGACCGTCGGCCTCGGCGGCATCTTCACCGAGATCCTCGACGACGTCAGCCACCGCCTGCTGCCGCTGGCCCCCGGCGACGCCGAAGCGATGATCGCCGAACTGCGCGGCGCGGCCCTCCTGAACGGCGCCCGCGGCACGGGCGCCGCCGACACCGCCGCCCTCGCCCGCCTCCTGGAGGACGTCGCCGCCGCCGTCCAGGACTGGCCCGAGGGCTTCGAGCTCGACCTCAACCCCGTGCGCGTCCTGAAGAAGGGCGCGGGCGCGGTGGTGCTCGACGCCGCGTACACGGTGACCGGCGCTTCCGCCTGACGGATGCGGGAGCCGGCGGCACCGCCCGCCGCCGGCTCCGCCTTCCTCCCCGGGTGTTCCTTCCCCGGTCTTCCTCCCTCTGTCTTTTCCTCGTGAAATCCCTTTGCGAAAGGCCCCCGTCATGACCACCCCCATGTCCGAGACGCTGTTCGCCCGCGCGGGCACCGTCATCCCCGGCGGCGTCAACTCTCCCGTACGAGCCTTCGGTTCGGTCGGCGGCACCCCCGTGTTCATGGCCTCCGCCCAGGGGCCCTACCTCACCGACACCGACGGCAACCAGTACGTCGACCTGATCTGCTCCTGGGGGCCGATGATCCTCGGCCACCGCCACCCCGCCGTGATGGACGCCGTCCGTGGGGCCTTGGCCAAGGGCACGTCCTTCGGCACCGCGACCGAGGGCGAGATCGCCCTCGCCGAGGAGATCACCGGCCGCGTCGCCCCCGTCGAGCGGGTGCGCCTGGTCACGTCCGGCACCGAGGCGACGATGTCCGCCATCCGCCTGGCCCGCGGCTTCACCGGCCGCACGAAGATCGTGAAGTTCGCCGGCTGCTACCACGGCCACGTCGACGCCCTCCTCGCTGCCGCCGGCTCCGGGCTCGCCACCTTCGCCCTGCCCGACACCCCCGGCGTGACCGGCGCCCAGGCGGGCGACACCATCGTCCTGCCCTACAACGACCTCGCCGCCGTCGAGAAGGCCTTCGCCGAGCAGGGCGACGACATCGCCTGCGTCATCACCGAGGCCGCCCCCGGCAACATGGGCGCCGTCCCGCCGCTGCCCGGCTTCAACCAGGGCCTCGCGGACCTCTGCCGGCGCCACGGCGCCCTCTACATCTCCGACGAGGTCATGACGGGCTTCCGCGCCGCCCGGGACGGCTGGTACGGGCGCGACGGCGTGGCCGCGGACCTCTTCACGTACGGCAAGGTCATGGGCGGCGGCTTCCCGGCCGCGGCCTTCGGCGGCCGCGCCGACGTCATGGAGCACCTCGCCCCCGCCGGCCCCGTCTACCAGGCCGGCACGCTCGCCGGGAACCCGGTCGCCACCGCCGCCGGCCTGGCCACGCTGCGCCACTGCACCGGTGAGGTCTACGAGCGCCTGGAGACGGTCTCCGCCACCATCGGCAGCCATGTGGCGAAGGCCCTGGACGCCGAGGGCGTCGCCCATCAGCTGCAGTACTCCGGCACCATGTTCTCCGTCTTCTTCGCCTCCGCGCCCGTCACCGACTACGACGCGGTCAAGGCCACCGAGGCGTACCGCTACCGCGCCTTCTTCCACGCGATGCTGCGCCAGGGCGTGTACCTGCCCCCGTCGCCGTTCGAGGCGTGGTTCGTCTCGGCGTCCCACGACGACCGCGCCGTGGACCGGGTGCTGTCCGCCCTGCCGGCCGCCGCCAAGGCAGCCGCGGCGGCACAGCCCGCTTGAGGCGCCGGGGCGCACACGACAGCGCTGCCGGGCCCGGTGCGATCACCGGACCCGGCAGCGGGGGCCTCAGGAGCCGTCAGGGCGCCAGCGAGATGCCGACCCGGATCGTGTCCCGCACCGCCTTGGAATACGGGCAGCGGCCGTGTGCCTGATCCACCAGGGACCGCGCGACGTCCTCCGGCACCCCCGGCAGCTCCACGACGAGGTCGGCGCTGATCGAGTACCCGCTCTCGTCCCGCTCCAGGTGGACCCGCGCCGACACCGTGTCGTCCGCCAGGGCCACCTTGGCCTCGCGGGCCGACAGCCGCAGCGCGCTGTGGAAGCACGCCGCGTAACCCGCCGCGAACAACTGCTCCGGGTTGGTGGCGCCACCCGGGCCGCCGACCTCCTTGGGCGCGGCCAGCCCCAGCTCCAGGACACCGTCCGACGAACGCACGCTGCCGTTGCGGCCGTCCCCCGCCGACACGACGTCGGCTGTGTACACAACTGCCATGGAAAAACACTCCATTCACGACCGGAGAAACAGAAGGGGAAAACACCCGGAACTTAGGAAGAGAGACGGCCGCCAGGCCATACGGAACCCCGAACCGAACCGCTCAGCACAGACGCATTGCTCAAAAGAGAAGTGAGGAACCCGAAATGGGCCCCCTGGAGAACCTCCGCGTCGTGGAACTCGCCGCCGGCGCCCCCACCGCCTACGCCGCCGGCCTGCTCGCCGACCTCGGCGCGGACGTCGTACGGATCGACCGCCCCGGCGGCCGCCACCAGGCCGCCGACCCCCTCGGCCGCGGGCGCCGCTCGGTCGCGGCCGACCTCAAGGACGAGAACGACCTGAACACCGTCCGCTCCCTGACCGACCGCGCCGACGTGTTCCTGGAGGGCCTGCGACCCGGCATGTGCGAACGGCTCGGCCTGGGGCCCGACGCCCTCACGAAGAGCAACCCGCGCCTGGTCTACGCCCGCCTCTCCGGCTGGGGCCGCACCGGCCCCTGGGCCGCGCGGCCCGGCCACGACATCAGCTTCCTGGCCATGGCCGGACTCCTCGACGGCGACCGCCCCGCCGGGGGCGCTCCGATGCCCCCGACCCCTCCTGCCCCTCCTGCCCCTCCTTCTACGTATCTGTCCACCTTCGCCGGCGGCGGCATGCTCCAGGCCCTCGGCATCCTCGCCGCCCTCCACGAGCGCGACCGCTCCGGCCGCGGCCAGGTCGTCGACGCGGCGATGGTCGACGGCGCCGCCATGCTGGACGTGATGATCCGTCAGTGGCGCGGCCTTCCTGGCATGTCCACCGTCACCGACGCCCCCTTCTACACCACCTACGCGTGCCAGGACGGCCTCCACGTCGCGGTCGGCGCCATCGAACCGCGCTTCTACGCCACGCTGCTGGAGTGCCTCGCCCTCGACCCGGCCGCCCTGCCCGACCGCGCCGACGAGGCGAACTGGCCCGCCCTGCGCGACCTCCTCGCCGCCGCCTTCGCGGAACACCCCCGCCACCACTGGACCAAGGTCTTCGACGAGCACGAGGCGTGCGTCGTCCCCGTCCTGGACCAGGCCGAGGCCGCCGCGCACCCGGCGCTGCGCGAGCGGGACACGTTCGTGGAGGTGGCCGGAGCGCACCAGCCCGCCCCGGCCCCCCGCTTCAGCCGCACCCCCGCCGCCGTCCCCGCCCCGGCCCCGGCACCCGGAGCGCACTCGGCGGCCGAGGTCCTGGACGCCTGGGCGTAACCTCGGCGGCGTGACCGAGACGTGGAAGGCCGGCGACGCCGGGATCCTGCAACTGCCCTCCGGCCGCCTCGTCCGGGGCCGCGGCCTGCGCCGTCCCCTCCCCGCGGGGCCGGCGCCCGCCTTCGCGGTGTACCTGCTCGGCCGGCGGCCTCCCGAAGTCCCGTGGGAAGCCGCGTGGCTGCGCTGGCCGGACTTCCGGCTTCCCGGCAGCCCCGCCGAGGCCCGCGCGGTCCTCGGCGCGGCGTGGGCGCGGGCCGCGGCCGAACGCGTCGAGATCGCGTGCGCCGGCGGCCGCGGCCGCACGGGCACGGCCCTGGCCTGCCTGGCCGTCCTCGACGGCGTCCCCGCGGACCGCGCCGTGGCCTACGTCCGCCACCACTACGACCCCCGCGCGGTGGAAACCCCCTGGCAGAAGCGTTACGTGCGGCGCTTCACCGGCTGACGCCGCCGAGGCGGGCGGAGGCGTCGTACGCCTCGCGGGCGCCGAGCAGTTCGTCCCAGTGCTCCGCCACCCAAACGAGATCGAGGCGCCCCGCCACCGGCGCGCCGCGGTCAGCGTGCGGGGGGCGTGACGCCGGGCCGGTGACGGCTCGCGGGGGATGTCCGGCGGATTCCCGTTCCGCCGCGCGGCGGAGGCGAATACGCCCGGCGGCGGACGCCGCCGGCCCGCCCCGCGGCCGAGGCTGGGGTTCCTGCCGGAGAAAGGACACCCCAGGTGGAACGCTGGGACCGGGCCGGGCGGTGCGCGGCCTACGGGGCCGCGCTGGCCCTGACACCGTATTTGCTGATCAAGACGTCGTGGGTGATCGGCTCGCTGCTGGGGCTGCTGCCGGTCGGAGCGGGCTTCACCCCGTCCGGGTGGGTGCTGCTCAACACGGTGACCATCGGCATGGCGGCGACCGGGATCGCCCTCGCGCTGGCCCTGGCCCGGCCGTGGGGCATGCGGCTGCCGGGCCGCCCGGTGGCGTTCGTCGCCTGGGTCGGGTCGGGCTTCCTCGTGGCGGTCCTGCCCTACTCCGTCCTGAGCACGCTGCTGGATCCGGGTTCCGGACCCGGCGGGGGCGGTGACGACGATCCGTCCATGCCGGGCTGGGAGGCCGCCCTGGTCCAGGCCGGCTTCGTGGGGATGGGCCTGGGCCTGGCCGTCGCGCTCCCCGCCTACCTGCGGCGTCGCTGGCCTGAGCGCTTCGCCGGCCGTCTCGGGGACGGCTGCCCGGGGAACGGCTGCCCCGGGCATGGCAGCCGCGCGTCCGTGCCCTGGACGGCCGTCCTCGCGGCGGTCGTCGGCCTGGCCTGGCTGTACTGGGCGGCCGGCGGCACGCTCGCCGTCGACCACCCCGCCGAGCGGACCACCGGCGGCAGCCTGCTGACCGGCCTGGGCGCCCTGTGGGCCCTCGCCGGCTCCGCAGCCGCCCTCGCCCTGGCCCGGGCCCGCCCGGCCCACCTGCCCCGCTCGCTCCCGCTGGCGCTCGGCTGGCTCGGCTCGGGCTCGCTGTTCGCCTGGAGCGGCTGGAAGCTCCCCGTCACGCTGTTCGCCGCCCTGGCCCACCCGGCCGGCGTCGCCCTGCCGGAGAACCCGGCCGCGGCCGCGCTGCTCCACGTCGCCGCCGTCGCAGCGGGCGCCGGAATGCTGCGGATGCTCGTCAGCACGCGCCGGCACCAAGCCTCGTGAGGGCACGTCACGACGGGAAGGACAGCCTTCGCCCCTTCTGGCCTCCGCCCCCTCCGGCCTCCGCACCCTCTCCGCGCCCCCGGAACCGCTCCCCGGATCGCCACCGCTACCGTACTCGGGCGATCTTGAGCCGGAACCGGCCGGCAGGACCGGAGCGAACAGGAGCCCCATGCACGCCGCAGCCCAGGACGAGGACCACGACGAGATCTTCCCCTGCGTCCCGGCCCCGGAGGACGGCGCCCGCTGGCAGGCCCCCACCGACGTGGAGCAGTACCTGTACAAGGTGACGAGGTCGGACGACTCCTACGCCTACCTGCGCACCCTCGCGATCGAAGGCGTCTACTACCCGGTCCGCCTCGACGAGGGGCAGGCCGCCGGCGGCACCCCCGCCGGCACCCGTCCCATGCTGACCATCGACACCCCGGACGGCCGCACCGTCCTGCAGGTCTACACCGCCGGCGTGCTGCCGCGCCCGCACCCGTACCTCGTCTACGAGTACACGACCCTCGGCGCCCTCGCGCAGACCGCCCCGGACGGGGTGGACGTCCTCGCCGTCAACGCGGCCACGCCCTGCGAGCAGTACTTCCTGGTCAGCGACGAGGAGCGGGAGGTGTGGCTGGACCTGCACCACGAGCTGTTCTCGCCGGACGACCTGATGGACCGCGTCGTGACCCGCCGCACCGGCGCCCCCGCCCCCGGCCCGCTGCTGCACGGCCTGGCGTGCGGCGCGCACCTGTGCTTCCGCAACGGCGACGCCTGGAACACCCTCCACTGGCACGGCATGGGCTACAGCGGCGAGGCCGAGCGGATAGCCGACGACTGGGGCGTGCACAGCCGCGAGGACTGGCTGGAGACGGAGGAGCGCCTCCTCGGCCAGGACGTGAGCCCCTGGTACTGGGACTTCGTCCTGGGCGCGCGGACCGCACTGCTCCGGTCCCGGGGCGGCGGCCGCGTCGACCCGGGACAGTGGCGCGACACCGTCGAGGCCACGGTCCGCGCCCGCGCCCAGGAGAACGGCACCCCCGCCGGCGACCCCGACTTCGCCGGGTTCGTGGCGCACCTGCGCGACCTCGTGGGCCAGGTGCTGCGCTACGAGGCCCGGTTCCGCGCCGACGGCCTCCTGCCGCCCGACGGCCTCGTGCGCACGGTCGCGGCCTGGGACATCGGCCGCGGCTCGAAGATGGCCCGCTGGGGCCGGGGCGCGCGCTACGCGACGGAGGCCGAGATGCACGCGGCGATCGAGCGCGCGGCCGCCGCCGCGCGGGCCGCGTACGACTCGTGGGAGGAGTTCTCCGCCGGCTACGTGCTCGGCCGGTGCCTGCACTTCGACGAGGAGGAGTTCGGCCCCTGGTACACGACGGTCCTCGACGCGCACCGGGCACTGACCACCGACCCGGACAGCCCGTGGCGGACGGTGCCCTTCAAAGACCCCGCGCCCGGAGCGTGAGCTCCGCCACGCGGCGGCCCGCCGCTACGAGCGGCGGCGGGGCTTGCCGCGCTTGGCGCCGCCGGCACCGCCCCGCGGGCTCTTGCCGGCCGCGGCCTTGCGCTGGGCGCCGCCGCCCGCGCCGGGACGCTTCCCCTTGGGCTGCGCCTTGCCCTGACCCTTGGCGGGCGACTTGGCCGGAGCCTTGGGGGACCGGGCCTCGGCCTGGGGCTGGGTGCGACCGCGCGAGCTGTTGACCGTCCGCCCGCGGACGATCCCGATGAAGTCCTCCACCATGTCGGTGGTCGCGTCCTCGGGCCACGACAGGGCCACCCGCGACTGGGGGGCGTCCGTGAGCGGCCGGTACGTGAGGTCCTTGCGGTGGTGCAGGCGCGCCAGCGACTGGGGGACGGCGAGGACGCCGATGCCCGCGGCCACCAGCTCGACGGCATCCGCCGTCGTGGCCGGGCGCTCGATCGCGGGCCGCCCGGGCAGCCGCTCCCAGCCGAGCACGTCGTCGAGGGGGTGCAGGACGATCTCGTCGGCCAGGTCCTCCGTCGTGACCTCCTCGACCGCCGCCACGACGTGGTCCTTCGGGATCACGACGACCGTGGTCTCGGTGTACAGGGGGATCGCACTGAAGTCCGTACGCTCGGCCGGCAGCGGCAGCCGGACGAAACCCGCGTCGGCGTCGCCGCCCAGCAGCACGTCGCACGCTTCGGCGGCGGGGACCGCCACGAGGTGCAGAGGGATGTCGGGCAGCCGCTCGTTCCAGATTCGCACCCACTTGGCGGGCGTCACTCCCGGGACATAGGCGAGCCGGAACGAAGGGGAAACTTCCGAGCCTGTCACCCCGCCAGGCTACCGGTCGTGGTCGAGGTAGCGCACATGCTCGAATACCCTTGACACCATGACGTCGCACAAGACCACCCAGACGATGAAGCCCGCGACCGCGGCGAAGAAGCTGGGTGTGTACCTCCAGGCCACCCCCACCGAGTTCCAGGAGGGGGTCGTCACGCGCAGCGAGCTCAACGCGCTGCAGGCCGAGCCGCCCGCGTGGCTGCAGGAGCTGCGGCGCAACGGCCCCCACCCCCGGCCGGTGGTCGCGGCGAAGCTGGGCGTCTCCATCGCGGGCCTCGCCCGCGGCGGCATCACGGACCCCCTCACCACCGAGCAGATCGACGAGCTGAAGAAGGACATGCCCGAGTGGCTGCAGCGCGAGCGCGCCACCCAGGCCGAGGTCCGGAAGGAAGCCGTGCGCATCAAGGAGAAGCAGGCGAAGCAGGCGGAGCAGGGCGCCTGATCCCTGCGCCCGTCCCGTCGCCGGTGAACGAGATCCACACGTCGGGCGGCAGGTCCGGCCGCCCCGGCACGGGCCTGCGCTCCTCCGCCCACGCGTCGCCGGCGACCTCGGCGGCCACGCGCCGCCAGAAGCGCACCGCGACCGCGTTCGCGTCCTGGAACGGGATCTCCCACCGGCCCGGGTGACGGGCCACGACCTCCCGGGCGGCGCGCAGCCCCGCCCCCGTCCCGCGCACCCCGCGGGCCACGAAGAAGCTGTTCATCACGTGTGCCGGACCGCCGACGCCGCGGACGAAGGCCAGGCCGGCGGGGTACGGGCCGCACTGCAGCAGGTACGCCGCCCAGCCGGCGCCGGCGAGGGCCGCTTCGAGCCGGTCGCTGCGGAACGTCCCGTCGTGAGCGGGCAGTGAGCCGTCGAACGCGGACATGTCGTGGCGGAACATCAGCCACAGGCGCTCCAGCGCGGGGCGGTCGGCGGGGGTCGCCGGGCGTACGGACACGGGCTCGGGAGCGGGCGCGGCTGATCGGTATGCAGGCATGAAAAAAGCCTCCGTGCGGAGTGGAGCCGCACCCGGAGGCTGAAGTGGTACGGGAAACGTACCATGCGATCCGCGATGGGGCTTCCGGGTGAACCCCCGGGGACACCGGTGTCGCCCTCCGGCGCCCGAGGAAGGCGTCCGGGGAACGGACCGTGGCCGGCCGGGACGTCATGCCGAGGAGAAGCGCCGTGGAAATGCCCCAGGTGAGCGTCTGTCAGGTGGACGAGTGCGCCTACAACCAGGACAGCGCCTGCCACGCACTCGCGATCACCGTGGGCGACTCCGCCCACGCCCACTGCGACACCTATTTCGTCTTCCCCTCGAAGGGCGGCGACGCCTCGTCCGTCGGCCGGGTCGGCGCCTGCAAGATGGCCGGGTGCCTGCACAACGTCGGGCTGGAGTGCCAGGCCCCCGGCATCACGGTGGCCGCCCTGGGCGCCTCGGCGGACTGCCTGACGTTCACGGCGAGGTAGCGGGAGCGGCGGGGGACCGCTCCGCGGCCACGAGCAGGTCGGCCACGTAGGCCTCCTCGACCTCCTCGCCGGGGAAGAGCGCACGCAGACGGTCGCGCTCGGCGGTGAGGAACTCCCGGGTACCGGCCTCGCCGAGCACGAGGAACGCCGAGTGGCTGCCGATGTTGGCGAGGTGGACGCCGAGGGGGACGACCCGGCTCCAGCGCACCTGGCGGCGCACGCAGTGCAGCCCTTCGAAGCCGGCGAGCCGCACGGCACGGCCGTCGTCCGGCTCCCTGGTCGGCGGTTCCGTTCCGGTGTGGCGCGCGATCCGCTCGTGCTGGGCGGCGATCCACGGCACGTCGAGCGCGGTCGTGTTCCACCAGACGGCGATCGCGCCGCCCGGGCGCAGCACCCGCAGCGCTTCGGGGACGGACCGGGCGGTGTCGGTCCAGTGCCAGGCCTGCGCGTACGTGACGAGGTCGACGGACGCGTCGGCGAGCGGCAGGGCGTTGCCGTCGCCCCGGACGACCGGCACGCCGGGAAGCTCGCGACGGAACCGGGCCGCCATGCCGCCGCCCGGCTCGACCGCTACGACCTCCGCGCCGCGGCCGCGCAGCAGGGCCGTGGCGATCCCGGTGCCCGCGCCGACATCGGCGACACGGGCACCGGCGAGGGGCCGGCCCGAGAGCTCCTCGACGGCGTCCAGCAGGGCGGGCGGATAGGAGGGACGGTTCGCGGCGTACTGGGCGGCGGCCGCGTTGAACGACTGGGCGCGCAAATGGACGTTCATCCGTCCATCCTCACCCGTGCCCTTCCCTTCCCGCTGGGAATTCCGGGTACGGGAGGGGCCGGAGCGGCAGGCGCGGTCAGCGCAGATGACGCGGACGGTGTCGGTCGCGTAGCCGCGCCCCCAGTAGTCCTTGTCGCCGATGCGGAGGTCGAGTTCGGCCGCGCCGGTCCCGGGCGCGGCGTCGCGCAGCCGCACCGAGCCGATCAGCCGTTGCTCGCCGAGCGGCTCGACGCCGAGGAACGTGCCCGCGTACGCGTTGCGGGGGAGGGCCGCGGCGCGGCGCCCGCCAGGGCCAGTGCGTGGAACAGCGGCCCCGCGCCGGCGTCCCGGGGCAGGTCGCTGACCTGTCCGTCCCCGGCTTCCACCACCCGCCACACCCCGTCCTCGCGCTCGGCGAGGTCGGTGGTCACGAAGCGGCAGCCCAGGGCCGCGACGAGGGGGGCCACGGCGTCCAGCGCCGGTGCGGGCCGCAGACCGGGGCGGTCGGGGTGGGCCGTGACGAGGACGGGCCGGCCGTCCACCCACCACACGCGGGCCTCGCCGGCATCCGTGAAGCGCTCGAAGGCGCGGAGCACCACGCCGCCCGCCAGGAAGGAGTCCTGGAGCTCGACGAAGCGGGCCACCACCGAGGCCAGCCGGTCCGTGTCGGCGAGGTCGGGCACGTAACAGGCCTCGTGCCACTCGTGCTTGCGGGACTTGACGAAGTCCTTGACGATGCCGGGCCCGGCGCCGAGCGGTGCCGCGAGCGCGGCGAGCTCCGGGGCGCCCGGGGCGCGGCCCGGCTCGGCGGGGAGCCACGCGCTGGCGGGCGTGACGGAGGCGAAGACCGCGTACCAGCCGGGGAGTTCGTGCGCGCGGCGGTAGGACTCCGGCGGGGTCAGCAGCGTGACGCCGCGGGCGGCGAGCGCGCCCGCCAGTTCCGCGTACCGCCCGGACGGCACCATCCAGCCCCGGTACCAGGCGGCCCCCGCGCCGCTCGGGACGCCGCGGACCGCGCCTTCGGCGTCCCCGGCGAGCAGTGCGTCGTGGTCGAGGAGGGCGGTCCGCAGCCCCGCCTCACGGGCGGCCCGCACGTCGTCCGCGAAGTGCGGGTCCGCCCGGCGGGGGTTCAGCGGGTCGCTGCAGAAAAGGATCAAGGGCGCCATGCGGGCACCCTAACGAGTGACGCTCGCCTCCACGCACGTGTGTGCGGCTAGGCGGCCCCAGGGCCCTCGCCGCGGGTGATCGCGAGCAGGACCAGGTCGTCGGTGATGCGGCCGCCGGTGTGGCGGGCGACGTCGTCGAGGAGGGCGTCGAGCAGGGCGTCAGGCCCGGAGAACTCCCGCCCGGTCAGCCGGGCGCCGGGGTCGTAGAAGACCCCGGCGCGGTCCCGTGCCTCGGTGAGGCCGTCGGTGTAGAGGAGGAGCGTCGTCCCCGGCGGGAAGGGCACCGTGTCGGTCCGTTCCTCGCCGGCGCCCAGGTCGGCCAGGCCCAGGGGGAGGGCCGGTTCGGACGGCTCCGCGTAGCGCGCCCGCCCGCCGTGCAGCAGGAGGGGTGCGGGGTGGCCGCGGTTGAGCAGCTGCAGCTCGTCGCCGGAGTGCGGGATGCCGGCCAGCACGCTCGTGACGAACCCCTCGGTCCGCTCGACCCCCTCCCGCCGCTCCGCCTCCCGGCGCAGCGCCCGCTCCAGCCTGGCCGTGACCGCGGTGATCGCGGGTTCGTCGTCGGCGGCCTCACGGAACACCCCCAGGGCGACGTCCACGGCCTTGACCGCGTCCATGCCCTTGCCGCGCACGTCTCCGACCAGGCAGCGTACGCCGTAGGGGGTGTCCTGCACCCCGTACAGGTCACCGCCGATCTGCGCCTCCTTCACGGCCGACTGGTAGCGCACGGCGATCCGCAGGGACCCGATCGAGGCCGGCGGCTGCGGCAGCACGGCGCGCTGCACGGCGAGGGCGATCTTGCGTGCGGACTGCAGGCGCACGTCGCTGTAGTACATGAGGCGGTTGACGACGACGGCGAAGGCCGAGACCGTCGCGACGGTGGCCAGCTCGCTCCGGCCGCCGGAGTCCCCGAGGAAGCCGAAGTGGATCAGCAGCGCGGTGTCGGCCGCGCACGCGCCGGCGGCCGCCAGGATCGTCGCCCGCAGCGACAGCAGCGCGGCGGCCGACATCGGCGCGGCCGTGTAGAAGGCCTCGGCGCTGAAGTGCGGAGGAGTGTTGTAGTCGAGGGCGGCGCCTCCGACGAGCAGGAAGGCGGGCATCCACTGCAGGTGACGCAGGCACCAGCGCCCGATGCCGGTACGCTTCGTGCCCGGTGCCCTCACGTGCCCGCTCCCGCTCTTCCGCGCCGTACGACACGCTCCAGCATCGTCGGGCCGGATGAGGGCTGCCAGTCATGAGGCGCCCGTATGGCGCAGCCACTCCCGGCGGGTGAGCACGTACTCCACGTCGCCGTGTTCGTCGCCCTCGACCGGATGGGGCCAGTCCTCGAAGTAGGTGCGGGAGTAGGAGAGCCCGCACTTCTCCATGACGCGGCGCGAGCCGGCGTTCACGTGCATCGTGTTCGCCGTGATCCGCTCGCAGGCCTGCTCGCGGAACCCCTTCTCGATGAGGGCGAGGGCGCCCTCCGTCGCATACCCCTTGCCCCAGGCGGTCTTGCGCAGCCGGTATCCGAGGTCGGCCGAGCCCGCCGGGGCGCCCGGCAGGCGGCGCAGGCAGTGCCAGCCGGCGAACTCGCCGGTCGCCCGCAGATGCGTCGCCCAGAACCCGCCCCGGAGCATCCGCTCGAACGACTCGGCACGGATCTCGGCCCGCGTCATCGGCCGGCCGCCGGTGATGTACCGCATCACCTCGGGGTCACTGTCGAGCTCGACGACGAGGTCGAGGTCGGCTTCGGTGTCGGCGAAGGGCCGGAGGGCCAGGCGGGGGGTGGTGAGGTGGATGTCCATGAGCTGATCCTGCGCAGGACGGGCCGGTGCCTGCCGGCGAATTCGAGGCCGCCCGGCTCGCGGCGCCGGTTTCGCCGGGGCGGCCGGGGCTGGGCGGCCGGGTGCCGTCCAGCCGTTGTGCGCCGGTTCAGTCTTCGACGTGCCGTCCGTCGATGCCCCGGTTACGGCCCCAGACGTACGTGAAGATCGGGTCGAGGTGTGCGGGGTGGCGCCGGCGGCTGCAGACCTGCCGGTGCTCGAGGTAGCAGTCGTCACCGGATCCCCGGCCGGCGACGGCGAATCCGTCGGCGGTGAGGTACCAGCGGAGGCGCGTGTCGGTCACTTCGGTGGCGGGGACCGTCTGGGTGTCGAGACGGATCCATCCGCCGGTGACGAGCGGTCGTAGTTCCTGGGCGTGGCCGCATTCGGGGCATGCGGCGTCTGGTGTGGTGTGGTTGACCCCCATTTGAGAGAGCTTGCCTGGCCGGAGGCTCCGGGGGCAGCGGGTCGCCGGTCGTTTGTGCTGGTGGCCGGGGTTGTGGGTGTGCCGCCGGTCGGCTTGGGGGGTGCCGCGCGGCGCGCGCGTGTACACGGCGGCCGGCCGACCGCTCCTCCTTGCCAAAGCGTCCCGGCCAGGGCAGGGAGGCCGTCGGGGCCCGGCGTCACTTCGTGCGCTGGGCGTTCCACAAAGGGAGGCCTTCGAAGAAGGAGACGGCTTCCGGTTGCCAGTGCGGACGCCAGGAGGAGGCCTCGGCGGCCGCGTCCTCGGCGTAGCGGCGTACGGCGGTGCGGAGTTCGTCGTCGACGCCGTGGTCCCGGGCGATGCCGCGTATGCGGTCGATCGTGGCGTCCGTGCAGCCCGGGTCGCCCAGTGCGGACTCCAGCACCGCGCGTTCCGGCGAGGTCGCGGCGGCCAGGACGGCGCGGACGGCGTAGCTGCGGCGACCGGAGCGGATGTCGGAGCCGGGGGACTTGCCGGTGGTGTGTTCGTCGCCGAAGAGGTCGAGGTAGTCGTCGCGCATCTGCCCGCTGATGCCGGCGAGGGTCGCGTAGCGGCGCAGCCGTTCGTCGTGGGCGGCCAGGTCCTCTCCCGCGGCCAGCAGTCCCAGGCGGAGGGGGGCGAGGATGGAGTACCGGGTGGTCTTGTACTCGCAGACGGTGTGCAGCAGGTCCTCGGAGGGGAGCGGCTCGAAGTCGCGTTCCAGGTCGGTGATCTGGCCGGCGACGGTCTCCGCGCCCGCACGCAACTGCACCTCCAGCATGGCCTGCTTGAGCGCGGCGGGCGCGCCGGCCTCCAGCAGGACCTGCATGGACAGGAAGGCGGCGAGGTCGCCCGCGAGCACGGCGAGCCCCAGCGCGGTCCGGGGCTCCCCGGGGAATTCGCGGCGGTAGGCGTAGTACGTGGACGGGCCGCCGCGGCGCACGGGGGAGTCGTCGATGATGTCGTCGTGGACCAGCCCGTGCGTCTGCAGCAGTTCGATGCTCAGCGCGGCTTCCTCCAGGCCGGGCGGTTCCTCGTCGGTCACCAGCCGGGCCGCCTCGTACAGCAGGGCGACGCGCAGGCGCTTGCCGCCGCGCAGGGAGAGGTCCCGCAGGAGGTGCAGGCAGCGGGGCGTGAAGCGGCTGAGCGGCGGGGTGTCCAGATGCCCGGCGAGGGAGTCGAAGTACGCCTCGAAGCGGGCGTCGAAGCGGTGCCGGTACCCGGCGATCCGTTCCCGGGCGGCGGCCGCGGCCGTGCGCTGCGCGTGGTTCGTGGTGCTCATGGGGTCCACCCTTCCAGCACTCGGGGAAGGGAGTTACCGCCACTACGTCTTGTCACCGCCGCAACACTCTACGTAGCATTGTGGAATCGGTGCTTCCGGACGCCAGAGGGGGTCACGATGAAACGTATCGCCAGCCTTGCGTGTGCGGCTGCCGCCGCCCTTGCCTGCGGTGTGGCGAGCGCCGACGCGCACGGCGAGCAGGGGGCGTACAGCGAGCATGAGAAGGCGCAGGGCTTCGCCTCCACGCCGCACGCGGCCCCGCAGCAAGCGGCGGAGCCCGGGGCGGAGGCGGCGGGATTCCTTCAGGTCTTCGGAGATCCCGTCGAAGTCGGGCCGGGGGCGAACGCCCCCGCCGTGGCGGTGTGTCCGGTCGGGCACGTGCCCGTCGGTGGCGGCGGCGAGACCTCCGCGCACCGCATCTACCTCACCGACTCCTTTGCGCAGGGCCCGCAATGGGTCACGCGCGGCACGAACACCAGCACCGGCAGCGAGTCGATGCGGGCGTTCGTGGTGTGCGCGGCCGGGGGTGAGGACCGGGAGTGAGGCCCGCGCGCAGAGCACTCCGGCGCGGGCGGCCCTACGGGGGGCGTCAGCCCGTCGGCAGGCCGGGAAGCGGGAGCGGGAGGGGGCCCGCCGGGAGCGGGGCGGGCGCCGACCTGCCCTGCGAAGGCGACATCGTGCTGCCGATGCCCTGCCCCGCCGCCCCCGCGGCGGTGCCGACGGTCCGCTGAACCGGATCCGTCGTCTTCTTCACCGCCGCGCCGGCCGCCTTGCCCACCGCGGGAACGGCCTGCTTCATCAGCTCGGCTCCCGACGCCCCCGCGAGGGTGGTCGCCTTCCGCGCGACCCCGTCGAGGCTGTCGCCCAGGCTGCCGGCGTCGACGGCGGCCAGCTCCCCGAGGTCCGGAGGCTTCGGCCGGTCGGCGGCGTGCGAGGCGGTGGCCGACCCCAGTGTCAGGGCGGCCGCGGCCAGCGCGGCGGTGGCAATGGCTCGGCGCATCAGGTCTCCTCCGGGGGCGCGGGCGGGCTCCTCTCACGAGAACGACCGGCGGGCCTGACGGACACGCACCGTTCTCTCGGCCCCCGGTTCGCTCACGCTCCGTTCACACTCGGCCCGGAGTTGGGGCCGGAGCTGGGGCCGGAGCTGGAGCCGGGGCCGGAGCTGGAGGCGGCGACGGCCCGGAGGAACCATCGGCATGCCACCTCGGCGACCTCGTCCAGCGCACCCGGTTCCTCGAACAGATGGGTGGCGCCAGGAACGACATGGACCTCGTGGGGCGCCTGCAGCCGGTCCGCGGCCGCGCGGTTGAGCCGCAGCACCTCGCGGTCCTCGCCTCCCACGATCAGCAGGACGGGCGCCCGGACGCGGCCGAGCGCGTCGCCGGCGAGGTCGGGGCGGCCGCCGCGCGACACCACCGACCGCACCTGGTCCGGCTTTTCCGCCGCCGCCGTCAGCGCCGCCGCCGCACCCGTGCTCGCCCCGAACAAGTGCACCGGCAGGTCCGCCGTGCCCGGGTGGCCGCCGAGCCAGTCGATCGCCGCCGTCAGACGGCCGCTCAGCAGGGCGATGTCGAAGCGGTGCCCGGCCGTGAGGGCATCCACTTCCTCCTCCTGCTCGGTCAGGAGGTCCATCAGCAGGGTGGCCAGTCCGGAGCGCTGGAGCGCGGTGGCGACCGCCCGGTTGCGCGGGCTCAGCCGCGAACTGCCGCTGCCATGGGCGAACAGCACCACCGCGCCGGCGGAGGCGGGAACGACGAGGTCGCCGGCGAGCGTCGCGCCGTCGGCGGGGATGCGCACTGCGTCGGAGGTCATGGCGGGTCACCCTCCTCTTCCGCTCCCCTCCAGCCTCTCTCCGCACGGGCACCACGACCAGCCGGGCAGGGAGCCTCGCCTCAGGGGGCTTCTCCCGAGGGGGCTTCTCCTGAGGAGGCTTCTCCTGAGGGGGTTTCGCTGGTTTCGCTGACGAAGGCCCCCGCCCTCGCCGCCGCCGCCGCGGCCGCCGCCGCCCGCTCCGCCGCCGCCTCGTCGAGCGGTTCGCCGGTGGTCAGCAGGCGGTAGTAGAGGGGGGCGGAGACGGCGCGGACGACCTCCCGGGTGTCGGTTCCCGCGGGCAGCTCGCCCCGCTCGACGGCCTGCCGCGCGCAGGGCTCCCATTCCGTGACCCGGGTGTCGTAGAAGCGGTGCAGGGCCGCGGCCGCCTGGTCGTCGCAGGTCGCCGCTGCGATCACCGCCTTGAACAGCGCCCCCTGCCGGGGGTCGGCCAGCGTGCGCTGCACGAGGCGGGCGTTGGCGCGCAGGTCGCCCAGCAGCGTGCCCGTCTCGGTGCGCGGGAGTGACTGCTCGGCCATGTCCGCGAGCAGGTCGGCGACGAGGTTCGCGGGCGTGCCCCAGCGGCGGTAGACGGTCGTCCGGCCGACTTCCGCGCGGCGGGCCACGTCGGCGAGGTCGAGCCCGGCGAGCCCGCCCTCGGCCAGCGCGTCTCCGGCGGCCTGCAGGACGGCGGCCCGCACGCGCGCGGTGCGCCCGCCCGGGCGCAGGGTGCCGGGGTCCGCACTCCTCGATGTCATAACGGGACTCCTATTCCATTAGTAGCTGGGCTCTGTTACGGTGAACCCATCTTAACGGGATGTGTGTCCCGATAGTGAGGGGAAGGGAACGGCTGTGGAATACCGACGACTGGGCGATTCAGGACTGATGGTCCCGGCACTGAGCTTCGGCGCGGGCACCTTCGGGGGACGCGGCGACCTCTTCGGCGCCTGGGGCGACACCGACGCCGCCGAGGCGCGCCGCCTCATCGACATCTGCCTCGACGCGGGGCTCAACATGTTCGACACCGCCGACGTCTACTCCGCCGGCGCTTCCGAAGAGGTGCTCGGCGCGGCCGTCAAGGGCCGCCGCGACCAGGTGATCCTCTCCACCAAGGCCGGGCTGCCCATGGGCGACGGCCCGGCGGACGCCGGCACCTCCCGCGCCCGCCTGATCAAGACCGTCGACGACGCCCTGCGCCGCCTCGGCACCGACTACATCGACCTCTTCCAGCTCCACGCCTTCGACGCGGGCACCCCCGTCGAGGAGGTCCTCTCCACCCTCGACGACCTCGTACGGGCCGGGAAGCTCCGCTACACCGGCGTCTCCAACTTCGCCGGCTGGCAGCTGATGAAGTCGCTCGACGCCGCCGACCGGCACGGCCGCGCGCGCTACGTCGCCCACCAGGTCTACTACTCCCTCATCGGCCGCGACTACGAGTGGGAACTCATGCCCCTCGGGCTCGACCAGGGCGTCGGCGCCGTCGTCTGGAGCCCCCTGGGCTGGGGACGGCTCACCGGGAAGATCCGCCGCGGCCGGCCCCTCCCGGCCGGCAGCCGCCTGCACGCCACCGCGGACTACGGGCCGCCCGTCGACGACGAGCTCCTCTACCGCGTGGTCGACGCGCTCGACGAGATCGCCGGTGAAACCGGCAGGACCGTCCCGCAGATCGCCCTCAACTGGCTGCTGCAGCGCCCGACCGTCTCCTCCGTCATCATCGGCGCCCGCAACGAGGAGCAACTGCGGCAGAACCTCGGCGCGCTCGGCTGGAACCTGACCGCCGATCAGGTGGCACGGCTCGACGCCGCGAGCGCGAAGGAAGCTCCGTACCCCTACTTCCCCTACGAGCGCCAGGAAGGCTTCGCGCGCCTCAACCCGCACCCGCTGCGGCGCGCGGACGGCGCGGCCTGAGGCGTCCTGCCCGCCGGCCGGGCGGCGGGCAGGACGGATCCGTCAGGGCCGTCGGGGGGCCGTTCGAGGCCGTCAGGCGGGCAGGGCGGCCTCGACGGCCGCCAGCACCTCGGGGGCGTCCGGCTCCGTCTGCGGGCTGAAACGCGCGACGACGCTCCCGTCACCGCCGACGAGGAACTTCTCGAAGTTCCAGCGGATGTCACCGGTGTGCCCCTCGGCGTCCGGCGTGCCGACGAGCGCGGCGTACAGGGGGTGCCGGTCCGCGCCGTTGACGTCGGTCTTCTCGGTCATGGGGAACGTCACCCCGTACGTGGCCGAGCAGAAGGAGGCGATCTCCTCGGCGGTGCCGGGCTCCTGACCCATGAACTGGTTGCACGGCACGCCCAGCACGGTGAAGCCGCGCGCCGCGTAGTTCTCGTGCAGCTTCTCCAGCGCCGCGTACTGCGGGGTCAGGCCGCACTTCGAGGCGACGTTGACGATCAGGACGGCCTTGCCTCGGTACTGCGCGAGGTTCGCGGGGCCGCCCTGGAGGGCGCCGATCTCCACTTCGTGGACGGACACGTCGTGCTCCTTGCTCTCTGCATGATCAGGTCGCTTCATCCGCGGCCCAGTATGCCCGCCCCGCCCCGGCCCGCCGGGCCCGCCCTCCGGGCCGTCAGTCGACCCAGGCCACCACGGCGAGGCGACGGGCCGACGCGTCGGCGTAGAAGCCCCGCAGCGCGGTGAAGTGCCCGCGCAGGTACGCGGCGAGGTCCCCGGGCCCTACGGCTGCCTTGTGGGGTGATGGCGAGTGGCCGCGTTGCGTTGCAAGTGTTGCAGGCGGGCCTCGAAGCGGGAGTGGGCGCCGCGTACCGCCGGGTGGGCGGCGGGCCCGGCCCCGGCCGGCTGCGGGGGTGCCGGCGGAGCGTCCGGCGGGAAGGGCGGCCCGTAAGCCTCGTACGGTGCGGGTACCGCCGGAGGCACCGGCGGCGTCGTCTGCGTCCGGTGCTCCTCGGCGAGCACCGCCATCAGTTCGTCACCGAACCCGAGCCCCGCCGCGTAGTCGTCCGCGCGGCACTCGGCCCGGCGGTGCAGCCAGGCGACGAGCAACGGGCCGGCCGCCACCGGCAGGGTGAGCCACCACATCGACTCGGTGAACGTCAGCACGTACACGAACCACACGAACGTCACGGACAGGCACCCGCCGCAGGCGATGCCCGCCACGTTCCTCGACCCCAGGAGCAGGAGCAGGCCCGTGGTGATCAACCGCCACACCGTACGGGCCGGCAGCGCGTACCAGTCGGCGAGCATGCCCGCCCATGTGTGCCCGCCCACGTGGTGGCCCAGCTCGTGGGCCAGCACGGCCGCCAGCTGCGAGTTCGGCAGCCGCTCCAGCGCGTGCCGGGTGACGCCGACGATGTGGCCGGCCGCGGCGGTCGCGTTGAGCTCGGCCCGCTCCTGGACCCACAGCTCGTAGGTGCACTGGTTCACCCCGGCACGGCGCGTCACCTCCTCCCACACCGCGCCCAGCCGTTCCGCTTCCGCGGGGGTGGGCCGCCGCATGCGCAGCAGGTACCGGGCGATGGCCGCCTCGGCCGACCGGTGGAAGACCAGGGGCCCGGACAGCAGCCACACCGCGGGCAGCAGCAGGCCCAGCACGGGGTTGAACAGGGCGGAGGCGAACGAGACCACGGCGAGACTGATCAACGCCGTGGGAACCGTCACCACCAGCTGGGAGAGCGCTGCGCCGTCCACCCCGCGCTGGTGCGCCTTGAGGTGTTTGCGCCCTGACTGCAGCCTCAGGTCGTCATGGGCGGGTGCGTTGACCGCGTCGGCGGCGCAGGGAGGGGGGAACAGGGGCCGGGGCGGCGGTACGGGATCCCCTGCCGGGGGAGGAGGAGCCGCTTCCTGCGGGTACGGGGGTGGCGTTTCCTCGCCCGGGTACGGGTACGGCGGCGGGTTTTCCTGGCCCGGATATCCCGGAGCCTCCTCCCCCGGATATCCCGGAGCCGCCTCCTCCCCCGGATACCGCGGCGGAGGCGCCGCCCCACGCGCCTCCGGGTATGGCGGCGGTTCCGGCGCCCCGGGATACGCCGGCGGTGCCGGCGGCCCCTGCGGTGACCCGGCCGGTGCCGGCGGTCCCTCGGGCGTGGCGGGCCGGTTCTGTTCGGGCATGGCTGTGCGCCTCCTGACTGGTCGTGAGGGAAAGGTCGGGTCGGCGGGTCAGCCGACGAGGAGCGCGCCCGGCAGCAGCACCATCGCGGCCGTGAAGCCCGCCGTGCCCGCGCGCAGCCACCCGTACTTGCCGGCGACGATCCGGCTGTTCTCCGTGAGCGCCGCGATGACCGCGGCCGTGGGAGCGCGCTCGGTCTCCCGCAGCGCCTCCTCCAGCGCCGTGGGGCCTCGGCGGGCGGCGCCGCGGATGTCGGCGAAGTGGGTGATCGGTAGGCCGGGGCGCCAACCGCGCGTGCGGTAGCGCGGAATCACCGACAGCAGCAGGGAGAGGAGCGAGCCGAGGAAGCACACCGCGCCCGCCCACCACAGCACCTCCCCGAAGAGCGAGAGGGACGCCGGCTGCCAGCCCCGGACGGCGAGCACGCCGACGAGCACGGAGGCGGCCATGCCCTGCGCCGCCACCAGGACGGAGCCCTTGGTGTCGGCCCGGGCGGCCTCCTGGCGCAGTTCGGACAGCAGCCGCTCGGCGGTGCGCGGCGCGGCGGCGGCCGGCGCGGGCTCGCCGGTCGTCGTCATCGGCCGGGAGGCGGTGTCGGGGGCCGGTACCCGAAGACGGGGCCCGCGTCCGGCGGGGGCGTGGCGTCCCGGGGCTCCTGCGGCGGCGCGGCCGGCGGTACGGCCTCGCCGTCCCCCGAGGCCCCGTGCCCCTCGGACCCGTCGTCGCGCGCGGGCCCCTCGACCGCGGGCGCACTGTCGGGCATGAACCCCCTCGCCGCGTTCATCGTCTGCCTGCGCAGCTCGTCCAGCTGATGCTCCTCGAGCCGGCCCGGTCCGCCGCCGAACGCCTGCAGTGCGACCTGCAGCTGGTTCTGCATGGCGTGGGTCTGGTCCGCCCGGAGGTTCTCCAGCACCATGCGCGCGTCCTCGGGGTGCCGGGCGAGGTGGAAGGCCAGGGCGGCGGGCCCGCCGCGCTCCAGGTAGTACGCGTAGTACTGGATCTTCTTGGCCTCGATCTCCTGCAGCTCCAGCTCCTGCTGCCCGCGGATCAGCTGCCGTTCGTGGCCGAGGTTCTGGTGCTGCAGCTCGATCCGGTGCTGGTGCTGCTCCTGGGCGAGCGCCCGCTCGGCCGCCAGTTCGTCCTCCCGCATCAGCAGGGCGTGCTGGGGGTCGAGCTTCTGCCGCGCGAACTCGATGTCGCGCAGTTCCCGCGCGTGCGTGAGGGCGGCCTCGTCCCGGCGGATCCGGATGCCGCACCGCACCTGCAGCCCGGCGCCCGCGCCCGGCGGCCCGGCGGCGGCGAGCGCCTGCTGTGCCTCCTTGTCCGCCGCCGCGCTGTCCTCCATGGCGTACGCGCGCAGGACGGGCCGTACGGCGTCGTCGACGTGCCGCTGCACGAGGGCGGGCACGTTGCGCTCCCCGCTGGCGACGAATGCCGCGGGGTCGTGCACCTGCCAGCTGCAGGTCAGGGCCACCTCGAAGAGGAACGCGTCGTTGCTGCTGGGCAGCGAGAGGACCACGTCGGCGTCGTGCAGGCCCATGTCCACCTCGTACACGGTGGTCCACCGGCGGGTGGCGACCTCGGCGCGGCTCGGGCGGCTCGGCGGCAGGAAGGCGTCCAGACCGCCCTGGGCCGTGGTGAAGACCAGGGCGTAGTCGATGCGCGTGGTGCGGAGCGGCTTGAAGCGCGACAGTTCCTGGATGGTGACGACGGGGTCGACGAGCTGCGAGTGGCGGTTCGCGTCCTGCTGCCACTGGTGTTGCGGGCTCATCATGGTGCTGCTTCTCCTCGGGACGGTTGCACGCGGGAACGAGTGGAGCGGGGCTGCCGGGTGGTCACGGCGCGGGCGGCGGGGACAGCGCCCCGCGCAGCCGGAGGGCGACGGCGGGGGGCGACGGGTCCGCCCCGCCGCGCAGGTTCTCCAGCAGGTAGACGAGCCGTTTCGTGTCCTCGACGGACACGGCCAGCAGCGGCAGCAGCTCGGCGAGGGCGCGTTCGGCGTCCCGGTCGTCGCCCGCCGCCCGGACCCACCCGCGGAGGTTGTCCAGGCCGTAGGCGGAGTACAGGGGGTCGTTGAGGACCATGCGCCACAGGGAGGCGAGCGACTGCCGGAGCAGCGCGCCGGGAGTGCCGGGGACGGCCTCGGCGCGGCCGAACAGGTCGAGGAGGAGCGGGCGGCCGCCGGCGCCGTCCACGGGACCGCAGGCGTGGACGACCGTGCGCAGGACGAAGTCCCGGGTGAGGCCGCCGCGGGTCAGCGGCACGAGGGCGGGCCACAGCTCGGCCGCGGCGCCGCCGGCCTCCCACGCCCCCGCGTTCTGGCCGGCCGCGAGCAGCACGGCGGCGGCGGACTGGGCGAGTTCGTCGAGCTCGGCCCGCCACGAGGGGGCTGGTCCGCCCCGCGCCTCCATCGCACCCACCGCCGCCAGGAGCGCCTCGACGGCGTCCCCGGCGAAGGCGTCCCCCACGAGCGCGTACGTCCGCACGGCCGCCCGGCGCAGCCGGTGGTCGTTGGTCGTGCACCACTCCCGCAGGATGCGCGGCACGTGGGGCGTGCCCAGGTGGTGGGCGAGGGCGAGCGCGTTGGCAGCGGCCAGCCGCGCGCGCAGCCGTGCCCCGAAGACCCAGGGGCGGATCAGGAGGGACATGGTCGACGGCAGGTCGGCGTGCGCCAGGACCGCCGCGGTGGAGGCGGCCCGGGTGCGGACGACCGGCCGGGGGTCGTCGGCCAGGCGGCGCAGCCAGGTCACGAGGGCGGGGCGGGCGGACGGGTGGCCGGTCCAGACCTCACGGAGCAGGGTGATGGCCGTGAGCGGGTCCCGGAACTGCACCTTCGTCTGCAGCACCGGCCCCCATTCGGTCTCCTCGGTCTCCAGGTAACGGTCGGCCTGGGCGTGTTCGACGCGCTGGGCGCTGGAGGTGCCGAAGACGGGGATGCGGGCCGGCTCCCCGGGGTTCTCGATGCGCTGCAGCAGGCCGAAGAGGACGTCGCTGAGCTCGGCGGTGAGCGGGTACGGGGCCTCGTTGAAGGTGGCGAGCGCGATCAGGAACGCCTTGTCGTGCAGGGTCTGCCCGGTGCCGTCGAACCAGGCCCGCACTTGCTGCTCGGCGGCGTGGCGGCCGTAGGAGGCGAGGCCGGAGAGGGGAAGGGTCCCGCGGGCGTGCGCGGCGACGCGGCCGGCGAAGGCGGCCAGGTCGGCGACAGGACGCCGGTGTCCCAGGACCGCTCGGACCTCGGGGAGGGCCAGGAGCTCTTCGACGCTGTGGCCGGCCAGGTCCTCGTGGCGCAGATGGCTGCGGAGCAGGGCCGCGGGCTCCGGCGGCCGCCACGGGACGGGGCCGGCGTCGCCGTGGACGACGGGGTGCGGCCCGACCACGACCACGAGGTGGCTCCCGGCCGCGCAGAGCTTCTCGCTCAGGGCGCGTAAGTGGTGCTCGCGCAGGGGCTGTTCCGCGCTGGTGGGGTAGTCGTCGATGAGGTGCCCGCACCCGTCGCGCACCTCTCCGGCGAGGCGCCCCGGGGAGAGCCCGGGGTCCAGGGCCCGGTAGGCCGTCGAGCCGACGGCGCGCAGCAGCATGAGGGCGGCGGCGCGGCGCCCGGTGGTCGCGGGGCCGGAGAGGACGGCGACGCGGTGCTCCCTGAGCCGGGCGAGCGCTAGGCCGAAGGGACTGCCGGGCTCCCACGTGTCGCCCGGTGCGCCGGCCTCGCCTTCGCCGCTTGAGTCGCCTGAGCCGCGTAAGCCACCGGAGTCGCCTGAGCCACCGGAGACGCCCGAGCCACCGGAGACGCCCGAGCCACCCGAGTCGTCTGAGTCACCTGAGGGGAAGGCGAAGTTCCATGCGATGCGCTCGACTTCCGCGGTGGGGATCTCGCCGGACCGCTCCTCGTCGTCCCCGCCGTAACGGTATTCGACCTTACTGCCGAGGATGACGTCTCCGGTGACGTGTCCGCCGCTCACCCCGTGCTGGTCGCCGCCGACGAGCGAGCCGCCGAGCTGCGCGGAGCGGCCGAGCATGATGCCCGGGCTGTGGCGGTAGAGGTCGCGGCGGGAGTCCCAGGCGTGTTCCGTCTCGGAGTCGTCGGGCCCGGGGTCGGCGGCGGTCCCGGAGCCCGGGCCGGCCGGGTCCGGTTCGAGGTCTGCTTCGGGGCCGGGGTCCGGCGGTGCGGACGACGCCGCTGCCGGATCGCCCGCGGTCGCCGGGTCGCCGTACGGTGCGTTCACGACCGGCCTCCGTCCTCGCTACGGGGCTCCCCACCGCGGTCGGCCGGCGCGGGTCCGACGCCGGGCCCGGAGCCGCCGAGGAACACGTTTCCGGTGACGTGCCCGCCGCTCACGCCGTGCTGGTCGCCGCCGACCAGCGAGCCGTGCACCACCGGATTGCCGTGGAAGTGGAAGACGGCGCCCCCGGACGGCGGGGGAGCGGAAGCCGGATTCGGACCTTGCGCATGGGCCGGGGGCCGGGCTGCCGCGGACGGAGAGGAGCCGCCCCCGGAGCTCCCGCCCCCGGCAGCCTCGGCCACTCCACCCCCGGCCGCTTCCTCCGCCTCCCCGCCGCCGTCCCCCTGGATCCACGCGGACAGCACCCCGTCCTTCACCGTCACCTCCGTGCGCCGGAACAGCTCCGGCCGGATTCCGTGGTGACCGTGGCGGACCACCCCCTCGTACACCGGCGTGCTCACGGCCAGGACGCAGTGCTCGTCCGCCCGTCCGGCGAGCGCCCGGCGCAGGGCGTCCGAGTCGAGCAGGCGGAAGGCCTGGTTGAGGTCGTGCCCGACGAGTCCTCCGGTGGTGCCGGCCTGCGGGTCGTGGGCGACCTCGCCGGCGGCGAGCACCATCCGCAGGCGCATCTGCGCGCCGCCCGAGGCGAGCCGGTTGTGGTCGTGGAGGAGTTCGGGCGTGACCGTGAGGAGCGCGCGCAGGACCGCGGTCTTGGCCACGTCCCCGCTGATGAGCACGATCAGGCCGTCCCCGCGGTCCTCGCGGTACTGCTGAGTGGCCTCGACGCCGGCCGTCACCAGGGTCCGGTCGACGACGGTGTTCAGGGTGCGCCGGAGCACGGCCTGCACCACGTCGTCGCGGCGGCTGAACCGCTCGATGTCGAGGAGCAGGATGGTCCGGTTGACAGGCTCGCGCATGGCCGCCTTCCGCTGGGGGCGTGGCCGTGAAGGCCTTTGGAGACGTGGGCCGTTAAGGCCTTCTTGACACCGGAAAGATGTCACTGGGGCGGGGTTTGAGGCGACGGAAACTAGCACACTCGCGATGTGACGACGTACACACAAACGCAACACGGCCGATCGCGGGACGGCACCGGCCGCCGCCCCGTCACCGGTCCCCTTGACGCGCCATCCTCCGCAGCACGTCCGGGCGCATGACCACCAGCCCGCGCCGCCCGGTGCGGACGATGCCCCGCTCCCGCAGCCCCTTCAGCAGCCGGGCGACGGCTTCCCGGGAGGCGCCGACCGAGCCGGCCAGTTCGCTCTGGGTGAGTCCGGGCGTCAGCTGCACGCCGTCCTCCGCTTCTTCCCCGTGGCTGCGGATGAGCTCCAGCAGGAGCAGGGCCAGCCGTTCCTGGACGTTGAGGGCCGCGTACTGCAGGCGCCGGCGGTCGCTGTCGCGCATCCGGTCTGCGGTCAGCGCCAGCAACTTCCTGGAGATGTCGGGCCGTTCGTCGAGGAGGCGGCTGAACCGGTCCGCGTCGACGGCCAGCGTCTCGACCTGCCCCAGCGCCGTCACCGTCGCCCCGCGGGGCCGCCCGCTGAGCACGGCGCCTTCCCCGACGATGTCGCCGGGCCCGCGCAGGGCGAGCAGGGCCTCGTAGCCGTTGGCGGCCGCGGACGTCACTTTCGTCCAGCCGGAGAGCAGGATCAGCACGTGCGCCGTGGGCTCGTGCTCGCGCAGGAGCACCTGCCGGGCGCTGAAGACGAGGGGCGTCGCGCTCGCGAAGAGCGCCTGCCGGTCCTCGGCCTCCAGCCGGACCACGAAGGGAACACGGTCCTCGAACTCCATCGCCTGCCTCTCCTCTCCCGCCTGCCCGACGGCTCCGCGCCCGGTCCGGGTGCGGGAAGAGGGAGAGTACGGCGACGACAGCGGACTGAACCCCTCCGGTTGGCGGGGGTGACTCGTTCCCCCGGCGGGGGTCGCGACGCGGACTGTCCTGCTTGAGACCAATGTTCCTGGTCTCATCCTCTACGGCAGGATCATCCTCAACTTCCGCATCACCCCTCCTGTCCCCCCTCGTCACGCATGAGGAGCAGTATGCGTATATCGACGCAGCGCGTTTTCGCCACCACGGCCTTCGCCGGAATGATGGCGGCCGCTTCCGCCGAACTGGCCCACGCCGCCCCCACTCCCGCGCCCGGCGGTGACCGGATCACTCAGGCCGCGCAGACCGGCCTGGAGGCGTTCCACGGCTACAAGCCCGGTCACCTCGACTCGATCCTCGAAGGGCTGCGCCCGGTCGGCAGCGCCGGGAACCACGACCCCAACTGGAAGGGGCTCTACCTGGCCGAGACCACCGGGCACGCCGCCGGCTACAGCACCAACGAAGCGGGCACGGCCGCCGGCGGAGTCGTGCGCGTGACCCTCCCGGACGAGGTGAACGTGGCCACGGTCCACCTCGCCCACAGAGCCGACGAGACCGACGACGCCTTCCTCGACCGCCAGCTGAAGTTCGTCAAGGACGAGTTCGGCGTTCCCGCCGGCAAGCCGCTGATGGACGCGCTCGGGGAGAAGAACACCGTCCTGAAGATCGCCGACGACGGCACGGGACAGAGCGAGTTCATCGTCCCCTGGAAGATGGCCGAGCGCGCCAAGGCCGAGAAGGCCGTCGAGTTCCGTGGCAAGAACTCGGCCATGGACGCGGCGATCTACGCGGCGGCCCCGGCCAACTGCCTCGCCCCCACCGGCCGCGTCAAGCGGTCGGCCGACCGCTGCCTGCCCGTGGACTGGGACAAGGTCGAGGAGAAGGCCAAGGCCACGGCGAAGAAGGTCGCGCAGGACGCCGAGCACGTGGAGCGGCTGCCCAAGCGCAGCCCAAAGGGGCCCACCTGGGGCGAGGCGCACTCCACCGCGGAGCTCACCCACGCCAAGGTCCGCGAGGTCAGCGGCGCCCACGTGGCCGCCTCCGCCGCCGGCGTCGGGACCTGGGTCTACGGCATGGCGAAGACGTTCTCCGACAAGAACGCCACCACCCTCGACAAGGTCGCCGTCACCGGCGCGGTCGTCCCCGGCCTCGGCCAGGCGCTCGGCATCGCCGACGGGATCCAGCACGGCGACCCCGAGGCGATCGCCGTCAACGCCGTGGCCCTCGCCGCGCTCGCGGCCGCCCAGGTCGTCCCCGTCGTCGGCGAGGTCGTCGACGCCGTCCTCCTCACCGAGCAGCTCGTCGAGGTGCTGGTGGACGTCTTCCGCACGGCGACGGCCGACCCGCCCCCGGCGCCGCGCCTCGACGCCGGAGCGCTGCCGATCCTGCCCGTGCCGCGGGCGTCCCTGCCGTGCAGCGTGTGGTGGACATACATGGACGTCCTGTGGGAGACGGCCGGGAAGGTGCCCGCGAACGAGAAGGTCCCCTCGAAGACGCAGGTCGTGGTGAGGGAGCGGGGCGGCAGCGAGTACACGTACCCCGTGGCCGACGGGAAGTCCCCCGGCTGGCTGGTGCCCAAGGGCTACGGCAGCGCCCGCACCTTCGACGTCTTCTACCGGCTGAAGACGGACCAGGGCCGGGTCCTGGAGTCGAAGCAGCGCGCGGTGGTTCAGGCGAAGGCCGAGATCGCGCAGTGCAACACCCTGATCTGGAACGAGGACTGGGACCGCTGACGCGTGCGCTCCCGCCACCGGCGGCCGCTCAGCTGCCGGTGGCGGACTTCCAGGCGTCCACGTACGAGGGCAGGTTCTTGCCGACCTCGGCCCAGTCGGGGCGGAAGACCTCCACGCCCTGCATGATGCGGGCGAGGGCGACGGCGTTGGGGTCGGTCGCCTTGACGTCCGTACGGGCCGCGAAGCCGCCGCCGACGGCCGAGACGTCGCGCTGCACGCCCTCGCTGAGGAGGTAGTCCAGGAACTTCCTGGCGTTCTCGCCGTGCGGGGCGTTCTTCACCAGGCCGGCCGCGTACGGGAGGGCGAACGTGGTGGGCTTCCCGCCGTCGCCCGCCGGGAAGAAGATGCCCTGGTCGGGCATGGTCCTGGTGTTGGCGAAGTTCATCTGGACGTCCCCGTTGGCGACGAGGAGCTCGCCCTTGTTCACCTTCGGGGCGAGCTGGCCGGTGGAGCGCGACGGGCCGGCGTTGTTCTTCTGCAGCTCCTTCAGGTACGCCATGGCCGGTTCCTTGCCGCCGAAGTCGTGCACGGCCTTGACGAGGACGGCCGTGCCGTCGCCGGCGACACCGGGCGTCGAGTACTGCAGCTTGCCCTTGAAGCGCGGGTCGAGGAGGTCCTTCCAGGTCCTGGGCGGGGCGTCCTTGAGCTCCTTGGAGTTGTAGATGAAGCAGAGGTAGTTGCCGGCGATCGCGGTCCAGGTGCCGGAGGGGGACTTGTCGCCGTCCGCGACCTTGTCCGAGCCCTGCGGGCGGTAGGCGGCGAGCAGCCCCTTGCCGTCGGCCTGCTGGACGAAGGGCGGCAGCGTGACGACGACGTCCGCCTTGGTGTTGGACTTCTCCCGGGCCAGGCGCTGCACCATCTCGCCGGAGCCGCCCTCGACGTAGCGGACCTTGATGCCGGTCTCCTTCTCGAAGCCCTTGAACACCTTGTCGTAGAAGCCGGAGCCGTCCTCGGCCTTGAGGCCGTCGGCGCTGTAGAGGGTGATCTCCTGCTCCCCGGCGCCGGCCGTCCCGCCGCACGCGGCGAGCGGGAGGGCGAGGAGGAGGGCGGCGGCGGACGCGAGCGGGCCGCGGGAGGAACGGCAGGGACGGGGGGAACGGGGGGAACGGGGCATGGGGGATCGCGCTCCTTCGAGAGCGTAAAGGGGGGCGAGGCGGGGCGGGTTCAGCGGTAGGCGGCCCGGGTGCGGATCCGGGAGACCGCGGTCAGGGCGAGGAGCGTCGTGACCATGAGCACGACGGCGAGCGCGGCACCGGGGAAGAGCGCGCCGCGGTCGGTGGCGGCGAACACCTTGACGGGCAGGGGCAGCCAGTCGGGCGGGTAGAGCATCATCGTGGCGCTGAGCTCGCCCATGGACAGGGCGAAGCAGAGCCCCGCGGCGGCGGAGAGGGAGGGCAGCAGCAACGGCAGCCTCACCTGGACGAGCACCCGCAGGGGGCTCGCGCCCAGGCTCGCGGCGGCCTGCTCGCAGGCGGGGTCGAGGCGGTCCAGCGCCGCGGCCACGGACTGGTACGCGAAGGCGGTCACCAGGATCGCGTGCGCCAGGACGACGATCGCCGGGGTGCCGTTGAGGAGGAACGGCGGCTCGGAGAAAGCGACCAGGAGGGCCAGCCCGACGACCACGGACGGCACGGCGACCGGCAGCACGAACAGCACGCCGACGACCCGGCGGGCGCGCGTGCCCCTGGCCGCGAGGGCCGCCCAGGTGCCGGTGACGAGGGCGGCGGCGGAGGCCGCGAGGGCGGTCAGCACGCTGGTGACGAGCGCGTCGAGGGCGTCCCCGCGGGCGACGGCCCGGTAGTGGTCGAGGGTCGCACCCGAAGGGAACGCTCCGCTCCAGCCGGTGGCCAGGGACGCGGTCACGATGACGAGGAACGGCAGCGCGAAGACGGGGAGGAAGAGGGCGAAGAAGGCGGCCTGGACCGCCCGGCGGGCACGAGGGCTATGCACGAGCACGGCGGACTCCGTCCATGCGGGTGGTGAGCATCCGGTAGAGCCCGTACAGCGCCAGGGAGAGGACGATGTTGACGACGGCCACCACGCAGGCGCCCGTGTAGTCGCCGTCGAGGATCGCCTTGCCGTAGACGAGCACGGGCAGGGTCGTCACGCCCTTCGCCCCGGTGAAGAGGACGATGCCGAATTCGTTGAGGCACATCACCAGGACCAGCGAGCCGCCCGCCGCCAGCGCGGGCAGGGCCTCGGGCAGGATCACCTGCCGGACGATCCGCGGCGCCTTGGCCCCGAGCGAAGCCGCGACCTCGATCTGTGCCGTCTCGATCCGGGAGAAGGCGCCGAGCAGCGGCCGCATCACGAACGGCGTGAAGTACGTGATCTCCGCGAGGAGCACGCCCCAGGGCGTGTGGAGGAAGTCGAACGGGCCGGAGGCGGCCCCGGTCACCCCGGTCCACACCCCGTTGGCCATGCCGGCACTGCCGTAGACGAAGAGCAGCGCGAGGGTGATGAGGAAGGAGGGGAAGGACAGGAAGACGTCGACGAACCGGCCGACCGCCCTGCCGCCGGGGAACGGCACGAAGGCGATGACCAGGGCGAGGGCGAAGCCGAGGACGAGGGCACCGGCGGTGGATCCGGCGGCGATCAGCACGGTGTTGCGCAGGGCGTCGCGGAACGCGGCCTGGGCGAACACGTCGGCGTAGGCGGAGAAGCCGTGCCCGCCGCCCTCCGGTGACACCGACTGCCACAGGACGAGCGCGAGGGGGTGGAGGAAGACGAGGCCGAGGGCGGCGACGGGGGGCAGGACCAGCGCCCACGCCGGCACCCTGAGCCGGGGCAGGGCCGTGGGCGGCCGCCGCCCGGAGAGCGCTTCGGTGCTAGCCACGGGCCTCGCCCCCGTCCGCGCCGGCCGGCAGCAGCACCGCGTCGTGCGCGGCGAAGTGCACGGTGACCTCGGTGCCGAGCGGCGGCGTCTCGCGGAGCTCGCGCAGCTCGGCCGTCACCCGGTGACCGGCGATGTCGACGCCCAGGCGGTGCGTCGCACCGCGCCACTGGACCTCGGTGACCGTCCCGCGCAGGGCGTTCGGCCCCGCTCCGAGGCCGACCAGGTGCGGGCGGACGCACAGCGTGGCGGACGCCCCCGCCGCGGCGCCGCCGGCCGGCACGTCCAGCCGCGTGCCGCCCAGGCGGACGCCGCCGTCGGTGACCGTCACCGGCAGGAGGTTCGCGCTGCCGATGAAGGAGGCCGTGAACGCGCTGCCCGGCCGCCGGTAGAGGTCCTGCGGGGTGCCGCAGTCCTGCAGGCGCCCGCCGTCCATGACCGCGATCCGGTCGGCGAGGGTCAGCGCCTCGACCTGGTCGTGGGTGACGTACAGCATGCTGACGTCCGGCAGTTCGCGGTGCAGGCGGGCCAGTTCGGTGAGCATCCCGGAGCGCAGCCGCGCGTCCAGGGCGGACAGCGGCTCGTCGAGGAGGAGCACGCCGGGCCGGATGGCCAGCGCCCGCGCGATGGCGACGCGCTGCTGCTGGCCGCCGGAGAGCTCGCGCGGGTACCGCCCGGCGTACGCGGACATGCCCGTCATCTCCAGCGCCTCCGCGACCCGCGCGGCGATCTCGCCGCGCGGCACCTTGTGCGCCTTGAGGCCGAAGGCGACGTTCGCGCCGGCCTTCATATGGGGGAAGAGCGCGTACTGCTGCACCACCATGCCGATGCCGCGCCGGTGCGGCGGCAGCGCGGTGACGTCGCGGTCGCCGATGAACACCCGCCCGGCCGTGGGCCGGACGAAGCCGGCGACGGCGCGCAGGGCGGTCGTCTTGCCGGACCCGGAGGGGCCGAGGAGCGCCATGACCTCGCCCGGTTCGACGGTGAGGCCGAACGATTCGAGCACGGTGGTGCCGCCGTAGGCGACGGTGACGCCGTCGAAGCGGATGCCCGTGGTCACCTGCCGGCCTCCGCTCGTGCCAGGAGCCCGGGCAGCTCCGTTACGGAGCCCAGGACGTGGGTCGCGCCCGCGGCGAGCAGCGCGGCTTCGTCGTGGGCGCCGGTCAGGACGCCGGCCACCACGCCCGCCCCCGCCCGGGTCCCGGACCGCATGTCGTGGGAGGTGTCGCCGGCGACCGCGATCTGCCGGACGTCGTCCGCGGCACGGGTGCGCAGCAGGGCGGTGAGCACCATGTCGGGGTAGGGGCGTCCGCGCCCGCCCGCGTCGGCGGGGCACAGCGTGAGGTCGGCGAGGTCCGTCCAGCCGAGGGCGGCGAGGATCGCGTCCTGGGTGACGCGGGCGAAGCCGGTGGTGAGGACCACGGTGCGGCCCTCGCCGCGGAGTTGCTCGACGGCCTCGCGCGCGCCCGGCACCGGCTCGCAGCGGCCGTCGGCGACCAGGCGCCCGTAGGCCGACTCGAAGGCGGCGTTGGCGTGCTGTGCCGATTCCTCGTCGCCGGCGAAGAGGTGCCGGAAGACGGAGATCTTCGACTCGCCCATCGTGGCCCGCACGTGGGCGAGCTGTTCGGTGTGGCGCGCGGTGCCCGGTGCCACGCCGAGCTCCTGGACGGCGGCGGTGAAGGCCTGCTCGACGAGGCCGTCGTCGGCGACGGTGGTGCCGGCCATGTCGAGGACGACGAGGGTGGTCCTTACGGAAGTCACGTGGCTCACCAGCCCAGTTCGTTCGCGGTGGTCTCGGCTATCGCGGGCGAGCACGTCATGCCGCGCCCGCCGGGGCCGGTCACCAGCCAGACGGCGTCGCGCACGCGCTCGCGGTGCACGACGCGGGAGGTGTCCACGCACTGCGCGTACACCCCCGCCCAGCGCCGGCGGACCTGCGGCAGGGGGCGGCCGAGGAGCGCCTCGGCGACGGAGGCGAGGTGCGCGTACGGGGCCTCGTCGACGTCGAACGCGAACGGCTCGGCGTACTCGTGGGTGTCGCCGATCGTCAGCCCGCCGTCGGCGCGCTGCACCATGAGCAGCTGCATCTTGTGCTCGGCGGCGGCCGGGGGCTGTGCTTGGGCGGCGGCCATCGCGTCGAGGGCGGCGCCGTCGTAGGCGGGGTAGTAGCGGAAGCTGTCGGCGTCCGCGACGGAGGTGGTGAGCCGCTCGCCCAGCGGGGCCGTCTGCATCATCTGCAGCCGTACGCGGCGCACGGGCAGGTCCGGGGCGAGCTCGCGGGCGAGCCCGCCCAGCCAGGCGCCGGTGCACAGCACGACCGCGTCGCCGCCGTGCAGTTCGCCGTGGTCGTCGCGGACGGCGTTCCCGCCGGTGACGTCGCGGACCTCGCGCCCGCCGAGGAAGGTGTAGCGCCCGGAGCGGTGGAGGGCCTCTCTGAGGGCCCGCTGGGCCGTGCGCGGCTCGACGGCGGCGTCGCGGTCGCAGGCCAGGGCGCCGAGGAGCTCGCCGCGCAGGGCCGGCTCGGCCGCCCGGACCTCGCCGGGGGTGAGGAGCCGGAAGCCGCGGGCGGCGGCGTCGGGCCGGGCCAGGGCGGCGCGGGCGACGGCCAGTTCGGCCTCGGTGGTGACGGCCGTCAGCGAGCCGTTGGCCCGGAAGCCGAGGCCGGGGACGGCGGCGCCGATCTCCTCCCACAGCTCGCGCGCCCGCAGGGCGGTGGCCAGCTCCTCTCCCGCGGCACGGCCGCTGACCCAGATCAGGCCGAAGTTGCGGACGGAGGCCCCGCGGGCCTCCGCCTCGCGTTCGATGTGCACGACCTCGTGGCCGCGTTGGACTGCCTGCCAGGCGTGCATGGTTCCCAGCACGCCGGCTCCGATGACGATGACTCGCATGACGTGAACGGTCGTCGGGGCGGGTGACGGGCGGAGGGCCGGGCGGCGAACCGGCGGGAAACGCGCCGCCAAACTTGGACTAGACCCGTTATCGTCCCGTGACACTTGGAGGTGTGGTCTGCCCTCCTCGGTCTCGCCGCTCTAGCTGTCTTCGCCGCGCAAGTGCGTGGTGAACGAGAAGCGGTCGCCCCGGTACAGCGACCGCACCCGCTCCAGCGGCCTGCCCCCGGTGTCCCGGGACACGCGGTGGATCAGCAGCATGGGCAGCGCGGGCGGCGTGCCGATCAGCAGGGCCTCGCGCGGCGTGGCCAGCACCGTCTCCAGCCGCTCGTCCGCGTCGCCGAAACCGATGCCGAGCCGTTCGCGCAGATAGCCGTAGAAGGAGGAGTCCGGCTCGAAGTCCGCGTCCAGGCGCGGCGCCCGCTCGACCGCCACGTACGTGCTCTCCAGCCCCACCCGCTCGTCGTCGGCGAGCAGCACCCGCTCCAGGTGCCAGACGGGGGCCAGGGGTTCCACACCGAGGTCGGGGGCGAGAGCGGCCGGGCAGGCGAGGCGGTCCAGGCCGACGAGGCTGCGCCCCGGCCGCCGGCCCTGGCGGCGCACCCCCTCGGTGTAGCTGGCGAGCGCGAGCGGCTGCTCCAGCTTCGGGCCCGCCACGACCGTGCCGCGCCCCCGGCGCCGCAGCCGCCCCTCCAGCAGCAGCTCGCGCAGGGCCTGGCGCACGGTCTCGCGCGACACCTCGAAGCGCGCGGCGAGCTCCCGCTCGGTGGGCAGCAGCCCGCCCTCGCCCAGCTCGTCGAGGAGCCCGGCGACCTGCGCCTTCACCGCGTAGTACTTGGGGATCCGGCCGTGTTCGGGGATGCCGGCGCGGACGGGGGCGCCCGGAGACCGGCCGGGCAGGCCGTGCGTGTGCATGTGCGTAGGGTCCACGGCGAGATCCTCGCATCCCGCCGCCGGTCCACTAGCCGCACGTCACGTCTAGTCGCACGTCACGTCGTACAGCTTCATCGGAAGGCTGCCCTTCAGGCCCACGTACGCCGTGAGGTGCTTGTCCGGGCCGGCCTTCCACCGCGTGGTGACTGGGGCCCACCCCATGCCCGACGGCTCGGCCGTGACCTTGCCGACGACGATGTGCCGCGGAGCGCTCCGGGCGCAGAGCAGCACGTCCTGGCCCTTGGTCGCCGCGGCCTTCTGCCGGAGCTCCGCATCGACCTTGTTGATCCGGTCGGACGCGCTCGGGCCGTGCTGGCCGTAGAACTTCACGAGGAAGCTGTGGACCTGCGCCGCGGTGTAGTACTTCGCCCGGGCCGCGGCCACCGGCGCAGGACCGGCGGCGCCGGCCGTGCCCAGCACGAGGGCCAGGGTGCAGCCCGCGGTGACGGCTGCGGCACGCGAACGGTACGTGGACAGGGGCATGCGCCTGGGCATGGATCGGTCTCCTTCTCCCGCTTTGCCCCCTATCAGACACGGGCCGATGCCCGAAAGGTGCGGTACGGCTCGGGCGAGCGGTGGTGCGGAAGGCGGCGCGCGCCCCCTGAACCCCGCAAGCGCCCGCCGGCTCCTTCACGCGCCCGGTGCGGGCGCGCCCGCGACGGCCCGCCCCGCGATGTTGCGCGCCATGCCGCCGAAGACGACGGCGTGGAAGGGCGCCACGCTCCACCAGTAGGCGTGCCCGGCCAGGCCGTGCGGGCGGAACAGGGCCCGCTGCCGGTAGACGGCCCGCGACGGCCCGTCGGGAGCGACCGTCAGCTCCAGCCAGGCGCGCCCGGGCAGGCGCATCTCCGCGCGCAGCCGCAGCAGACGGCCCCGCTCGATCTCCTCCACGCGCCAGAAGTCGAGGGAGTCGCCGATGCGCAGGGAGTGCGGGTCCCGCCGGCCGCGGCGCAGCCCGACGCCGCCGGCGAGCCGGTCCAGGAGCCCGCGCACCGACCACGCCAGCGGGAACGAGTACCAGCCGTTGTCGCCCCCGATGCCCTCGACCACCCGCCACAGCTCCTCGGCCGGCGCGGCCACGGCCACCTCGCGGCGGTCCTCGTAGAGGCTGCCCCCGGACCACTGCGGATCCGACGGCAGGGGGTCGCTCGGAGCACCGGGCAGCGACGCGGAGGACCAGCGGGTGGCCACGTCCGCGTCCCGCACGCGTTTGAGGGCCAGGCGGACGGCCTCGTCGAAGCCCAGCAGCCCCTCGGGCGGATCGGGGGCGTAGCGCGCGAAGTCGTGCTCGCGGCAGACCACCTCGTGGCGCAGCGATTCCACCAGCGGCCGGGCGATGCTGCCGGGCACCGGGGTCACCAGGCCGACCCAGAGGCTCGACAGCGCGGGCGTGAGCACCGGCACCGGAAGGATCAGGCGCCGCGGGAGGTGCTCGACGGCCGCGTAGCGGTTCATCATCTGCCGGTACGTGAGGACCTCGGGGCCGCCGATGTCGAATCCGCGGTTGAGCTCGTCCGGCAGGCGGGCCGCCGCCAGCAGGCAGCGCAGGACGTCACGGACGGCGATCGGCTGGATGCGCGTGTTCACCCAGCGTGGGGTGATCATCACGGGGAGGCGCTCGGTGAGGTACCGCAGCATCTCGAAGGACGCCGAACCCGAGCCGATGACGACGGCGGCGCGCAGGTGCGCCGTGGGCACGCCGCTGTTGAGGAGGATGCGGCCGACCTCGGCGCGCGAGCGCAGGTGGGGCGAGAGGTCCCGCTCGGGCACCTGCCGGGGAGCGAGCCCGCCGAGGTAGACGATCCGCCGTACGCCGGCCTCCTTCGCGGTCCGGGCGACCGCGAGCGCGGCCCGCCGGTCCTTCTCCTCGAAGTCCGTGCCGGTGCCGAGGGCGTGCACGAGGTAGTAGACGACGTCCACGCCCTCGAACGCCGGGGGGAGGGTGCCGGGGTCGGTGACGTCCGCCTTGACGGTCTCGATCCGGTCGGCCCACGGCTGGTCCCGCAGCCGCCGCGGCTCGCGGACGAGGCACCGCACCCGGTACCCCGCCCCGAGCAGCACGGGCACGAGCCGCCCGCCGATGTAGCCCGTCGCACCGACGACGAGCACGTGGGACGGTTCCGCTGCGGTGCCGGGGGCGTGCGCGCTGGTGTCCATGGGCTCCACGTTTCCCTACCCGTCCCCGGGTTGGTCGACGCCACGCAGTACCGCGCTCGCCCTGCGTGACAACGGGACCCGCTCCGTGTGAGGCCGCCCATGAGGCGCGCGTCACTTACGAAATGCGGTAGTGGACACGGCCGCGGAATGAGGGGGAGAGGGCGGTGAATTCCCGGAGCCTATGAACGCGGATAGTAGGTCACAGTGCTTGTCAGCGGTTTTCTCCGCCGCTAACAATTGCGGGGTCGCTGGGCGCCGTCGACCGAGGAACGGCGCTTCGTTATTGCGCCGCTTCAGGGCCGGGCGACATCCGCGATTGGAAGGTTCAGCTCACTCATGCGCTCCACCATCTCCGGCTATACCCGTCTCCCGAAGATTCACAAGCTCTCCGTCGCCGGCATTGCCGCGACCGGTGCCGCGGTCGTCGCGGTTGCCGTCGCCCCGAACGCCTTCGCCGCCGGCACCGCCTCCGCTCCGACCGCCGCGGTCAAGCCGGTCGCGTGGAGCACCAAGGCTTCCGGTGAGACGCAGCAGGACGCTCTGGAGCAGCACACCGCCGCCGCCGTCACGGCCGCCAAGGCCGACGCCGGCAAGGCGAGCGCCGACAAGGAGCGCGCCGAGAAGCAGGCCGCCAACCGCTCCACCGAGCGCAAGGCCATCGAGGCCAAGCCCGCCGCTCCGGCGAAGAAGGCCTACGCCAATAACGTGGACGGCTGGATCAGCGAGGCCCTGGACATTCTGCGGGCCAAGGGCATTCCGGCTTCGTATGACGGCATCAAGCGCAATGTGATGCGTGAGTCGACGGGTAATCCGCGTGCGATCAATGACTGGGACGTCAATGCCGTTAATGGTGTGCCGTCGAAGGGTCTGCTGCAGATGATCGACCCGACGTTCAAGGCGTATCACGTCGAGGGCACGTCCTGGGACATTTACGACCCGGTCGCCAACATCACCGCTGCCTGTAATTACGCGGCCGACAAGTACGGCTCGATGGACAACGTGAACTCCGCGTACTGATCCGCGACAGGCGGCATGAGCCACCGTGAGGGCGGTGGCACCCCGGACCCCCGGGGCGCCACCGCCCTCACGCACGTGCGAGGAGGACATGTGCGAGGAGGGCATGCGGGGGAGGAATGGACGGCCCCGGATGTGGCAAGCGGTGGATAGACGACCGATGAACACCGGAGGCACGCGATGTTACGGAACACCCTGCCCCTGACAGCAGCCGCCATGGCAGCGGCAATAGCGGCGGTGGCCGCCCCCGGCGCCGCGGGCACCGCCGCGGCCGCCCCGCCGGCCGCCGGGAGGACGCCGACCTGCGACGTCTCCGGCCTGCAGGCCTCGCTGTCGGACAAGGGCGGCCACCAGAACGGCATGTCGCACGAGGGGACCGTGCTGGTGCTGACGAACACGTCCGCCCGCACGTGCGCCCTGCGCGGCTACCCGGGCCTGCAGCTGGAGGACGCCCGGCACAGGGCGGTCACGACGCACACCACCTGGGGAAGCACGTACTTCATCCCCGACCCCGGCAAGGACACGCTCCTCGTACGCCCCGGCGGCACCGCCGAGGCCGCACTGGCGTGGGCGCACGCCGACGCCCCGCTCATGGTGCGGGCCGGTTACCTGAGGATCACGCCGCCCGCCTCCCGCGAGTCATTGACGATCCCGTTCGAGAAGACCGTGACGAACGGCGACCTGTCCGTCACCGCCTTCGCGCGCAGCATCGACGTCTCCTGACCGCGTACGCGGACCGCCCCTTGCCACCGCCGAGGCGCCGCTCGCGGACGGCGCGCCGCCCGCGCCGAAAGGACACTCGTTCGGCGTAACGCCCGGTGGGCCGTCCGGGGTAAGTGACTGGTGGTACCCCACGGGTATCGGCGGCGCCCCGGATCCGCGATGCTCGCTCTTGCGAGCACCCGGTCCGGCGTACGGCAACAGGGGGCGAGATGAGCACACCCGCATCGATCCGCATTCTGCGCGGCACCGACCTGATGGACCTCTCCTTCGGCTTTCCCGGGCTGCGGCTCGACGACTCGGCGGGCAGGCGGCGGCTGGTCCGCGCGGATCCGCAGCGGGACGGGCTGCTGGTCGTCACCTTCGGGCCGCAGCACGTGGTGGAACACGCGTTCAACGATCAAGTGCCGGGCGAATCCCGGGACCTGCCGGTCGACTCCCGCATCAGCGGCCGCAGCGTCCTGGTCTTCGAAGTCGGCCCGCAGGAGGCGATCGACTACACCGAAGACGGGCTGCTCGGCGCCATGGGCAGACTGCCCCTGCGCGTCGTGGACGCGGCCAGGGAACCCGAGCGGGCGCCCCTCACCGTGACCGTCCGGCCCGCCGGCGCCGAGGGCACTCCCGGCGAGGGCGCCGGCGGCCGGGACTCCACGGCCAGGACCCTCGCCCTCGTACGCCTGCTGCGCACCACCGCCGAACTCGCGGCGCGCTACGGGCTCCGGCCCACCCTCGAAGCCGCCGCCGCGGCGGGAGCGGTGATCGAGCCGTCCGGCGCCGGGCCCGATGACGGGGCCGGCTCCGACAACAGGGCCGGCTCCGGCGCCGATGCTGACGCCGGCACCTCCGAAGAGGCGGCACCGGCGGTCGCCGCCGCCGGGCCTCAGGACCCGCTCGCCGACCCCGACCACCCCGCCACGGGCATCGAACTGCCCTACCGGCTCTACCTTTCGCCCTCCCAGAAGGGCCGCTGGATCCACCGCGGGGCGATCCCCGACCCGGCGCCGGGCGAGCGCGTCGAGCTGTGGCACACGAGACTGGAGGGCACCAAGGTGCGTGCCCTGTGGGACCGCGAGGGCGGCCGGGCGCCCGGCCCCGTCGAACCCCCGCCCTTCCGGCAGGCGCTCCTGCCGGAGGACCGGCACGACATCGTCGACCTCACCTCCAACTCCGGTCTCCGGGGGCCCGGCGGGCAGCCCTACGTCCCCAAGCCCGTCGACGTGGCCGTGCTGATGCTCTCGGCCGTCGGCGGCTGGCTGGACAGCCTCGGGAGCTGGCCCGAACGCCCCGTGGGGATCTCGCTGTCGGAGTGGCGCAACCGCACGTCGATGGGGCGGGACCACTACGTCAGGGTGATGCGGGAGGGATACCTGTGCCCGTTCGGGCACAGGGCGGTCCTGGTCACGGTCACCGAGCGCAAGTTCAGCGATCCCCGCGCCGCCTACCTCAACCAGCGTGAATTCGTCGTGGTCCGCGAGCCCCTGCGCACGTACGACCCCTCGGTGCCCCTGCCGGGCAGCTCCGACCCGGCCGCCCCGCTGACGAACATGCTGTTCCCGTTCCGCAGCGTGCGCATCGACACGGTGGTGACGCCCGACCTCGTCCCGCCCGACGACCGGAAGAAGTTCTTCCCCGCGACGCGGACGGAGACCCCGTTCCGGTTCGCGGTCACGGCGGTGGACCACAGCGGACGGATCGTGGAATTCCGTACGCCGCTGCAGTTCCTCGACGAGACCAAGGCGTCGGGCGCCGAACTCACCCGCGCCGTGGACGAGTACAACGCCCTGGACAAGAACCCGCCCAGGGCCGCCACCCCCGCCGCGGCCGTCGAGTTCCCCACCCTCTCCGGCGCCGACCTGCTCGGGCAGACCGTGGCGCTCGCGCCCACCCAGCGGGCCGACGACACCAGCCTCGACGTCGCGCAGATGGTGTGGGGCATGGCGGCCCCGCCCGCCCTCGCCGACCCGGCCGCGAGCGATCCGGCCCGCTCGAAGCCCGCCCAGTTCCTCCCCCAGCTCCGCTGGGCCAACGCCACCGTGCCCGCCGTCCAGGCACTCGCCGGCCGGGGCACCACCGTCGTCCCCGTGGCCTACGCCAAGCGCTACGCCCTCTCCGGCTTCTCCCAGGCCGCCGACCCCGTCCGGCTGCCCAACAAGGGCCAGGTCTTCCTCAGCCTGCTCACCCACGACAGCAGCCCGCTCAAGATGGACTTCCAGCAGCGAAGCGACCGCTCGGGCGGGCTCTCGGCGCCCAGCATCGCCGTGGCGGGGCTGTCGCGCCTGACGGGTCCCGTCTCCGGCGTCGCGGCCACCCCCCAAACCGACCCCCTGGACCTCATCGCGAACGGCACCTTCCAGCCGGACAACTACTTTCGCCCGCTGGACCTCTTCGACAAGATCGGCCCCAGGCTGCTCGGCCTGATCCCGCTCGCCCAGGTGATCAAGCTCGTGGACACGCTGGACAAGCCCCTGAAGGTGCCGAACTTCTTCACCGAGACCATCACCGCCGTCACCGGCTTCCTCTCCGACCTGCAGCGCGTCCGTGAGCTGATCACCCACGAGATCGACCGCTACCCGGCCGCCGCGCGCCGCGTCGCCGACACCGCACAGGTGTTCGTCAAGACCGTCGGCGACTTCATCGAGCAGCGGCTCCCCGGCCGCACCGCACCCCCCACCACCTCGATGCAGGACGTCGACAACGCCTTCAACGCCTTCAGCGCCGCCCTGACCGACCTCCTGAACGCCCTGCCCGCCGACGCCGACCCCGGGGTCCGCGCCCTGCTGACCCGCGTGCAGCAGCAGGTCGCGACGTGGACCACCGGCGCCGGGCAGGCGATCGCGCTCCGAGAGGCCGTGCAACGCGCGGCCCAGGGCGCCAAGCTGCCCGAGACCGTCAACGCCCGCCTGGAGTGGAACCCCGAGATCCAGCAGTACCCGGCGACCGACCCCGTCTTCGTCCCCGAACCCGGCGGCCGCTTCTCGATCGTCGTCGACGTCCGCGGATCGCTGCGCTCCGACCTGACCGTGGGCGCGGACATCACCTGCAGCCTGGAGAAGTTCAGCCTCCTGCTGATCCCGCCGCCCTTCCGGGTCCTCAAACTGACCTTCAAACACGTCCGCTTCGGCATGCGCGCCGGCAAGAAGCCCGACATCGACGTCGTCCTCGACAGCATCGACTTCATCGGGCCCCTCTCCTTCGTACAGACCCTGCGCCGGCTCATCCCCGTCGACGGCTTCAGCGACCCGCCGGGCATCCAGGTCACCCCCTCGGGCATCACCGCCCGCTACGCCCTGCCGCTGCCCAACCTCGCCATCGGCGTGTTCAGCCTGGAGAACATCCGCCTGGGCGCCTACCTCGACCTGCCGTTCATCGGCCGCACGGTCGAGATCGGCTTCTTCTTCTGCACCCGCCAGGCGCCGTTCCGGCTCACCGTCTCCCTCCTCGGCGGCGGGGGCTTCTTCGGCATCGTGCTGACCCCGGAGCGGGTGGCCGTGCTGGAGGGCGCCCTGGAATTCGGCGCCGCGCTGTCGATGAACTTCGGCGTCGCGAGCGGCAGCCTGTCGGTGATGGCGGGCATCTACTACCGCCTGGAGCTCGGCAGCGGCGAATCCCGGCTGACGGGCTACTTCCGGGCCCGGGGCGAGGTCGACATCCTCGGCATCGTCTCCGCCTCCATCGAGATCTGCCTGGAGCTCACCTTCGAGCCGCCGAACACGGTCTCCGGACGCGCCCGGATCTCCGTCAGCATCCACATCGGCTTCTGGTCGCAGTCGGTCACGATCGAGTGCGAGAAGCGGTTCGTGGGCTCCGGAAACTCCCTGACCCCGCTGACCGCGGCGGACGCGGAGGCGGCCGGCGCCGGCCGCCCGGTCGCCTTCGCCGAGATGATGGCGCCCTACACCGACCCGGTCACCGGCGTCCGTCGTGACCCCGTCGCCGAGTACTGCACCGCCTTCGCGGAAGTGAGCTGAGCCATGCCCGAGACGATCCGGTGGACAGTACTGCCCGACGGGACCACGGCCGACGGAAAGCTCCGGCTGACCGTCCTCGTCAGCCCGCGCCTGACCGGAGGCGACACCCTCAGGTCCTTCCCGGGCTTCAAGGACGACTGGCCGAAGACCCTGCGCGGCTACGCGGCCGCTCTCCAAGTGGAGTTCCAGAGCCCCGGCGGGACCTCCGTGACCGTGTCCACCGAGCCGCAGACCGACCGCTACCCGCCGGCCGACAGCGGCTTGTGGCCGAAGCTGTTCGGCCCCGACACGAAGGTGAGCCCGCCGTCCGGCGCCCTCGCCGCCGCACCCGCCGGGCCGCCCACGCTGCGCTCGTTCCCGAGCCGGGCCGTCCACGAGCAGATCACCGCCCTGTACGAGGCGGCGGCGACCGCCACGGCCCACCGCCGGGCGTTCCCCGCCACCGGCTCCGATCCGCGCCTCGGCGCGGCCGCGACCGGCGAGATCGGCCTGACCACGGGGGCTTCGGACACCGGCGCTCCGGCTGCTGACGTCCCGGCCGCCGGGGCCCCGATCGCCGAGGCGCCGGCAAGCTGGGACCACCCGCGGACAGACGACCTCACGGGCAACCTCACCCCGGCCGTCCGGTCCTTCTCCAGCGGCGTCGCCACCCTCTACGGCCGGCTCGACCGGCTGCTCCAGGGGACGTCCGGCGGCGGAGGCCCGCACGCCGCCGCGGCCCCCGACCCGTACAGGCCGCTGTGCATGGACCGCACCAGGCCGGAGTACAAGGGCGATCGCGCCCTGCTCGGCCTCGCCGAGACGTACCGCTTCTACGACCGCGCGACACCCGCGAAGCCCGCCGTACCACCGGCCCGGCAAGCCGGGGACACCCCCGCCGCGCCGCTCCCGCCGCCCACAGCGCCCGACCTCGACTTCCACGCGGCCTGCGCCCTCCTCGCCGACTACCCCGAACTCCTGCGCCGCTTCGGCCTCGCCCTCGACCTCCTGGTCACGCCCCCGCCCGGGCTCGCCGACCAGTGGCAGGCCCGTGTCTCCTTCACCGCCCCGCAGGAGCAGCTCAACACCGACAAGAAACTGCGCCCGTGGACTCTGCTGCGCCACGTCCCGGGGAAGCGCTTCGAGGCGTACGCGGCCGACGACGGGCTCCACGGCCACCGGATGCTGAAGCTGGGCGTGGACGAGGTGCACACCCTTGATCTCGACGTCGACGGCGCCGCGATGAAGTACGTGGAGTTCTCCCGCATCGTCGACCAGGTGCTCACCGGCGTGGGCGATCCGGGCACCGCCGCCTCCGGCGACCCCACCGCGCTGCCGGCCCTGCACGGCGCGGGCCTCACCGTCCTGTACGAGGGCCGCGACGCCTCCCTGGCCGACCAGATGGCTGCCGACGCCCACCACACGGCCGGGGTCGGCCCCGACGGCCGGCCGGTCGAAGCGGCCGTCCTCGACGCCGCCCACCTCGTCCGCGGCTACCGCGTCGACGTGGGCGTCGTCGACGCCGCCACGGGCCGCGTCACCACCTGGTACCCGCTGTGCGCCCGCACCGGCGACTACGCCATCAGACCGCCCGGCAAGCCCCCCGTGCCCATCACGGCGGACCCCGACGAGGGCCACGTCAAGGCCACCGCCGTCACCGGGGACAAGACCGGCGCCAACCAGCTCTTCGTCCACCAGGCCCTCTTCGGCTGGCACGGCTGGAGCCTGGCCGCGCCGCCGCCCGGCCGCACGATCGGCGCCGACAACGAGCCCCACGTGCCGGACCCCGAAGTGTCGGCCGCGTTCCCGCTGGACGCCTCGTTCCGGCCGACCGCCGGCACCCTGCCCGCCCTGCGCTACCGCCGCACCTACCGGCTGCGCGCCCGCCTGGTCGACCTCGCCGGCAACAGCCTCGCCCCCGGGGCCCCGGCCGTCGAGGGCACCGCGACCGACCCCGTCACCTACGCGCGCTGGGAGCCCGTCCCGCCGCCCGCGATCGTGCCGAAGTGGCCGTTCCTGGAAGGCGAGTCCGAGCCGCGGCTGGTGATCCGCAGCACCGTCGACGAGCACGGCGTGCCCATGTCCCCGCTGGAGTGGTCGGTGCGCAGGAACGGCGAAGTGCCCGACCACGGGCCGGGCGACCCCCTCGAAGGCCCCGACCGGCGCTACCGCTCCTTCGACGAACGGCACGTCAGCCCGCCCAAGACCGCCCTGCTCATGGCCGAGCAGCACGGGCAGTACGACGGCGCCTTCGGCCCCGGCAAATCCGCCGACGTGCGCAGCGCGTACTTCGCCGCCGCCTCCCGCGAGAGCGGCACCTACCTCGACACGGTCGTCCGCCTCGCCGAGGACCCGCGCATCACCCGCGACCTGAAGGCCGCCCACGCCATCCACGTCGTCAAGCACAACCCGCACGACACCTCGGCCCTCACCCCGCTGCCCGTCGCCCGCGGCAGCGGCCTCAAACAGGGCGAGTACGTCATCCACAGCGCCGACCAGCTGCTCCTGCCCTACCTGCCCGACGTCCTGGCGCGCGGCGTCTCGCTGCGCGGGCTGCCGGGCGCGCGCCCCAACGAGACGTACGAGTTCACCGGGCCCTGGCCGCAGGCACGGCCCCTGCGGCTGAGGATCGAGGAGGGCAACGGCCCGCCGTCCTCGGGAGCCGGCGGCGTCGTCACCGTCTTCCTGCCCAAGGGCGAGACCGCGACCGTCCGCATGAGCTGCCGGGTCGACGCCGCGGACCTCGACCTCTTCCGCGCCTGGCGGATCCTCACCGGATCGGCCCTGTGGAACGACCCCGTGCGGCTGCCGCAGCCGAAGAAGGAGGAGCTGACGGCCGCGGCCGCCGCTGGCGAGAACTGGATGATCACCCCGTGGGTCGACATCACCCTCGTGCACGCCGTGGAACGGCCCCTGGAACCCCCCGTGCTGGGCGACCTGACCTTCTCCCGCCTCCCCGGCCAGACCTTCGCCTCGCTCTCCGGACCCCTGCGCTCCCACGCCAAGAGCACCGGCCGGATCGACCTCGACGCCACGTGGACGGAGTGGCACGACGACGTCACCGAGCCGGAGCCCCGGCAGATCACCGGGCACGACCACGTCGGCGAGATCACCGTGGAACCGTTCGAGAACGACATCCGCATCGGTGACTTCGGGGGCCCCACCGTCCGCCACGAGTTCCGCGACACCCGGCACCGCAACGTCACCTACACCCCGACCGCGGCCACCCGCTTCCGGGAGTACTTCCACCCGGCGATCACCGACCGGACCGAGCTCATCACCAGCCGGGGCCCCGGCAGCGCGGGACCTTCCGACAACGGCTGGGCCGTGCCCAGCACCCGCCGCCCCGAACCGCCCGTGATCAGCCACGTCGTGCCCACCTTCGGCCGGCAGCGCACCGTCGACCACGGCCTCCACCGCGTCACCCGGGCCCGCCGGCACGCCGGCGTCCGCGTCTACCTCAAACGCCCCTGGTTCTCCTCCGGCGACGACGAACTCCTCGCCGTCGTCCTCGACCCGGGCAGCCGGCTGCCGGCCGAACTGGTCACCCGCTGCGGCAACGACCCCGTCTGGGCCGACGACGCCGTCCTGCCCCGCCTGCGGCCGGGCAACTTCCCGAACGCCCGCGGCACCGCCACGGGCGTCCTCGCCGAGCAGGCCGGCGAAGCGCCCGTGACCGTCCCGCTGGCGCTCTTCCAGCCCGTCTTCGACCGCCGGCTCGGGCTGTGGGCCTGCGACATCGACGTCGACCTCGGCGACCTCGCCGACAGCCCCGCCTACTTCCCGTACGTGCGCCTGGCCCTGGCCCGCTACCAGCCCTGCTCCCTCGACCCCCTGCACATGTCGAAGGTCGTCCTCGCGGAGTTCGTCCAGCTGATGCCCGACCGGACCGTCACCGCCACCATGGCGGCCACCGGCAACCAGATCCGCCTCGAACTGAGCGGGCCCGCCGCCCCCAACGCCCTCGGCGCGCTCGCGGGCACGGGCCGGGCCGCGATGGCGGCGAGCCGCCGCGTCGTCGCCACGGTGCAGAAGCGCGCCCACGGCGCCGGCGACCTCGAATGGGCCGCCGCCGCGACGGCCCTGGAACTGACCTGCACCGCCCGCGGCACCGGCTTCGCCTGGACCGGCGACCTCACCCTGCCGGCCACGGCCCTGTTCACCGACTACCGCCTCCTGATCGAAGAACACGAGACCTACCTCACCGACCGCGCCACGGCCACCGGCACGGTCACGGCCGGCGGAGCCGAGCGCCCGGTCGCCCGCCGGATCGTCCACGCCGACTACTTCGGCCTGACCGTGTCGCTGCTCGGCCGGATCGTCCTGGAGGAATGAACCACAGGCCCACTTGGGCCGGTACGCACACCGTCACCCTGAGTGCTGGATTTGCCGAATATAGCGATCGATGACATTTTCGTTCCGTTTGCGGCAATGCCTGGCGGGAAGCCTGGCAGCGGGCGTTCCGGCTATGGGCGGGGGAGTGCGGTAGTGATGGGGCATCAATTGCGGGCCGGGGCGGGCGTGGCCCTGGTGTGTGCGGCCGGGCTGGCGCTGGCCGGCTGCGGCGGGGACGGCAAGGGGAGCAAGGCCGACGGCCCGAAGTCGCCCGCCCGGAGCGCATCTCCTTCCCAAGCGGCCCCCTCGCCGGGAAACGGGAAGGGAGGCGGCAGCCGTGACGTCCTGCCGGGTCTGCCGTCGGCGGGCGACGCACGGAAGCAGCTCTCCGGCCTGACGGTGGCCAAGCCCCGCCCGATGACCGGCTACAGCCGCGACAAGTTCCCCCACTGGGCCCAGCAGGGCAACAAATGCGACACCCGCGAAACGGCCCTGGAGCGCGACGGCCGCGACGTCAAGCGCGACGACCAGTGCAGAGCGGTGTCCGGCACCTGGCAGAGCTTCTACGACGACAAGACCTTCACCGCCGCCTCCCAGGTCGACATCGACCACATCGTGCCGCTGGCCAACGCCTGGCGCTCCGGCGCCGACCAGTGGACCATCGACCGGCGCAAGGAATTCGCCAACGACCTCACGCACCCCCAGGTGCTGACCGTCTCGGCGGCGTCGAACCGCAGCAAGGGCGACCAGAGCCCGGACCAGTGGCAGCCCCCTTCGAAGGCCGCCTGGTGCGTGTACGGCCGGGCCTGGACCTCCGTGAAGTCCACCTACGGTCTGACCGTCACCGACGACGAGAAGAAGATGCTCACCACCATGCTGGGCACCTGCAACTCCTGACCCCGGCCGTCAGCTGATCTCCCGGAGGGCGTTCGTGGCGCAGTGCACCTCGCCGCCGCCGAGGTGCGCCCAGGAGAAGTTCTCCACCCAGTGGACGCGCACACCACCGGTGGCCAGCGCCCGTTCGGCCTCGGCGCGGAAGAGATCGCGCCCGGCGACCTTCGGCCCGTGCGGGCTGGGGGCGGCGTAGTCGCGCGAGGTCAGGGACAGGCCGTTAGCGAGAGCGGGGGAGAGCGCTATGTGGCGCTTCGGCAGGCCCTCGCCCGCTTCGGTCCTGAAGTAGAGCACCGGCAGCCGGACGATCTCCTGGGGCTTCAGCCCCGTTTCCCGCAGCAGGACCGACAACTGCCCGTCGATCCGCCGGGCGGCGTCCTCGTTGTCACCGGCGTGCTCCTCGTAGCGCAGGAACTGATCCACGGTCGGCTTGGCGTCGGCGACCGTGTCGGCGAAGAGACGCTGCCCGCCCTCACCGGCCTGCTGAGCCTTCTTGAGCAGCTCCACGGCCTTGCGGGGATCGGAGACGGCGAGCGTCCAGCCCCGTGCGTTGTTCGCCCGGACGACGTGGACGGTCTCGTCGACATGGCCGACCAGCAGCCAGGACGTGTCCAGCACGACCGGAGGCTGCTGACCCTGGGCGGTCAGCATGCCCACGAACGACGGGTCGGGGCGGCGCTCCGCGCTGCTGCCGTAGAGGATCCGGCCCTGCGGATGGCCGGCGTACGGCGGCAGGGACTCGAAGTTGCCCGTGAAGTTCAGCAGCTCGTCGACGTTCTTCTCGCGCTGCGCGGTGGGCGTGTACTGCTGGACCACGCCCACGCCGGGACCGCGCAGGTCGCGGTAGAGGAGGCGCCCGGCCCGGCGCAGGCTCGCGGAGCGGCCGTCGGCGGACGTCCAGTAGTTGGGGGAGCGCAGGAGGATGCGCAGGGTCTGCGGGCCGTGGGGCGTCGGCCTGGTGACGTAGCCGGGCTCGGCGATGTCCTGGCGCCAGATGTCACGCCACCACTGCGAGGTGCCGGGCTGGAACCGCAGCCCGCTGTCCGGCAGGCCGGACTCTTTCGCCGCCTTGCGCAGGGAGTCCGCGAACTCCTGCCACTGCCCCGGGGGCCGGCTCGCGGCCGGGACCTCGACGGGCTGCCCCTCGCCCGGCCCGGGCGCCGCGGCGAAGACGTGCTGCGCGCGCTGCAGGTCGTGCTGCAGCAGCACCGGTGCCACGTGCATGCCCGCGCGGGCGGTCCGTGTGACCCCGTGCTCCGCCACGGACAGCGTCACCTCGATCCGGCCGTCCCACTGCTTCGGGTCGCGCACGATGTCACGGCCCTCCACGGCCAGCCTCACCCCGCGCCGCAACTCCTCCGCGCCGAGCCGCCCGTCGGACCCCAGCGAGACGTACTTCCCGTCGCGTACGACGAAGACGCGCGCGTAGGGGCTCTGGGCGGCCGGCAGGGAGACCCGGGCCGTGGCGCTCTTGCCCACGGCCATGGGCGGCACGGTCAGCGGGGTGAGGTCCTTGGCGTCCTCGGCGCCGTTGACCACGTCGTCGGCGGCGTCATTGCACGCGGCGAGCCGTTCGTCGACGGCCACGTCGAGCCGGTCCAGATCGCCGGGGCGCAGGGTGCAGCGGCGCGCGTCGTCATCAAGATTCGGCAGTACGACCGGACCCTCGGGCATGCGCAACTCGGGCCGCGCGGAGAGAGAAGCGGACAGGGAAGCGGACAGAGGGGAAGGCGGCGGGGCGGACCGGGAGGCGGTCTGGGCGCCTGCCGGAGACACCAGCGCGGTGGTGACCGCCGTACAGGCCAGCACGCCGACCAGGGAAGTCCGGGTGAGCAGTGGTCTTTTCATGCCTTTTACTCTGGCGCCGCCGGGACCTGCGCGGCATCGGCCGACGGGTGGAGCGAGGGGTGGATCCTTCGGTGCAGCCCGGGGTGGAGCGGGCTCCACTCATGGGTGGAGACGGGGGTGCGGAGCGCTGGGCACGCGGCACGGGCGCAGCCGGCAAGACCTGTGCCTTCACCGGTTCGCCGCACGGTCGGCCGTGACTCGGCCACAGGTCGGACACGGCTCCGTCGTCATTCGGTCGCGATTTGATCATGGACGGGCAAACGGCTGATTTTCGCCATGGCCATGCCCATAAACTTCCGGCCGGTTCGTACATAGTTCATCGTTCAACCCCGGCGGTCGACGCCGGGCAGCACATTGGGGGATCCCTATGTCCATTCGTCACGTCGTCACGGCCGCGCTGGTCGTCTCCGGCGCACTCGCACTGACCGCCTGCGGGCCCACCGAGGACGGCGGCAAGGACGACGCCAAGGGTTCGGCGAGCTCGGCGCCGGCGCAGCCCGCCGGCGGCAAGGGCGACAAGGGCGACAAGGGCGACAAGGGAGATAAGGGCAAGGGCGGGAAGGGCAAGGACGGCTACACGGACCCCTGCGCGCCGCTGCCCAAGGGCCACAAGCTCATCAAGGTGATGAGCGTCGAAGGCGCGATGAACAACATCGTCGCGCAGGACGCCAAGGTGTCCTGCAACACGAAGATGGACGAAGGCGCCTTCTACCGCCCCGAGGGCGCGACGAACACGTACGCCTTCGACAACGACCACGCGAAGGTGACCGTCCTCACCCTGGACGGCCCCCAGGTCCGCCCGACGCGGCCGACCGAGAAGGTCACCTCCGGGATCGGCCACGTCAAGGAGTGCGCGGACCCGAACCACGAGCAGTACGACAACCAGAGCAAGGCCGACCACAAGGAATGGTGCGCCGGCCAGAACTACTACAACGTGACGCTCGGCCCGGGCAACAAGATCACCGAGATGGTCGAGCTCTCCGGCTCGTAGCGCCCTGGGGGCCCGTGGGGGGGCCGGGCGGTTGCCCCGCCGCGCGGCCAGGAGCCCGGCTCCTGCCCGCGCGGCGGGTGCCGGGACGTCAGATCCCGAAGGGGGCCGCGTAGCGGACGGTGCCGCTCGGCAGCGGGTGGGTCCCGTCCAGCGACATGGCCATCATGGCCTCGTCCGGGACGTCGATGGTCAGGCCGATGCCGTGCGCGGAGGCGCGGCCGAAGCCGAACCGCGGGTAGTACGCCGGGTGTCCGAGGACGGTGACATAACGCTCGCCCATGTCCTCGGCCGCCGCGAGTGCCGCGCGGATGGCGGCCGAGCCCGCGCCGCCGTGCTGACACTCGGGGAGTACGGCGACGGGGGCCAGACACAGGGCCGGGGTGTCGCCGATGTGGCAGCGGGTCAGCAGTGCGTGGCCGACGGGCTTGCCGTCCTCGCCGGTGCTGACGACGGACAGCCCGTCGATCCAGGACGGGTCGGTGCGCAGGGCGTCGACGAGGTCGGCTTCCAGCGGCGTCTCGAAGGCCGCGAGGTTGATCTCGCGGACGGCGGGGATGTCGGCGCCGGTCTCGGCGCGGGTGATCCAGTGGTTACGGGTACGCATGACGGGATGAAGATCCGTTTCATGGCCGGAATCGTGCGGGGACGGCCTCGCGGGCTCACGCTCCGTGCGCGAGGCGGGGTGCCTGGGTCAGGCCGTCGCCCGGGACGTGAGGGTGGTCCGGGCGCTGCTCGTCGCAGTGGCCTTGAGCGCGGTCATCAACCCCACCTCCCTCTCTTCGTCCTCAATCCGGATCAGCACGTACGTTCCATGTCTACCACACGGTCCGGAACCTCCGCTTCGAATATTTCCGGGGATCGCGGACGGCCGCGGCCGTCCGCCGCCGGCCACGGTCAGGGTCGCAGCTCCTCCTCCGGGATGGACCGCAGTGCTCTCCCCTCCTTCCTCCGGCGGAGACCACGCTGGTCATCGTGGACGATGCCCGGCCGTGCAGCGGCCGCGATCGTGGAGTGGAAGAGCACGTTCATCCACGGCAGCAGGCACCGCGGGAGCAGGTGCCGGGGCGGGAGCAGCAGAACCATGAGAGACGTGACGCGGCGTGGGGTACTGGCAGGCGCGGCCGTGTTAGGCGGGGCGGCGGCCGGGCAGCGCCGTGCCCGCGGTGGCGGCGGAGGCGGCGGCGACGGAGGCCGGGGCAGCCGCCCCGGCCCGGCCGGGCCCCGCCAAGGCCGGCCCGGACGACTTGCGGTACCGGTCGCTCACCCACCGCGGATGCAACGCGCGCTTCGCCGGCACGCCCGACTACGTACGCGTGGCCGCATCGACCGAGCAGGTCGTCGAAGCCGTCCAGCAAGCCGTACGCGAGGGCAGGCGCATCGCCGTCCGCAGCGGCGGTCACTGCTTCGAGAACTTCGTCGACGACCCCGCTGTCCGCGCCCTCATCGACCTTTCGCCCATGACCGCCGTCCACTACGACGAGCGGCGCCGGGCGTTCGCCGTCGAGCCCGGTGCGTCGCTCGGCGAGACGTACCGGAAGCTGTTCGTCGGCTGGGGCGTCGTCATTCCGGCGGGTGCCACCGCGGAGGTGGGCGTGGGCGGGCACATCCTCGGAGGCGGCTACGGGGCCCTGTCGCGCCGCTACGGGCTGGGCGTGGACCATCTGTACGCCGTCGAGGTCGTGGTCGTGAACGGGCGGGGCGAGGCCTCCGCGGTGGTGGCCACGCGGGAGGCGGACGATCCCCGCCGCGATCTGTGGTGGGCGCACACCGGCGGCGGGGGCGGCAACTTCGGCATCGTCACCCGCTACTGGTTCCGCTCTCCCGGCGCCGAGGGCTCCGACCCGGCGCGGCTGCTGCCCCGCGCCCCTTCCTCCGCGCTGACCTTCAGCGCTTCCTGGTCCTGGAAGGACCTCGACCAGGAGGCCTTCACCCGGCTGGTGCGCAACCACGGCAGCTGGCACGAGCACAACAGCGCCCCGGGTTCCGCCTACGCGGGCCTGTTCAGCGTCTTCATGCTCAACAGCCGCAAGGCCGGCACGGTCGACCTGGTCGGCGTGGTCGACTCCAACGGATCACGCGCCCGGCAACTGGTGGACGACTACGTGGCCGCCGTCGGCCGCGGGGTGCGGGCGCGGCCCACCCGTACCCATGAGGACCAGCCGTGGCTGCAGGCCGCCGCGAACGTGCAGGAGACCCCTCCGGCGTTCTTCAAGGCCAAGGCCGCCTACCTGCGCAAGCGGTACACGGACCGGCAGACCGGCACGCTCCACGGCCACTTGGCGAGCGCCGCCGGTGACCGCGTCGGCGGCTCGGTCTGGCTCGTCTCCTACGGCGGGGAAGTGGCCGCCGTCGCGCCCGACGCGACGGCCGTCGCACAGCGGGACTCCATCCTCAAGGCGGTCTACCTCACCGGCTGGGCGACCCCGGACGACGAGGGGCCTTCCCTGGCATGGGTACGAGGGCTCTACCGCGCCATGTACGCCGACACCGGCGGCGTACCGGTGCCGGGCGACGTCAGCGACGGCTCCTTCGTCAACTACCCCGACACCGGCCTCGCCGACCCCGCCCTGAACACCTCCGGCACGCCGTGGCACACCCTCTACTACAAGCAGCACTACCCCCGCCTCCAGCAGATCAAGGCGCGCTGGGATCCCCGCGACGAATTCCGCCACGCCCTGTCGATCCGCCTGCCCCGGTAGCCACTCGGCTTCTGTCCTGCTCCGGTAGTCACATGGACCTCCGTCCGACCTCCGCCCGGCTCCGGTGTCCCGCTCCGGTCCTCAGCTGTAATCGGCGAGGGCCGGGGCCAGCAGGTCGAACGCCCGGACGGCCTCCCCTTCGAGGACCGCGGCGATCTCCGGATTGGCGCGCCCGGCCAGGGTGAGCTCCTGGATGCGCTGGAAGAGGACCCGGTGCACCCCGCCCAGCAGGGCCGCGGCCGCGCGCGGGGTGATGTCGCCGGCGGACGCGCCGGTGGCCTCGGCGAGGGCCGCGGCCAGGGCCTCCTCGCGCTGGTCGTGAAGGCCGCGCAGACAGGCCGAGAGCGTGGGGCTCTCCACGATCATGCGGATGAACTCCGGTCCGGCGAACCCGGCGACGGGGTCCTGGGCGGCGACGGCGGAGAGGAACGCGCGCCGCAGGGCTGCGAAGGGGGACTCGCCGGGCTCCCGGCCGGAGACCGTACGCGCCAGGCCGGCGACGAACTCGTCCTGGTGGTCCAGCGCCATGTCCTCCTTGCGCGGGAAGTAGTTGGTGACGGTCTTCTTGGCGACGCGGGCGGCGTCGGCGATCTCCGCGAGGGTGGTGGCCTCGAAGCCCTGCTGCAGGAAGAGCCGCGTCGCGTGGTCGGAGATCAGCTGCCGCGTCTCCCGCTTCTTGGTCTCGCGCAGACCCGTCGCCGGCTCGTCCGGCCTCCTCGTTCCGGAGGCGGAGCCTCTGCTCGTCCCGGGACCCGTGTCCGTACTCATGCCCATGAGGGAATCTTACCCCGGACGTATTTTTATGTTGACCCCCTGTGGCGCTCGGAGCTAAAATTACCTCCGACGTAATTTTCCCCTGAGGGGAGATCATCGGTGACAGTGAAAGCAAAGGTGCCAGTGACAGAGGCAACGGCAATGGCCACGAACGCGACCATGACGGCGACCACGACCACGACCGAGACGGCATTCGATGCCGGAGCCGAGTTCGACCGCCAGGTCCGTACCCTCACCGGTCTCGGCTACCCGGCCCTGGCGGGCCTGGCTCCCAAGGAGTTCGCCGCCCTGACCGCTCCTCTGCGTGCCCGTGCCGTGGCGCACGCCGACGCCGCGGCAGCGGCCGGTGGCCGGGAGTCGTGCGGCCCCGAGGGCGGCCGAGTGCCCTTCCTGCTGGTCGTCCCCCGGAACCTGGTGCCCATCGAGGAGACGATGCCGCGCACCGTCCTCCACGGCGGAAACCGCCCCGGGTTCGTCGACCGCTCCTTCGAGCCCGGCGCCCTCGAACGCTTCGTCGCCACCCGGGAAACCGGGCTTCCGCGCGATCAGGACGCCGAAGCCGAAACCGCGGCTGACTCCGTAGCCGGCGTCGGCGCCGTCCCGTACCTGCTGTTCGACATCGAGCGTGGTGAGGAGTTCTGCGGCGCAGTGCCCCATGAGGCCATGGACGCCGTCGCGGGGCGGGGGCGCACCCTCCTCACCATCGAGGAGGGCATCGCGCTCATCACCCTCTTCCCCGGGATCCTCGTGAAGAACAAGTGCTTCTCCCTCGGCGGTTCGCGCTCCGGCGACCGCCGGGTCCCCGCGCTCTGGATCAGCCGGAAGGCCCCCAAGCTCGGCTGGTGCTGGCAGGGCAACCCCCACACCTGGCTCGGCATGGCTTCGGCAGGCGGTCGCAGCGCCACGGCCGTGGAGTCGCAGGAGTAAGCGAGAACCCCGGGCCCCCGCCTCGCGCCGTGACCACCGGCGCGAGGCGGCGGCCCGGGTTCCACATGGCTGATCTTGGTCTCCCTCCCCCCTCGCGATCCGGGACAGCATGAGCGAGCGGTGAGGCTGCCGGTACCGGTGTGCCTCATGAGCGCCACGAGTCCCGTACGAGGAGGGGAAACTGAATGAGCGACAGAAGGCGTCTTCTGGCGGCTCTCTCCGGAACCGCGCTGGCCGGCACACTGCTGGCCGGCCCGGCCTACGCCGCGCCGCAGGCGCAGGGCGACGACCGGGAGCGAATACCCGCCGCGGCCCCGCAGACCGCCGGCGCCACGAAGGCCGCCGACCTCCGGGCGAAACTGTGCACCGGGTCGCTGGACCCGAAGAACCCCCAGCTCGGCCCCGCCGCCAACACCCTTCCCGGACCGGCGCAGAAGCCCGTCGGCCCCCTCCTCAGCGGCTACGACAGGACCGGCGGCCTCAAGCCCGACAAGTTCCTCAGCAAGTACTGGACGGGAAAGCCCAACTGGAACTACCCGCCGAACGACGGCTTCGCCACACGGGGCGGGAAGCTCGACAAGAACAAGACCACCCTCAAGGCGGGACAGAAGCTGGACCGCTTCGGCCACGAGGGCGGCAGCTTCCTCGCCCCGGCCGGGGCCCGCTACTCGCAGCGCGCCCTGCCGCCGGACAGCCTGCAGACCATCGACGACAAGTACCCGTGCAACTACCACGTGTACACCGTCGCCAAGCCCTTCACGGTCTGGCAGGGTGGCATCGCCGCGTGGTTCGAGCAGCCCGGCGGCGGGCAGCAGATCCTGCTCGACCCGGCGCTGGTCCCCGACGCGCCGAAGCCCAAGCTCAGCGTGGGATGGCTGGTCGACAAGGGCTACCTCAAGCGCGCCGACACCCTGGCGAAGTGACCGAGCGGCCGAAGTGACCGAGCGGCCGAAGCGGTTGAGCGGCCGAAGCGATCGGAGCATGGACGTGACGGATCCGGCGTGCGACCGGCAGGCGGCGTACGAGGCCCTGCGCGCAGCCGGGGTCCACGACCGCCTCTACCGCATCGAAGGCGTCCACGAGCCGGCCGAGCCCCTGCCGGACTTCCACTTCCTCCGGCTGCACGACGGCATGTGGGAGACCGGCCTTTACGAGCGCGGGCAGTACGCCGTGACCGCCCGCTTCCCCCGCCACGAGGAAGCGGCGGCCTGCCGGCACCTGCTGAGCGAGCTGATGCCGGACGGGCGCGGCTGACCGGGTGGACCGGGGCGGGCGGGCTGTCAGCGCCGCCCGTCCTGTGCCGTCAGCGCCGCCCGTCCTGTTACGCCGTGAACGCCGCGGGCCGCTCCCGCGACGCCTCGGCGAGAGCCTTGGCAACCGCCTCGGCGCCCGCCCGGAGGCCGTAGACGGGAGTGGCGGGCTGCTGGCGCCAGGACTCGTCGATGCCGCCGGCGTCGACCGTGTCGAAGCCGAGCTCGTCGATGAGACGGCGGACGGTCTCCTTGGCCGCCTCGTCGTCACCGGCCACCGGTACGGCGATCCGCTTCGGGTGACCGGCGGGCAGCGGCCGTTCGAGGATGTCCTGCGCGTAGGTGCCGTTGAACGCCTTGACGACCGGATGGCCGAGGTGCTGCTCGGTCCAGCGGCTCTCCGGCAGGCCGGCCTCGATGGCGGCGATCCGCCCGTCGCGCTCCTTCGGGTAGTAGTTGCCGGTGTCGATGACGGCGGCGCCCGGCGCGGCCTCGGCGAAGAGGCCGGACGGCAGGTCGGGGACCGCCTTCAGCGGGACGGTCACCACGACGACCTCCGCGCCCCGCGCCGCTTCGGCGGCGGTGACGGGGGTCGCGCCCGTCTCCGCGGCGAGCTCGGCGAGGGTGTGCGGACCGCGAGAGTTGGCCACGGACACGTCGTGTCCCAGGGCCGTGAGCCGGCGGGTGAGGTTGCCGCCGATGTTCCCGGCGCCGATGATGCCGATTTTCATGGAGCTTCCTCCGAGGTCTGGTGAGGTGCCGGCGGTGTCGCCGTGCCTGTGCCGAACCCCGGGGCTCCCGGGTCTATTCCGGTGCGCTCCCGCGACCTGTTCGCTTCGGGAAGACGTCGTCCACCACACGGCCCAAGGGAGGCGGCCGGCAGGGTGATCCCTTGCACCCCCGGGTCTCCGGCTCCGTTGACTCCTGTGTGATCGCACTCCGTGACCCGTGGCGCACGGCCGCCGGCGCCCTGATCCTGCCGGCCCTCGGCCTCCTCGCGTCCGCTCCCCCGGCCCCCGTCCCCACGGCCCTCGCGCACGCGGTGCCGCGGCAGGCCGACGTCCATGATCCGCCGTGGCCGGTCGAGCGGTTCCCGCCCCAGGTCAAGAACGCGTGCGGGATCTGGAAGGGGCTCGCCTGGCCGCAGGCGGAACGCCCCACCGACTACCCCGCCGGTACGGGCCTCGTCATCCGCGGCAGCAACGCCTACCGCAACCTCAGCCGCGCCCTCCCGGCAGCCGGCCGATACCGCGAGTACGACGTCAACCCGCGCCCCGCGGGGCAGCACCGGGACGCGGAACGGCTCGTGCGCGACACGACCGAGCACACCGTCTGGTACACCGGCGACCACTACGCGAACTTCCGGCAGATCTCCGCGGGCTGCCCCTGACGTACGGCGGACCGGGCCCCATCCTCGCCGCTAGCATCCGCACATGGATGCGAACGCCGGCTTCGACCCGTGGTCCCCCCAGTTCGTCGCCGACCCGTACCCGGGATACGCCCGGCTGCGGGCCGCCGGGCGCGTGCACTGGTACGGGCCGAGCCGCCAGTGGCTGGTTCCGCACCACGAGGACGTGCGGACGCTGCTGCGCGACCGGCGGCTCGGGCGCACGTACCTCCACCGCTTCTCCCACGAGGAGTTCGGGCGCACCGCACCGCCCGCGGCCCACGAGCCGTTCTACGTCCTCAACGGCCACGGCCTGCTGGACCTCGAACCCCCGGACCACACCCGCATCCGGCGCCTGGTGTCGAAGGCGTTCACTCCCCGCACCGTGGAGAACCTGGCGCCCGTCGTGGCGCGGCTCGCGCGCGAGCTGGTGGACGACCTGCTCGCCGCCGGCGGCGGCGACCTGATCGGCGCGGTCGCCGAGCCGCTGCCGGTGGCCGTCATCGCGGAGATGCTGGGCATCCCGGCGGCCGACCGGAGACTGCTGCGGCCCTGGTCGGCCGCGATCTGCGGGATGTACGAGCTCAACCCGGACGAGGAGTCGGCGCGAAACGCGGTGCGCGCCTCCCTCGACTTCTCCGCCTACCTGCGGGAGCTGATCGCCGACCGCCGGGCCCGGCCCGGAGACGACCTGATCAGCGCGCTCGTCCTGGCGCACGACGAAGGGGAGCGGCTCACCGAGCAGGAAATGGTCTCCACCTGCGTCCTGTTGCTCAACGCGGGCCACGAGGCCACCGTCAACACCACGGGCAACGGCTGGTGGGCGCTCTTCCGCCACCCCGGCCAGCTCGCCGCCCTGCGAGCCGACCCCGGGCTGCTGCCGGGCGCGATCGAGGAACTCATGCGCTACGACACCCTGTTGCAGCTCTTCGAACGGTGGGTGCTCGACGACATCGAGATCGCCGGCACCGTCATCCCGCGCGGCAGCGAAGTGGCCCTGCTCTTCGGCTCCGCCAACCGTGACCCCGCCCGCTTCCCCGCGCCGGACCGTCTGGACGTCACCCGTACCGACAACCCCCACCTCAGCCTCGGCGCGGGCATCCACTACTGCCTGGGCGCGCCGCTCGCCCGCCTGGAGCTCCTCGCCTCCTTCGGCGAGTTGCTGCGCCGGGTGCCCGGGCTCCGGCTCGTGGCGGAGCCGGAGTGGAAACCGGGCTTCGTCATCCGGGGGCTGCGGGAGCTGCTCGTCGAGTGCTGAGCGGCGCCGGTCGGGTGGGGCCGCGACGTGAAAGCGGCCGCGACGTGAAGGCGTCCTCGGCGGTCGCGGCCCGCGCTGTCCAATCGAGTCCCTATAGTCGCCTTTTCGGGTGATACGGCGCATGGAGTGCATGACTGAGCAAACGGTGGAGAGGGTGACCGTGCCCGGATCGATCACCGTCACCCGGAGACCACCCCCATGCGCCAACTCCCCGCAGTCCCGCAACAACTGAACCGCCTGGACGACGAGTCCTGACGGCACCAGTGATGCGCCTCCGCACGCCGGCGGCCCGGTTCCCGGCCGCCGCCTCGCTCGTCGCCGGACTCGTCCTGACCGGCTGCACGACCACGCAACCCCGCCCCGCCGCCGCCCCGGACGAAGTGATCAAGGCGGCCACCGGGCGCCTCACCGACGCCTGCCTCACCCGGCAGGGCCTCACTCCGCCCCGCCCGGGGCAGAGCCCGCCGCCGGCCGACGAACAGCAGCGGGTCTCCGGCGCGCTCTTCGGCACGGGGCCGGCGGAGCTGTCCGTCACCCTGCCCACCGGCCACGTCGTACGCGCCCACACGGACGGCTGCCTGGCCGCCGCCCAGCAGCGTCTCTACGGCGACCAGCCCCGCTGGTTCAGGACGTCCGTGATCGTCAACAACCTCGAACCCGAGGCCGACCGCACCCACCGCAGCCTCGCCGAGGTCCGCGACCGGCACCGCGCGGAGATCGCCGACTGGCGGCGGCTGCGCGCACACGCCCTCGCCGCAGCAACCACCCTGCTCGACACCCCACCACCGACGGGAGACCCACGACCATGAAGCGCCTGACCGCCCTCCTCGCCGCCGCCCTGATCTCCACCGGCGCCGTCCTGACCACTTCGGCCGACGCCCAGGCGGCGCAGTGCCGCAGCGGCTACTTCTGCGTCTGGACGCACGCGAACTTCGACGGCATGAAGATCGAGCACAGCGGCGACGACCACTGGTGGGAGGGCAACATGAACAACCAGGACTCGTCCTGGGCGAACCACGGCGTCTCCGGGCCGGGCGTCAAGGACCACGTCAAGATCTACGACGGCCGCGAGCTGACGGGCGGCGTCACCCTCTGCCTGGCTCCCGGCCAGGAGGTCGGCTACAACAAGAACGCGAACGACAGGGGCGGCTCCCACACCTGGACCTCCGGCTGCTGACGTTCCACGGAGGAGCCTGACGCGGGCAGGCCCGAGCGCCCCGCCGCACAGCACGGCGGCGGGGCGTCAGGCCGTGCCGGTGCCGAACCAGGCCTCGGCCAGCGAGGACAGCGTGCCCTCGGCGGGCACGGGCAGCTCCCGCAGGTACCAGGGGAGATTGCTGTACACGTGCAGCAGGGTGTACGCCAGCAGTTCGGCCGGTGGGAACGTGCGGCCGTACGCCCCGGCCAGCCGGGCCAGCAGCTCCGGATCGCCTCGCGTGACGAACAGGCCGACCCCGACGAAGTCGTAGGCGCGGTCACCGATCATGGCCGGCTCGAAGTCGAAGAGGCCGGTCAGGCGCCGGCCGTCGGGGTCGACGAGGAAGTGCTGCCGCATGACCTCGGTGTGCAGCAGGGAACGCCGCGGCGCGCGTGGCAGCGGCACCGAGTCCAGGAACTCCGGGATCTGCTCCAGCCAGGCCTCCGCCAGCCCGTGCGCGCGCTGCTGGTCCACGGCGGCCGCGCGCCGGCGGTCCAGGAAGGCGCCCCAGTCCCCGGGGCCGAGCACGTCTTCGAGGGGGCCCGGATCGAGGGAGTGGAGCTCGGCGAGCGCCTCGCCGATCCGGGCGACGAGCCGCTCACGGCCGGCCCGCGGTATGCGGCCCCAGGCGCCGGCCAGGCTCTCGCCGGGCAGCCGGGACATCAGGACATATCGCCAGCCGTTCTCGTACGGACCGGACTCGCGCACCCGCGGTGTCGCGACGGGCAGCCGGCCCTGCAGGTGCGACAGCACCCGGCCTTCGGCGATGCCGTCCCGGGCGGCGGATCCGGGGAACAGCTTGAGGACGTGCTCGTCGCCCACCGCGTAGACCGGCTGCGTCCCCTCCGTGAACCGGACCAGCGGCGCCCCGGCCAGGCCGAGGCGCCCGCAGAGAGCCTCCACCTCGGGCCGCATCACCGACTCGTCCGGTACGACCGCGTCCCACTGTTCGTCTGTCTCCACCGGCGGCAGCATGATCAGGACCGTAGGACGTCGGCAGGGGAGGGGCAACGGAGTTTCGTAACCGGGCCGGCCGGGGGCGGCCGGCCGGGGGCGGCCGGGTGGCCGGGTGGCCGGGTGGCCGGGTGGCCGGTCACCGGCAGGCCGGGCCGCTCACGAGGCCAGGCGCCGGAGCATGTCCCGCATGACCCCGGCCGGCAGTGACGGATGCGCGGCCGCGGTCTCGGCCGCCTCGTCGCGCAGGAGCCGGGCCAGGACCCGCGCGGGCAGGCGGGGGTGCAGGGCCGCCGCCCGGCGCACCAGCGCCTCCGGGTCGTCGAGCAGCAGCACCGCGGACGCCGCGGTCAGGCGCGGGTCCTGCGCGGCCCGCAGCCGCGCTTCGCCGTCCGCGTCCCGGCTGAACCGTTCCACGAGTCCGGCGGTCGACGCGGGGTCGTCGAGCGCGAGCCGGCGCATCCGCGGATCCGGGTCGCCGGCGTGGCGGAGGAGGCCGTTGCGGGGGAAGTTGGGGTGGCTGCGCGGCCGGTCGGGGTGCGTGAGGCTGCCGGTCCACCACCGCCACACGCGCAGCAGCATGTCGGCGGGCGCGTCGTCGCAGGACTCCGCGAGGAAGAGCTGCACGACGCGGTCCTCGTCCCGGGCGAGCACCTCCACCACGTCCTTGGGGAGCCGCCTGGCGCGGGCCACGCTCCTGCGTATGAACGGGTGGGACGAGGCCGCCAGGCGGCGCATCGCGCCGGGGTCGTCGTGGAGGGCCACCACCCAGTCGAAGGCGTATGTGCGGGCGCCCGGATCGGGCTCGATGCGGATGTCCGCCCGCTGTGCCTCGGTGAGGTCGGGCCGGACGGACACCCGGTACCGGACGCCGGCATCAGGATCGCCGGCCAGGAGAGCGATCAGGTCCGGGTCCAGACGGGGGTTGCCCGCGAGCTCGCGGCGCTGGTCCGCGCGGCCACGGCGGGCCAGGCCCTCGGCGAAGTCGCGTTCGAGGCGGCAGCCCTCCAGCGCCTTGGCCTCAAGGCCTTCGGTCTCGAAGACGGCCCGGGACAGGGGGTGTTCCTCGTGATGCCGCAGCCGGGCCGCGGTGCGGACCGCGGGGTCCGCGTCGGCCAGCAGCTTCTGCCGGGCGGCGCCGTCCAGGTGCGGCCAGGCGGGCCGGCAGGCCGAGGCCCGTACGCCGGGCTCTGGGTCCGCGGCCAGGGCCGTCAGCAGGCGGGCGGGCAGCCCGGTGAGGCGGGCGGCCTCTGCGCGGGTCCGCGCGGCGGGGTCCGCGGCGAGCTGCTCGTAGGCGGGGCCGGTGAGCTCTTCACGGCGGTCCACCGCGTACGTCGCGAGGATCCAGCGCCGCCGGGGGTCCTGTTCGGCGAGGACGAGGCGCGTCCACTGCTCGGGCGTGACGGGAGGCGGGGCATCGATGAACCGGGAGCGCACCCGCCACTCCGGGTGCGTGAGCCCGGCGTCCACGACCGACGACGGCAGGTCGCAAGGCCGGGGCTGTCCCGCCGGACGGCAGCGGCCGGAGCGGCGTAAGGGCCTGCGCGGAGCCGGGGACGGCTCCTACGGAGTGCGGCCCGGCCGCCCCGTTCGGGCCGTGGTGGCACCGGATGGCAAGATCTCTTGCATGTCCGAGATATCCGCACTCTGGCCGATCGCACCGTCGAGCGAAGCCTCCTGGCTGATCGAGCTGACCGGCGACGCGCACGGGGTGACCGGCTTTCACACGCCGGGCCTTCCCGACGGCGCCTGGGTGCTGAACGCCATGTACGAGCACGAGCTCGGTGCCGGCAGCCTGTCCCACGACGAACTCCGCCGCATCGGCGAGGAAGCCCGCGGAGGCAGGAGCCCCATCGTCGTCGACGGCCACGACCTGAGCTTCCTCCAGATCGACGGCGTGGCGACCGGCGGTGGCGTGGGGCACGCCGAGCACCCGGGGCCGGGCTACCGCCGCCTCCGCTGGTCGGAACTCGCCCGGCGCACGAGCGGGCCGGTGGTCCGGGACGGATACCTCCCCTCGTACCGCAGCTCACCGGACGGGCGCTTGCCGGACGGCAGCTGGCCCGTGGGCATCAAGCCGCCGACCGAAGGAGCCCTCGACCGGCCTACGTGGAACCGGCTGATCGAGTTGCTCGTCGAGCACAGCCCGGCAGGGATGGACACGGTGTGCTTCGCCTTCTACAACCCGCTGCTCACCCGCGAGTGCGACATTGACGACCACCGGGTGCTGAGAGGGCGGCTCGGTGATGCGTGGAGCCTCTACGACCACCCGGACTTCGCGTCGACGGCGTCCAACCTCTGGCCGCAGGACCGGTCATGGGTGACGTTCACGGACCAGGACCTGTGGGGCACCAAGGTCTCGGGCCCGGCCGAGCTGATCGAAGCGCTGCTCGACGACGCGATGATCGAGGCCGTGCGCCTTCCCTGGGATACCTGACGGGCCTCGTTCACGCCTGGCCGTGGACGTCTGCGCCGGGTTGTGGTCGTAGACCGGGGCCGCGCGGCCGGGTCGCGTCGCCGTGTACGTATTCGATCTCGGCTTCGATCCGGGTGCTCATGTGCCCAAGCTACTGCCGGGGTCTGACAAGCCGTCCGGCTCCGGTGATCGCCGGGTACCGGCATGGCGTGTGCTTCTACGCCGAGGGCTTCGCGACACGCGCTGCGGCCTGGGTGGCGGTCTTGGGCCTTGGTTTCACGGACCGTGCTGGTCAGGATGAGGGTATGAAGATTGGGATCGCTCTTCCTCAGTACGGTGGCCATGCTCGGGCCGAGCTGATCGCCGGGTTCGCGCGGGACGCCGAAGCCGCCGGGTTCGACTCGTTGTGGGTCGGGGACCGTGCACTGACTCCCGTCGCGCCCAGCGACCTCTATCCGGGGCACACCCCCGACAACCCCTACCCGCCCGGCTTCACGACCTTCCTGGACCCGCTCACCGTCCTGACCGTCGCCGCCTCGGCGACGAGCCGCGTGCGGCTCGGCACCAGTACGCTCAACGCGCCCTGGTACCCGCCGCTGCTGCTCGCCCGGACGCTCACCTCGCTCGACCAGGTCAGCGGCGGCCGGCTGGACGCCGGGCTGGGCATCGGGTGGATGCGGGACGAGTACACCGCCGTCAACGCCGACTTCAGCAAGAGAGGCGCCCGGCTGGACGAGATCCTCGACATCCTCCACGGCATCTGGGCCGAGGAGACCTTCGGTCACGAGGGGCCCCACTGGACCATTCCGCGCTCGTACGTCGGCCTGCACCCCGTCCAGCGGCCCGGCCCGCCCGTCCTCCTGGGCGGCTTCACCCCGGCCGCCATGCGCCGCGTCGGCCGCCGCGCCGACGGCTGGGTCGGCATCACCCTGCCTCCGGAGAGCCACGCCGCGCTGTGGGAGACGGCCCGGCGCGCCGCGGAGGAGGCCGGCCGTGACCCGGACGCGCTGCAGCAGCACATCCGTCACAACCCGGCCCCGGACGCCTCCTGCGAGGACATCGCGGCGGTCCTCGGGGGCGTGCGGGGCTCCGGCGCCGACAGCTGCTTCATCGACCTGCAGCAGTCCGTGCCGACGCCGGACCGGGCCCTGGAGCTCGGCATCAAGGTCCTCGACCGCGTGCGCGGCTCCTAGGGCTTGACGGAAACAGAAGCAGAAGCGGCAGCGGCAACGGCGGCAGCGGCCGTCCGGCCGGCGAGGCGGGCGCGGGCCTCCCGGTCGTAGGGGCACTGCGGGCGCAGGCTGACGCGTTCGCTCAGCAGCGTGCGGGCCAGGTCGAGGCGGCCCGCGTGCAGGGCGGCCTCCACCAGGGTCTTCTGGAGGGCGTCCCGCTGGGCGTGGCTGCCGCCGAAGGTGTGGAGCCGGTGCCGGAGAGGCAGGAGAAGGTCCACCGCCTCGTCGTACCGCTGCTGCCCGTACGCGATGAGGGCCCGGGAGACGGGCACGCCGATCTCGGCCGTCATCCCCACGTTGGAGAGGCCCGGGGGCGTGCCCGCCCCGGTGGTCCGGAGCCACTCCTCCCGGTCGCGGACGAGCCGTTCGGCGTCGGCGACGCGACCCGCCCCGACGTAGGCCATGACGGCGTGGACGTCGTTGAAGGCGTAGTAGGCGCCGTCCCGCCGCCGCTCCCAGGCGTCGGCGAGGGCGGGCCAGCGGTCGCCGGTGCCGGCCCCGGCGAGGTGGAGCCGCCAGAGCAGGGACGCCGCGTCGAGCAGTTCCATCGCCGCGCCGCCCGAGTCCTCGTTGTGCACGGCGGCGTCGTAGACGGCCAGGACCGCGTCCGTGCGCCCCGTCTCCAGGACGTACAGGGCGTAGTGCCACGAGTTGTGGACGCTGAGGTAGTTGCCGTCGGACCAGTCGTCCGTGCGGGCTTCGAGGAAGCGGATGCCGTCCTCGTACCGCCCCTGCATCTCGTAGGCGTGCGCGACGGCGTGGATGCCCCACACGTCGCGCGCGTTGCGCTCCACGGCCTCCAGCGCCACGCGCTCGGCGAGGCCGTAGTGGCCGGCTTCTTCGAGGCCGAAGGCGTACATGCCCTGCAGCAGGCCGTACTGGGGGTCGTCCGCGTCCCAGGCGGTCAGCGCGCCGCCGATGCGGTCGCGCAGCAGTACGGCGTTGCCGGTGAGGAAGTCGGTCTGGTGTCCCACGGCGAGGGCGAGCGCATCCTTCGGATGCGTCACGGCGAGCTCGGCGAGCACGCCGCCGGCCCGGTGGATGTCGCCGCCGAGCCACGCGGCCGCCGCCTCGGCGTGCATGCGCTCCCGGGGCGTCAGGTCCGCGTCGGGCACGGTCCGGCGGAACTCCCGGAACGACTTCGCTGCCCTTGCCGCGTCCTTCTCCTCCGTGCCCAGCAGCCCGAGGTACGCCATGAGGACGTTTCCCATGGGGGAGCGGGGCGCGGCGTCGAGGACGGCCCGGGCCTCTGTGGTCACCTCTTCGCGGAAGAAGAGGAGATCGTCCAGCGCCTTCTCGTAGTGCCGTACCGCGTCGGCGCCGGTGTGCGTCATCGCATGGGCGTGCCGGTCCGTTGCCACAGCCGTCCTCCTGCAGGGATCTCGTGTGCAGAGGGTTGGATGCCTTCCCCGCTGCGCCGGCCGGAAGCGTGGCGCCTGTCGCCGGGGGCGTTGTCAGTGGTCGGTGCGATGCTTCCTGCACGCGGCGCGATCACGTGCTGCGACGCCGATACCTGCTGCCCGGCGCCTGGTGGTCCGGCAGTGCCGAAGTCAAGGGGAGCCTTCTGTGCGCATCGTGGTGAGCGAGTTCATGAGTCTGGACGGCGTCGTGCAGGCGCCGGGCGGGCCCGAGGAGGACACCGACGGCGGTTTCGCCCACGGCGGCTGGTCACACCCGTTCTTCGACCCGGAGGTGGTGGGCGGTGCCTTCGCCGACGCGCTGACCAAGGCGGAGGCGCTGCTGTTCGGGCGTCGCACGTGGCAGACGATGGCCGCGGCGTGGCCCGAGCGGGCCGGGGACCCGTTCGCCGACCGGATGAACGCCCTGCCGAAGTACGTGGTGTCCCGGACGCTGAGCGACGAGGACCTGACGTGGGACAACACCACCCGCATCCCCGGCGGCGAGGCCGTCTCCCGCATCCGGCAGCTGCGCGAGGCCGAGGGCGGGGACCTGCTGGTGATGGGCAGTCCCTCGCTCGTGCGGGCCCTGGTGCGGGAGGGCCTGGTCGACGAGCTCCGGCTCATGATCATGCCGGTGCTCCTCGGCGGCGGTAAGTCGATCTTCCCCGGCGACGGTGCGCAGCGCACGCTCGAACTGGTCTCCACGGTGACCAGCGGGGCGGGCGTGCAGGTGTGCACCTACCGGCCGGTGGCCGGGAAGGAGATGGAGTAGGCACGGGGCCCCGGCCTGCTCCCTCCCCCCCCGGGGCAGGGCCGGAGCCCCGTGGCCGCGGGGCCGCACACCCCGCGGCCGGTGGACGGTCAGCCCCTCAGCGGTCCCTCGCAGGCGTAGTCCGCCGTGCCCGCGGGCCGGTCGCTCCAGAGGTCGACCTTCCCGAAGTCGCAGTTCATGTCGGCGAAGTTGTTGATGCCCTTCTTCGCGCGGTCGAGGATGAAGTAGTCGACGGTCCCGGACATGTCCTTGAAGACCAGGTCGGAGTTGCCCGGGTCGCTGAGGTTGGCGGTGATGCGGCCCGTGCAGACGAACCGGGGGCGGTCGGGGGAGCCGCTCGCGCGGCAGTCGGGCTGGATGCCGGTCGTGGCCTTGAAGGAGGCGCGCACGGTGGCGGGGTGCCCGGCGTCGAGCCGGTCCACGGGGGTGAACGCGGTCTCCGGCACGTACAGGTCGCCGACGTGGGCGATCTGCTGGTCGAGGAAGGAGTCGTACGCGCGCTGCAGGCCGGCGTCCCGGCCGAGGCGGTTGCGCCAGGCGTCGAAGCCGGCCACGTCGTCGGCGCGGAGGTACCCGTACATCTCCCTGAGCAGCGAGGGGTGCTCGGTCCACAGGAACTCGAAGAAGGTCCCGGCGTAGGAGTAGAAGCGGAAGCCGTCCCGGTCGTACTCGGCGTGCAGGAACTGGTCGACGGTCATGCGCGGCTTGCCGCCGGCGGTGTCGTTGATGATGCCCTGCACCAGCGACTTGCGGACCTTGATGCCGTCGCCGCGGGTGGCGCCGTCGAAGAACTCCGCCGTGCCCTCGTCCATCGCGGTGGTGCGGTCGCCCTGGTACCAGGGGCCCTCGCCGAAGAGGCCGGGCACCGCCCAGCGGCCGTTGAGGTAGTGGGTGTACTCGTGGCGGAACAGCTCCTCCAGCGTCAGCGAGGAGTCCTGCGGGACGCGCCGTTCGTACGTGTAGAAGGTGGCGCCCTTCTCGATGTAGATGCCGCCGTTGCTGGTGCCCATGCCCGTCAGCAGCGGGTGGTAGATCTCGTAGTCGGACCGCGAGGCGTACAGCACGATGTTCAGCGTCGTGTTGGTGTCGCCCGCGAGCGGCTCCTCGGTGCCGAGGACGCGGTGGAACTGGGCCTTGACCTGCTTGCTCGCGTAGTAGAGCCGGTCGACCGTGGCCCGGGGCAGGGCGGTGCGGACCTTGATGCCGCCCTTGTCGTACGTGTAGGCGTTCGGGAAGAGGCGGCGCTCGATGTCCGCCTTGCACACGCCGTACTGACCGCACGCGCCGAACTCGTTGAGCCAGCTGACGGCCTTGCCCCAGGGCGCGCTGCCCTCGCCGAAGGTGCGGACGACCGTGGACAGCACGTCGCCGAGGCCGGCCGTGATCTCGCCCTTCAGCGCGTCGACCTGGCCGAGCCGGCCGTACTCGCCGACGCCGTCGCGCGCCACCCAGGCGTTGGCCGTGTCCTTGAGGTGGGCGTAGCCGGCGAAGTCCTTGAGGGCCGCGCGGTAGCCGGAGTCCGCGGCCACGGCGGCGTGGAAGGCGCTGTCGTGGTTGCCGGGGTAGACGCCGAGGTAGCCGAGGGAGAGCGCGGCCAGCGCCGCACCGGCCCATGACGTGTCCTTGGCGGTCGCCGGGTGCGCGGCGTCCATCGTGGCCAGGACGCGCTTCATCAGCGGCAGTTGGTGCTGGCGCAGCCCCGGGGCACTGGCGGCGTAGAGGGCCTCGCGCAGGGACTCGGCGTTGGTGCGGGTGACGTCGAAGGTGCGGTCGGCGGTGCCGAAGGCGTACACGGCGCGGCGCATGGCCTCGACGGTCGGCGCGTCGGTGATGTCGATCTCGGTGTGCGAGAAGTCCTGGTAGGCGACCGCGTGGAGGTAGGTGAACATCTCCAGCAGGTGGCTGCCGTTCTTGCCGTCGTGCGCGGCGGCGAGGCCCTCGATGCGGCGGGAGACGGCCTGCACGTGCTCGCGCGACATGACCGGGACCAGCCGCGGGTCCCAGGTCCACAGGATGGAGCGCAGGCAGCCGTCGGCGGTGACGGCCTGGTCGGCGAGGAAGTCGGCGAACTGCTCGGGGGAGAGCCCCGTGACGCCGTCGAGCGTGCACGGGACGGTGCTGCCGCCGAGGGTGGCGTGCGGAGCGGCGGAGCTCGCCTTGCCTTTGCCCTTGCCCTGGTCCTTGCCGTCCTTGGGCTGGTCCGTGCGCGGCGGGCCGGGCACCCGCCCGTCGGTGAGCCCGCCCGGCGCGGAGGGGGACTGCGCGGCCGGCTTCGGGGCCTCGGCGAACCGGGTGACCTCGTCGAAGGGGTTCGGCGTGGGGGTGTCCCGGTGCGCGGCGGGTGCGGGTGTGGTCGCGGGTGCCGCGGACGGGGCCGCCGGTGGGGGAGAGGCCGCGAACCCGGGCTGCGCGGCGGCGGTGGCGCAGAGCGCCGTGGCTATGGACGCGGTGAGGAGGGCTGCGCGCAGGGATCTGCGCGGGGTTCTGGAGCGAGACACCGATGGACTCCTGTTGTGGGAGGTGTGAGATGTGTGGGAGGTACGGGTCGTGCGGACGCGAGGGACGGCGCACGCACACGGTGCCGGCGCGCGTGGGCTTCAACTCCCGTCCGGCGGAAGGGAGACGGGAAGCCGGTTGTCTGCGCCATGTCATGTGTAACGTAGTAATGTGAAATGGCACTGACAACCCCTCAGACACCAAGGGTTGTCCAAAGTGTCAGCCGGAGGACTCCGGGAAGTGGCACGCGACCTGCCGCGCCTCGCCCGGCGCCGCGATCCGCAGCAGCGGCGCCTCGGCCCGGCAGATCTCCCGGGCCTTGGGGCAGCGAGGATGGAACGTGCAGCCGGGCGGGGGAGCGGCCGGGTTGGGAGGGTCGCCGAGCAGGGTGATCCGCTCTCGCACCCGCTCGGCCGCCGGGTCCGGCAGCGGCACGGCGGAGAGCAGCGCCCGCGTGTACGGATGGGCCGGCGCCGCGTACACCCGCTCCTTGGCGCCGACTTCGACGATCCGCCCGAGATACATCACCGCCACCCGGTCACACACCCGCTTCACCACCGACAGGTCGTGGGCGATGAAGAGGAAGGCCGGACCGAGCTCCCGCTGCAGCCGCTCCATCAGATTGACGATCTGCGCCTGCACGGAGACGTCGAGCGCCGAGACCGGCTCGTCCGCGACGATCAGACGGGGGCCGGTGGCCAGGGCCCGCGCGATGCCGATGCGCTGCGCCTGCCCGCCGGAGAACTCGTGCGGATAGCGGTCCAGGTGCTGGGGGAGGAGCCCGACCAGCTCCATCAGCTCCGCCGCCCGCCTCCGGGCGCCGGCCGCCGCACGGCCCTGCGCCAGCAGCGGGTCGGCGATGATCCGGGCCGCGGTCCAGCGCGGGTTGAGGGAGGAGTGCGGGTCCTGGAAGACCATCTGCAGCTCTTGCCGCAGCGGCTTGAGCGCGCGCTGCCGCAGGCGGCTGATGTCCCGCCCGTCGTAGACGACCGACCCGGCGGTGGGCTCCAGCAGCCGTACGATCGCGCGGCCGGTCGTGGACTTGCCGCAGCCGGACTCGCCCACCAGGCCCAGGGTCTCGCCCGCCGCCAGGTCGAAGGAGACGCCGTCGACGGCCCGGACGGGGGCGGAGTGCCCCCGCCGGCCGGGAAAGGTCATCCTCAGGTCCCGCACGGAGAGCAGGGGAGCGGCGGCGGTCATCGGGGGCCTCCCCGGGTGTGGGCGGCGGCGTGCGGGGACAGATGACAGGCGACCAGGTGCTCCTCGGCGGCGCGCAGTTCGGGCCTGGTCCCCTCGCAGCGCGCGCGCTCGGCCGGTGCCGCGGCCGCCGCGCGCGGGCAGCGCGGCGCGAACGCGCACCCCGGCGCCGGGTCCAGCAGCGAGGGAGGGCTGCCGGGGATGGCCCGCAGGGGCGCGTCGTCGCCGTCGTCGAGGCGCGGGAGCGAGTCGAGCAGGCCGCGGGTGTAGGGGTGGGCCGGCGCGGCGAACAGGGCGTCCACCGGGGCCTGTTCGGCCGCCCTGCCGCCGTACATCACCAGGACCTCGTGGGCCACGCGCGCGACGACGCCGAGGTCGTGGGTGATCATGACGACGGCGAGTCCGCGCTGCTCCTGCAGGCGGGCGATCAGCTCCAGGATCTGGGCCTGGACGGTGACGTCGAGGGCGGTGGTCGGTTCGTCGGCGATGAGCAGCTCGGGTTCGCAGGCGAGCGCCATGGCGATCATCACGCGCTGGCGCATGCCGCCGGAGAACTGGTGCGGGTACTCGCCCGCGCGCCGTGCGGGGTCCGGGATGCCGACCTCGCCCAGCATGCCGACAGCTCTTTTGCGGGCCGCCCGGCGGCCGGAGCCGAAGTGGACACGATGGTGCTCGGCGATCTGCTCGCCCACCGTGTAGTACGGGTGGAGGGCCGACAGCGGGTCCTGGAAGATCATCGCCATGCGGCGGCCGCGGAGCCGGTTCAGCTCGCGCTCGGGCAGGCCGGTCAGCTCGCGCCCGTCGAGCCGGACGGAACCGGTGACCCGGGCGCCGGTGTGCAGGCCCATCACGGCCAGGGAGGTGACGGACTTGCCGGAGCCGGACTCGCCGACGATGCCGAGCGTCCGCCCGCGGCGCACCGCGAAGGACAGGGAGTCCACCGCGCGGACGGGGCCGCGGGCGGTGGTGAAGGTGACGGTGAGGTCCTCGACGGACAACAGGGGAAGTTTCTCCGGGGTGCCGGCCATCAGTACCTCACTCGCGGGTCGACGACGGCGTAGAGCAGGTCGACGGCCAGGTTGGCGACGACGATGAAGGCGGCCGCCAGCAGCGTGACGCCGAGGATGACCGGCTGGTCTCCGGTGGACAGGGCGCCGTAGAAGAGGCGGCCGATGCCCGGCAGGCCGAAGATGGACTCGGTGATGACCGCGCCCGCGAGCAGCCCGCCCAGGTCCATGCCGAAGAGGGTGAGGACCGGGGTCATGCCCGCCCGCAGCCCGTGCTTGACGACGACGGTGCGGCGCGGCAGGCCCTTGGCGCGGGCGGTGCGGATGTACGGCTCCGCCATTGTCTCGATCATCGAACTGCGGCTCTGGCGCGCGTACATGGCGGCGTAGAGCACGGCCAGCGCGAGCCAGGGCAGGAGCAGGTTGGACGCCCAGCGCACGGGATCGCCGGTGAGGGGCACGTACTGCGGGTAGGCCAGCAGGCCGGCAGTCCGGACGAGCCCGTAGATCAGCATCATCGACGTGAAGTAGACCGGCAGCGAGGCCGCGGCGACGGCGCCGGTCATCAGGGCGCGGTCGGTGAGGGTGTCCTTGCGCAGGGCGGCGGTGACCCCCGCGCCCAGGCCGAGGACCAGCCACAGCACGGCCGCGCCCAGCGCCAGCGAGGCGGAGACCGGCAGCCGGTCCATGAGCAGGTCCCAGACGGCCTCGGAGTTCTCGTAGGAGTAGCCGAGGCAGGGGAAGGCGCAGTGCAGGGCGTAGCGGCCGCTGCCCATGGTCCGGCCGGTGAAGATGCCGGTGACGAAGTCGGCGAACTGCCGCCACAGCGGCTGGTCCAGGCCCATGTGGGCGCGGATCGCCGCGAGCCGTTCCACGCTGCACGACTTGCCGCAGGCGGCGGCCGCGGGATCGGAGGGGAGCACGTAGAAGATGGTGAAGGTGACGGCGGCGACGGCGACGAGGACGCTGGCGACGGCGAGGAGCCGGCGGCCCAGATAGGGGATCATGCGCGGGCGCTCCTCGGGTCGAGGACGTCGCGCAGCGCGTCGCCGAGCAGGGTGAAGGCGAGCACGGTGAGGAACAGGCAGGTGCTCGGGATGACGAAGTACATGGGGTCGGTGTCGTAGAAGGCGACGCTCTCGGCGATCATCTGGCCCCAGGAGGGGGTGGGCGGGCGGACGCCGACGCCCAGGTAGCTCAGGGCCGCCTCGGTGGCGATCATGCCGGGGACGAGCAGGGTGGTGTACGCGATGACGGGCCCGGTGACGCCGGGCAGGACCGCGCGGGTGAGGACGCGCCAGGGCCCGGCGCCGGCGAGGCGGGCGGCGTCGACGTACTCGCGGTGCTTGAGCGAGAGCGTCTGGCCGCGGACGACGCGGGCGATGCCGGGCCAGCCGAAGAGGCCGATGACGGCGGTCATCAGCACGATGCGGTTGACGTCTCTGGCCACCGACAGCATGGCGATCATGAAGATGAGGGAGGGGAAGGACATGGTGAGGTCCATGAGGCGGGAGAGCACGGCGTCGGTGCGGCCGCCGAAGTAGCCCGCGGCGATGCCGGCGGCCGTGCCGACGGCGACGACGATCGCGGTGGCGGTCAGGGCGATGAGCAGGGAGACCTGTGCGCCGTGCACGACGCGGGCGAAGAGGTCGCGGCCGGTGACGGGTTCGACGCCGAGCCAGTGGCGGGGGGAGACGCCGCCGAGCGGGCCGAGGGGCCGGCCGCCGAGGTAGGGGTCGACGGCGGTCTTGTCGAACGCGTCGGGCGCGTGGCCGCCGAGCGAGCTCAGCAGCGGGGCGCCCGCCGCCATGAGCAGGAACAGCGCGACGACGGCGAGGGAGACCTTGACGGAGGTGCGGCGGCGCAGCTCGGCGCGGGCGAGCCGCCAGGGGCCGCTGCCGGAGGGGGTCTCTGCGGGGGCGGCTGCGGGGGCGGTGGTCACGGCGGCCTCAGTCCCGGCTCTTCGCGGGGTCCTTGAGGCCTGCCGTGGCGTAGTCGAGCTGGCCGCCGAAGGACGTGTGCCCGTAGGCCCCGGCGATGTTGCTGCCGAGGACCAGCGGCCAGCGCCGGACCAGCACCGGCACGGCGGGCGCCTTGGCGAGGATCTCGCCGTCCAGCTGCTGCCAGGCCCTGGCGGCCTCGCCGGTGTCGGTCATGGCCGCGATCTCGTCCATCCGCTTCATCGTGGCGTCGTCGCGGAAGAGGGAGTGGTTGCCGGAGTTGCCCTTCTCCTTGATGAAGCGGCCGTCGAAGACGAAGGGCAGGAAGGTGGAGCCGGAGGGGTAGTCGGGGCACCAGCCGGTGTACACCAGGTCGGTGCGGTTGCCGGTGTCGCCGATGGTGGCGTAGAACGCGGACGGGTCGACCGTCTCGATGGTGACCTTGATGCCGGCCTCGGCGAGGGACTGCTGTATCGCCTCGGCCCTCCCCTTGTCGCCGGTCGAGACCGTCATTCTGGTCGCCAGCCCGTCCGGTTTACCCGCTTCCCTGAGGAGCTGCTTGGCCTTCTCCGCGTCGCCCGTGACGGGGATCCCGAGGGTGTCGGGCTGCTTGCCGCCGAAGAGGGAGGCGGGCATGTACGCGGTCGACAGGTCGTTGAAGGCGGGGCCGCCGGAGGCGGTCAGGACGGCGTCGCGGTCGAGGGCGTACTGCACGGCCCGGCGGACGCGGACGTCGTCGAAGGGGGCGCGGCCGGTGTGCATCTGCACCATGTCGGTGCAGTTGGTGGACTCGGCGATCAGCCGCTTCCTGACCTCCGCGTCGGGCAGCACCTTGGCGCCGCTCTCGGGGCGCAGGGCGCCCCAGGAGACGGCGGAGGCGTCCGCGCCCCGGCTCGCCGTCAGCCGGTCGTCGATCTGGTTGGCCTTCAGGCCCATCACGACGACGAGCCGGTCCGGGTACGCCTTGCGGACGTCGTCCGTCGCCGGGCTCCAGTGCTCGTTGCGGACGAGGACGAGCTTCTTGCCCCGGGCGTAGGACTCGATCTTGTAGGGGCCGGAGGAGAACGGCCGGTTGTCGTACTGGGGGCCCTTGTCCTGCGCCTGGGGGACGGGTGCGAAGGTGGGCATGACCGTGGCGTACGGGAACTCGGCGAACGGTTTGCGCAAGGCGAAGACGATGGTGCGGTCGTCGGGCGTCCGGACCGAGTCCAGGTGCTTGCCCTCGGCCGGGCCGCGGTAGCCCTCGGCGCCGGCGAGGTAGCGGGCGGCGTAGTCGGCGCCGCCGGGCAGGTCGGGGGAGAAGGACCGCTCGACGTTGTACTTGACGTCCTGCGCGGTGACGGGCGAGCCGTCCTCGTACTTCACCCCCGGCTTGAGGTGGAACGTCCAGGTCCTGGCGTCGGCGGAGGGCGTGCCGAGGTCGGTGGCGAGGTCGGGGGTGAGCTGACTGCCCTGTTTGCCGGGTGCGGCCTTGTACGTCACCAGGGTGCGGTAGAGCAGCCGGGTGCCGAAGTCCATGTCGTTCATCACCCAGCTGCGGGCCGGGTCGAGGTGGGTGAAGTCCTGGTTGGACAGCACGGTGAGGGTGCCGCCCTTCTGCGGAGTGCCGCCGATCGCCTCGCCCTCGTGGACGGCGGCGGGATTCTTCCCGCCCGCCGGCTGCTGATCGCCGGAACAGCCGGCCGATCCGAGGGCGATGGCGGCCGCCGTGACGGCGGCCAGGGTGGTACCCGTGCGCTTGTTCATCAGTGGTCACTCCGTGAACGGCCGGGCAGCCGTCGAGGCAGGCGGCCGCCCAGGGCTGAAATGTGACCCGTAACATAGTAATGTGAAATTGCACTGACAAGATGTCAGTCACCTTCCCTTCAACCGGCGATGGATCCGTTACCCGCCCGTGTCCGAGGAGGAATTCACATGAAGGAAGCAGAAGCCGGCGCGATCCGCACAGCAAGTCACGACCTGCCCGTCTCGGGGGAGTTCGGGGCCTTCATGGCCGGCAACTGGGCGCCGGCCCCGCTGCCCGGCGACATCCGGCTGCCCGTCGCGGACCTCGCGGCGGCACGCAGGGCGAAGCTCTCGGCGCGCTTCCCCGGCGAGCGCCTGATCGTGCCCGCCGGTGAGCTCGCCGTGCGCTCCAACGACTGCGACTACCGCTTCCGGCCGCACAGCGCGTACGCCTGGCTGACCGGGCTCACCGGCGAGGAACAGGCCGGCCACGTGCTGGTCCTGGAGCCCGACGGCCCGCACGGGCACGAGGCGGTGCTGTACGCGCGGCCGCGCTCGGCCCGCAACGGCACGGAGCTCTACCGCGACCGCCGCTACGGCGAGTTCTGGGTCGGCCCCCGCCCCGACCTCGGCGAAGCCGAGCGCATGACCGGCATCCGCTGCGCGCACCTGGACGCCTACGGCCAGCTGCCCCCGGGCCGCGACGCCTCCCGCGACGCCGGGCTCGCCGCCGCCCTCAGCGAACTGCGGCTGGTCAAGGACGCCTGGGAGGTCGGCCAGCTGCAACTGGCCGTGGACCACACCGTCGCCGGCTTCGAGGACGTCGTACGGGCGCTGCCGCGCGCGCTCGCCCATCCTCGCGGCGAGCGGTGGATCGAGGGCGTCTTCGGCCTGCGCGCCCGGGCGGAGGGCAACGGCACGGGCTACGAGACCATCGCCGCCTCGGGCGCCCACGCCTGCTACCTGCACTGGATACGCAACGAAGGCCGTCTCGACCGCAGCGAACTCCTGCTTCTGGACGCCGGCGTGGAGACCGACTCCCTCTACACCGCCGACCTCACCCGCACCCTGCCGCTCTCGGGCCGCTTCTCACCCGTCCAGCGTCAGGTCTACGAGCTCGTGCTCGCCGCCCAGGAGGCGGGCATGGCCGCCCTCAAGCCCGGCGCGAGCTTCCGCGACTTCCACCGGGCCGGGATGCGTGTCATCGCCGAGGGCCTCGCCGAATGGGGCGTGCTCCAGCACGCCGAAGGCGACTTCCACCGCCGGTACACGCTGTGCAGCAGCGGCCACATGCTCGGCCTGGACGTCCACGACTGCGCCCAGGCGCGCGCGGACGCCTACCTCGACGGCGTCCTGGAGGAAGGGCAGGTGCTCACCGTCGAGCCCGGGCTTTACCTTCAGGCCGACGACGAGACGCTGCCGGCCGAACTCCGCGGCATCGGCGTGCGCATCGAGGACGACCTGGTCATCACCGCCGACGGGGCGCGGCTGATGTCGCACGCGCTGCCGCGCACGCCCGACGCGGTCGAGGCGTGGATGGGCGAACTCCTCGCCGGCTGAAGGGGAATGGGGGGCGGTCAGGTCCGGACCAGCTCTTGGCAGGTGCAGTGCAATGTGAAATATTACTGACGTGCCCCTGAGCAACCCCCCGGACGTCAGCGACGTCTCCGACGTCATCGTCGTCGGAGCGGGAGTGGTCGGCGCCGCCTGCGCCTACTACGCCGCCCGCTCCGGCCTCACCGTCACCGTGCTCGACCGCGGCCCCGTCGCCGGCGGGACCACGGGCGCCGGCGAAGGCAACCTCCTGGTCTCCGACAAGGAACCCGGCCCCGAGCTCGAACTGGCCCTGCTCTCCACCCGGTTGTGGCAGGAGCTGGCCCGGGAGCTCCCCGCCCGGATCGAGTACGAGGCCAAGGGCGGCCTCGTCGTCGCCTCCGACGCCGCCGGCATGGCCGCGCTGCGGAAGTTCGCCGCCGCCCAGGCCGAGGCGGGCGTCACCGCCGAGGAGATACCCGCCGGCCGGCTGCACGAACTGGAGCCGCACCTGGCACCCGGCCTCGGCGGCGGCTTCCACTACCCGCAGGACGCCCAGGTCCAGCCCGCCCTCGCCGCCGCCCACCTGCTGCGCGCCTCGGGCGCCCGGGTGCGCACCGGCGAAGAGGTCACCGCCGTCCTCACCGGCGCGCACGGCGAGGTGCGGGGCGTCCGCACGGCCGCGGGCGACCTGCACGCCCCGCACGTCGTCAATGCCGCAGGCACCTGGGGTGGCGACGTGGCCCGGCTCGCCGGCGCCCACCTGCCCGTGCTGCCCCGCCGCGGCTTCGTGCTCGTCACCGAACCCCTGCCGCGCGTGGTCCGGCACAAGGTCTACGCGGCCGACTACGTCGCCGACGTGGCCAGCGGATCCGCCGCGCTGCAGACCTCCGCGGTGGTCGAGGGCACCCCGGCGGGGCCGGTCCTCATCGGCGCCAGCCGCGAACGGGTCGACTTCGACCGCACGCTGTCCGTCGAGGCGCTCCGCCGCCTCGCCGCACAGGCCACCGCGCTCTTCCCGGTCCTGGCCCGGGTACGGGCCATCCGCACGTACGCCGGCTTCCGCCCGTACCTGCCCGACCACCTGCCCGCCATCGGCCCCGACCCCCGCGTCCCCGGACTGCTGCACGCCTGCGGCCACGAAGGCGCGGGCATCGGGCTCGCCCCGGGGACGGGGGCGCTGATCGCAGCGATCCTGGCGGGCAGGGAACCTCCCGTGTCCCCGGCACCCTTCAGGCCCGACCGCTTCGGGCCGGCGTGAGCGCCCGCCGGTCCGGCCGGCGCCGTCACCGCGCCCCGGGCGCCGGGCGCCCGCAGTCCCCCCGAGCCAGCACCCCAGCCGGAAGGAGTCCCGCCGTGGCGCGTGACCGCACCCCCGCCGACCTCGTCGGCGCGGACCCCGGACCGCCCTTCGAGATCACCTTCGACGGCCGCCCGGTCACCGCCCTGCCCGGCCAGTCCGTCGCCGCCGCCCTGTGGGGCGCGGGCATCCTCGCCTGGCGCACCACCCGGAACGGCGGCCGCCCGCGCGGCGCCTTCTGCGGCATCGGGCAGTGCTACGACTGCCTCGCCACGGTCAACGGGGAGCCCAACCGGCGGGCCTGCCTCGTCCCCGCGCGGCCCGGCGACGCGATCACCACTCAGGAGGGACACGGCCATGCCGGGCTCGCCGTCTGAACCGTACGAGGCCCGTGAACGGTGCGAGGCCTGTGAACCATACGAGGCCTGTGAACCGTACGAGGGGTCTCAACAGCATGTGGCGTCCGCGCCGTCCGAGCCGTACGACCTCGCCGTGATCGGCGCGGGCCCCGCCGGCCTCGCCGGAGCCGTCACCGCCCGCACACTCGGCCTGTCCGTCGCCCTCCTGGACGCCGCCCCGCGGACCGGCGGCCAGTACTTCCGCCACCCGGCCCCGGGCCTGGGCGCCGCGCGCCCGCAGGCCCTGCACCACGACTGGGCCGAGTTCACCGCACTCCGCCGCCGCTTCGAGGAGAGCGAGGCCGCCCACCTCGCCCACCACCACGTCTGGACCGTCACCCGGCAGGACGACGACGGCACGTGGACCGTGCACGCCCTCACCGGACCCGACGCCGCAAGCGGCACCCCGGCCCGGGTCCGGGCCCGTGCCGTCCTCCTCGCGACCGGCGCGTACGAGCGGCAACTCCCCTTCCCCGGCTGGACCCTGCCCGGCGTCGTGGGCGCCGGCGGCGCCCAGGCCATGCTCAAGGCCGGGCTCGTGCTGCCCGGGCGGCGGATCGTCGTCGCGGGCAGCGGTCCGCTCCTGCTCGCCGTCGCCTCCTCCCTCGCCGCCGCGGGCGCCCGCGTCCCCGCCGTGGTCGAGGCCTCCGGCTACCTCGGCTACGCCCGCAGCCCGCGCGCCCTCGCCACCAGCCCCCACAAGCTCCTCGAAGCAGCCGTCCACGGCTCCGCACTGCTGCGCCACCGCACGCCGCTGCGCACCCGCAGCGCCGTCACCGAAGTGCACGGCACCGACCGCGTCGAAGCCGTCACCGTCTCCCGGCTCGACCGCGCCTGGCGGCCCGTGCCGGGCACGGGCCGCCGCATCGCCTGCGACGCGCTGGCCGTCGGCCACGGACTCGTGCCCCAGATCGAACTGGCCACCGGCCTGGGCTGCGCGACCCGCCACACCCCCGACGGCACGCACGCCCTCGCCCTCGACGCCCTCCAGGAGACCTCGGTGCCCGGCCTGTGGGCCGCGGGCGAGACCGGCGGAACCGGCGGCTGGCAACTCGCCCGCACCGAGGGTGAACTGGCGGCCATCGCGGTGGCCGCCCGGCTGCGCGGACTCCCCGCCCTCACCCGCAGCCGGCGCGCCCGGGACCTGGCCCGCCGCCGCGACCGCATGCGTGCCTTCGCCGACGCCATGGCCGCCGCCCACGCACCCGGCCCCGGCTGGACCTCCTGGCTCCCCGACGACACCGAGGTCTGCCGCTGCGAGGAGGTGACCGCCGGCGGCATCCGCGAGGCCGCCGGCGAACTCGGCGCCCGCGACGCCCGCACCGTCAAGCTCCTCACCCGGGCCGGCATGGGCTGGTGCCAGGGCCGCATGTGCGGCGCGGCGGTGGCCTGCCTGGCGGCGTCCGGTACGGCGCAGGGGACCGTACCGCCGTCCGCCGAGCGCCGACCGCTCGCCGTGCCCGTACCCCTGGGAACCCTGGCCACCGGTCCGGAGGAACCCGGCACCACGTAAACCGCACTCCCACCCGTCCCGCATCCGCCCTACGCCACAGCACGTCATAGAAGGGTTTCCGGCATGACCACCGCCTCCTGGACCACCGACCGCCCCTGGCGCGGCGTGATGGTCGCCACCGCGCTCCCGCTGCGCGAGGACCTCACCGTCGACCACGACGCCTACGCCGCACACGTCCGCCACCTCCTGGACAACGGCTGCGACGGCGTCGTCCCCAACGGCTCCCTCGGCGAGTACCAGACCCTCACTCCGATCGAGCGCGCCCGGGTCGTGCGCACCGCCGTCGAGGCCGCCGGCGATCCGGCCCGGGTGATGCCCGGCGTCGCCGCCTACGGCAGCGCCGAGGCCCGCCGCTGGGCCGACCAGGCCGCCGAGGCCGGCTGCGGCTCCGTCCTGCTGCTCCCGCCCAACGCCTACCGCGCCGGCGAGGAGGCCGTGCGCGCCCACTACGCGGACGTCGCCCGCGCCGGGATACCCGTCGTCGCCTACAACAACCCCATCGACACCAAGGTCGACCTGACCCCCGGCCTGCTCGCCCGGCTCCACGCCGACGGCAGCATCGTGGCCGTCAAGGAGTTCACCGGCGACGTCCGGCGCGCCTACGAGATCGCCGAACTCGCCCCCGACCTCGACCTGCTGGTCGGCGCCGACGACGTCCTCCTGGAGCTCGCCACCGCGGGCGCCGCCGGCTGGATCGCCGGCTACCCCAACGCCTTCCCCGCCACCTGCGCGGCGCTCTACCGCGCCGCCGTCGCCGGTGACCTGCAGACGGCACTGCCGCTCTACCGCTCGCTGCACCCCCTGCTGCGCTGGGACTCCAGGACGGAGTTCGTGCAGGCCATCAAGCTCTCCATGGACCTCACCGGACAGCACGGCGGCCCCACCCGCCCGCCGCGCCTGCCGCTCACGGGCGAGGCGGAGGCCGCGGTGCGCGCCGCCACGGAGAAGGCCGTCGCCGACGGCCACCACTGACCCCGTACCGACAGCGGAAGGACGTCCGTGCGAACCCGTCACATCTTCCATGCCGTCGACTCGCACACCGAGGGCATGCCCACGCGCGTCATCACCGGTGGCGTCGGCGTGATCCCCGGCGCCACCATGGCCGAGCGCCGGCTCCACTTCATCGAGCACATGGACCACCTCCGCACGCTCCTGATGTACGAGCCGCGCGGGCACGCCTCCATGAGCGGCGCGATCCTCCAGCCGCCCACCCGGCCGGACGCGGACTACGGCGTCCTCTACATCGAGGTCTCCGGGGTGCTGCCCATGTGCGGGCACGGCACCATCGGAGTCGCGACCGTGCTCGTCGAAACCGGCATGGTGCCGGTCAGCGAGCCCGTCACCACCGTGCGCCTCGACACCCCCGCCGGCCTGATCACCGTCGACGTGCAGGTCGAGGACGGCGCCGCCAAGTCCGTCACGCTCACCAACGTGCCCTCCTTCTGCCTCGGCCTCGACCGCAAGGCGGACGTGCCGGGGTACGGGACGGTCACCTACGACCTCGCCTTCGGCGGCAACTTCTACGCCTTCGCCGAACTCGACGCCCTGGGACTGCCCTTCGACCGCGAGCGCAAGGGCGACCTGCTCGCCGCCGGGCTCGCTCTCATGGACGCGATCAACGCTTCGCCCGACCGGCCCGTCCACCCCGAGCACCCCGGGATCAGCGGCCTCAAACACGTCTACCTCGCCGCCCCCGGCTCGGACGCGCACCACTCCCGGCACGCCATGGCCATCCACCCCGGCTGGTTCGACCGGTCGCCCTGCGGCACCGGCACCTCCGCCCGGATGGCCCAGCTGCACGCCCGCGGCGCGCTCCCGCTGGAGCGCGACTTCGTCAACGAGTCCTTCATCGGCACCCGGTTCACCGGCCGCCTGGTGGGGGAGACGCAGGTCGCCGGCGTGCCGGCGGTCGTGCCCGCCGTCACCGGACGCGCCTGGATCACCGGCACCGCCCAGTACTTCCTCGACCCGGACGACCCCTTCCCCGGAGGTTTCCTCCTGTGACCGCCGCCCCCGCCACCCCCCTCGTCTCCGTCAACCCGGCCGACCCCTCCGACGTCGTCACCGAGATCGCCGCGCCCGGCGCCCCGGCCGCCGCCGAGGCCGTCGAACGGGCCCGCGCCGCCCAGCCAGGCTGGGCCCGCGCCGGCGCCGCCGCCCGCTCCTCGGCCCTCGGGGCCATCGCCTCGTCCGTCGAGTCCGCCGCCGGTGAACTCGCCGCCCTCGCCGTGCGCGAGACGGGCAAACCCCTCGCCGAGGCACGGGCCGAGGTCGCGCGCACGGCCGCGATCTGGCGGTACTACGCCCAGGCCCCCTACGAGGCGGCCGGCACGGTCCACGAGACGGCCGCCGGAGCCGGGCTGCTGCTCACCCGCCGCCGCCCGCACGGCGTCGCCGGCCTGATCACGCCCTGGAACTTCCCCTTCGCCATCCCGTCCTGGAAGGCCGCGCCCGCCCTGGCGGTGGGCAACACGGTCGTCCTCAAACCGGCGCCCGAGGCCACCGCCTGCGCCCTCCGCCTGGCCGAGCTCGTCCAGGCGGCGCTGCCGGACGGCGTGTTCACGGTCGTGCCCGGTGGCGCGACGGAAGGCGGCGCCGTCGTCTCGGCCGCCGACGTCGTCTCCTTCACCGGCTCCACCGCGGCCGGTGACGCCGTCGCCCGGGCCGCCACCGCGCGCGGCGTCCCCGTCCAGGCCGAGACGGGAGGCCTGAACGCGGCGATCGTCCTGCCCGACGCCGACATCGGGCGGGCCGCCGCCCACATCGCCGCCGCCCTCGCCGGCTACGCGGGGCAGAAGTGCACCGCCACCAGCCGCGTCATCGCCGTCGGCACCGCCCTCGGCCCGCTCCGCGAAGCCCTCGCGGAGGTGCTGCGCGCCCTGCCCGTGGGCGACCCGGCCGACCCCGCGACCGTGTGCGGCCCCCTCATCTCGGGCCGGGCCCGCGACCGCTTCGACCGAGCGCTGACCGGCGCCCCCGTCCTCGCCGCGGGCAGCGCCGCGGACGGCCCCGGCTGGTACGCGGCCCCCACGGTCGCCGAGAAGGTTCCCGACGGCCACCCGCTGCTCACCGAGGAGGTGTTCGCGCCCGTCGCCGCGCTGCTGCCCGCGGACGACCTGCAGCACGCCGTACGGATCAGCAACGCGGTCCCGTACGGGCTGGTCACGTCCGTCCACACCGCCGGGCTGGAAGCGGTGCTGCAAGGGCTCGACGACCTCGACACCGGCATGATCCGCGTCAACGGGCCGTCCACCGGCGCCGACTTCCACGTGCCGTTCGGCGGGACCAAGGCCTCCGGCCACGGACCCCGCGAACAGGGCCGCGCCGTACTGGACTTCTACACCTCCAGTCGCACCTATACCCTGGCACCCTGAGCAAGATGTGACATTGTACGCTTGGTGGTCCAGTCCATCGGGGCACGAAAGGGACATCATGGGCCACCTCAAACAGCGCAACCTCATCACCGCCACCGAGCGGCTGCGCGACCAGGTCGCCCACGCCCTGCGCGCCGCCCTCATCTCCGGCGAACTCCGCCCCGGCGAGGTCTACTCCGCCCCGCAGCTCGCGGAGGACTTCGGCATCTCCGCGACCCCGGTGCGCGAGGCCATGCTCGACCTCGCCCGCGAGGGCCTGGTCGAGCCGGTCCGCAACAAGGGCTTCCGGGTCACCGAGGTCAACGAGCGCGACCTCGACCAGTACACCGAGATCCGCACGCTCATCGAGGTCCCCATGACCGGCCGGATCACCCGCGCCGCGGCCCGCGAGGACCTCGAAGCGCTCCGCCCGGTCGCCGAGGAGATCGTGCGCGCCGCCCGCGACCACGACCTCATCGGCTATCTGGAAGCCGACCGGCAGTTCCACCTCACGCTGCTGGCCCTCTCCGGCAACGAACGCCTCGTCGAGACGGTCGGCGACCTGCGCAAGCGCTCGCGCCTGTACGGGCTGACCGCGCTCGACGAGCGCGGCGACCTCATCCCCTCCGCCGAGGAACACCTCGAACTCCTGGACCTGATGCTCGCGGGCGACGCCAAGGGCGCCGAGAAGTGCATGGCCCGCCACCTCGGCCACGTGCGCTCCCTGTGGGCGAAGGACGGCGGCAAGCCGTGACGCTGCGACTCACGTGCCGGGACTTCGCGGCACCGGACCTCCCGCGCCGCGGGCTCGCACCGCAGGAGATCCACCCGGCCATGCTGCTCGCCGACATCGAGGCGGAGCTGACCTGCTGGGACGGCGACGATGCCCTGTGGACCGAGGAGCGGTTCCCCGTCGCCGAACTCGCGCACTCCCTGGCGCTCCGGCTCCGGAGCCCGGACGCGGGGGCCCGGGACTTCGCGCTCGACTCGGTGAGCGCGGACCCGGGGCTCGTGCGGATCGCGCGCTCCGAAGGCGGCTGGAGCGTGGGGTTCCTCTTCGCGCCCGGCGTGTGGTCCGCGCCCGTCGCGTGGGAGGACCTCGTCGCGGCCAGCAGGCAGTTCGTCCACGCCGTACGCGAAGGCGTCGCCTCGATCGGGATCGATCCCGCGTTCCTCCCCGAGGTCTGATGCCTCTGCCCGGGTGTGGTCAGTTCTCCACCGTCTGGACCTGCGGCGGGTGGCCGTTCCAGGTGACGAACAGGGACGTCGTCCTCGTGCCGGCCATGAAGTCCACCCGGATCCACGCGCTCTGCTTCCACACGCGCATCTGCCAGCCCTCGTCCGGCGTCGCCGAGACGAGCGCCGCCGAGGACTCACCCAGGTCGAAGACCGCCCGCCCGCCCCGGACGGGGAAGCTCTTCACCTCTCCGTTGCCGCCCGACGGCGACGGCGACGGCGACGAAGGCGGGGAGCCGGGCCGCGGTGACGCGTCCGGCACGGGCGCGGCGCTGCTGCGGGACGGTGAGGGAGAGGCCGGTTGTTCCGCCGTGCGCGGCGTGCGGGCCGGGTCGCTCGCAGCCGGCCCGGGCGGCGGCGTCGTGCCGGAGATCGGCAGCGCGCGCGGCGGCTCGTAGGCCGTGCCCGTCAGCACCGTCCGCACCCCGTACCAGGACACCGCCATGGCCGCCGCCGTCGCCAGCACCCACGCCAGGGCCTGCATGATTCCTCGCCTCACCTGGCTCATAGTGCCTCACCCGTATGGCGTACGGTGCGGGCCATGGCAAGACTGCTCGTAGTCGAGGACGATCCGTTCGTGCGCTCCGCCCTCATCCGGGAGCTGACCGAGGCCGCGCACACCGTACGCAGCGTCGGAACCGCCCTGGAAGCGTTGCGCGAAGTCGCGCAGGTCGGCTTCGACCTGGTCATCCTCGACCTCGGCCTGCCGGACCTCGACGGGGCGCAGGCCCTGAAGATGCTGCGCGGCATCACCGACGTGCCGGTCATCGTCGCCACCGCGCGCGACGACGAAGCGGAGATCATCCGGCTGCTCACCGACGGCGCCGACGACTACCTCGTCAAGCCCTTCTCCGTGGCACACCTGACCGCGCGCATGGCCGCCGTCCTGCGCCGCACGGGCAGGGGCGGCGCCGCGGCGGGCGACCCGGCGCCGTCCGGGGCACTGCGCGTCGGCGGCCTGGCCGTCGACCCGCTGCGCAGGCTCGCGGAACTCGACGGGACCGCCCTGGACCTGACCCGGCGTGAGTTCGACCTGCTCGCCTACCTGGCCGGCCGCCCGGGCGTCGTCGTCCCGCGCAAGGAGCTCCTCGCCGAGGTCTGGCAGCAGTCCTACGGCGACGACCAGACCATCGACGTGCACCTGTCCTGGCTGCGCCGCAAACTCGGCGAGACGGCCGCCAGCCCGCGCTACCTCCACACCGTCCGCGGAGTCGGGGTGAAGCTGGAACAGCCCCCGGCGGAACAGGCATGAGGTGGGCGCTCGTCAGAGTGTCGCTGGCCGTCACCGTCATGGTGGTCCTGGCCTTCGCCGTGCCCCTCGGACTGGTCGTCAAGGAACTGGCCCGCGACCGCGCCTTCGCCGACGCCGAACGGCAGGCGGCCCAGATCCGGCCGGCCCTCGCCATCACCACCGACCGCGACCAGCTGGAACGCGCCGTCGCCAGCTCGCAGGCCGGTGGCGAGGAACGGATGGCCGTCCACGTACCCGGCGACGAGGCCGCGCACCGGGGAACGGGCACCGGCACGCACGACGCGCACCCGGTGCCGGCGCGCCAGGCCTACGACATCGGCCGCAGCCGGGCCGAGCCGCGCGACGTGGAGACCGCCCGCCGCGGCCGCTCCGCCGTCACCTCCGTACCCGGCGGCTACGCCCTGCTCCAGCCGACCGCCCTGAGCACCGGCGAGTTCGCGGTCGTCGAGGTCTACGTCCCGCACCGAGCGGTCGGCAACGGCGTCACCACGTCCTGGGCGATCCTCACCGCCGTGGGCCTCGGCCTCGTCGTCGGCTCCGTCGCCCTCGCCGACCGCCTCGGCCTGCGCCTCGTACGCCCGGCGGAACGCCTCGCACGGGCCGCCGCCGAGCTGGGGGAGGGGAAGCTGGGCGTGCGCGTCCGCGAGGGTGGCCCGGCCGAACTGCGGGCCGCGGCCGTGGCGTTCAACTCCATGGCCGACAAGATCGTGCAGCTCCTCGCCGCCGAACGCGAGCTCGCCGCCGACCTCTCGCACCGGCTCCGCACCCCCCTCACCGTCCTCCGCCTCAACGCCGCGTCCCTCGGCGAGGGCCCCGCCGCCGACCAGACCCGCGCCGCCGTCGCCCAGCTGGAACGCGAGGTCGACCAGCTCATCCGCGCCGCCCGCGAACAGGGCGAGCGGAAGGAGCGGCCCCCGCTCGGCTGCGACGCCTGCGAAGTGATCCGCGACCGGATGGACTTCTGGTCCGCGCTCGCCGAGGACGAGGGGCGCGCGGCCGGGCTCGCGGGCGTCGACACGACCGTACGCGTCCCCGTCGCCCGCCCCGAACTCGTCGCCGCGCTCGACGCGATGCTCGGCAACGTCTTCCGGCACACCCCGGAAGGCACCGCCTTCGCCGTCGACGTGCACCGCAGCGAGGACGCCGTCATCGTCCTCGTCTCCGACGCGGGCCCCGGCATCGCGGACCCCGACGCCGCCCTGCGCCGCGGCCACGGCGACGGAGGCCCCGGCTCGACCGGGCTCGGCCTGGACATCGTGCGCCGGGTCGCGGAGTCCACGGGCGGCGACGTGCGGATCGGGCGGTCGGTGCTCGGCGGCACGGAGGTGCGGGTGTGGCTCGCCCTGGACGGAGGGGACGGGCCGCGGCGCCGCGCACGCCGCCGGGTGCGGCGCGGCCGGGCCCGGCATTAACGCCCGCCGATGCGTTCCTTAAGCCCGCCATAAGAAGGTGTCCCCGAGCCGAGGTTGGGCGATTTGCCGGGTTCGGGCTCGCTAGCGTGCCGACCGTACCCACCCCCCGAAGTGAGAACAGGCAGGCACGCGATGGGATCCAACGCACACCGCCGGCGAGTCGGCCGCACGGCGCGGCTCGCCGGCATCGGGGTCGCCGCGGCGCTCGCGACGGGCGCCGCGTTCACCCTCACCGGCACGGCACAGGCCACGCCGGTCGGCGCGGACTTCTCCACCACCGGCTCCTGGTCCGGCGGCTACACCGGCCAGTACGTCCTCACCAACGGCACCGGCAAGGAACTGCCCGGCTGGAAGCTGACGTTCGACCTCCCGGAGGGCGCGAAGATCACGTCCCTGTGGAACGGCAAGCACACCGTCAGCGGCCGCAGCGTCACCGTCGAGCCGGAGAGCTGGAACAGGACGATCGCCCCGGGCGCGTCCGTGACCGTCGGCTTCGTGGCCACCGGCGCCGCGGCCGGCGCGGCCCCGGCGAACTGCCGGATCAACGGCGAGAAGTGCTCCGCGGACAAGACCCCCGCTCCGCGGCCGACCAGCCCCGCGCCGAGCCCCTCCCGCCCCGGGCCGACCCAGGGCACCCCCGCACCCGGCGGCGCGAAGCCCGCGTTCGCCCCGTACGTCGACACCCTCCTCCACCCCTCGTACGACCTCCTGGCCACTGCCCGGAAGACGGGCGTCAAGGAATTCACCCTCGCCTTCGTCACCTCCGGCGGCGGCTGCACCCCCAAGTGGGGCGGCGTCAGCGACCTCGGCAGCAACCCCGTCGCCCAGCAGATAGACCGGCTGCGCGAGGCGGGCGGCGACGTGCGCGTCTCCTTCGGCGGCGCCGCCGGGTCCGAACTCGGACTCGCCTGCTCCTCCGCCGGCGACCTCGCCGCCGCGTACGGCAAGGTCGTGGACGCGTACAAGCTCACCAAGGTCGACTTCGACATCGAGGGCGGCGCACTGCCCGACACGGCCGCCAACACGCGCCGCGCCCAGGCCGTCGCGCTGCTGCAGAAGAAGCACCCCGGCCTCGACGTCTCCTTCACGCTCCCGGTGATGCCCACGGGCCTCACCCAGGACGGCGTCAACCTCGTCGAGAACGCCAAGAAGAACGGCGTGTCCGTCTCCACGGTCAACGTCATGGCCATGGACTACGGCTCGTCCTTCAACGGCGACATGGGGCAGTACGCGATCGACGCCGCCACGGCGACGCAGGCCCAGGTCAAGGGCGTGCTCGGGCTGAGCGACCGGGCCGCGTGGAAGGCCGTCGCGGTCACCCCGATGATCGGCGTCAACGACGTGGCCGGTGAGGTCTTCAAGACCGACGACGCGGACCAGCTGGTGAAGTTCGCCCGCTCCAAGGGCCTCGGCCGGCTGTCCATGTGGTCCGCCACGCGCGACAAGCAGTGCCCGGGCGGCGCGCAGAACTCCGCCTCCGCCACTTGCAGCTCCGTCCTGCAGGACGAGTACGCCTTCACCAAGGCCTTCGCCGCGTTCAAGGGCTGACGCGCGCTTCCCGTTCCCCGTACGGATTCCCCCCACACCCCC
>NZ_PXWG01000160.1 GCF_003011965.1 Streptosporangium nondiastaticum
GGTCCTTGAGGCGATGAAGATGGAACAGCCCCTCAACGCCCACCGCGCGGGCACCGTCAAGGGCATCACCGCCGAAGTCGGCGCCTCCGTCTCCTCCGGCGCCGTCATCTGCGAAATCAAGGACTGAGCTGCCGCGGGCACCCGCGGAGCTCCGACGACCGAAGAACGTAAGGACTTGTCGGCATGAGCACCCTCACCCTGGCCCCCGTCTCCGCCGGGGAGGGGGGCCCGCGGGTACCCGCGTCGCTCCCCGCCCCCGCCCCGGTGCACCGCACCGTCGCGCGGCAGGCGGCGGTTCACCCCTCGCGCACGGCCGTCCGCGCCCACGACGGCGTCCTGACCTACGGCGGCCTCGACCAGCGGGCCAACCACCTCGCGCACCGGCTGCGGGCGCACGGCGTACGGGACCGCGACACCGTCGCCGTCTGCCTCGAATCCTCCGCCCGGCTGCTCGTGGCCCTGCTCGGCGTCCTCAAGGCCGGCGCGGGCTACGTCCTGCTGGACCCGGCCCGCGTGCGCGACGGCAGCGCCCTGCCGTTCCTGTACGGCAGCGGGGCGAGGGTGGTCGTGACGCAGGAACTCTTCGCGGGGGTGCTCGGCGGCGGCCGGCTGACCGTGCTCCCCGACGTCACCCCCGCCTCCGCGTCCTCCACCGCCGTCCTCCCGCCGGCCTCGGACGTCACGCACGCCGACACCGCCTACGTCCTGCCCGTACGGGGCGACCGGGGCGTGAGCGTGCCGCACACCGTCGTCGACCGGCTGGCCGCCGACGGCCGCTTCCTGCCGGTCACCGCCGGCGACGTGGTCCTGCAGTACGCGCCCGCGGTCGCCGACGGCACCGCCCTGGCGCTGTGGGCACCCCTCATGGCCGGGGCGAGGCTGGTCCTGCCCCCGCCCGGCGAGCTCACCCCGTACGAACTGGCCGCCCTCGCCCGCGAGGAGCGCGCCGGCATCCTGCGCGTGACGTCCCGGCACCTGTCGGAGCTGACCGAGGCGGGCGTCCTGCCGGGGCTGCGGGGGCTGCGCTGCCTGGTGGTGGCGGGCGACGCCCTTCCGCCGGACGAGGCCGCCCGCGTCGCCGGCCTCCTGCCCGCGACGCACGTGATCGAGACGGCGCGTCTCTGACGCCACCCGCACCTGAAAGGGGCCGGTACGGATTCCGTACCGGCCCCTTTCAGGTGCGTGGCGAGCGCCTGGTCGGCGGTCTCCCGGCGCACCCGCGCCCGGAGACCGCCGAACCCAGGCTCAGCCCGCTGCCGCCGCCCCCTGCCGGCCCGCCAACGTCCCCTGGACGTCCGCCTCGTGGTAGTACGTGCGGCCCGAGCGGGTCTGCCGGCGCCACCGGGCCCGGCTGGCGTGGCGGTAGACGCTGCCGGGCGCGATGCCCCACAGGCGTGCGATGTCCGCGGCGCCGATCCATCGCGTACCCGCAGCAGCCCCCGTCGCCGCCCCCGCCGCCCGCGCGGCCGTCCCCGGCCGCACGCGCCGGCTCAGCTGCAGCCACTGGTGGCCCAGCCAGTGGTGCGCGGGGTCGGCGTCGCAGGTGATCTCGGCGGGCTCGTGCGGGGTCCGCGCCCGTACCGTCGCGGTCAGCGAGCCCGTGCAGCCGGGCTCCACGCACGCGCCCACCGCCACCTGCCGGGCGGCGTCCGGGTCGATGACCCGCCGGGCCCTGCGCACCACGCGCGCGATCTCCTCGGAGAGCTCGCCGGCCGCCGGGTGCGCGGCCAGCCACCCCACGTGCTGCAGCAGGAAGCGCGCGAGGGCCGCCGCGTCCCGGCGGGGGGCGGCCGCGCCGCGCTCCTGGACCACCAGCGCCGACCACGCGCCCAGCACGCCCATGACGGCGGCCCGTACGTCGGCCGCCGTGGCGTTGAAGGGCATGCCCGGCAGCGGGCCGCCCGAGACCTTCTCCCGCCGCGGCCCGGAGGCCCCCAGGGCCAGGGCGCACTCCTCGTACAGGTCGGGCAGCCGCATCAGCTCCAGCCCGAGCCGGGCCCGGCACGCCGTGCACAGCAGCGCGGGCGCCTGCGCGGGGCGCCGGTGCTGCTTCCCGCGCCCGGCGGCCTCCCGCGCCCGGCAGCCCGTGCCCCGGCAGGGCACCACGGGCCCGGCCGCGCTCGCGTTCGCTTCCTGCATCTCTTTTCCCCCATCACGTTCCGGCCGTCCCGGGCCGCCCGGGAATTCAGGGCGGGAGTCGTCCGTGCCACCGGAAGGGCACGGGGACGGCGGCCGATACGGCCATGGCCGCGAGTCTGCCGGAGAAGGGGCGGAAATCGGTGTTCTTTTACGCGACCGCAGCGGATCTTGCCATTCGCTGACACGACTTCACCGGGACCTGAACAAGGGCCACTTGACCGGCAGGGGCCGGGTGAAGAATAGTTTTCGTAACGTCCGCAGAGCTGTCGGAAAATCCCGGAGCGCGTGGCACCGGTAAGGGCCGCGGCGAGGGAAAACTGGTCCCGCGAGCGGATCTTGCAATTCCCTGACAGTTTCTCATCAGAGCTTTGAGAAACCGCATCTTGACCCATGACGCGAAAGCTGAAGAAGCTGTTCGTCAGAGTCGCCGGACTGTTGCCGTCGATATCCGGCCGCCGATGCGGTTCCGCCAAGGAAAAACCCAACTGCAAGGAGAGGTCCATGGACGCTGCGGTGATTGTCGCAGGCGCCGGTCCGGCCGGGCTCATGCTCGCCGGCGAACTGCGGCTCGCAGGGGTGGAGGTCATCGTCCTGGAGCGGCTTCCGAAGCGCACCGGGGAATCCCGCGGGCTGGGCTTCACCGCCCGCACCATGGAGATCTTCGACCAGCGCGGTCTGCTCTCCCGCTTCGGCGAGGTCGAGACCAGCAACGTCGGCCACTTCGGCGGCCTGCCCGTCGACTTCGGCGTCCTGGAGGGTGCCCACCAGGCCGCCAAGTCCGTTCCCCAGTCCCACACCGAGACCGTGCTGGAGGACTGGGTCACGAGCCTCGGCACCGACCTGCGCCGCAGCCACGAGCTGCTCGCGGTCAAGGACACCGGGGAGGGCGTCGAGGTCACGGTGCGCGGCCCCGAGGGCGAGCACACCCTCACCGCCCGCTACCTGGTCGGCTGCGACGGCGGCCGGAGCCTGATCCGCAAGGCGGCCGGCTTCGACTTCCCCGGCACCGCCGCCACGATGGAGATGTTCCTCGCCGACGTCCGCGGCCTCGACCTCGAACCGCGCATGATCGGGGAGACGCTCCCCGGCGGCATGGTGATGGTGGGCCCGCTGCCCGGCGGCGTCACCCGCATCATCGTCTGTGAGCGCGGCACCCCGCCCCAGCGCCGCACGACGCCGCCCTCGTACGAGGAGGTCGCGGCCGCCTGGAAGCGCCTGACCGGCACGGACATCTCGCACGGCGAGCCCGAGTGGGTGTCCTCGTTCGGCGACGCCACCCGCCAGGTCACCGAGTACCGCCGCGGCAACATCATCCTGGCCGGCGACGCCGCCCACATCCACCTGCCGGCCGGCGGCCAGGGCATGAACACCAGCATCCAGGACGCGGTCAACCTCGGCTGGAAGCTCGCGGCCGTCGTCAAGGGCAAGGCCCCGGCGGGCCTCCTCGACACGTACCACGGCGAGCGCCACCCGGTCGGTCAGCGCCTGCTGATGAACACCCGCGCCCAGGGCCTGCTCTTCCTCTCCGGCCCCGAGGTCCAGCCGCTGCGCGACGTCCTCACCGAGCTCATCGGCTACGAGGAGGTCAGCCGCCACCTCGCGGGCATGGTCTCCGGCCTGGAGATCACGTACGACGTCGGCACCGGCACCCACCCGCTGCTCGGCAAGCGCATGCCCCGCCTGGCCCTGCGCACCGCCGCCGGCCGCGAGACCAGCAGCACCGAACTGCTGCGCGCCGCCCGGCCCGTCCTGCTCGACCTGGAGGACAACGCCACCCTGCGCGCCCGCGCCGCCGGCTGGGCCGACCGCGTCGACATCGTCACGGCCACCCCCCGGGACGTCACCGCCGCGAGCGGCCTGACCGGCACCTCCGCCGTGCTCGTCCGCCCCGACGGCTACGTCGCCTGGGCCGCGCCCGGCAGCCACCACGACCTGACCATGGCCCTGGAGCGCTGGTTCGGCAGCCCGCTCGGCGCCTGACGCCCGGCCGTCGTCACCGCACGTCACCCCAACTGCCCCACGCCCAAGGAGATCGCACCCTCATGCACAGCACCCTGATCGTGGCCCGGATGGAGCCGGGTTCCAGCGCCGACGTCGCCCGCCTCTTCGGCGAGTTCGACGCCACCGAGATGCCCCACCGCATGGGCACGCGCCGCCGGCAGCTCTTCTCGTACCGCGGCCTGTACTTCCACCTGCAGGACTTCGACACCGACAACGGCGGTCAGCTCATCGAGGAGGCCAAGAGCGACCCCCGCTTCGTCGGCATCAGCGAGGACCTCAAGCCGTTCATCGAGGCCTACGACCCGGCGACCTGGCGTTCGCCGGCCGACGCGATGGCCACCCGCTTCTACTCCTGGACGGCCGCCAAGTGAAGCCGTCCGCCGACACGATGGGAGGCGACCACTAGTGGGGCGCCGGGTAGTAATCACTGGAATCGGAGTGCTGGCACCGGGAGGTATCGGCACCAAGAACTTCTGGAGCCTGCTGAGCGAGGGCCGCACCGCGACCCGCGGGATCACCTTCTTCGATCCCTCGCCGTTCCGCTCCAAGGTCGCGGCCGAGGCCGACTTCGACCCCGAGCTCCACGGGCTCACCCCGCAGGAGATCCGGCGCATGGACCGCGCCGCCCAGTTCGGTGTCGTCACGGCCCGCGAGGCCCTGGCCGACAGCGGCCTGGACCTGGCCGGCTTCGACCCGCACCGCACGGGTGTGACCATCGGCAGCGCCGTCGGCGCCACCACCGGTCTCGACAACGAGTACCGCGTCGTCAGCAACGACGGCCGCCTCGACCTCGTCGACCACACCTACGCGCCCTCGCACCTCTACAACCACTTCGTGCCCAGCTCCTTCGCCGCCGAGGTCGCCTGGGCGACCGGCGCCGAGGGCCCGGCCACCGTGGTCTCCACCGGCTGCACCTCCGGCATCGACTCCGTCGGCCACGCCGTCGAGCTGATCCGCGAGGGCACCGCCGACATCATGATCACGGGCGCCACCGACGCCCCGATCTCGCCGATCACGATGGCCTGCTTCGACGCCATCAAGGCCACCACGCCGCGCAACGACGACCCCGAGCACGCCTCGCGGCCCTTCGACGGCACCCGCAACGGCTTCGTCCTCGGCGAGGGCTCGGCCTGCTTCATCCTGGAGGAGCTGGAGAGCGCGAAGAAGCGCGGCGCCCGCATCTACGCGGAGATCGCCGGCTACGCCTCGCGCTGCAACGCCTTCCACATGACGGGCCTGCGCCCCGACGGCCGCGAGATGGCCGAGGCCATCACCGTCGCGCTCGCCGAGGCCCGGATGAACCCCGAGTCCATCGACTACATCAACGCGCACGGCTCGGGCACCAAGCAGAACGACCGCCACGAGACGGCCGCCTTCAAGCTCAGCCTCGGCGACCACGCCTACCGCACCCCGGTGAGCTCCATCAAGTCGATGGTCGGCCACTCGCTCGGCGCGATCGGCTCGATCGAGATCGCGGCGTCGGTGCTGGCCATGGAGAACAACGTGGTGCCGCCCACCGCCAACCTGCACACCCCCGACCCCGAGTGCGACCTGGACTACGTCCCGCTCACCGCCCGGGACCACCGCACGGACGCCGTCCTGACCGTCGGCAGCGGCTTCGGCGGGTTCCAGAGCGCGATGGTGCTGGCCCGTCCCGAGAGGAGCATGGCGTGACCGCCAAGGTAGTCATCACCGGCATCGGCGTCGCCACCCCCAACGGGCTCGGCGTCGACGACTTCTGGGCCGCGACCCGGATCGGCAAGAACGCCATCGGGCCCGTCACCCGGTTCGACGCCGCGCAGTACCCCTCCCGCCTCGCCGGCGAGATCCACTCCTTCACGGCCGAGGACCACCTGCCCAGCCGCCTCATCCCGCAGACCGACCGGATGACGCGCCTGGCCCTGGTCGCCGCGGACTGCGCCTTCGAGGACGCCGGCGTCAAGCCCGGCGACATCCCCGAGTTCGACATGGGCGTCGTGACCGCCTCGACCTCCGGCGGCTTCGAGTTCGGCCAGAACGAGCTCAAGAAGCTGTGGAGCCAGGGCAGCCAGTACGTCAGCGCGTACCAGTCCTTCGCCTGGTTCTACGCCGTCAACAGCGGCCAGATCTCCATCCGCAACGGCATGCGCGGCCCCTCCGGCGTCGTCGTCAGCGACCAGGCCGGCGGCCTCGACGCCATCGCCCAGGCCCGCCGCCAGATCCGCAAGGGCAGCAAGCTCATCTTCTCGGGCGGCTTCGACGCCTCGATCTGCCCCTGGGGCTGGGTCGCGCAGGTCGCCGGCGGCCGCATGACCACCAGCGACCAGCCCGAGCGCGCCTACCTGCCCTTCGACGCCGACGCCAGCGGCTACGTGCCCGGCGAGGGCGGCGCCCTGATGATCCTGGAGGACGCCGAGGCCGCCCGCGCCCGCGGCGCCGCCAACGTCTACGGCGAGATCGCCGGCTACGGGGCCACCATCGACCCCAAGCCCGGCAGCGGCCGCGAGAGCGGACTGCGCCGCGCCATCGAGACGGCCCTGGCCGACGCGGAGCTCGCGCCCGGGCAGATCGACGTCGTCTTCGCGGACGCCGCCGGCAGCCCCGACCTCGACCGCATCGAGGCCGACGCCCTGACCGCCGTCTTCGGCCCCGCCGGCGTCCCGGTCACCGCGCCGAAGACCATGACCGGCCGCCTGTACTCCGGTGCCGCACCGGTGGACGTGGTCTCCGCCGTCCTGGCCATGCGCGAGGGCCTGATCCCGCCCACCACCAACGTCACGCTCGCCCCCGAGTACGACATCGACCTGGTCACCGGCCAGGCCCGCACCGCGTCCGTGCGCGCCGCGCTGGTCATCGCCCGCGGACAGGGCGGCTTCAACTCCGCCGTCGTCGTCCGCGCCGTCGACTAGGCCCCCTCCGGGCCCTTCCGGCCCCCTTCGCTTTCCGCGGCGGCCAGCGTCGCCCGCCGCCACCCACCTCTTACGTGTTCCAGGAAAGGACCGGCATGTCCCACCAGGAGTTCGCCCTCGAGGACCTCAAGCGCATCCTCCTCGAAGGCGCAGGCGCCGAAGAGGGCGTCGACCTCGACAGCGACATCCTCGACACCGACTTCGAGGAGCTCGGCTACGAGTCCCTGGCCCTGCTGGAGACCGGCGGCCGCATCGAGCGCGAGTACGGCATCGAGTTCGACGACGACGCCTTCGCCGAGAACCGCACCCCGCGCGCCCTGGTCGCGCACGTCAACGGCCTGCTGCAGTCCGCCTGACGCACCCCGCAGCACCGCGCGCGGCACCCCGGGCCGGCCGCCCCCTTCCGGCGGCCGGCGGCCGGCCCGGCGCCCGCGCACCCTTCGCGCCCGTCCGTGACGCCCCTCCACGGACACCCCGCGCCCCCCTTCACGTTTCCGGACGCCTTTCGCCGCGTCCTCACCATTGGAGCCACCCACCATGTCGCAGCCCGAGCAGCGCGTCGCCCTCGTCTCCGGTGCCACCAGCGGAATCGGCCTCGCCGTCGCCCGCCTGCTGGCCTCCCAGAACCACAAGGTCTTCATCGGCGCCCGCAGCGCCGACAACGTCGCCGCCACCGTCAAGCAGCTCCAGGACGAGGGCCTGGACGTCGACGGCACCACCCTCGACGTCCGCTCCGGCGAGTCCGTCCACGCCTTCGTCGCCGCGGCCGTCGACCGCTTCGGCACCGTCGACGTCCTGGTCAACAACGCCGGCCGCAGCGGCGGCGGCGTGACCGCCGACATCGACGACGAGCTGTGGAACGACGTCATCGACACCAACCTCAACAGCGTCTTCCGCCTCACCCGCGAGGTCCTCACCACCGGTGGCCTGCGGGAGAAGAGCCGCGGCCGCATCATCAACATCGCCTCCACCGCCGGCAAGCAGGGCGTCGTCCTGGGCGCCCCGTACTCCGCGTCCAAGCACGGCGTCGTCGGCTTCACCAAGGCCCTCGGCAACGAGCTCGCCCCCACCGGCATCACCGTCAACGCCGTCTGCCCCGGCTACGTCGAGACGCCGATGGCCCAGCGCGTGCGCGCCGGTTACGCCGCCGCCTACGACACCTCCGAGGACGTCATCCTCGACAAGTTCCAGTCCAAGATCCCCCTCGGCCGCTACTCCACCCCCGAGGAGGTCGCCGGCCTGGTCGGCTACCTGGCCTCCGACACGGCGGCCTCCATCACCGCGCAGGCCCTCAACGTCTGCGGCGGCCTGGGCAACTTCTAGGCCCCGCCCGCCGCAAGCCCCGCGCCCCCACCGCACCCACACCGTCACCCGAGGAGCAACCAGCATGTCGCAGACCGGTCTGCGCGAGGTGGAGCACGAGATCACGATCTCGGCCCCGGCCGCCGCCGTCTACCGCCTGATCGCCGACGTCGCCAACTGGCCGCGGATCTTCCCGCCGACCATCTACGTCGACCACGTGGAGAAGGGCGCGACCACCGAGCGCATCCGCATCTGGGCCACCGCCAACGGCGAGGCCAAGAACTGGACGTCGCGCCGCACCCTGGACGAGAAGGCCCTCACGATCACCTTCCGCCAGGAGGTCTCCACCCCGCCGGTCGCCTCCATGGGCGGCACCTGGATCATCGAGCCGCTGGACGAGGCCACCTCCCGCGTCCGCCTCCTGCACTACTACCGCGCCATCGACGACGACCCCGAGGGCCTCGCCTGGATCGACGAGGCGGTCGACCGCAACTCCCGGTCCGAGCTCGCCGCCCTCAAGACCAACGTCGAACTCGCCCACGCCGCCGAGGAGGTGACCTTCTCCTTCGAGGACACCGTCCAGATCAACGGCTCCGCCAAGGACGTCTACGACTTCATCAACGAGGCGCACCTGTGGTCCGAGCGCCTCCCGCACGTGGCGACGGTCCGCCTGGAGGAGGACACCCCGGGCCTGCAGACGCTGGAGATGGACACCCGCGCCAAGGACGGCTCCACCCACACCACCAAGTCCTTCCGCGTCACCTTCCCCTCGCACAAGATCGCGTACAAGCAGGTCACCCTGCCGGCGCTGATGACGCTGCACACGGGCTACTGGACCTTCGCCGAGAACGAGGACGGCGTCGCCGCCTCCTCGCAGCACACCGTCGTCCTCAACACCGAGAACATCACCAAGATCCTCGGTCCGGACGCCGGCGTCGCGGAGGCCCGCGAGTACGTCCACACCGCCCTGAGCACCAACAGCCGCGCGACGCTCGGCCACGCCAAGGCCTACGCCGAGCAGCGGGCCTGACCCATGGCCCGCACGTACACGGAAACCCAGGTGATCGTGGTCGGAGCGGGACCGGTCGGGCTGCTGCTCGCCGGCGAGCTGCGACTGGCCGGCGCGGACGTCGTCGTCATCGAGCGGCTCACCGAGCCCACCACCGAGTCCCGGGCGTCGACCCTGCACGCCCGCACCATGGAGATCCTCGACAGCCGCGGCCTGCTCGACGGCCTCGGCGCCGTGCCGCAGGAGACCCGGGGCCACTTCGGCGGACTCCCGCTCGACCTCACCCTTCCCACCCCCTACCCGGGCCAGTGGAAAGTCCCGCAGATCCGTACCGAGGAACTGCTCGCGGAATGGGCGACCGGCCTGGGAGCGGTCATCCTGCGCGGCCACGAGCTGCGCGGGCTGACCGTCACCGGGGACCACGCCGAGGCCGAGGTGGCGGCCGGCGGCGAGGTCGTACACCTGCGGGCCAAGTGCGTCGTCGGCTGCGACGGCGAGAACAGCGCCGTGCGGCGCCTGGGCGGGTTCGCCTTCCCCGGCGCCGACGCCGGCCGGGAGCTGCTGCGCGCCGACGTCGACGGCATCGACGTCCCCAACCGGCGCTTCGAGCGCCTGCCCGGGGGACTGGCCATCGCGGCGCGGCGCCCCGACGGCGTCACCCGCGTCATGGTCTGCGACTTCGGCCGCACCGCCGCCCCGCGCAGCGAGAACGTGGAGTTCCACGAGATCGCCGACGCCTGGAAGCGCGTCACCGGCGAGGACATCTCCGGCGGCACGCCGCTGTGGGTCAACGCCTTCACCGACGCCTCCCGCCAGGCGGAGCAGTACCGCGACTACCGCCTCTTCCTCGCCGGCGACGCCGCCCACCAGCAGATGCCCATCGGCGGCCAGGCCCTCAACCTCGGCCTGCAGGACGCCTTCAACCTCGGCTGGAAGCTCGCCGCCCAGGTCCAGGGCCGCGGCCCCGAGGGCCTCCTGGACAGCTACCACAGCGAGCGCCACGCCGTCGGGCAGCGCACCCTGAGCAACATCCGCGCCCAGGCCCTGCTCCTGCTGGGCGGCCCCGAGGTCGAAGCCGCCCGCGACGTCATGGGCGAGCTCATCGACGGGCACGACGAGGTCCGCACCCACCTCGCCGGCATGATCTCCGGCCTCGACGTCCGCTACGACGTCGGCGCCGGCGACCACCCCCTGCTCGGACTGCGCCTGCCGCACTGGCCGGTGCGGACCGGCGGCCCGCAGCAGGACGGCGAGGAGTCCACCACCGCGCTGCTGCGCTCCGGAGGCGGCCTCCTCCTGGACCTCACCGGCTCCACCGACCATGGCGACCTGCTGCGTTCCGCCGCGGCCCCGTGGTCCCACCTGGTCCGCACCGTCACCGCCCGCCCCACCGACGCCACCCCCGCCGGAGCCACCACCGTGCTGGTGCGCCCCGACGGCCACGTGGTGTGGGCCGCCCCGGCCGGCGGCGCCCCCACCGAGGGCCTCACCCGCGCCCTCACCCGCTGGTTCGGCGAACCGGCGCACCAGACAACCGCTCCAGCCACTCCAGCCACGAACGGGAGAACAGACATGGGCAGCCTCAGCGGCAAGACAGCGCTGGTCACCGGCTCCAGCCGCGGCATGGGCCGCGCCACCGCGATCCGCCTGGCCAAGGAGGGCGCCCTCGTCGCCGTCCACTACACCAGCAACAAGGACGCCGCGGACGAGGTCGTCGCCACGATCGAGAAGGACGGCGGGCGCGCCTTCGCCGTCCGCGCCGAACTCGGCGTCCCCGGCGACGTCCACGAGCTCTTCCTCGGCCTGGAGCAGGGCCTCAAGGAGCGCACCGGCACCACCACGCTCGACATCCTCGTCAACAACGCGGGCGTCATGGGCGGCGTGTCCGCCGAGGACACCACCCCCGAGCAGTTCGACCGGCTCTACGCGGTCAACGCCAAGGCCCCGTTCTTCATCATCCAGCGCGCCCTGAAGAACCTCCCCGACGGCGGCCGCATCGTCAACATCTCCTCCGGCCTCACCCGCGTGGCCAACCCCGAGGAGATCGCCTACGCGATGACCAAGGGCGCCGTCGAGCAGCTCGCCCGCCACTTCGCCAAGCTCCTGGGCCCGCGCAACATCACCATCAACAGCGTCGCCCCGGGCATCACCCGCAACGGCAACCCGGCCTTCGACATCCCCGAGGTCGTCGACCAGATGGCGGCCCTGTCCGCCTTCAACCGCGTCGGCGAGCCCCAGGACGTCGCCGACGTCGTCGCCTTCCTCGCGAGCCCCGACGCCCGCTGGGTCACCGGCGCCTTCATCGACGCCACCGGCGGCACCCTCCTGGGCTGACGCCGCGCGGCCCCGTCCGGCGGATCCGGGTGACGGCGCGGCCCGGCACCGCCGGGCCGCGCCGTCCCTCCGGACCCGCGCTCAGAGCCCGACCGCAGGAACTCCGCAGGGCCGTGGCACGGCACCGCCGAAGAGAAAATCCCGCCGCGACGGCGAGCAACCCTCACGGCGAGGGTCCGGCGGCATGCCGACCCGCCGCAGCCGCCGCGCCAGAAGATCCGCCGGAAGGCAACCCGCCGGAAAGGCACCCCGCAGACCATGAAGACGCTCCCTCCACCCACCGCCGCCACCGCCCCCGACGGGCGGATGAGCCGGCGCCAGTGGGGCCTGCTGCTCGTCCTGGCAGGCAACATGCTCATCGACGCCCTGGAGGTGTCGGTCGCCGTCGTCGCCGTGCCCTCCATCGGCGACGACCTCGGGCTGGCCCGCAGCAGCGCCCAGTGGGTCATGACCGGCTTCGCCCTCGGCTTCGGCGCCCTCATGCTCTTCGGCACCCGTGCCGTCGCCCTGGCGGGCCGCCGCCGCATGTACCTCCTGGCCCTGCTCGGCTTCGCCGCCGCCTCCCTCCTGGGCGCCGTCACCGGCGAGCCCGCCGTGCTGATCGCCACCCGTTTCGTCAAGGGCTTCTGCGCCGCCCTGACCGCCCCCACGGGCCTGGCCATCCTCAGCACCGCCATGCGGGCGGGGCCCGAACGCGACCGGGCCATCTCCGTCTACACGCTCTTCGGGGCGGGCGGCTTCACCGCCGGCCTCCTGCTCTCCGGCGCCCTGACCCCCCTCAGCTGGCGCTGGACCTTCGCCTTCCCCGCCCCCGCGGTCCTGCTCCTGTTCGCCCTGTGCCTGAAGCTCATCCCCGCCGACGAGGCCCCCGCGGACGGAGACCGCCACTACGACACCGCGGGCGCCGTCACCCTCGCCGGCGGACTGCTGGCCCTCGTCTACGGCATCACCGCCCTGCCCGGCCACGGCGCCGGCGACCCCCGTACGCTCGGCGCCCTCGTCCTGGCCGCGGCGCTGCTGGCCTGGTTCGCCCGCCACGAGCGCCGCACCCCCCGGCCGCTGCTGCGCACCGAGCTGCTCGCCCACCCCGCGATGCTGCGCTCCGCCGTCGGCGCCGCCACCCTCAACGGCTCCTACCTCGGCCTGCTGTTCCTCGTCAGCTACCAGACGCAGACCCTGTGGGGCTGGTCCCCCTGGCAGACCGCCCTGGCCATCGTGCCCGCCAGCGCGCCCCTGGCCGTCACCGCGCTGCTGTCCGGACGCATGGTCGCCCGCTGCGGCGCCCCGCGCCTGATCGCGTTCGGCGCCCTGCCGCCCCTGCTCGGGTACGTCCTCTACCTGCGCCTGCCGGCGGGCGGCGGCAGCCTCGTTCACGTCACCGCCGTCCTGCCCACCATGCTGCTGGTCGGCGCCGGCTTCGTGCTGTCCTTCGCCGCCCTGAACATGCAGGCCGTCTCCGGGCTCCCCGCCGCCGAGCGCGGCGAGGCCAGCGGCGTCTACCAGACCGCCGTGCAGCTCGGCGCCGCCGTCATGCTCGCCGGCGTCGCCGCCCTGCTGACGGCCTATCAGCCGCAGCCGGGCGCCACGGAGGAACAGGTCCTGGCCGGCTACCGGCCGGCCCTGGAACTCATCACCGCGGCAGGCGCCCTGGGCCTGCTCACCGCCCTCACCGGCCTGGGCCGGCCGCGCCCCCGCACCGCCGGGCCGGCGGCACCCCACCTGACCACCGTCCCCAAGGGGAAGCCATGACCCTCCTCGCGATCCCGGCCCCCGCCGGCTGGGACCTCGACCTCGCCCACGACTACGACGACGACCTCCCGCCCGCCGGAGCCGAAGCCCCCGAGCAGGACGTCGTCGCACCCGACCCGGCCGGTCTCGCCGCCGTGGGCCTCGACGAGCGCACCGCCCTGCTCGACGCGTACGTCCGCGGCGAGCTCGGCCGCGTCCTGCACGTCGCGCCCGGCAGCATCGACGTCGCCGGCCGCACCATGAACAGCCTCGGCGTCGGCTCCATCAACGGCCTCGAACTCCAGGCCCGCATGGAAGCCGCCCTCGGCATCGACGTCGACCTGCAGCGGCTGCTGCGCGCCAACTCCGCCGCCGAACTCATCGACTGCCTCGCCGGGCAGCTCGGCCCGGAGGACAGCCCGCACAAGTCCGCCGCCCGCCGCAGCACCGGCACTCCGGCGGCCGCCGCATGACCGCACCCGCCGTCACCGAGGCGGGAGCGCTCGACCTCTGGCTGATCAGGAGCCCCGCTCCGGCCGACGCCGGGCCGCTGGACCTGACGGTCCTGGACGAGGCCGAACGCAAGCGGGCGGCGTCCTTCATCCGCCCGTCGGACGGCATCACGTACACCAGCGCCCACATCGCCCTGCGCCGCCTCCTGGGCGCCTACCTCGGCATCCCCGCGCGGGAGGTCGCGTTCCTGCGCGAGCCCTGCCCGGGCTGCGGCAAGCCGCACGGCCGCCCCGCCGTCACCGCGCCCGGCCCGCCCCTGCACTTCTCCCTGTCGCACAGCCACGGCATGGCCCTGGTCGGCGTCGCGGACCGGCCCGTGGGCGTCGACGTCGAACGCCACCCCCGGGCCGGCACCGTCGGGGTCTGCACCCCGGCCCTCCACCCCGGGGAGCAGGACGAGCTCGACGCCCTGCCCGAGGAGGAGCGCCCCGCCGCCTTCGGGCAGCTGTGGACCCGCAAGGAGGCGTTCCTCAAGGGCCTGGGCACCGGGCTGAGCCGCGGACCCTCCGTGGACTACCTGGGCCCCGACCCCGGCCGCAGACCGCAGGGCTGGACCCTGCTGGACATCCCCTGCGGCCCCCGCCACCACGGCGCCGCCGCCCTGGCCGGCGGCGCCCCCACCACGACCCGGCTGCGCCTGCTGCCCGCCGCCGCCCTCCACCACGGCGGCACCGCCGACGTCCGGGCCGGCGCCCGCGAGCCGGC
>NZ_PXWG01000161.1 GCF_003011965.1 Streptosporangium nondiastaticum
CGCCGGGCACGGCGCTGGCCGGGCAGGCGGCGCGGGGCCGGGGCGTCTCGCCGCGCGCGTTCGGGCGGCACCGGCGGGCGATGGCCCGGCTCACGGCCGAGCTCACGGCGGGCCGGTCGCCGGCGGGCGTGACGTCGGTGGTCCTCATGGACCGCGGGGCCGTGGACGTCCTCCGGGAGATCGCCTTCGCGTAGGGGCGGACGACCGGACCCGCCGCCTACAGCGGCAGCGGCACCGGCAGGGGCATGCCGTCGCCCGTCAAGGGGAGTTTGGACAGGAGGTCCTTCAGGACGGTCAGCGCCTCCGTGAGCGCCGCCTGGACGCCCGCCCTGTCCTTCTTCTCCACCGCATCGATCACCTTCTGGACCGCCGCCGCCAGCTTCTTCAGCAGGTCGTGGACGTCGCCCACGGGGTCCGTCGCCTGGCGCCCCCTGGCGGGCGGGGACGTCCGCAGGGAGTCCGCGAGGCGCGCCGTCGCCGCCCGCAGCCGCTGCTGCATCTCCTTGAGCGCGGCCACGTCGGGCGTCTTCGACTGCGCCTCCTTGCCGATCCGGGAGAGCAGCGTGAGCATCTCGCCCAGCTGTCCCACCGCGTCGAGCTGCTGCTGGACCGCCGCCTTGGGCGCCTTGGACGGGGTCACGATTACGGACATGTCGGGGTCCGGGGCGTTCACGGCGGCGAGGGAGGGCCCCGCGACGGCCACGGCGACGGAGCTGCAGGCGGCGACGGCTATCGCCGATGCGGCGAACTTGTTGACACGCATGCTGGAGGTCCCTTCCGCTGCCGGGAGGCTGCTGTCGGAGGCTGCCCGATCACCGTGTGGCGCGTGGTGGCTCTGCGCAACTCAGTGGCCACGGTAAGTGCCGTGACGGGAGTGGGTGACCACCCGCCCGGCCCGCCCTGACCTGGGACATCACCGCCGATTTCGCCGCCCGGCGCGAGCGGCCGGGGGTTCAGCCGTTAGGGTGCGGGTGCGGCCTTGTCGAGACGGTGGTTGGACGGCGTTGGACGAGTTGGACGAGATGAGCATCCCCGGGCAGCACGGCGGCCGGGCCCCGGCCCCCGCCGGCAGCGGCACGCCCGCAGCCAGTGCGCCCGCCTGGCCGGCCAACGAGCTCGAAGAGGTGCTCGCCGCCTCCGTGGGCGTGCCCGGCGCGGGCCCCCGCATCGTGGAGGCGCTCGGCCGCAGCCACGTCTGGATTCCGCTTCCGGCCGGCGGCGGCCCGGACAGCCCCGACCTCGACGTGCCCACGCTGGAGCTCGGCGGCGCGGCCTTCGTGCCCGTCTTCAGCTCCGAGGGCGAGCTCCTGCGCGTCGCGGGCGAGCACATGCCGTACGCGGTCGCGCCCGCCGTCGAGTTCGCCCGCGGCCTGCCCCCGCAGGTGGGCATCGTCGTCAACCCCGAGGGCTCCGTGGGCGCCCCGCTGCCCCCGCCCGCCGTCGCCGAGCTGTGCCGGGCCGGCCGCACCCTCCTCGACGGCGACGCCACCGGCGGCCGGGTGCGGCTCTTCGAGCCCGACTGGCAGGACGAGCCGACGGCCTTCCTGGCCGCCGCGGGCCTGGAGTTCGCCGCCGCCCGCGCCGTCCGGACGGCGCGCCGCGCCCTCGCCGGCATCGAGGGCGCCGCGCCCGCGCTGTTCGTCGGCGTCGAGCTGGACCTGCCGGACCCCGAGAGCCGCGCCGCGGCCCACGACGCCGTCGGCCGCGCCCTCGGCTCCGTGCCCGTGCCCTGGCCCGTCCAGCTCGTCTTCCTGGACGTCGCGCGGGATCCGGTCGGCGACTGGATGCGGGACCGGATCCGTCCGTTCTACGACCGCGACCTGTGACTCCTCCCCTGTCCGCCGCGGCGGGCTCGTAAGCTGGTCGGACGACCACGGGGGCGCGCCGGCGCTCCCGGGTCGCAGCAGCAGTCAAGGCCGAGAGAAGAGGCGGACCCAGGTGAGCGCGGGCGCGGAGAGCGGCGTGGAGCAGATGCTGCGCCAAGTGGCGCCCGGGCGGTACGACGCGTACGAGGCGCTGCTGCGGTCGCTGGCCGAGGGCCGGGTCTGGATGCTGCTCTGGCACGGCCAGGCCGGTTCGCCCGACGCCCAGTACGGCAACATGGAGGTCGAAGGCCTCGGCTACGCCCCGTGCGTGACGTCGGCCCAGGAGCTCGCCGCCAGCGGCTGGAACCGCGCCCACGAGGTGATCTCCGGCCGCGCCGTCGCCGAGGCCCTCTACCCCGGCCGCTGGGGCCTGTGGCTCAATCCGCACGCGCCCGGCGGCGGCGTCGGCATCCCGTGGCTCGACCTGCGCCGCATCGCCGGCGGCCTGGACCGGCTGCCGGCCGGGCCGCTGCGCCTGAGCGAGCCCGGCGTGGAGATCCCGCAGTTCTACGCCCTCCTCGGGCAGAACGCCCACCGCACCCCCGCGGTGCGCTCGCTGCGCCGCGCCTGGGTGCAGCCCGCCCTCGGCAGCGCGTACCTGGCCATCGGCCTGGACCTCTACGACACCTCGCCGGGTTCTGTGGAGTCCGTGCGGCTGATGATGCAGCAGTCGGTCGGCGCGGTGCCGGACGGCCTGCCGGTGTCCACGGTCGCGATGTCGGACGAGCACGACCCCGTCGCGATGTGGATGCGCGCCAACGCCCGCCCGTTCTACGACCGCGACGCCCACGGCGCGCCCGCGGCTCCTTCCGGTTACGGCTATCCCCCGCAGACCGGGGCCTACTGACGGATGCCCAGCGGGGCGCCGCCGCCCGTCCGGCGCCTCGTGAGCCGATCTCGGTTGTCCGTATAACGGAATTCCCCTGCACACATCACGGTTGCGCATCCTTTGCCGACCGGGTCTGGCGGGTGATCGCGGAGCCGTTGAAGACTCCCGCCACAAGGACTCCGGGTCCTGCGTACGACCTGCTCCGCGTGCACGATCCCGCAAGGCACCATCGCACCTTTCGCACCAGTGATGTGAACCAGCCGCATGCGCGGCGGGCGTTGGGCCGGCGCGTGCCGGCCGAGGGGGGTCCACCAGACGATGACGGCACCACTGCACGACACGGACGCGGCGCAGACCGCTGCCGTCGACGTCGCCGCCGACGTCCCGGCCAAGGCGATCGAGGGCCGGTCCCCCTGGCGGATCGCCTGGATCCGGTTGAAGCGCGACAAGTTCGCCCTGGCCGGCGGCACCGTCGTGGTGCTGCTCATCCTCGTGGCGGTGTTCGCCCCGCTGATCGTGGGCGCGCTGGGCCACCCGCCCAACGAGTTCCACGAGGACCAGATCGACCCCCTCTTCAGCACGCCCAAGGGCTCCTGGGGCGGCATCAACGGGGACTTCCTCTTCGGCGCCGAGCCCGTGAACGGGCGCGACGTCTTCAGCCGCATCGTCTACGGGGCCCGCGTCTCGCTCCTCGTGGCCTTCCTGTCCGCCGTCGTCGCGGTCTTCCTCGGCACCGTGTTCGGCATCGTCGCAGGCTTCTTCGGGGGCTGGGTCGACGCCGTGATCAGCCGGGTCATGGACCTCCTGCTGGCCTTCCCCCAGCTGCTGTTCATCATCGCGCTGGTGTCCGTGGTCCCCGACTCGCTCTGGGGACTGACCGGTTCGGGCGTGCGCATGGGCGTGCTGATCGCCGTCATCGGCTTCTTCGGCTGGCCCTACATCGGGCGCATCGTGCGCGGCCAGACCCTCTCGCTCAGGGAGCGGGAGTACGTCGAGGCCGCGCGCAGCCTGGGCGCCGGCCGCGGCTACATCCTCTTCCGGGAGCTGCTGCCCAACCTGGTCGCGCCGATCACCGTGTACACCACGCTGATGATCCCCACCAACGTCCTCACCGAGGCCGCCCTCAGCTTCCTCGGTACCGGAGTCAAGCCCCCCACGGCATCGTGGGGCGAGATGCTCGCCAGAGCCGTCGACCACTACGAGGCGGACCCGGTCTTCATGATCATCCCGGGTCTCGCCATCTTCGTCACCGTCCTCGCGTTCAACCTCTTCGGCGACGGTGTCCGGGACGCCCTGGACCCCAAGGGGTCGCGCTAGCGCGCGCCGAGGGCCCGCACCCGCCGTCCCGTTCGTGTCCCACCGCCCCTGTCGGTCCGTCAGGAGGCTCACGTCCGCAAACCCGCCGGCCCGGTCCCGGGCGGCGACGATCACGGAGGTCGCGACACCTTGAGAACACAGAGAACTCCCATGCGGAGGTCCGCCGCCGGGGCGGCCCTCGTGGTCGCGGCCCTGGTCACGACGGCCGCCTGCGGCGGCGGTGGCAGCAGCAAGGAGAGCGGGGACGGCAAGGGCGCGGGCTTCAACGCCGCGGTCGACAAGGTCGCGGGCGCCTCTGAGAAGAAGGGCGGCGAGCTGAAGTTCATCGGCACGCAGGACGCCGACTCGTGGGACCCGCAGCGCGGTTACTACGGATTCATGTGGGACTTCGCCCGCTACTACGCCCGCACGCTGATCACCTCGAAGCCGGCCGCCGGCGGCGAGAGCACCACGCTCGTCCCGGACCTGGCCACCGACACCGGCAAGGTCTCGGACGACAAGAAGACCTACACCTTCACCCTGCGGCCCGGGGTGACCTGGGAGGACGGGCAGCCCGTCACCGCCCAGCAGATCAAGTACGGCATCGAGCGCACCTGGGCCACCGACAAGATCTCCGGCGGCCCCACCTGGCTGATGCAGGTCCTGGACCCCGAGAAGACGTACAAGGGCCCGTACAAGGACGAGAGCAAGGACAAGCTGGGGCTGAAGGCGATCGAGACGCCGGACGAGAAGACGATCGTCTTCAAACTGCCCAAGCCCAACGGCGACTTCTTGCAGATGATCGCGATGCCCGCCGCGGCCCCGGTCCGCCCGGACAAGGACACCGCCGAGCGGTACGGCCAGAAGCCGTTCTCCAACGGGCCGTACAAGTGGGTCGCGTACAGCCCCAACAAGGGCCTCGAACTGGTCCGCAACGACAAGTGGAACAAGGACTCCGACCCGGTCCGCAAGGCCCTGCCGGACAAGATCTCGGTCACGCTGATCACCAACGCCGACGACATGGACAACCGGCTGATCAAGGGCGACTACGACCTCGACCTGAACGCCACCGGCATGGGCTCGGCGGGCCGCCAGAAGGCCCTCAAGGAGAAGAAGGGCAACGTCGACAACCCGCAGACCGGCTTCATCCGCTACGCGGCCTTCCCCAAGACCGTCGCCCCGTTCGACAACGAGCACTGCCGCAAGGCCGTCATCTACGGCGCCGACCACACCTCGCTGCAGACCGCGCGCGGCGGCCCCCAGGCCGGCGGCGACCTCGGCCTCAGCATGCTGCCGCCCGCGGTCAAGGGCTTCGACCCCGCCTACGACCCGTACAACATCAAGCAGGGCAAGCCCGACGCGGCCAAGGCCAAGGAGGAGCTGAAGGCCTGCGGCAAGCCCGAGGGCTTCAAGACGACGATCGCCGTGCGCAACAACAAGTCGCAGGAGGTCGCCACCGCGGAGTCGCTCCAGGCGTCCCTGAAGGCCATCGGCATCGACGCGCAGATCGACAAGTACGACGGCGCGCAGACCACCGGCATCATCGGCTCGCCGGCGAACGTCAAGGCCAAGGGCTACGGCATCATCATCATGGGCTGGGGCTCCGACTTCCCCAGCGGCCAGGGCTTCCTCCAGCCGATCGCCGACGGCCGCTTCATCCAGGAGAGCGGCAACCAGAACTACCCCGAGCTGAACGACCCCGCGGTCAACAAGACCTTCGACGAGGCCATCGCGGAGACCGACGTGGAGAAGGCCGGGAAGATCTACCAGGAGGCCAACAAGAAGGTCATGGAGGGCGCCTGGTACCTGCCCTTCACCTACGAGAAGAACATCATCTGGCGCAGCTCCCGGCTGACCAACGTCTACACGGCCGACGCCTACAACGGCCGCTACGACTACGCCTCGCTGGGCGTCGTCAAGTGATCGCGCCCGTCATGGCCGTGACAGTCCGTCCGCTCCGCCGGCGCACCCGCCGCTAGGCCCGAAGGGCAGGTGAGGGCCGAGCGCGACGACCGGGGACGCCCCCCTCTTCCCCAGGGGGGCGCCTCCGGGCCGCCGCCGGGCCGACCGCAGTGTTCGCTTACATCGTCAGGCGGCTGTTCGCCGTCATCGTGATGCTGCTCGTGGTCATCCTCGTGACCTTCGGCATCTTCTTCGCGATCCCGAAGTTCACCGGGGCCGACCCCGCGCTGATGTACATCGGCAAGCAGGCCGACCCGGCGGCCATCGAGGGCATCCGGGAGAAGCTGGGGCTCGGCAAGCCGATCCTGGAGCAGTTCTGGAACTTCGTCAGCGGGATCTTCGCGGGCCGGGACTACTCCAGCGCGAACGGCTCCGTCCACTGCCCGGCGCCCTGCTTCGGCTACTCGTTCAAGCACGAGAACCCCGTCTGGCCCGAGCTGACGAGCAGGCTGCCCGTCACCCTCTCGCTCGCCGGCGGCGCCTGCGTGCTGTGGGTCACCGGCGGCGTCCTGACCGGCGTCGTCTCCGCCCTCAAGCGCGGCACCGTCTGGGACCGCACCGCCATGACCGTGGCGCTCGGCGGCGTCTCCCTGCCGATCTACTTCACCGCCCTGCTCTCGCTCGCGGTCTTCAAGTACAAGCTCGGCTGGGTCGGCGGCGAGTACACGTCCTTCGCGGACGCCCCCGGGAGCTGGTTCGGCGGCCTGATCCTGCCCTGGGTCACCCTCGCCTTCCTCTACGCGGCGATGTACGCGCGGCTCACCCGCGCCACCATGCTGGAGGTCCTCGGCGAGGACTACATCCGCACCGCCCGCGCCAAGGGGCTCGCCGAGCCCGTCGTCATCGGCAAGCACGCGATGCGCTCCACCATGACCCCGATCCTCACCGTGCTCGGCATGGACCTCGGGGCGCTGGTCGGCGGCGCCATCCTCACCGAGACGGCCTTCAGCCTGCCCGGCCTCGGCCAGGCCGCGGTGGCGGCCATCAACGAACGCGACCTGCCGATGATCCTCGGCGTCACGCTCATCACGGCCTCCGCCGTCGTCTTCGCCAACCTGGTCGTGGACCTCCTGTACGCCGTGATCGACCCCCGAGTGAGGCTCTCGTGACCACCGCCCCCGCCCCCGGCACGGGGGACGCCCCCACCGCCTTCCTCGACGTGCGGGACCTGCGCATCCACTTCCCCACCGACGACGGCCTGGTCAAGTCCGTCGACGGGCTCTCGTTCCAGCTGGAGAAGGGCCGGACGCTCGGCATCGTCGGCGAGTCCGGCTCGGGCAAGTCGGTCACCTCGCTCGGCATCATGGGCCTGCACACCGTCGGCCAGTACGGGCGCGGCAGGGCCCGGATCTCCGGGGAGATCTGGCTCGACGGCAAGGAGCTGATGGGCGCCGACCCCGACGAGGTGCGGCGGCTGCGCGGCCGCGAGATGGCGATGATCTTCCAGGACCCGCTGTCCGCCATGCACCCGTACTTCACGATCGGCCACCAGATCACCGAGGCCTACCGCGTGCACCACCCCGACGCGGACAAGAAGACCGCCCGCAAGCGGGCCGTCGAGCTGCTGGACCGCGTCGGCATCCCGCAGCCCGACCGCCGCGTGGACGACTACCCCCACCAGTTCTCCGGCGGCATGCGCCAGCGCGCCATGATCGCCATGGCGCTGGTCAACAACCCCGAGCTGCTCATCGCGGACGAGCCGACCACCGCCCTGGACGTCACCGTCCAGGCGCAGATCCTCGACCTCATCCGCGACCTGCAGAAGGAGTTCGGCTCGGCCGTCATCGTCATCACCCACGACCTCGGCGTCGTCGCCGAGCTGGCCGACGACATCCTCGTCATGTACGGCGGCCGCTGTGTGGAGCGCGGGCCCGCGGAGAAGGTCTTCTCCGAGCCCCGGCACCCCTACACCTGGGGCCTGCTGGGCTCCATGCCGCGCATCGACCGCGAGCAGACCGACCGGCTGATCCCGGTCAAGGGCTCCCCGCCCAGCCTCATCAACATCCCCTCCGGCTGCGCCTTCAACCCGCGCTGCCCGTACGCCGACGTGCCCGCGGGCGGGATCACCCGCACGGAGCGGCCCGAACTGCGCCTGGTCGGCGGCGACGGCGCCGCGGGAGGCGGCCGGCACTGGTCCGCCTGCCACATGGCCGAGGAGGAACGGGCCCGCATCTGGACCGAAGAGATTGCGCCGAAGCTGTGAAGGACCACGAGGGCCGTGACGGCCATGAGGACCACGAGGGCCACGCGATGAAGATTCCCGGGCAGCATGCGCCGTCCGACGGGCCCGAGGCCCTCCTCACGGTCGAGGGCCTGGTCAAGCACTTTCCCATCACCAAAGGGCTGCTGCGCCGGCAGGTCGGCGCCGTCCAGGCCGTGGACGGGCTCACCTTCGACGTGCGCACGGGGGAGACCCTGGGCGTGGTGGGGGAGTCCGGCTGCGGCAAGTCCACCATGGGCCGGCTGATCACCCGGCTGCTGGAGCCCACGGGCGGCCGGGTCGCGTTCCAGGGCAAGGACATCAGCCACCTCGGCGTGGCCGGGATGCGCCCGCTGCGCCGCGACATCCAGATGATCTTCCAGGACCCGTACTCCTCGCTGAACCCCCGCCACACCGTCGGCACCATCGTCGGCGCGCCCTTCAGGCTGCAGGGCATCGCGCCCGAGGGCGGGGTGAAGAAGGAGGTGCAGCGGCTGCTGGAGCTGGTGGGGCTCAATCCGGAGCACTACAACCGCTACCCCCACGAGTTCTCCGGCGGGCAGCGGCAGCGCATCGGCATCGCGCGGGCGCTCGCGCTCAAGCCGAAGCTCGTCGTCGCGGACGAGCCGGTCTCCGCGCTGGACGTGTCGATCCAGGCGCAGGTGGTCAACCTGCTCGACGACCTCCAGGACGAGCTCGGGCTGACGTACGTGATCATCGCGCACGACCTGTCGGTGATCCGCCACGTCTCGGACCGCATCGCCGTCATGTACCTCGGCAAGCTCGTGGAGCTCACCGACCGCACGTCGCTCTACACGAAGCCGATGCACCCGTACACCAAGGCGCTGCTGTCCGCGGTGCCGGTGCCGGACCCGAAGCGGCGCGCCAAGCGGGAGCGCATCCTGCTCAAGGGCGACGTGCCGTCGCCGATCTCGCCGCCGTCCGGCTGCCGCTTCCACACCCGGTGCTGGAAGGCGACGGACGTGTGCAAGGTGCAGGAGCCGCCGCTGCTGGCGCTCGAACCGGGGCACCAGGTGGCCTGCCACCACCCGGAGAACGCACCGGAGGCGGCCGCGGCGGGAACGAGCGGAGGATGATCGTCCGTATCAGCCTCCGGGCTGAGTGACAATGTCTCGTGCTCACCGACCTGTTCAGCCCCTCCGTCCAGCATTCGCTGGACATCGCCGGGATCTTCGTCTTCGCGATCTCCGGCGCCCTGCTCGCCGTGCGGAAGAACTTCGACGTCTTCGGCATGGCGGTCCTGGCGGAGGTCACGGCGCTGGGCGGCGGGCTGATCCGGGACGTGATCATCGGTGCCGTGCCGCCCGCGGCCTTCACCGACCTCGGCTACTTCCTCACCCCGCTGCTCGCCACGGTGATCGTCTTCTTCCTGCACCCGGAGGTCGAGCGGATCACCAAGGCCGTGGGGGTCTTCGACGCCGCGGGCCTCGGGCTGTTCTGCGTCACCGGCACGGTCAAGGCGTACGGGCACGGGCTCGGCCTCGTCTTCGCCGCGACGCTCGGGCTGGCCACGGCGGTCGGCGGCGGCGTGCTGCGCGACATACTCGCCCACGAGGTGCCGTCGCTGCTGCGCTGGGACCGCGACCTGTACGCCGTGCCCGCCATGGTCGGCGCCGCCCTGGCCGCGCTGCTGCTGCGCTTCGGCGCGCTGGACGGCCTCGCCTACGCGGTGCCGGTGGTGACGGCGTTCGTGCTGCGGCTGCTCGCCATGCGCTTCCACTGGCGGGCGCCGCGGGCGTGGCACCGGCGGAGCGCGGCCACCGAAGAGGCGTGACGCCGGGAGCCGGGATTTCCGGTTGTTTACCCTTCAGCGAGCCCTTACCGGCGAGTAACTTCGGGGTGTAGCGTGGCGCCATGGCACAGGCAACCATCGGTGACAGCGAATTCGACCGCGACACCGCGCTGACCCCCCGCGGCCCCGGCGTGCACGACGCCGCCCTCCCCGCCGGGTGGACCATCGGCGGTGCGGTCAACGGCGGCTTCCTCCTGGCCCTGGCCGCCCGGGGCCTCGCCGCGGAGCTGCCCCACCCCGACCCGTTCACCGTCACCGCGCACTACCTCTCGGTCAGCCGGCCCGGCCCCGCCGTCGTCCGCACGCAGACCGTCCGCACCGGCCGCGCCCTCTCCACCGGCCAGGCGTCCCTCCTCCAGTACGACGAGGACGGCGCCGAGGTCGAGCGGATCCGCGTCCTCGCCACCTACGGCGACCTCGGCGCGCTCAGCGACGACGTCCGCACCACGGCCAAGCCGCCGGCCGTCCCCCCGTACGAGCACTGCCTGGGCAAGGAGCACGACGACGGCTCCCACCCGCTCTCCGAGATCGCCCGTCGCCTCGACATCCGCCTCGACCCCGCGACCGCCGGCTGGGCCGTCGGCTCGCCCAGCGGCCGCGGCGAGATGCGCGGCTGGTTCGGGCTCGCGGACGGCCGCCCCATGGACCCCTTCGCCCTGCTGCTCGCCGTCGACGCCCTGCCGCCCACGACGTTCGAGATGGGCCTGACCGGCTGGGTGCCCACCGTCGAGCTGACCGCCCACATCCGCTGCCGGCCCGCGCCCGGGCCCGTCCGCATCGCCATCACCACGCGCAACCTCGCGGGCGGCTTCCTGGAGGAGGACGCCGAGGTCTGGGACAGCGAGGACCGGCTCGTGGCCCAGTCCCGGCAGCTGGCGGCCGCGCCGCGGCGCTGAGGCCGCCCGCCGGCTCACGGCGGGTTCACGGCCGGATCACGCGACCTCCCGGCCCAGCCACGCCGCCAGCCGCGTGTACGCGTCCGCGCCCTCGGGCGCGGGCCGCACCGGCCCGAACGGCACCTCGTCGCCCCGCCGCTCCGCCGGCAGGAACCGCTGGGCCGGGCCCAGCACCAGTCCGGCCAGCTCCTGGTCCAGGGGGAGCTGGTGCCCCAGCGCCTGCGACAGGTCCCAGGCGTGCGTAACGCTCTCCAGCACCACACCCGACGCCAGGTACACGGCCCCCGGGAACGTCCCCCACTCCACGGTCACCGGGCGCTCCAGCTTCTCGTCGTCCGCCCAGGCCGCCGTCAGCCGGGCCAGCGCCGCCCCGTAGGCCCGGCCCCAGCCGTCGTCCGCGACGTCCGCGGGCGGGGCGCTCCTCTTCACCGTGCCGGTCTCGCCGAGCTGCGCGGCATCGTGCGCGCCGGCCACCAGGTGCTCCAGCAGGGCCCGTACGTCGAAGTCCGCGCACGGCGTCGGATCCCCGAGCCGCTCTGCGGGCACGGCCTCGATCAGGGCCGCGACCTGGGCGACGGCGCGCTCCACCAGGGGGCGGGGGTCGGAGAGGGCGGGCGTGGCGGTCATGGCGACTCCATTCGCAAGAAGAGATCCGTCGTGGGGAACGCGCAGAGCATCCCGCCATAACCTGACAACGACCGTCAGGTTTTCCGCCCCGTCCCGCACGCCATCCTTGAGCGGTGAAATCCGACCGACTGCTGGCGATCCTCCTGCTCCTCCAGACCCGCGGCCGCGTGCCCGCCCGCGAACTGGCCGACCGCCTGGAGGTGTCCGTCCGCACCGTCTACCGCGACGTCGAGTCCCTGTCCGCCGCCGGGGTGCCCGTCTACGCCGAACGCGGCCGGCACGGCGGCATAGCCCTGCTGCCCGGCTACCGCACGGACGTCACGGGCCTCACCGCCGACGAGGCCCGTGCCCTCTTCGTCCTCGCCACCCGGAGCACGCTCGCCGACCTCGGCCTCGACGGCGCCCTCGGCTCCGCCCTGCGCAAGGTCATGGCCGCCCTGCCCGCCCCGCACAGGCCCGCCGCCGAGGCCACCAGCCGCCGCATCCTCGTCGACCCCGTCCGCTGGCTGGGCGGCCCCGCCCCGGCCCCCGCCGTCGACGTCGGCGAACTGCAGAGCGCCGTCTTCGCCGACCGGCGGCTGCGCCTGCGCTACCGGCACGGCGGCCAGGAGCACACCCGTACGTACACCGTCGACCCCTACGGCCTCGTCGCCAAGGCCGGCGTCTGGTACCTCGTCGCCGACCGGCGGGCCCGCCCGCAGCTCTTCCGCGCCGACCGCATGGCCGCCGTGACCGTCACCGCGGACGCAGTGCGGCGCCGGGCCGGCGTCGAGCTCGCCGATGCCTGGGAGGTGCTCCGGCGCGACGTCGAACAGCGGCCCGCGGACGTGCGCGTGACGGCCACCGTGCGGCGCTCCCGGCTCGATTTGTTCCTGCGCTTCCTCGGCTCCGCCGTCGCCGCCCCGCCCACCGGCGGGGACCCCGCCACCGTCGAACTCCGCTTCGCCGACCCCCGCGCCGCCCGCACCCTGCTGGCCTTCGGCCCCGACGTCGAGGTCCGCTCCCCGGAAGAGGTCCGCGCGGACCTGGCGGAGGCGGCCGCGGCGACCGCGGAACTGTACGGACGGCCCCGGGCCGGAACGCCCGGTACTGTTCCGGACCCGGCCTCGTAGAATCGTGCCCACCATGGCCTACCTCGACCACGCCGCCACCACCCCGATGCTTCCGGAGGCGGTGCAGGCGATGACCGCCCAGCTCGCCCTCACCGGAAACGCCTCCTCGCTGCACGCCGCCGGGCGGCGGGCGCGCCGCACCGTCGAGGAGGCGCGCGAGTCCCTCGCCGCGGCGCTCGGCGCCCGCCCCAGCGAAGTCGTGTTCACCGCGGGCGGCACCGAAGCCGACAACCTCGCCGTCAAGGGCCTGTACTGGGCGCGCAGGGCCGCCGACCCCGCCCGCACGCGCGTCCTCACCAGCCCCGTCGAGCACCACGCCGTGCTCGACGCCGTCGACTGGCTCGCCACGCACGAGGGCGCGACCGTCGAGTACCTCCCCGTCGACTCCTACGGCCGCGTCCACCCCGACGCGCTGCGCGAGGCCATAGCCCGCGAGCCCGGGGACGTCGCCCTGGCCACGGTGATGTGGGCCAACAACGAGATCGGCACGATCATGCCGGTCCGCGAACTGGCGGACGCCGCCGCCGAGTTCGGCGTGCCCCTGCACGCCGACGCCGTCCAGGCCTTCGGCCAGCTCGACATCGGCTTCGCGGACTCCGGGCTCGCCGCCATGACCGTCAGCGGACACAAGATCGGCGGGCCGTACGGCATCGGCGCGCTCCTCCTCGGCCGCCAGTACGCGCCCGTGCCGCTGCTCCACGGCGGCGGCCAGGAGCGCCACGTGCGCTCCGGCACGCTCGACGTGCCCGCGGTCGCCGCCTTCGCCGTCGCCGGCGAGCTCGCCGCCGCCCGGCGCGCGGACTTCGCCCGCGAGATCGGCGCCCTGCGCGACGAACTGATCGCCGGCGTGCGGGCCGCCGTCCCCGACGCCGTCCTCGGCGGCGACCCCGACCCGGCCGGCCGCCTGCCCGCCAACGCCCACTTCTCCTTCCCCGGCTGCGAAGGGGACTCCCTGCTCCTCCTCCTCGACGCCCAGGGCATCGAGTGCTCCACGGGCTCCGCGTGCACCGCGGGCGTGGCCCAGCCGAGCCACGTCGTCCTCGCCATGGGCACCGACGCGGACCTGGCCCGCGGCACGCTCCGCTTCTCCCTGGGGCACACCTCCACGGCGGCGGACGTGGCGGCCGTCGCCGAGGCCATCGGCCCGGTGGTGGAGCGGGCGCGCTCGGCGGGCCTCAGCTAGCGGCTTCCCTCAGCCGGCGGCTTCCCGCACCAGACGGAGGTACCGGTCCCAGTCCCAGTGGGGGCCGGGATCGGTGTGATCCGTCCCCGGCACCTCGGAGTGCGCGACGAGGTGGGTACGGTCCACGGGGATCCGGTAACGGGCGCAGATGCCAGCCGCGAGCCGGGCCGAGGCGGTGTACATGGCGTCCGTGAAGCCCGCGGGCCGGTCCACGTAGCCCTCGTGCTCGATGCCGATGCTGCGCTCGTTGAACCGGCGGTTCCCCGAGTGGAAGGCCACGTCCAGCTCGCGGACGGTCTGCGCGATGTGGCCGTCCTTGCGCACGACGTAGTGCGCGGCGGCCTCGTGCAGGGGGTCGCGGAAGACGTCCAGGGCGTCGCCGTAGCTGCCCTGCACGACGTGGACGACGATGCGGTCGATCGTGTAGTCGTCCGGGCGTGAGGCGCGCCGCCAGTTCGCCGACGACGCGGCGACCCACTCGGCCCCGGCGTGATCGAGCGCACCGTCCGTACGAGGCCTCTCCCGCCCGGAGACCCGCCACCACCAGCGCTCGATCTCGTCCCGGCCGGCGTACGCGCCGGTGGCCGCGGCGACGAGGCCGGCGCCGGCACCGACGATCACCCCCCGCCGCGTGATGCGCTCCCCGCCCACGTGTGCCCCCCTGCTGTGCGTGTTCCCCTCTCTCCCCGAAACGCGCGCGGGCCGGCAACCGGTTCCGGGGCCGGGGCCGCACGGGCCCCGGGGCGGGCCGGGCACCGCCGGACACCCCGGCAGGGGTTCCGCGCCGCGGCGGCGGAGGGGGAGTGCCGGCCGGCAAGGTCTTTT
>NZ_PXWG01000162.1 GCF_003011965.1 Streptosporangium nondiastaticum
GCCGCGGCCCGGCCGCGCGGCGCCCACCAACCGGTCGTCCTCGGCCTCGTGGCCCGGTCGGCCGGACTGGGCCCGCTGGACGCGGCCTACGCCTCCGTCTACGAGTCGGTCAGCGGCCCGGCCACCGCGGCCGTACGCCTGCTGAGCCTCGACCCGTTCGACGCGACGGCCGTCCTGGCCCGGCTCGCACCCGCGATGGACGCCGTCGCGGGGCGCGCGGCGGAGGCCGCGGCGCGGGCGGCGGTGGAGGGCCCGGACGCCCTGCCGGCCTCCGCGGCCCCCCTGCTCGACATCACGGCGGAACTCCACGCGTCCTGGCCCGTACGCCTCTTCGCAAGCTGATGCCCGTCCGTCCCGTGCCTCGGCCGCGCATCCCGCGGCGCCTGCCCATTCCGCCGGACACACGCCGCGGTGGCTCGCCGCCGTCGCGGCGGGCTCCTTCTTCGCTGCGGCGTGGCATGGAGGCCCGCCGGTACGGCGGACACCTCTTCGCCGCAACGGCGATCAGCCACCGTGGCGAGGCCCCGGCGGCATCCGCAGCCACCCGAACCCTTTCGACCACCGAACCCCCGGAGGGACCATGCACCTCGACCACCCCGAGTCCTACCCCCACCGCCACACCTACAGCGCCGCCTCCCCGGTGCGTCCCGACGGCACCCGCCGTGCCCTGCGGATCGGGCTCGGGGGGCCCGTCGGGTCGGGGAAGACGGCCACGGTCGCCGCCCTGTGCCGCGCGCTGCGCGACGAGCTGTCCGTCGCCGTCGTCACCAACGACATCTACACCCGCGAGGACGCGGAGTTCCTGCTGCGCAACGCCGTCCTGCCGCCGGAGCGGATCACCGCCGTGGAGACGGGGGCCTGCCCGCACACCGCCATCCGCGACGACATCTCCGCCAACCTGGAGGCCGTGGAGGACCTGGAGGAGACCGCAGGGCCGCTGGACCTCGTCCTGGTCGAGTCCGGCGGTGACAACCTCACCGCGACCTTCTCGAAGGGACTGGTGGACGCGCAGATCTTCGTCATCGACGTCGCGGGCGGCGACGACATCCCCCGCAAGGGCGGCCCGGGCATCACCACGGCCGACCTGCTCGTCGTCAACAAGACCGACCTCGCCCCGTACGTGGGCGTCGACCTGGAGGGCATGGCGCGCGACGCGAAGGCGCAGCGCGGCGAGCTGCCCGCCGTCTTCACCTCCCTCGTCACCGAGGGCGGCGTGGAGCCCGTCACGGCGTGGGTGCGCGCGCAGCTCGCCGCGTGGACCGCGGCGCCGTGACCACGGCCCTCGCCCCGGCGGGGCCGGGCCTGCTGGCCTCGGCCAGGATCGTCGCCGCGGCCGACGGCAGGGGCGGCACCGCGCTGCCGGTCCTCGACGGCGCCGGCCCCTTCGCGCTGCGGCGCCTGCGCCCGGTGGGGCGCGAGGCGCGCGTGTGCCTGGTGGGCGCGATGAGCGCACCACTGGGCGGCGACGCCCTCGCGCTCTCCGCCGAGGTGGGGGACGGCGCGGCGCTGCACTTCCGCACCACGGCCGCCACCATCGCCCTGCCGGGCCGTACGGGCGCGCCGGCCACGTACGACGTCCGCATCCGCGTGGGCGACGGCGCCGTACTGCACTGGCTTCCCGAGCCGCTGATCTCGGCCCGCGGCGGCGAGCTGCGGATGACGACGACCGTCGAACTCGCCCCGACGGCCCGGCTGGTGTTCCGGGAGGAGCAGATCCTGGGGCGCGCGGGGGAGCCGCCCGGCCGGCTGACCGCACGCCTGACCGCCCGTCACGGCGGGCGCCCGCTCTACGACCAGGAGCTGTCGTACGGCCCGGGGGCGCCCGGCTGGGACGGCGGGGCGGTGCTGGGCGGCCACCGGGCGGCCGGGCAACTCCTCGTCGTGGACCCGGCCTTCGCGGCGCGCCCGCCCGCGCCGCGGGTCCTGGGGCCGACGGCGGTCGTCGCCCCGCTGGCCGGACCGGCCGCCGTCGTGAGCGCGGTCGCGCCGGACGGCCTGCAGCTCCGGACGCTGCTCGAAAACGGCCTCTCCGGGGTGGATTTCGGTATACAACCTGATAAGGATAATCCGGTACAGCAGTGACGAAAGGCGTCACTCGTGGCGCGCTGTGTTTCGTCATTCTTACGGATTAGTAAAGAACACTCGTACGACCTGTCCATTGTGGGATAGGAGACGAAAGGATCCCCTTGCAGCATTGCGATCTCCGCCGCCCCAAGCGGCGTACCTTGCAGGGGGATTCCTACGTGAGACACACGTCAATACTCGGCGCGGCCGGCACCCTGGTGACCGGCGCACTGGTGGCCGGGTTCCTGACCGCCCCGGCCGCCGGCGCGAGCGAGCGCGTGCCGGGCGGGGCCGCCGAGGCCCGCGGCGCGAAGGTGGCCGCCGACCGCGCGGCCAAGACGGGCATCAAGTGGCAGGACTGTCCTGCCGCCTGGGGCCTGGAGAAGCCCATCCAGTGCGGCTACGTCACGGTTCCCGTCGACTACGCCAAGCCCGACGGGCCCACGATCAAGATCGCAGTGGACCGGGCCCGCTCCACCGGTACCGCGGACGAGCGCCAGGGCGCCCTCCTCTACAACCCGGGCGGCCCCGGCGGCTCCGGCATGAAGTTCCCGCGCCGGATCACCACCAAGGCCCCGCTGTGGGCCAAGACCGCGAAGGCGTACGACTTCGTGGGCTTCGACCCGCGAGGCGTGGGCCACTCCGCCCCGATCTCCTGCATCGACCCGCAGAAGTTCGTCGCGGCCCCCAAGGCCGACCCGGTGCCGGACAGCGAGGCCGACAAGCGCGCCCAGCGCAAGCTGGCCCGCGAGTACGCCGACGGCTGTGCCGAGCGCAGCGGCAAGCTGCTGCCGTACCTGACGACGGCGAACACCGCGCGCGACGTCGACGTCGTCCGGGCCGCCCTCGGCGAGAAGAAGCTCAACTACCTGGGCGTCTCCTACGGCACCTACCTCGGCGCCGTCTACGGCACCCTGTTCCCGGGCCACGTCCGCCGCCTGGTCGTCGACAGCGTCGTCAACCCGGACCGGGACAACATCTGGTACCAGGCCAACCTGGAGCAGGACATCGCCTTCGAGTCCCGCTTCAAGGACTGGGAGACGTGGGTCGCCAAGCACGACGACGCCTTCCACCTCGGCACCACGCAGGCCCAGGTCCAGAAGAACTGGGAGAAGCTGCGGGCGTCCGCCAAGGCGAAGCCCATCGGCGGGGTCGTCGGCCCGGCCGAGCTGATCAGCTTTTTCCAGGGCGCCGCGTACTACGACACCTCGTGGGTCCCGGTCGCCGAGACCTGGAGCAAGTACGTCGCCGGTGACGAGAAGGCGCTCGTCGAGGCCGCCGGCCCCGACCTGTCCAACACCGCGGGCAACATCGCCGCGGAGAACAGCAACGCGGTCTACACCGCGGTCGAGTGCGCGGACACCAAGTGGCCCACCAGCTGGGCCAAGTGGGACCGCGACAACACCCGCATCCACCGCCAGGCGCCCTTCATGACCTGGGCCAACGCGTGGATGAACCTGCCGTGCGCCACGTGGAAGGCCCCCCAGGGCAACCCCGTCGAGGTCACGACCCACAAGGGCCTCCCGCAGACCCTGATCATCCAGAGCGAGCGCGACGCCGCGACGCCGTACCAGGGCGCCGTGGAGCTGCACAAGCGCTTCAAGGGCTCCCGCCTGATCACGGAGAAGGACGCCGGCTCGCACGGCGTCACGGGCGAGGCCAACCCCTGCGTCAACGCCCGGCTCGACGCCTACCTCGTCGACGGCAAGCTCGACGCCCAGGACGTGACGTGCGCCCCGCACGCCACCCCCGAGCCGCCGAAGGCCGCCGCGGCGAAGTAGCACCACCGCACCGCACGACGGCGCCCCGGTCCTCCAGGACCGGGGCGCCGTTCGCGTTGTCGCCGCAGTTCAGGGCGATCGGGAGGGTTTTCGGCTGGATGACCATTTGATGAGCATTCTGGGAACCTCGACGGTTCTCGGTGTTTTGAGTGCGGTTCCCTCGTAGCCTGTGCACATGCCCGTCAACCCGGACCTCACCCAGTCGCCCGAGGAGATCAACGACGCGATCCGTGCGTTCCTGGCCGAGCGCCGCGGCCGGATGCTCAACGGTGAGGAGCGCAGGGCCTACGAGCGGTTGCGGGCGGAGTGGCTGGTGGCGGTGCGGGCCGGGGCGGGGGCGGCCGTGTCGTCCTCCTCGTGCGCCGGGGCGCAGTAGGGTGACTCCTCCCGCGGCCGGCCGGGTGGCCGGCCGCCGCCGCCCGGGGGACGGTGCGGCGCGGCGGCTTGCCGGGCCCGGTCCGCGCGCGATGGCCTTGACCCGGGCACCCCGCTCCAGGAGGCACCGATGTCCCTACCCCGTACCGCCGCGGCCGCCTCGGCGGCCGCAGCCGCTCTCCTCCTCCTCGCCGCACCGCAGGCCGCGGCGGGGGGCGGGCCGGGCGGGGCGGGCAGGCACGGCCGCGCCGACGGCACCGACGGGCAGCTCTTCCTGACCGTCTCCGGCGCGCAGAACACCTGGATCCGCGGGGTGCAGCTGAGCTGCCCGGACGCCGACGGCCATCACTCGCACGCCGCCGAGGCGTGCATGGCGTTGAACAAGGCGAAGGGCGACCCGGGCCGGGTGCCCGGCGCGGCGCACCGGTGCACCCGCCAGTACGACCCCGTGACCGCGACCGCCGAGGGCGAGTGGAACGGCCGCCCCCTCGTCTGGCACAAGACCTTCCCCAACGCCTGCGCGCTCGACGCGGCGACCGGGCCCGTCTTCCGCTTCTGAGCCCCCGGGCCCGGGTCTCGCGGCCCTGGTCTCACGGCGCTCCGCTCACGCCCCCCGGGCGACGAGCGTGCCGATCGTCAGCAGCGACAGCATCACCCACGCGAACCACAGCCAGCCGTCGCTGCCGATCGTCACCGAATACGCGGTCACCACGACGAGGCCCCCCACCGTCAGCCCCGCCATCGCCTTCGCCGATCCGGTCATCCCCGCACCTCCTCACGGCGGCCCGGGAGCGCGCCGACGCGCGAGGGGCCGCGGCCTGGAGTCCATCGTCTCCCGGCCGCGGCCCCTGCCGCCAGATCCCGTGCGCCCCGCCTCCCGCGTGCGCCCGCGCCTCACGTCTCCCGCGAGCGCAGCGAGGCGAGGTACGCGTTGTACGCCTCCAGCTCCTTGTCGCCGTTGCGGTCCGCGGCGCGGTCCGAGCGCCGGGCCTGCCGCTGCTCGGAGCGGTACCACTGGTAGGCCAGCGCGAGCAGCACCACGACCGACGGGATCTCGCTGAACGCCCAGGCGATGCCGCCGCCCGCCTGCTGGTCCTCCAGCGCGTCGATGCCCAGCGAGGCCGGCGGGTGCATGTACGTGCCGATCATCGGCTCCGACGCCATCATCAGCGCGATGCCGAAGAACGCGTGGAAGGGCATGCCCGCGAACAGCTCCAGCATCCGCATCACGTAGCCCGGCCGGTGCGGGCCCGGGTCCACGCCCATGATCGGCCAGAAGAACACCAGGCCCACGGCGAGGAAGTGCACCATCATCGCGATGTGGCCCGTCCTCGACTCCATCAGGAAGTCGAAGAGCGGCGTGAAGTACAGCGCGTACAGGCTCGCGATGAACAGCGGGATCGTGAACACCGGGTGCGTGATGACCCGCATGTAGCGGCTGTGGAGCAGCGAGACCAGCCACTCGCGCGGCCCCCGGCGGCCGCGCCCGGCCGCGGGCAGCGCCCGCAGCGTCAGCGTCACCGGCGCACCGAGCAGGAGCAGGATCGGCGAGAGCATGCTGATCACCATGTGCTGCACCATGTGCACGCTAAACATGACCATGCCGTAGTCGTTCAGCTTGGTGCACATCACCAGCCACACGGTCAGCACGCCGAGGACGAACGCGACGGTCCGTCCCACCGGCCAGGCGTCGCCGCGGCGCCGCAGCCGGACCACCGCCCAGCCGTAGAGGGCCAGCGCCAGCAGACAGCCGGTCATGAAGAACGGATCGCCGCTGAACTGCAGCCCCCGTTCCAGCGTGAACGGCGGCATGTCCATGTGCATCATGCCGTGCCCGCTGTGATCCATCCGCTCTCTCCCATTTCGCACCAATGCGCCGGGACCAGACTAGAGGCGCCCCCGGCCGTGACCACGGCCGGGGGCGCCTCCTGCGCGTGGATCACAGCACGCACTCGACCTCGGTGTACCGCTCCTGCGGCACGGTCTTGAGCCGCTCGACGGCCTCGGCGAGGGGCACCAGCGTGATGTCCGTGCCGCGCAGGGCCGTCATCTTGCCGAAGTCCCCGCGGTGCGCGGCCTCCACGGCGTGCCAGCCGAAGCGGGTCGCGAGGACGCGGTCGTACGCGGTCGGGGTGCCGCCGCGCTGCACGTGGCCGAGGATGACCGGGCGGGCCTCCTTGCCCAGGCGCCGCTCCAGCTCGTCGGAGAGCTGCCGGGCCACCCCGGCGAACCGCTCGTGCCCGTAGACGTCCGTGGCGCCGGTCTCGAAGGCCATGGAGCCCTCGCGCGGCTTGGCGCCCTCGGCGACGACGACGATCGCGAAGCGCTTGCCGGCCTCGAAGCGCCGGCCGACGACCTCGGTGAGCTCGTCGATGTCGAAGGGCCGCTCGGGCACGACGATGGCGTGGGCTCCGGCGGCCATGCCCGAGTGCAGGGCGATCCAGCCGGTGTGCCGGCCCATCACCTCGACGATGAGCACACGCTGGTGGGACTCGGCGGTGGTCTTCAGCCGGTCCAGGGCCTCGGTGGCCACGCCGACGGCGGTGTCGAAGCCGAACGTGACGTCCGTCGAGGCGATGTCGTTGTCGATGGTCTTGGGCACGCCGACGATCGGCAGGCCGGCGTCCGACAGCAGCCGGGCGGCCTTGAGCGTGCCCTCGCCGCCGATCGGGATGACGGCGTCCAGGCCGAGGTCGGCGACGTGGCCCTTGGCCCGCTCGACGCCGTCCCGCAGCTGTGCGGGCTGGACGCGGGAGGAGCCGAGGATCGTGCCGCCGGTGGCCAGGATGCCGGCCACGGCGTCCAGGTCGAGGGTGCGGTGGTCGCCTTCGAGGAGGCCCTTCCAGCCGTCGTGGAAGCCGATGACCTCGTCGCCGTGGTCGACGACCGCGCGGTGCACGACGGACCTGATGACGGCGTTCAGACCGGGGCAGTCGCCACCGGAGGTGAGTACACCAATGCGCATGACAGGGGGAAACCTTCGCAACAGGGCGGGGGACCGGACCCCGTCGTCCGGTTGCGTCCCCGCCACCTTAACCGCGATGGGTGGCGGGGGACGCGACCGTCCGTCATGCGGTCGGCAGGGCTACGCCGACTGGGTCGCCGCGGCGATCCGCTCGGCGCGCAGCGCCTCGTACCAGCGGTCGTCGACCGGCGGCAGGGCGTTGACGTCGAGCGCCAGCTTGATCAGCATGTCCGAGATGTGCGGGTTGCGGGCCATCACCGGGCCGTGCATGTACGTACCGAAGACGGTGTCGTTGTACGCGCCCTCGAAGCCGTCGCCCGTGCCGTTGCCGTTGCCGTAGCGCACGCGGGCGAACGGGCGGGCCGTCGGGCCGAGGTGGGTGATGCCCTGGTGGTTCTCGAAGCCCGTCAGCGGCGGCAGGCCCAGCGGCTCGTCGATGTCCGCGAGGACGTCGCCGACGCAGCGCTCGCCCTCGCCGCGGGTGCTGATGACGTCGAGCAGGCCGAGGCCCTGCTCGCGCTGGCCCAGGTCGTTGATGAACTCGTGGCCCAGGATCTGGTACCCGGCGCAGACCGAGAAGACGATCGCGCCGTTGGCGACGGCCCGGTTCAGGCCGCCGTCGCGGCGCAGCCGCTCGGCCGCGAGCCGCTGCGGACGGTCCTCGCCGCCGCCGATCAGGTAGATGTCCCCGGAGGTCGGGATGGGCTGGTCCGACCGGATGTCCACGCGCTGGACGTCCAGCCGGCGCTGCCGCGCCCGCCGCTCCAGGACCAGGACGTTGCCCTGGTCGCCGTAGGTGCTGAGCAGGTCGGGGTAGACCCACACCACACGCAGGCTGTTCTGGCTCATGCTCACAATCCTGTCTGGTCTCGGCGGGGTCAGTTGCCGACGCGGCGGCGGACGTCCTGGAACGCCGTGTAGTTGGCGATCAGCTCGATCTTGCCGGGCGGGCACTGCTGCACGGCCTCGTCGACGGTCTCGCAGACCCGGAAGTCCAGGCCCGCGACCTCCAGCCGGACGGCCAGGTCCAGCTTGCGGTCGCCGATGACGAAGATCGGGTGGCCGGCGAGGCGCGGGTAGTCCACGTCCCACAGCCAGGAGGTGTCGGTGCCGTCGGCCCCGCGGGCGTTGACCGCGAGGATCACCGGCGCCGGCGGGCCGTCGATCAGCGAGAACGTCTCCAGCCAGCCGGCCGGGTTCTTGGCCAGCAGCAGCCGGATGTCGCGGCCGAGGAACTGCACCACGTCGAACCGGCCCGCGACCGCCTGCACCTGGTACATCCGCTCCAGCGCGACCTGCGGCGGGACGCCGAAGGTGGCCGCGACGGCCGCGGAGGTGGTGGCGTTCGCCTTGTTGGCCCGGCCCGGCAGCTGCAGGTGGATCGGCCACGCCGAGCCGTGCGGGTCGAGGACGTAGTCGCCCGACAGCGCCCAGCTCGGGGTCGGCCGGCGGAAGCCGCACTCGCCGCAGAACCAGTCGTCGCCGGGGCGCTGCATCACGCCGCCGCACGACGGGCAGGACCAGGCGTCGTCCTTCCACTCCTGGCCGGCCGCCACCCACACCACGTTCGGCGAGGAGGAGGCGGCCCACACGATCAGCGGGTCGTCCGCGTTCGCGATGATCACTGCCTTGGTGCCGGCCAGGCCCTCACGCCACTTCTCGGCGAGCATGCGCGTCTCCGCGGCCCGGTCGAGCTGGTCGCGCGAGAGGTTCAGCAGCGCTATGGCCTTGGGGGAGACGTCCCGGGCGACACCCGCCAGGTACTTCTCGTCCACCTCGATCACGCCGTAGCGCGCGTCGGAGCCGCCCGCCAGCGCCGAGGTGATGCCCGCGGGCATGTTCGCGCCCAGTGCGTTGGACACCACCGGGCCGCTGGCCCGCAGCGCCTCGGCGATCAGCCGGGTCGTGGTCGTCTTGCCGTTGGTGGCGGACACCAGGACCACGTCCAGGTGGGTCGCCAGCCGGGCCAGCAGGTCGGGGTCGAGCTTGAGCGCGACCTTGCCGCCGATCACCGATCCGCTGCCGCGGCCCGCGGCCCGCGACACGGCCGCAGCCGCCTTGCCCGCCGTCACGGCCAGCTTGGCCCGCGGCGACAGTGGCCCCGAGTTGCCTGCCATCGTCCTAGATCCTCCTTGTTCCGGCGCCGTGCCCGTCCCTGGTCCGCCGGTGGTGGAACGCCCCCTCCGCGCCGAATCGCCAGCCAGGAGGCCCGGTCGGGGATCAGCCTATCGAGATCCGGCCGCAGGCCCGAACCGGCCGTCCACGTAGCGCGAGGTTGACCGTAGGGTTGGCGCATGCGAAACGGCTCCATCCCCGGCTCTTCCGGACGCGTCCGGCCCATGCGGCTGCTCGGCGACCCGGGGCTCGGCACCCCCTGCGAAGACGTCACGGACTTCGGCGACGACCTCGCGCGGCTCGTCGAGGACATGTTCGCGACCATGTACGCGGCGGGCGGCGTGGGCCTCGCCGCCAACCAGATCGGCGTCCCGCTGCGCGTCTTCGTCTACGACTGCCCGGACGACGAGGACCGCCGCCACCTGGGCCACCTGGTCAATCCCCGGCTCGTCGAGGCCGACGGGATCACCGTCCGCGGGCCGGAGGGCTGCCTGTCCGTCCCCGGCATCGAGGCGGGCACGCCGCGCTTCGACCACGCCGTCGTCGAGGGCTTCACCCTGGACGGCTCGCGGGCGCGCGTCGCCGGCACCGGGTTCTTCGCCCGGTGCCTGCAGCACGAGTGCGACCACCTCGACGGCGGGCTCTACCTGGACCACGTGACGGGGCTGCGCCGCCGCCGAGCGCTGCGGGCCGTACGCCGCGCGCCGTGGGCCGGGCGCACGGAGGCGCTGCCGGAGCCGGCCCGTACGGCGTAGGGCGTACGGGCGGCCGGCCGCGGCGCGCTCTGCGGAACGAGGCGCTTGAGAAGCCGGGCCCGCTCCGGAAGCCGGGTCCGCCCAGGAGCCGAGCCGGCTCCGGAAGCCAGGTCCGCCCGGGAGTCGGGTCCGCTCAGAAGCCGGGGCCGCCCGGCAGGTCGCCCGAGGAGGCGAGCCGGCCCCACAGCAGGTCCGCGAGGTGGCGCACGAGGTGCTCGCGCGGGAAGGGGCGCTCGCGCAGCCACCAGTCGCCGGCGGCGTGCATCATGCCCACGATGCCGTGGCCCCAGGCGCGCGACAGCTCGTCGCTGTCCGGGCCCAGGTCGACGCGCTCGGATATGACCTGGGCGAGCTCCTCGCCCATCCGCCGCAGCAGGGGCGCCGAGTGCCGCCCCACGTCGAAGCCGCCCTCGGAGGGCTGGCCCTCGTCGGCGGGATGCATCAGGAAGCGGTAGACCTGCGGCCGGGCCTCTATGGCCGCGAGGTAGTTGTCCAGCGTCCGCTCGACGCGGTCGCGGCGCTCGGCCGGGGCGTCGAGCGCGGCCCGCAGCCCCACGAGCAGCGCGTCGGTGTGCCGGGCGGCCAGGGCGCGGTAGAGGCCGCCCTTGTCGCCGAAGTGCCGGTAGAGGATGGGCTTGGTGATGCCCGCCTCGGCGGCGATCGCGTTCATCGAGGCCCCCGGCCCCTCCCGCAGCACCACCCGGTCCGCGGCCTCGAGCAGCTCCTGGCGGCGGCGCTCCGCCGCGTGCTGCTGGTCCTCCCGCTGACTGGTTTCCATATGACCTGCCTCCCCGCCCCTGTGAATCGTGATGCCTGCGCAACGTAACACCCGCTCCACCCAGCGAATCCGGGAGGCGGGACGGTTGACACTACTACCGGTCGGTAACATACTCGCGTTACTGCGAGTAACGCCGTGTCGAGGGTGGGAGGCCGTGTGGCCGAGTTCACGATGGAGCTCAATGAGGACCAGCGGGGGGTGCGCGACTGGATCCACGGCTTCGCCGCCGAGGTGATGCGCCCGGCCGCCGCCGAGTGGGACGAGCGCGAGGAGTTCCCCTGGCCCGTCGTCCAGGAAGCGGCCCGCATCGGCCTCTACTCCCTCGACTTCTACGCCCAGCAGTTCTTCGACCCCACCGGCCTCGGCATCCCCATGGCCATGGAGGAGCTCTTCTGGGGCGACGCCGGCCTCGGCCTCGCCATCACGGGCACCGGCCTCGCCGCCATCGGCGTCCTCACCAACGGCACCGAGGAACAGATCGGCACCTGGCTCCCGCAGATGTACGGCGACGCCGCCGACGTGAAGATCGCCGCCTTCTGCTCCTCCGAGCCCGACGCGGGCTCCGACGTCTCCGCCATGCGCACCCGCGCCGTCTACGACGAGGCCAAGGACGAATGGGTCCTCAACGGGACGAAGACCTGGGCGACCAACGGCGGCATCGCGAACGTGCACGTCGTCGTCGCGGTCGTCGACCCCGAGCTGGGCGCCCGCGGGCATGCTTCCTTCATCGTCCCGCCGGGCACGCCGGGGCTCTCCCAGGGCCAGAAGTTCAAGAAGCACGGCATCCGCGCCTCGCACACCGCCGAGGTCGTCCTCGACGGCGTGCGCCTCCCCGGCCACTGCCTCCTCGGCGGCAAGGACAAGCTGGACGAGCGCCTGGCCCGCGCCCGCGAGCGCGCCCGCACGGGCGGCGCCCGGACGCAGAACGCCGCCATGGCCACGTTCGAGGCCTCCCGGCCCACCGTCGGCGCCCAGGCCGTCGGCATCGCCCGCGCCGCGTACGAGGTGGCGCTCGACTACGCCCAGACGCGCGTCCAGTTCGGCCGCCCCGTCATCGACAACCAGGGCGTCGCCTTCCAGCTCGCCGACATGCGCACCCGCATCGACGCCGCCCGGCTGCTCGTGTGGCGCGCGTCCTGGATGGCCACCGCGGGCAAGCCCTTCACCTCGGCGGAGGGGTCGATGTCCAAGCTCTTCGCGGGCGAGACGGCGAAGGCCGTCACGGCCCAGGCGATGCAGATCCTCGGCGGGAACGGCTACACGCGGGAGTACCCGGTGGAGCGGATGCACAGGGACGCGGCGATCTACACGATCTTCGAGGGGACGAGCGAGATTCAGCGGCTGGTGATCGCCCGTACGATCTCGGACGTACCGATCCGCTGAACGGGGGCGTGGGCGTGCTGCACCATCTGGAGCTGTGGGTGCCTGACCTGCAGCGGGCCGAGAAGAGCTTCGGCTGGCTGCTCGGCGCCCTGGGCTGCACGCCCCACCAGCACTGGGAGCACGGCCGCAGCTGGCGGCGGGGCTCCTTCTACCTCGTTGTCGAGCAGTCGCCCGCGCTCACGGCCGGCACCCACGAGCGGTGCCGGCCGGGCATGAACCACGTCGCCTTCCGCGTGGAGGGCCGGGCGGCCGTCGACGCGCTCGTGGAGGCGGCTCCCGCGCACGGCTGGCGGCTGATGTTCCCCGACCCGCACCCCTTCGCCGGCGGAGTCGGCCACTACGCCGCCTACCTGGAGAACGAGGACGGCTTCGAGGTCGAACTCGTGGCCGTCACGGCGGAGGACGCTCCCGGCGATTTCTGACGGTGCTTCCGGCGGATGAACCGGCCTCCGCCGCGCGGCGGAGGCGGTCCGTCCCGCGGGCGGACGCGGGGGACCCGGCCCCGCCACCAGCATGAATCCCATGCTGAAGACGAACGCCCTGCCCGGCGTGCCCCGGTGGGCCGTCCTCGCGGCCCACGCCGTCCCCCTGGTCACCCTGCCGTCGGGGCTGTGGCGGATCGCACTCGTCGCCGGGCTGCCGGTGGCCCCGCGCGACGGCGACGTGTCCTTCGGGGAAGACCTGTACGTCCTCTCGCTCACCGTGGTCTCCGAGGCCCTCGCCCTGCTCACGCTCGGACTCGTGCGGTCCTGGGGCGACGTCGTGCCGCGGTGGATCCCCCTGCTGGGCGGCCGGCGGGTGCGCCCGCTCGCGGCCGTGGTCCCGGCCCTGCTGGGCGTGACGGCGTTGACGGGCCTGGCCGTCTGGTTCTTCTGCGCCCCCTACGTGAACCCGGATCAGGCCATCTGGCAGGGAACCCCGGCGCAGGACGCGCTCCTCGCCGCCTGCTACCTCCCCCTGCTGGCCTGGCCGCCGCTCCTGGCGGCCGTGACCGTCGCCTACTACCGGCGCCGTACGGCCCGGAACGGGGCGAAGGGGCGGACTCTCGCCCGGGTGTGAGCACCCCTCATACCCACCCCGGCAAAAAAGATTCCGCCGAATCGAAGGTTTTTCTGTTATCCGCTGCGCGCCCCCCGGTCTCCCCATGCGTAAGACCGCCGATGCGGTGGAGCGGAAAGAGGTGGGCGGAACGTGAACTTGGACAGCACGGCCGGTGTGGTCGAAGCGGCGCGCGGCGGGGACCGCGCGGCGCAGGGCGAGCTGGTCGCCGCATGCCTGCCCTTGGTCTACAACATCGTCGGCCGGGCCCTGAACGGCCACGCGGACGTCGACGACGTCGTGCAGGAGACCATGATCCGGATGGTCGGCGGCCTGGGCGGGCTGCGCGACCCCGAGGGCTTCCGGTCGTGGCTCGTCGCGATCACGATGAACCAGATCCGCAGCCACTGGCGCAAGGAGCGGGGGGACCGCAAGGACGCCCCCGCCGGCGGCCCGCAGGAGATGGCCGAGGCCGCCGCCCCCGAGCCCGACTTCGTCGAGTGGTCGATCCTCCGCCTCGGCCTGCAGGGCCAGCGCAGGCAGGCCGCCGAGGCCACGCGCTGGCTCGACGGCGAGGACCAGGTCGTCATGTCGCTGTGGTGGCTGGAGGCCGCGGGCGAACTGAACCGCGCCGAGGTCGCCGCGGCCCTGGGCCGCTCGCCGCAGTACACCGCCGTCCGCGTCCAGCGCACCAAGGCGCAGCTGGAGACCGCCCGCGTCGTCGTCCGCGCCCTCGCCACGACCCCGCGCTGCCCCGAGCTCACCGGCGTCCTCGGGGGCTGGGACGGGGCGCCGGGCCCGCTGTGGCGCAAGCGCATCGCCCGGCACGCGCGCGGCTGCTCCGACTGCGGCGGGCACTGGTCCGCGCTGGTGCCCGCGGAAGGGCTGCTCGCCGGCCTCGGGCTGGTCCCCCTCGGGGCCGCCCTGCTGGGCCGGCTGACCGGGAGCGCGATGGGCGACGCCATGACGGCCTGCGCCGCGACGGGACCCGCGGAGCCCTCGGGGGCCGCCGCGTCCTCGGGGGCCGCCGCGCCCTCCTCCTCCGCTCCGTCCGGGGCGGCAGGGCGCGCGGCCCG
>NZ_PXWG01000163.1 GCF_003011965.1 Streptosporangium nondiastaticum
TCACCCGCGGGGGCGGGGTCGCCGGGCGGCGGAGGGCCCTCGCGGAGCTGGCCCAGGTGCTCCCCGAGATCGTCGAGCTGGTGGGCGGCCAGGTCGCACAGGGCGCGGTGCCAGCGGCTGCGGGCGTCGTCCGGCTCCTCCTCGGCGGCCGCCGCGCGCCGCACGGCGTCGAGCCCGCCGCGCAGCCGGCGCGTCTGCGAGATGAGGGCGTCGACCGTGCCGTGCTCGGGCGGCTGAGCTGCGGAGGAGTCCGCGTGGAGGGGGGACGGCATGTCGTACTCCGATGGGGGGAGCGGCACAGCCGGCTCCGTAGGGTCCGCGGGATGGGCCGTAAAGACTCTGGCACAGGCGGAGAGGGCCTGTAAGGGCTTTGGCAACACCCGATCCGGTGGTGTCCAAGGCATGTGCCGGAGGCAAGCAGATTCGAGAGAGAAGGTTCCCCTCGGGGCGGGGCAAGCGTGTGCCGGGGCCGGGACAGCCGGAAAGGGGCCGGAATCGGGCAGGGGAGGGGCCGGGAAGGGGCCGGGAAGAGGGCGAAAAGGGGTGAAGCGGACAGGGCTCGGCGGAATCCCACACTCCAGGTAGGCTGCGGGGCGCTCGACCGACCTCGAGTTCCCCCTGTTCACCACGCATAGCACCGGTGGACACCGGCAAGAATGCCGGACGACGGAAATCCCGTTGCCAGCCGACTCCCCGCACCGGATGCTGACCCCATGTTCGATCCAGACATAGCGCCCAGCGGCACCCTGCTCGGCCTCCTCCAGCGAGGCCGCGGCGACGGGACCCTGCATGCCCTCGCGGCGCCGCGGGCGGAGGCGCTCGCGGCGCTCCACCACTGCCTCCTCCGCGACCCCAGGCGCGACTGGCAGGTGGAGAACCGCTCCCTCTACTACGCGCGCCTGTGTCTGGACCTCGACGCCGGGCTCGGCGAGCTCGAAGCGCACCTCTTCTGCGCCGACGACCTCCTCGACGGCTCGGAGGAGCGCACCGGCCTCGCCCTCGCCGTCCTCGGCCACCTCGCCTCGTACGGCCGCGAGGACGCCCTGCTGCTCCTGCGGCGGTACGCGATCTCCGGCGCGAACTGGGCCTGGGCCCTCGACGAGCTCGCCCTGCGCGACGACGACGCCGGGCTGCTCGCCCTCGGCGAGAGCGTCGTCGCCCGCTTCCCCGCGGGCCCCGAGGGCGACCGGGAGCTCGCCGCGGCCGTGCGCGACGCCTTCGAGCCCCGCCCCTGGCGGCTGTGGGCCGACGAGGCGCAGTCGCCCGCGACCGCCCCCCGGGTGCGCGCCGCGCAGGAGCAGGGCTCCTTCGACCGCTGGCAGCGCCAGCTGCGCCCGTCGGGCCCGCGGCCCGGCTGGAGCGTGCGCGAGGTGCTCGACTGGGCCCAGGAGGGCCTCGGCCTGCACCCCGTCCAGCACCGCCACGTCCCCGCGACCCGCTGCCTGAACGCCGTCGCGGGCCCCGAGGACCGGCTGGAGATCATCGAGGCCGCCGCGTTCGGCCCCGAGGCCGCCCGCGCCACCGCCCTGCGCTACCTCGCCGAGCACGACGACCCGCAGGCGCTCGACCTCATCGAGGCCGCCGCGGCCGACCCCGGCGCGCTCGTGTCCGAGGCCGCCGTCACCGCCTTCGAGCGCATGCGCGGCACGGCCGCCCTGGAGCGCGCCCGCGCCTGGATCCACCGCACCGACGCCCTGGGCGGCGCCGCCGCCGGCATGCTCGCCTCCCGCGGCGCCCCCTACGACGCCCCGCTGGTCCTCGGCGCCCTGCGCCGCACGGTCCGGGCCGAGGGCCCCGACGCGCCGGTCCTGTGGGACCTCGTGCCGGGCGCCGGCCGCCTGGGGATCACCTGTGCCGCGCCCGTGCTGCGGCACGTCTACCGGGAGACGTCCTCCTCGCACCTGCGCGGCCGCACGGCGCAGGCGCTGGCGGCGACGGACCCGTCCTTCGCGACCGGCTTCGCGGTGGAATGCCTGTGGGACTGCGAGGAGACGACCCGCGAGCTCGCCGCGCACCACGCCACCACCGCCGACGCCCGCGTCGTCGAGCAGCTGCGCAGGCTCGCCGCGGACCCGGCCGAGGAGGACGACGTCCAGACCGCGGTCCGCAGCCGCTTCGGGCCGGAGACCGCGGTGTGACGGGCGTACCAGTACCAGCAGAATGATCGCGTGAATGCGATAACGACGAAGATAGCCGCGGCCGCCCTCCTCGTAGGGGCGCAGCTCGCGGCCGCGACGGCCGCGGAGGCGGCTCCGGCGCCCGCACCGGCCGCCGTCGCCGGTGCGGAGAGCAGGACGGCGGCGGCAGCCGTCAGGATCACGGAGGGCCAGGTCGGTGAGGCCGCCCCGGGCGGCACCCTCCTCTACCCGAGCGTCACGAGCTGCCTGACCGTGACCGTCCGGCTGCGCGACGGCGGTCTCGTGGGCGCCCACGCCAGCCTCTTCCAGGTGCCGGGCGAGTTCCGCTCCGACCGCATCCTGACCGAGCTGAAGCGGCGGACCGGCGGCCGGGCGGTGCGCGCGGTCGAGGTCAGGGGCGCCGTCGGCGCGTGGGACCCGAGCTACTTCACCAAGGCCATCGAGAGCTACGGGGACGGCGAGGCCGTGCCCTTCCCGGAGGCGCCCGACCCCGCCGGCATCGCCGCGGCCGTCGCCGCCGGCCTCGGGCAGCCGCGCGCCGTCGTGACCGTCCAGGACGTGCCCGACGGCGACCAGACCGTCAGCTGACGGCCGAAGGGGGTACGGGGCAAATGCCCCGTACCCCCTTCCGTCCGGCGGTTCCTCAGGCGCGGCGGCGCTTGAAGGCCTTCCGGATGAAGTAGATCGCCAAGACGATCAGCGCGATGATGAAGAGCACCACCAGGATCAGCACGATGATCAGGAAGATGCCGAGCTTCGCGAAGAAGCCCTTCTTCTTTTTCTTCTCCTTCTTCGGCTTCTTCGCCGCCGTCGTCACGTGGTCCTTCGCGGACCGGTGGTGGCCGTGCGAGGCCTGGAGCGCGTTCGCGGCGCCCGACTGCGCGGTGCCCGCCGCCGTGCCCGCCTCCGCCTGACGCTCGGCCACGGCCGTCACGACGGCCGGGCGGGCCTGCTCCGTGCCCTGGGCCGAGGCCGAGGCCGGGGAGACCAGCAGGGAGGCGCCCAGCGCGAGCGCCGCGACGACGGCCGCCCGGCGGGCCCGCCGCCACCGCCGCCGTGCGACGGGCGCCGCGCCCGCCTGCTGCTCGTCGTCCATCAGCTCAGCGTTCATTGACGCCCCCATCGGTGTTCCGGGTGTTCTTGTGCATGCGGTGCGCTCCGGCGGCGACGGGCCGCGGGGCCCGGCCTCCGGAACGCGGCCCCCATTATCTGCACACCGACAAGTCGCTGAGCAGGGCGCACGGAAGCTCTGGGACGGAACTGGAACGTTCTGATCCCGAGACGTGGTCGCTTTCCTCCGGTACGCGGCCTTCCTCTCCGTGGACGGCGAGCGTCTCCGTCCCTGCCCGCGGCGGACGGCGCTGCTACTGACCGCCGCTGCGCTCCGCCTGTTCCTTGAGCTCCTTGTCCAGCCACCTCAGCACCACCGGGTACTCCTCGCGCCACGTCTGGAAGTTGTGCCCGCCCTCGTCCCGGACCAGCTTGTCGACCTTGAGCGGGGGCCTGGCCTTCTGCGCGAACTTCAGGCTGGGCCCGTAGTTGTCCTCGTTCTTGCTCGTGGCCAGGAGCAGCGACACCGGTGGCGGGGGCATGCGCTCCAGCCGCCACGTCAGGTCGTTCTCGCTCTTGTACGCCTTGCTGCCGGCGTACAGGTCGCCGGTCTTGCTGTCCTGCCGGGCGAAGTAGTCGGCGGACAGACCGGCGGCCGCGCCGTAGCGCGCGGGGTTGGTCATGGCGAGCTTCAACGCGCAGTATCCGCCGGTGGAGTTGCCGACGGCGCCCCAGCCGCCCGGGGCGCCGGTGGCGCGGTAGACGTCGGTCACGGCCAGCGGCAGGTCCTGGTTGAAGAAGGCGAGCGCCTGCGGGCCGCCGGGCACGTCCGTGCAGTTGGTGTCGCGGTCGGCGACCACCGAGGGCCGGACCAGCACGTAGATCGTCGGCCGGATCTCCTTCTTCATGACGGCGGAGGAGGCGGCCTGCGGGACCTTGAGCTGGGTGATGAGGTTCTTGGAGACCCCCGGCTGGCCGGTGATGACCACCACGACCGGGAACGTCTCCTTCTCGTGCTCCTTCTGGAAGTACTCCGGCGGCAGGTAGGCGTAGCCGTCCATGCTCAGCCCGGTCACCGGGCCGTGGATCTCGATGCGGTCCACCTGCCCGGCCTTCTCGCGGGTGCCCTTGAGGCCGATGGACTCCTGGCCCTTCACGACGAGCGCGGGCGGCCGCTTGCCGCCCGCCGTGCCCGGCTGCATGACCTGTCTGCTCGACGCGCGGCCCAGGAGTTCGTTCCAGGTGGAGTAGAAGCCGAACTGCTTGTTCGCGGCGACGAGCAGGACCGCCAGGATGCTCACCTGCGTCAGGACGAGCAGGCCGATGCGCCCGGCCAGCGCGAGGGGCCCCTTCCGCGCGGCGCGCGGCCACAGCCACAGGACGAGCACGCACACCGCTGCGGCGATGAGCACGAGGACGAGCTGGAACGTCGGGGACGTCAGGCCCACGGCAGTCACTCCTCTTGGAGGGCGGTCTCCAGGAGAGAGGGGAGTTGGAGCGGTCGGGGTTGTGCCGGGTCACGCTTATTTCGGTTTTTCACTTTATATTGACATTGGTGTCCGTGCTCGCAGAGCGTCCGAGGAGCTCCGCCTCGCGCTCCGGGGCCAGCCCGAGCGGCGGCCTGTCCGGCCGCTGCGGCGCCCGGCCGCCGATCCGCCGCAGCCACGCCCAGGTGTCCGCCACGGTCTCTTCCGCGGGCCGGCAGCGCAGCCCCGCCGCGACGGCCTTGGAGGAGTCCCCCATGTGCAGTACGTCGTAGAGCTCGCCGGGCGGCACCCACACCGGCAGCTCGGTCCACGGCTGAACGCCCGCGGCGAGGATCCGCTCGGGGTCGGTCCAGCGCAGCCCGGCGCCGGAGCCGGTCACCCGGACGCACGCCTCCAGCAGCTCGCCCATGGTGGTGTGGCCGGGCGGGCTCACCAGGTTGTACGGTCCGCCGAGCCCCGCTCCGAGCGCGTCCAGGGTCCAGCCGGCCAGGTCGCGCACGTCGATGAACTGCAGCCCGAGGCCGCGGGGGCCGGGGGCCAGGACGGGGCCGCCGCGGGCGATCCGGCCCAGCCACCACGGCAGCCGGCCCAGGTTCTCGCCGGGGCCGAGGATCAGCCCGGCCCGCACCAGCAGCGCCCGGTCGCCGAAGGACGCGAGGGCGGCCAGCTCGCCGCCTCGTTTGGCCTCCGCGTACTCCACCTCCCCGGCGTCCGGTGAACCGTCCACCACGGGCCAGTCCTCGTCGTGCCCGGCGGGCGAGGGGTAGCGGTACACCGAGCCGCTGGAGACGTAGGCGTACCGCCCGGTGCGCCCGGCGAGGAGCCGCGCCGCGTCCCGCACGGCCGACGGCGCCCACGACCAGGTGTCGACGACGGCGTCCCACTCGCCCCGGTCGAGCGCGCGCAGGCCGCCGGGCGCGGTGCGGTCGCCGTGCAGGGCCGTCACCCCTTCCGGCGGGGCGTGCCGCCCCCGGTGGAAGACCGTCACCTGCCAGCCGTGGGCCAGCGCCGCCTCGGCGACGGCCCGGCCCGCGAACTCCGTGCCGCCCAGTATCAAGAGCCTCATGCCTCCACCCTGCCTCCTGCACCCCGGCCCGGGGAAGAAGGGGAGGCCGCCGGGACAGGAGAAACGGAGGAGAGATCACCAAGCGGAAGGGCTGCAACCTTAGTGAGAGGGCGGTGAGTTGCTTCCGGTTGCCTCCGGGCCCTGCGAGCCCTCCTGCGCCACGAGATCGGCAGCGGCGACAGCCGGGATATATAGCCGTCGATCAGGCGACAAAGGCGAAAAGTCGGACGGCCTTCATCAGGCCGATCTCGGGACGGTCCGGAGCTCCCGGGACCTCTGGGACGCCGGGGAGCGCACGCCGGGGAGCCCACGGCGCGCGACCATGTTGCCACAGGTCACCGCCGCACGGGCGACCGTGTGCGAGCGAACCGCCCGCCCCGCACGGGGTGATCGCGGGACGGCCGATTCCGGCCAGCGGCCGAAGAGTTCACCTCGGCTCTCGGCCAGTGGGCCAGCGAGACCTCCGGGCATGGCGCACTATATGCCTGGGCGGTCGAGAGACTGTTGAGAGACGCAAGTAGCTCTCGATGCCGTGGCACGCGTGTGCCCGGCGCCCGCGCTACGCCGTGCGGCCCGGCTCCGGCCGTGCGGTTCGGTCACGGGCATCGGTGTCCGGGGCCGTGGGGGGATCCGGCAGGCGGTCGGGTGGGGAGGCACGACCGCCGGGGGAGCCGTGCCATTGGGGATCACGTGGGGATCAAATCGATGTGCGGGCCGCGCCGTCGGCGCTGCGCGCACGTGTCTTTGGACCGGCGGGCCGCGCCGTGCGCGCCGCCGTCCTGGGGGGAGAATCCTATGGGTCGTCCGACCCGTCTTGCCGCGGTGCTGTCCGCGGCCGCTCTGCTCGCCGTCGCCGCTCCGGCCGGCGGCGCCCACGCCGCCGACCCGGCACCGAGGATCGACCTGCAGGTCCTCGTCGTGGACGACGGCGGGCCCGCCACGGAGGCGCTGCGCGCCGAGCTCGACGGCGCCGGCACGCCGTACACCAAGGTGGACCTGACCAGCAGCAACCGGCAGCGCATCGACGAGGCGTTCCTCAGCGACACCGTCGACGGCAGACCGCGCGCCAGATTCCAGGGCGTCGTGCTGCCGAACGAGAACCCGTTCGGCGCGGACTCGCCGGAGATGGCCGCCCTGGCCACGTACGAGAAGCGCTTCGGCATACGCCAGGTCGACGCCTACACGTACGCGAGCCCCAAGGTCGGGCTCAACAGCCCCCAGGACGGGGGCGGATACAGCGGTCCCCTGGACGGCAGGACCGCGCAGGTGACCGCGGACGGCGCCACAGGCCCCTTCGGCTACCTCAAGAAAAACGTTCCCTTCGAGGACAACGACACCTCCGTCAACGAGAGCTACGGCTACCTCGCCGCGCCCCTCGCGCAACAGGAACAGGGCGCGGCCTACACCAGCTACCTCGACGCGCCCATCCCCGGCAGCACCGCGCGCGGCTCGCTGATCGGCCAGTACACCCACGACGGCCGTAGCGAACTGGTCGTCACCTTCATCGCCAACCAGTACCAGAGCCAGTTCCGCCTGGTCTCCCGCGGCATCGTGGAGTGGCTCACCCAGGGCATCCACCTGGGCGCCTCCCGCAACTACTTCGGCGTGCACGCCGACGACGTCTTCGCCTCCGACGACCGCTGGGACACCAAGCGCAAGTGCACCCCCGGCGACGTCGACTGCCCCGGCAACCCCAGCCCCGACAGCCCGCCGATCCGGATGACGGCGGCCGACGCCCAGTACGCCAAGGAGTGGTCGCAGAGCCACAACCTCCCGCTCGACCTCGCCTACAACGGCGTCGGCAGCGAGGAGTTCAAGGCGGAGCACGGCGGCACCTACGACCCGCTGCTCGACCAGCTGCGCGCCGACCAGAAGTCCTTCCGCTGGATCAACCACACCTACACCCACGCCTTCCTGGGCTGCGTGCAGAACACCACCGTCGTCCCCTGGAAGTGCGCCACCGACCTCCTCGGCAACGTGCGCTGGGTCAGCCGCGCGACCATCGGCGGCGAGATCGGCAACAACCTGAACTGGGCGGCGCGCCAGGGCCTCGCCCTCGACAAGGACGAGCTGGTGACCGGCGAGCACTCCGGCCTGCGGACCACGCCCCAGCAGCCCAAGGACAACCCCGAACTCGCCCCGTCCCTCACCCAGTACGGCGTCGGCTGGATCGCCAGCGACGACTCGCGCGAGCCCCAGCAGCGCCAGGTCGGCCCCGCGCTCACCGTGCCGCGCTACCCGATGAACGTCTACTACAACGTCGGCAGGGCCACCGAGCAGACCGACGAGTACAACTGGCTGTACACGAAGAAGGCCGACGGCGGCAGCGGCATCTGCGAGAACTCCGCCACGACCACCTGCCTGAAGGCACCGCTGGACGTCAAGACCGGTTTCTCCTCGTACATCGTGCCCCTGGAGACCCGCATCGCCATGAGCCACGTCCTGGCGAACGACCCGCGGCCGCACTTCATGCACCAGTCCAACCTCGCCGAGGAGCGCATCGGCTACAAGATCCTGGAGAAGGTCCTCGGCGACTACTCCGGCCTCTACGCCGACAACACCCCGCTGGTCAACCTCCGCATGCGCGACATCGGCGCGGAGATGAGCAAGCGGGCCGCCTGGAGCGCCGCGCTCGCCGCCGGCAAGGCCACCGCCTACCGCATCGGCAGCGCCGTCACCGTCACCGCACCCGCCGGCACGCAGATCACCGCCACCCTGCCCGGCGGCACCGTCCGCAACGACACCAACGCCGTCTTCGGCGACGCCTACGCCGGCCTGCGCTCCGGCTGGGCCGCCCCCGCCGCCGGCCAGACCCGGCTCGACCTCACCCTGCCCGCCGGCGCCACCCCGGCCGCCGGCACGCCCGCGGCCGCCACCGCGCGCGTACAGCCCCCGGCCCGCACCGCACTCCCGGTGCCCGAGGGCGTCACCGGCCGCGTTCCGTACGGCCCCGGGGACGCCACCCGGCGCTGACCCGGCCCGCCATCACTCCGTGCCGCACCACCCCATGCACCGCCGACACTGGAGAGAACCGAGTTCTATGCACGGACCGCCTGCCGAAACGGCATCCGACACTCCCTCGGTGACGCTGCTCACCGAAGGAACGTACCCGCACAGCCATGGCGGAGTGAGCGTGTGGTGCGACCAGCTCGTCCAGGGCATGCCCGACGTCGACTTCCGGGTGATAGCGGTGACCGGCACCGGCCGCGAACCGCTCGCCTGGGAACTCCCGCGCCACGTCCGGGGGGTGGAGAGCCACCCGCTGTGGGGACCGCCGCCCCCCGGGCGCGCACCGCGCGGCCGGGACCTGCGCTCCTTCCTCACCGCCTACGAACAGTTCCTGCTGTCCCTCCTGGACCCGGGCCAGGAACAGCACTTCGCCCGCACCTTCTACCGGCTGGCCGACCACGCCGCCTCCGGCGCCCTCTCGGCCGCCCTGCGCGGCGAGGCCGCGGCCCGCACCCTCGTCCGCGTCTGGAACCGCCCGCACCTGCACACGGCAGCCGCCCGCCCCACCCTGCACGACGCGCTGCTCGCCACCGACCTGCTGGAGCACGCGCTGCGCCCGCTCGCGGCGACCCCGCCCGCCGAAGGCGTCACCCACGCCGTCAGCGGAGGGCTCGCCACACTGCCCGGCCTGCTCGCCCACCACCGGCACGGCACCCCCTTCCTCCTCACCGAGCACGGCATCTACCTCCGCGAGCGCTACCTGAGCTTCCGCGCGGAGCCCTACCGGTGGCCCGTCAAGGCCCTCATGCTGGGCCTGTTCCGGCTGCTCGCCGTCGAGAGCTACCGGCGCGCCTCCCTGGTCACCCCCGGCAACCGCTACAACCGGCGCTGGGAGGAGCACGGCGGCACCCCGCCGGACCGCATCCGCACCGTCTACAACGGCGTCGACCCGGCGGCGTTCCCGCACGCCGGTCCCGAGCCGGAGCAGCCGACGCTCAGCTGGGCCGGGCGCGTCGACCCCATCAAGGGCCTGGAGACGCTCATCCGCGCCTTCGCCCTCGTCCGCGAGGAGATACCCGCCGCCCGCCTGCGGCTCTTCGGCGGCACCCCGCGCGGCGGCGAGGGCTACCGCACCGCCTGCGAGAAGCTCGCCGCCGAACTCGGCGTCGGCGAGGCCGTCGTCTTCGAGGGGCGCGTCGACGACATCCGCGACGCCTACGCAGCCGGCAACGTGGTGATGCTCTCCAGCATCAGCGAAGGGTTCCCCTTCACCCTCATCGAGGCCATGTCGTGCGGCCGGGCCACCGTCTCCACGGACGTCGGCGGCGTCAGCGAGGCCGTAGGCGACACCGGCCTCGTCGTACCGCCCCGCGACCCCGAGGCCATGGCCCGCGCCGCCCTGAAGCTCCTGCACGACCCCGAGCTGCGCGCCGGCATGGGGGAGCGGGCCCGCCTCCGGGTGATCGAGCAGTTCACCCTCCGGCAGACCATCGACGCCTTCCGCGACATCTACCACGACCTCGCCGGCACCCGGAGGCCCGAACCCTTCGAGCGTCCCCGGCGCACACCCGCCCGGCCCGCGTGGGCCGCCGCGGACGCCGAGAGACCCGTCATGGCCATGGCCGCGGGCGGTGCGGGATGAGCGGCTTACTGCGCCTCGTGCCCGACGAGCCCGAGCCCGCCCACGACCTGGCCGCCGCACCCGCGACCGTACGGTCCCGGCCGCGGCCCCGCTGGGCGGCCGACCCCATCGACGCCCTCGCCGAGGAACTGGCCGAGGTCTGCGCCGTGGCCGTCCACCCCGACGAGATCGCGGCCGTCCTGGAGGCCGACGGCCTCACGGGCGAGCAGATCACCGAACGCTACGGCCGCGCCGACGCCTTCGAGCTCGCCGCGGAGCTCTACGCACGCGTCCCCCGCAGCCACCCCGAGCCCGGGCCCCGCCCGGACCCCTGGAAGGTGAGCCCGGGCCGGTTCGTCCTGCGGGCCCTGGTCTTCACCCTGCCCGGCTTCGGCTACTCACTGGCCGCACCCCTCATGGCCGGCGGCCGCGACAGCTACGGCCTGCCGCAGGGCACCGCCGGGCTCGTCCTGTCCGCCCTCGTGGCCTGGGCGTGGAACCAGGCCCTCGCCCACCGCGCCTACCTGCGGCTGGCGACGGGCGGCCGCACCGCGGCGGCCCGCTGCCTGCAGTGGGGCGCCCCGCTCGGCGCCCTCCTGGCCGCGGCGTCGGCCGCGGCCCTGCCCGGCCTCGCCGGGGTCACCGCCTTCGCGGCGGGCCAGGCGCTCTACCTCGCCGCGGCCACGGTGCTGCTGGTCCTCGGCCGGGAGAACCTGCTCCTCCTCACCCTGGCGCCCACCGCCGCCGGAGGAGCGGCGCTCCTGCTCGTCCAGCCGCCCGACGCCGTCCGCACCGGCCTGCTCCTCGCCACCGCGGGAGGCGTGCTCGGCACGGCCGCGTACGAGATCGTGCGCGCCCGCCGGGAAGGGAAACCACCCGAACAGCCCGCCCTGTCGCCGCTCGCCTCCGTCCCGTACGGCCTGTTCGGCCTCGGCTGCGGCGTCCTGACGACCCTCGCCGCCCTCGGCGACGTCCTGCGCCGCACCCCCGGCGCGACCACCGCCGGAGCCGCCGTCATCGCGCTCACCCTCAGCATGGGCGTCGCGGAACGGCTGCTCTACCACTGCCGCGGCACCGCCCTCGCGGCCCTCGCCCGCAACACCACCACCGCCGGGATGAAACTCGGCGCGGCACGCATCCTGGCCCTGTGCCTCGCCGCCTACCTCGCGGCGCTCGCAGTGCTCGCCCTGGCCGCCGGGGCCCTGTGGCCCGGCGGCCCGCCGGTCACCGCCGCGCGCACGGCCGCCCTGCTCGCCCTCGGCGCCGTCCTGTGGACCGGACTGCTCCTCCAGGCCTTCGGCGTCGCCTGGACCCCGGCCCTGCTCTGCCTCGGCGCGGCCGGCGCCGAAACGGCCGCGCTCGCCCTGCGGCTGTCCGCACCCGTCGCCACCCAGCTCGCCGTCTGTACGGCGGCGGCAGCGGGCCTGCTCGCCGCCGCCACCGCCCTGCTCAGCCGGATCACCACGCACCGCTGACGCACCGTCCGCTCCGACCGCTGCTCCGGCACGTCCCCGCTCCGCCGCGGCACCCGCCGCGTTCCGCTCACGCAAGGGAGACACCCTCATGCCCGCATCCGCACCCGTCGCCGTCACCGGCGCGGAAGGATTCATCGGCTCGCACCTGGTGGAGGCGCTCGTCGCCGCCGGCCACCGGGTCCGCGCGATGGTGCAGTACAACTCCTTCTCCTCCTACGGGTGGCTGGAGACCGTCCCCGACGAGGTGATGGACAACGTGGACGTCGTCCTCGGCGACGTGCGCGACCCCGGCTCCGTCCAGGGCCTCGTCGCCGGCACGGAGGCCGTCTACCACCTGGCCGCCCTCATCGCGATCCCCTACTCGTACCGCGCGCCGCACAGCTACGTGGAGACCAACGTCACCGGCACCCTCAACGTGCTCGAAGCCGTGCGCCACCTCGGCATCCCACGCCTGGTCCACACCTCCACCAGCGAGACCTACGGCACCGCGCAGACCGTGCCCATCAGCGAGGACCACCCCATCAACACCCAGTCGCCGTACGCCGCCTCCAAGGCCGGCGGCGACCGCCTCGCCGACAGCTACCACGCCAGCTTCGAGGTGCCCGTCGTCACCCTGCGCCCCTTCAACACCTTCGGGCCGCGCCAGTCCATGCGGGCCGTCATCCCCACCGTCATCGGGCAGGTCGCCGCCGGGGAGCGCACCATCACCCTCGGAGACCTGCGCCCCACCCGTGACTTCAGCTACGTCAAGGACACCGTCGCCGCCTTCCTCGCCGTCGGCACCGCACCCGCCGCCGACGTCGTCGGACGCACCTTCAACTCCGGCACCGGCGAGGAGATCTCGGTCGGCGACCTCGTCACCCTCATCGGCAAGATCATGGACACCGAGCTGGAGGTCCGCGCCGACGAGGAGCGCATCCGGCCCTCCGCCTCCGAGGTCATGCGCCTCGTGTGCGACGCGACCCGGCTGCGCGCCGCCACCGGCTGGGCCCCCGCCCGCACCCTGGAGGAGGGCCTCGCCGAAACGGTCGCCTTCTTCCGCGACCCGCTGAACCTCGCACGGTACAAGGCCGGCATCTACAACGTCTGACGCGGCGGCACCGCCCGCCGCCCGTCCCGGCACCACCCACGCAGAGAGGAACAGCACCCATGCACGTCGTCATTCTTGCCGGAGGCAAAGGCGTCCGGCTGCGCCCCTACACCACCGCCCTGCCCAAGCCGCTGGTCCCCATCGGCGAGGAGCACGCGATCCTGGAGATCGTGATGCGCCAGCTCGTCAGCGCGGGCTTCACCAGCTGCACCCTCGCCATCGGCCACCTCGGCCACATCATCCGCGCCTACGTCGGCGACGGCTCCCAGTGGGGCATACGCGTCGACTACGCCACCGAGGAGAGCCCGCTGGGCACCATGGGCCCCCTCCTCACCATGCTCGACCGGCTGCCCGAGCACTTCCTCGCCATGAACGGCGACATCCTGACCGACCTGGACTTCGGCGATGTGTACCGTACGCACGTGGCATCCGGAGCACCGCTGACCATCGCGACCTACGCCCGCCAGGTGAGCATCGACTTCGGCGTGCTCACCACCGACTCCGACAGGGTCGTCGGCTTCGCGGAGAAGCCCAGAATGGACTACCGCGTCTCCATGGGCGTCTACGGCGTCTCGCGCGCCGCCCTCGCCCGCTACACCCCCGGCCTCCCGCTGGGCTTCGACGAACTGGTGCTGGACATGCTGGAGGCACGGACCCCGCCCCGCGCGTACGAGTTCGACGGCTACTGGCTCGACATCGGCCGGCCCGACGACTACGACCGCGCCAACCGGGAGTTCTCCCTGCACCGCGACATGCTGATCAAGGGAGCGTGAACCGCAGGCATGCGCATCCTCGTCCTGGGCGGCACCGGCTTCCTGGGCCGGCACGCCGCCGAGCGCCTGCGCGCCCTCCCGGGCGCGCGGGTGCTCCACGCCGGCCGGTCCCCCCGCGCGGACCTCCCCCTCGACCTGGCCCGCGGAGACACCGCGCGGCTCGCCTCCGCACTGCGCAAGGCCGCGCCCCACGCCGTCGTCAACTGCGCGGGCGCCGTGGGCGGCAGCGCGGTGGACCTCACCGGCGTCAACGCCCTGGGCCCCGCGGTCCTGTGCGCGGCGCTCGCCGAGGCCGCGCCGCAGGCCCGCCTCGTCCACCTGGGCTCCGCCGCCGAGTACGGGCCGGCCGACCGTCCCCTCACGGAGACCGACCCCGCCCGCCCCGCCGGCCTCTACGGCGCCGCCAAGCTGGCCGGCACCCTCGCCGTCACCGGCTCCGGCCTCGACGCCGCCGTCCTGCGGGTGTTCAACCCCGTCGGCCCCGGCGCGCCCGCCGCCTCGCTGCCCGGCGTCGCGGGTGCACCGGCACGGCCGGATGGTCGTCTACGCGGCGCTGGGCTGGGGCGCGGCGATGGCCGTCGCGGGCCTGCTGGGCAACGTGTGGCTGGTGCTGCTGTTCCTGGCG
>NZ_PXWG01000164.1 GCF_003011965.1 Streptosporangium nondiastaticum
GCCGGCATGGCCGCGCAGGGCCGGCTCGCCGCCGAGGCCCCGGACGGGACCTCGCTCCACCACCGCGTCGCCGCGGCCGGCTACCGCTGCCTGACCGTGGCCGAGCACCTCGTGTCCGGGCCGCGCACCCCCGCCGAGTTCGTGGCGTACTGCCTCGCGGACCCCGGGCGCGCCCGGCCGCTGCGCGACCCGGCCGTCGTCCACACCGGCGTGGCCCACGTCAGCGGCCCCGCCGGGGACGTCTACTGGACGGCGCTGTGGGCCTCGCCCATGACGCCCGGGGGACTGGCCCGGCTGACCGCCGAGGTCACCGCGCTCACCAACGCCGAGCGCGCCGCGGCCGGGCTGCGCCCGCTGGCCGCCGATCACCGGCTGGCCGCGGCCGCGCAGGCGCACAGCGACGACATGGTCGCCCGCGACTTCTACGCCCACACCTCGCCCGAAGGGACCGAGCCCTGGGACCGGGCACGGGCCGCGGGGGCTCCGCACCCGGGGATCGGCGAGAACATCGCGTGCGGGCAGCGCAGCGCGGCGGAGGTCGTCCAGGGCTGGATGGACAGCCCGGGCCACCGCGCCAACATCCTCAAACCGGACTTCGCGTACATCGGGGTCGGTTACGCCACCGGCAGCCGCGCGGGTACGTACTGGACGCAGCTGTTCGGCACGTAGAGGGCGGGACGGTCAGAGGCCGAGCCCGCCCCCGGGCGCCGCGGCGAAGTGCCGCGCCACGTCCGCGTCCGTCACGTCCTCCAGCTTCGCCGGCCGCCACCGCGGCCTGCGGTCCTTGTCCACGACCTGCGCGCGGATGCCCTCCAGCAGGTCGGGGTCGGCCAGCGACGCGCACATCACGCGGTACTCCTGCTCCAGGACCCCGGCCAGTCCGGGCAGCAGGCGCGCGCGGCGCAGCGCGCTGAGCGTGACCTTGAGGGCCGTGGGCGACTTGCCCAGGATCGCCTCCGCCGCCTCCTTGGCCTCGGCCACGCCGCTGTCCGTCAGCCGGCCGAGGATCTCCTCGACGGTGCCGGCGGCGTAGCAGTGGTCGATCCAGGCCTGCTGCGCGGCGAGTCCGGAGGCGGGGGCCGGGGCGGCGAAGGCCCGTACGGCCTCGGCCGGGTCCGCCTCCGCGAGCGCCGCCGTGAACTCCGCGAGCCGCGCGGCCGGCACGAAGTGGTCGGCGAACCCGGCGTGCACGGCGTCGCCCGGCCCCATGCGGGCGGTGGTCAGCGCGAGGTGCGTGCCCAGCTCGCCGGGGGCCCGGGACAGCAGGAAGGTCCCGCCGACGTCCGGGGCGAAGCCGATGCCCGTCTCGGGCATGGCCACCGACGAGCGCTCCGTGACGACCCGTATGCCGCCGTGCGCCGACAGGCCGACCCCGCCGCCCATCACCAGGCCGTCCATGAGCGCGACGTAGGGCTTGGGGTAGGCGGCGATACGGGCGTTGAGGCGGTACTCGTCGCGCCAGAACTCCCTGGCGGCCGCGCCGCCCCCGGCGCGGACGTCGTCGTGCACGGCCCGGACGTCGCCGCCCGCGCACAGGCCGCGCTCACCCGCGCCGTCCAGCACCACGGTGGTCACCGCGGTGTCGTGCTCCCAGGCGTCCAGGGCGCCGGCGATGCGGCGGACCATGGCGTGGGTCAGGGCGTTGAGCGCCCGGGGCCGGTTGAGCGTGATGCGGCCCGCGCGCCCCTCTCGGCGCAGGAGTACGGAGTCGTCGTCGGTGGTCATCGTGCGCCTTTCGCTGAACGGCGGATTCACGGAAGCGGCGGAGCGGGGTGGGTGGCGCGGCGGGTGCCCGGCACGGCTTTCTCCCGGGCGGCGTCCGGGTCAGGCGCGGCCGGAGGCGGCGGCGGTGGTGCCGGCGGCGTCGGTGATGCCCCGGATCGGGCAGCGCGGCCCGGTGGCGCGCAGCAGCCGCAGGTCGGCCGTCACGAGGGTCGCCCCCAGTTCCTCGGCAACGGCGACGTAGGCCGCGTCGTCCGGCGTGAGGTTGTCCTTGAGCTGCCACATCCGTCCCAGCAGCGGCTCCACGGGGACCTTCCGCAGCGTCAGGCCCGGCAGTCGCCCGGCGACGTCGGCGACCCGCTCGGCGGTCACCTGGCCCGCGAGGTACATGCCGCGCAGCGACTGCATCACCTCCACCAGGATGTGCTCCGGTGCGGCCCAGTCGGCGTCGGCGGCGAGCGCGGCGCGGGCGCTCTCGCCCCGCGCTCCGTCGTCGGCGAGGGCGAGGACGAGGGCGGAGGCGTCCACGACGATCAAAGCGACTCCCAGTGCAGTGCCTGCCCGGCGGGCCTTTGCGCACGCGCCGGTTGCGGTGGCCGCGCGTTCCGCCGGAGCCTCGCCGCCGGGCTTTCGCGCCGTTGCGGCGGGAAGGAGATGTCCGCCGGAACGGCGAGTCACCACGACGGTGCAGGCCGGCGACGCTCGTACCGTGCCGCAGCCGTCACTCTAGTCAGGGGCGGGGAGCCGGGGTCGGCCCGGGTGGATCACCGGTCCCGCCCGCCCGCGCAGCGGATGCGTCACCCCGCCGAACCGGTCCAGTGCGCCGTCTCGTGTTCCTGGCCGAAGCCGGGCCGTACGGCGACGTCCAGCCGGCCGAGGCCGCCCGGCGGGACGTCGAAGGCGAGCGACGCCTTGCCCGATCCGTTCGGCTCCAGGGTCCCGGTGAACGGCGTGCCGACGCCGCTCGCGCTGTCGAAGACCTGCCGGGCCCGGTCGGCCTTGTCGCCGGACTCCAGGGTGACGAGGACGCCCGCCGTGTCGAGGGGATGCTTGCCGCTGTTGGCGAGGGCGACCGTCAACTTGACGGCCTGGTTGCCCGCTTCGTGGCCGAGGGCGGTGCCGCTCGGCGTGAACCTCACCGGCCGGGTCACGGTCACCCGGAGGCCGTCGCGGTACGCATAGGTGTCGCCGAAGGAGGCCGTGCGGGCCTTCGGGGAGGCCGACGGGCCGCCCGGGAGCGTGATCGTGGTGCCGGCCTTGCCGGCGGAGCCCCCGCAGGCCGCTGCCGCCGTCGCCACGGCGGCCGCGGCCGCGAAGGCCACGGCCGCCCGCAGCGGCGCTCTCGTGCCCATGTGCACAGCCTGCGCCGCGCCGCGCCGGTGCGCATCCGGAGGGCCGGTGTCAGCTCCCCAGGGCCTTCTTGACCTTGGCCGCCTGCGGCCCGGAGTCCTGGGCGGGGATCTGCCAGCGGAACGTCTTGCCCTCGCCGTCCGTGTAGGTGAGGGTGCCGCCGCGCTGCGCGGCGGCGATGTCGAAGGTGCGCGCCCGCAGCTGGGTGGCGCCGGCCCGGATCGGGCCGCCCGCGTCGAAGCCCGGCACGAAGACGTTCGGCTCGGCGCTGACGGCCTGGCCGTCGGCGGCTATCCACTGCCAGCCGCCCTTCTCGGTCGGCGTGGTCTCCGCGGCGGCCACGTCCGTCATGGGGCGCTCCTGCACGGTGACCACGGCGTAGAGGCCGTGCGAGGGCTTGTCGGCCGCGGTCTTGGCCGCGTACACGACGCTCACCGGCGCGATGTCGAGCTTGCCGCCGCCGCCCGCGCCGACGGTCTCCGTGCCCTTGCCCAGCGCCAGGGGCTCCGCCGACGGGCCGGCGGGGGCGGCGGAGGGCGACGAGCCGTCGGACTTCACGGTCTCGGCCTTCGATTCGTCGCTGCAGGCGGAGAGTGACAGGGCGGCGGCGAGGCTGAAGGCGGCGACGGTGACGGCAGTGGTGCGCATGCATCCCCCGGTGGTTCGGGTTACGTGAGGTGTGAAACGACCGGGGAACCGTACCCTCGGTAACCAGCCCTCGAACGCCGATCCGCATCAATCGTGACCAGTCCGCTACCTTCCCGGTATTGCCGTGGGGCACCTCATCCCACTAATGCGCCCCGAAACGGTACGAGCCGGACTTTGCGCGACCCGCGCCCGCTTGTCAGCTCACGTCCTCGCCCGCGTGCGGGCTCAGCACCCCGGCCGCCACCAGGGCGAACAGCAGCAGCCCGAGCAGGATGCGGTAGACGACGAACGGCATGAAGCTCTTGCTGGAGATGAAGCGCATGAACCAGGCGATGACGGCATAACCCACCACGAAGGCGATGGCCGTGGCGAAGAGCGTCGGCCCCCACGCCGTGTGACCCCCCGACGCGCCTCCCGCGTCCTTCAGCTCGAAGACCCCCGAGGCGAGCACCGCCGGGACGGCGAGCAGGAAGGAGTAGCGGGCCGCGCTCTCCCGCGTGTAGCCGAGGAACAGGCCGCCGCTGATCGTCGCGCCCGACCGGGACACGCCGGGCACGAGCGCCATCGCCTGGCAGAGGCCGAAGACGAGCCCGTCCCGCACCGTCAGGTCCCGCAGCTCCTTGCGCCGTCGCGCGGCGCGGTGCCGCCCGCCGTGCTCGTCGCGCGCCGCAAGCCGGTCCGCGTACCCGAGCACGACGCCCATCATCACCAGCGTGGTGGCGATGAGCCGCAGGTCGCGGAACGGCCCCTCGATCGCGTCCTTCAGCAGCAGCCCCAGCACCCCGATCGGGACCGAGCCCACGATGACCAGCCACCCCGTCCGGGCATCGGGGTCGTGCCGCGCGCTCCGGCCGTACAGCGACCGGAACCACGCGGTGACGATCCGCGCGATGTCCTTGCGGAAGTAGATGAGGACGGCGGCCTCGGTGCCGATCTGGGTGACCGCGGTGAACGCCGCGCCCGGGTCCGGCCGGTCCGCGAACGCGGCGGTCAGCCGCAGGTGGGCGCTGGAGGAGACCGGCAGGAACTCCGTCAGCCCCTGGACGAGCCCGAGGACGAACGATTCGAACCAAGACATGTGGGCCTGTGCCATCCAAGTCGTCGCAGCCGCGCCGACGCTGCGGCACCGGCCGCCCGATCATGCACAGGGGGAAAGGCGTACGAACGGCGCCCGGATGAACGACTCCTGAATGCCGGGCAGCGGACGGCGGGTCAGGCCTGGCCCGTCTCGAACCGGGTCACCTTCCCGCCGTCGACGGTGAAGTACCACTTGGTGCGCATCTCGCCCCACGTGTCGTTGCGGTAGCGGGCGACGAGGGACAGGCCGTCCTCGCTCTCGGACTCCACGTCCATGTGGCCGTTGGAGGAGAAGACCTCGCGGTCGGCCCACTGGGTGAGGTTCCGGTCGGTGCCGTCGTCGGCCATGGTGGCGCCCGGCGCGAGGGACTCGTGGAAGGCGGTGCGGTCATGCGCGTTGAGGGCGCTCACCAGCGTCCGTACGGCGGGGTCGGAGAGCTGCTCGACGGGGATCACGGGACGGCTCCTTTCGGCGGTGCGTCCAGGCCAGGACAGCACTCCGGCGGAACCCGCGCGCGCCGGTCCGCCCGGATGGCGGACCAACCGCTTTGCTACGACCGGGACAGCCGCCGCGCCGCCGGCCCCTTCTTGCGCCACACCACGACCACCGCCGCCAGTCCGGTCACCGCGATGAACGCCGTCGCCCCGAGGAACGCGGGCGACGTCGGCGCCGTGGCGTGGCTGCCGGCGATCACGTACGCCGCGGTGGCGGGCGCGCTCCCCAGCGCGGTCGCCAGCAGGAACGGCGTCCACCCCATCCGCGACACGGCGGCGCAGTAGTTCGCGGCGGCGAAGGGAACGCCCGGGAAGAGCCGGACGGCCATCATCGAGCGGAAGCCGTGCCGGCTCAGCTGCCGGTCCGCCGCCCGCAGCCACTTCCCGCGCAGCAGCGGGCGCAGCGCGTCCTGCCCCAGCAGCCTGCCCAGCCCGAACGACGCGGCCGAGCCCAGCACCGTGCCCACCACGGCCGCCGCCGTCCCCGCGGGGGCGCCGAACAACGCGCCGGCCGCGATGTTGAGGATCGGCCGCGGCACGAACGCCGCCGTGCACAGCCCGTACGCCATGGAGAACAGCACGACGGCCGCACCGCCCGACAACTGCGGCCAGCCCTCGGCCAGCAGCCGTTCCGGGTGCAGGGCGAGGACCGTGGCCGCGGCGGCGGCCAGCAGCGCCACGAGCACGCCCAGGCGCAACCACGCGGACGGCCGGGCGCGCGGACGGCGCTCGGCGGGGCGGCCGGGGGAGGGCACGGCGGGATCGGACATCGCTGGAGCCTAACCGACAGGGATATAAAGAGGTCGTCATCCCGGAAAGACCGGGCGGAAGCGGAACACTCCTTCCGTATACGTTCACTCGAATGCCGCCCGCGCGTCCTCTCCGCGCGGCGGCCCGGGGCCCGCGAAAACCGTTCGACGCCCCGCACCCCGTGCGCGAGCATCGACCGCATGCACCGGCCACCACCAGGCCTTCCGCGCCAGAAACCGCACCTCAACATCGCCATCCTCGGCCACTCCCGCCACGGCAAGACCACCCTCACCGCCGCCGTCACCAAGGTCCTCGCCGACCGGGGCCGGGCGGTCTTCGTCCCGCCCGCCCGCCTCGACCACGCTCCGGAAGAGGCAGCACGGAGCGGCACCGTCGCCTGCGCGCACGTCGCCTACGAGACCGACACCCGCCACTACACCCACACCGACCCGCCCGGTCACCCCCGCTTCACCGGCAACCTGCTCGCCGGCACGGCACGGATCGACGGCGCCGTCCTCGCCGTCTCCGCCGCCGACGGGCCCGCCGCACAGACCGCCGGGCACCTGCTGCTCGCCCGCAGCACGGGCGTGCGCCACGTCGTCGTCGCGCTCACCAAGGCCGACGCGAGCGACCCGGACCGCACCGACCTGGCCGAGCGGAAGGTCCGCGCCCTGCTCACCGCCCACGGCTACGACGGCGAGCACACCGCGGTCGTCCGCGTCTCCGGCCTGCGCGCCCTCGGCGGCGACCCGCGCTGGACCGCCGCCGTCGAGGCGCTCCTCGACGCCGTCGACACCTACGTGCCGACGCCCCTGCGCTACGCGGACGCGCCGTTCCTGCTCTCCGTGGACCGGGTCCTCACCCTGCCCCGGCGCGGCACCGCCGTCACCGGCGTCGTCGAGCGCGGCACCGTCCTCCTCCACGACCACGTCGAACTCCTGGGACGGGAAGGCCCCCGCGATGTCATCGTCACCGGCCTGGAGAGCTTCGGCCGGCCGCTCGGCGCCGCACAGGCGGGCGACCGCGTCGCCCTGCTGCTCCGCGGGCTCCACCGCGAGGAGGCGCACCGCGGCGACACCCTCGCCGCTCCCCGCACCGTCGTGCCCCGCCGCCGCTTCACCGCCGACGTCCGCCTGCTGGGCGCGGACGAGGGCGGCCGGCACACCCCCGTGTTCTCCGGCTACCGCCCGCAGTTCCACGTTCGCACGGCCGGCGTCCCCGGCACCGTGCACCTCGGCGGGCCGGGTGTCGCGCTCCCCGGCGAGACCGTCACGGCGGCCGTCGCCCTCGACCGGGACGTGCCGCTCGAACCCGGCCTCGCCTTCGTCATCCGCGAGGGAGGCCGCACCGTCGGCACCGGCACGGTCTCCGCGGCGCATCCCTGAACGCACAATAGGGACGTGAACGAACCAGCAGAACCGATACCCGTGACCCGGGACGTGGACTGGGGCACCGCCAAGCTGCTGCCCGACGTGGACCGGCCGCGGGCCTGGCTGCTCACGGTGGAGGGCTCGCCCCAGTCGTACGTCGACCTGGACGACCCCACCCACCTGGAGTTCGAGTACGCCCAGCGGGTCGCCCACGTCCTCGACGCCGCCGCCGAGCCGGACCGCCCGCTCGACGTGCTGCACCTCGGCGGCGGGGCGCTCACCCTGCCCCGCTACGTCGCCGCGACCCGCCCGGGCTCCCGGCAGCGCGTCGTCGAGGCGGACCGCGGGCTGATCGCGCTGGTCACCGAGCACCTGCCGCTGCGGCACGGCTCCGGCATTGAGGTGATCGCCGGTGACGCGCGCGGCGAGCTGGAGGCGGCGCCCGCCGCCTCCGCCGACGTGATCGTCGCGGACGTCTTCGGCGGCTCCCGGGTCCCGGCCCACCTCACGTCCCTGGAGTACGCGCGGGCCGCCGCCCGGGTGCTGCGGCCCCACGGCCACTACGCCGCGAACCTCGCCGACGGCGCGCCCTTCACCTTCCTCCGCTCGCAGGTGGCCACCTTCGCGGAGGTCTTCGCGCACGTGTGCCTGATCGCGGAGCCGCAGATGCTGCGCGGGCGGCGCTTCGGCAACGCGATCCTCGTCGCCTCGCACGCCGAGCTGCCCGTCGCGGCGCTGGCCCGGCGCGCGGCCGCGGACGCCTTTCCGGCCCGGGTCGAGCACGGCCCGGCCCTGGAGCGGTTCGCCGCCGGGGCCGGGCCGGTGCACGACGCGGAGGCCGTGGGGTCGCCGGAGCCGCCGGGCGGGGCGTTCAGCGTGGGCTGACGCGGGCGCCCGGCGGGCCGGGGGAGGAGCTCAAGGGACCGGGAGCTCAGGAGTTCAGGAGGCCAGGAGCTCAGGAGTTCAGGAGCTCTTCAGGGGCCGGAGAGAGCTCATGATCTTCTTGATGACGTCGTCGGGCACCTCGTCCTCGGTGCCCGTGGCGCTGTAGAGGCACCACGTGGCCAGGTCGCCGTTGACGTCCTTGTACGTCACCGTCACGGACTTGGCGCTGGTGGCGCACTGGTGCTTCTTCGCGACGCCGGTGACCGTGGCCGAGGCGGACGTGCCGGTGATGCCGTGGTCGCTCTTGAACTCCTTGCCCTTGGAGTAGTTGAACTTCCCGGTCTTCTTCTGGTCGAAGCCCCAGAAGAGCCAGTTCAGGGCCTCGTTCTCGGCGGCGTCGGCCTCGCTCTTGGCGCCCTGGGCGCCCTTGGTGCCGGCGGCGACGGGGGCGGCGTCCTTCTCGCAGCGGTCCTCGTTGAGGAGGGCCACGCCGCTCATGTTGATGCCCTTGCCGTTGGGCGGGAAGCCGTGGTCGTCCTCGTCGTGGAAGCCGAAGCTCGTCCCCGGGGAGGCGACCTTCCACTCGGACGGCACGTCGAAGGCGACGTGCCGCTTGCTGTTGGTGACGACCTTCCATCCGTCGATCACGGGCTTGACCTCGACGTTCGCCCGGGGGTTGTCCGCCGGGTCCTCGCTCGCGCCCTGGGACGGGGCCGCCGAGGAGGCGGACGGGGCCGCGGTCGGCGCCTTCGTCGGGTCGTTGTGCGCCACGTTCTCCTTGCCGTCGTCCTTCAGGACGACGACGCCGGTGATCACGGCGGCGGCCACCACGGCGACCGCCGCCGTGACCGCGATGATCGTGGTCCGCTTGCGGTTGTCGCGCGGCGGCTCCGGTGGGCCGGCCGGGGTCGGCGCGTGCCACTGCTGACCGCCGGCGGGGCCACCGGGCTGCGGCGGGGCGGGGGGCTGCTGGTACGGATTCGGCTGCTGGAGGGTCGGCGGCTGCTGGTACGGGTTGGGCTGCTGGTAGCCCGGCTGCGCGCCGGAGGGCGGGCCCGGCGGCGGGACCGGCGTCTTGTACGGATTCGAGTCCTGCGGGTTCTGCTCGCCCCCGGGCGGCTGCTGTCCTGGCCACATGGCCGATAACCATAGAGGCAGATGGTGATCCCGGTGAGGCCGCCCCTTCCCCGCCGTTACTACTGACTGGTAACTTGCGGGCATGTCTGAGACCAGCACCCCGCCCTCGATCGGCGACATGCTCCTGGCCACCGTGCCCATGGCCAAGACCCTCAACCTCGTCTTCGAGGAGGCGGGAGCGGAGCGCGCCGTCGTCCGCCTGCCCGACCAGCCCGACTACCACAACCACGTCGGGGGCCCGCACGCCGGCGCGATGTTCACCCTCGCCGAGTCCGCGAGCGGCGCGATCGTCCTCGCCGCCTTCGGTGACCAGCTCTCGCGCGCGGTGCCGCTGGCGGTCAGCGCCGAGATCGGCTACAAGAAGCTCGCCATGGGCCCCGTCACCGCCACCGCCGAGCTCGGCCGCCCCGCGGCCGACGTCGTCGCCGAGCTGGACGCCGGCGGCCGCCCCGAGTTCCCCGTGCACGTGGCGATCACCCGCGAGGACGGCGCCGTGACCGGTGAGATGACGGTCGTCTGGACCCTGCGGCCGAACAAGTAGCCGGTCCGCCGCAACCTGCGGGCGCCTGAGGGAGTCCTCTCCTCCAGTAGGCTTCCCGGCGTGCGCCCCGCGGCGCACGCCGGGAAGAGATCGTCAAACCGGGGAGGAACCGGCGTTGCACATCCAGGAGTGGCTCGAAACGGTACCGGCGATCGCCGTCTACCTCTTGGTGGGCGGGGTCATCGGACTGGAGAGCCTGGGTATTCCGCTTCCCGGTGAGATCGTCCTCGTCAGTGCCACGCTGCTGGCCGCCACCCAGGACCACATCAACCCCTACGTGCTGGCCGCGTGCGCCATCGCGGGCGCCATCATCGGCGACTCCATCGGCTACCTCATCGGCCGCAAGGGCGGCAAGCCGCTGCTGGAGTGGCTCGGCCGCAAGTTCCCCAAGCACTTCGGCCCGCACCACGTCGCCACCGCCGAGCGGTCCTTCCAGAAGTGGGGCATGTGGGCGGTCTTCGTCGGCCGCTTCATCGCCCTGCTGCGCATCTTCGCCGGCCCGCTCGCGGGCGTGCTGAAGATGCCGTACTGGAAGTTCCTGATCGCCAACGTGCTCGGCGGCATCGTCTGGGCCGGCGGCACCGTCGCCGTGATCTACTCCGTCGGCAAGGTCGCCGAGGAGTGGCTGAAGAAGTTCTCCTGGCTCGGCCTGCTCGCCGCGGTGCTCTTCGGCCTGGGCTCGCTGGTCGTCATGCGGATCAAGGCCAAGAAGGCCGAGGCCGCCCGCGCCGCCGACCCCTCCGAGGCCCGGCCCGAGCCGGTCGGCACCGCCGACTGACCGCATCGCCTTCACGAAGCAGCCCCCGGAACCGCACCGCGGATCCGGGGGCTGTTTGTCGTTCAGCCGCTCCGGCCCGCGTCCTGGGTGATGCTGAGGCGGACCAGGTCCGCGAGCGTGGGCGCCGGGCGTTTGGCGCGGATGCGGCGCAGGTAGGTGCCGACGGTGTGGACGCTGATGCCGAGTCGCCTGGCCGTCTGGTGGTAGGTGAGCCCGGCGCCGATGTGGGCCAGCACCTGCCGCTCGCGGGGCGACAGGCTCGGCGGTCCCGTCTGGACGCTGCGGCCGGACATCTCGTCTCCATTGGCTGGCGGAGCCGCTCGGCAAGGGTGGCCTGCGGCCGGCCGCGGGTGAAGTTCCTCCACCCGCGCGACGCTTTAGAGGGATCTAACCACGAACTCTGCTAAATGCAAGCAAAAAAGAGTGACCGACCGGTCAATAGCCCCTTAATCAAAGGCCGGTCACGTGTCAAGTCCCCAACTTCCGTGGCTCCAGCCCCGCTTCGAACCGGGCGAATGTGAAAGAAGCCGCCGACCGCGGCACCACAGCCCAGAGCGACCGGAGGGGGACCGCGCGTGGGGCACTTCCGCCTGCTCGTCGTCGGCAACGGCATCTCGGCGTACGGCAGCTACCTGAACATGGTGGCGCTGAACGTCTTCATCTACCACGTCACCGGCAGCGCGCTCACGGCCGGCCTCTTCATGGCCGTACGCCTCGTGACCAGCGTCCTCGCGGGCTTCGTGGCCGGGCGCCTCGTCTCCACCCGCGACCGCAAGCGCCTGATGGTCGGCGCCGACCTCACGCAGGCGCTCGCCCTGCTCGCGCTGCTGCTCGCCCCGGACGGCGCCCGCGTCGGCCTGCTCTTCGCCCTGGCGGTGATCACCGGCTCCTGCTCGACGCTCTCCCAGGTCGCGCTGCGCACCAGCGTGCCGGAGATCGTCGGGTCCGAGCACCGGGCCCGCGCCAACGGCCTGCTCGTCACCGGCCGCTCCCTCGCCATGATCGCGGGCTTCGCCTCCTCGGGCCTGGTCGTGGCGCAGCTCGGCTATTCCACGGCGTTCGCCCTGGACGCCGTCACCTTCGTGATCTCCGCGAGCGTCCTGTTCCTGCTGCCCGTACGGACCCGGGCCGCCGCCGAGGACGCCGCGGAGACCGGGGCCGCGGGCGCGGAGCAGGAGGAGGCCGGGGCCGCGGGCGGCTTCGCCCGGACGCTGCTGCGCACCGCGCCCCTGCTCGCGGTGATGATCGCCGTGCGGGCGGTGGACGGACTGGGCTCCTCGTCCCACAACGTGGCGCTGCCCATCTACTCGGACGGCCTGGACCCCGCCCACCCGGCCACCTTCATCAGCCAGTTCTGGGCCACCTGGGCCATCGGCAACATCGTCGCGCAGCAGCTGTTCGGCCGGGTCACCAAGAAGACCGGCCGCACCCCGGGGGAGCGGGCGTTCGCGCTCGGGGCGTGCCTGATGTCCGCGGCGTTCATCGTCGTCTTCGCCGGCCTGCCCACCGTGCCCACCCTCATCGCCGCGCTCGTCGCCGGCATGGCCGACGGCTTCACGGAGATCGTCTACGTCTCCCGCCTCCAGGCCGCCCCCGACGCCGAGCGCGGCCGGCTCTTCGGGCTGTCCGCCTCGGCCGAGAACACCGGCTTCGGCCTCGGCATGATCGTCAGCGCGGCCCTGCTGGAGTCGTTCTCACCGCTGCAGGTCGTGGCCGCCTTCCACGGGCTGGCCATCGCCCTGTGCGTCGTCCTGCTCGCCGTGCTCCTCGGCCGCGGCAGGACCCCCACCCGGAGCCAGGACCGGCCCGGCGGCCGGGACGACCGGCCGGCCCGGGACGTATCGACGGCGGAAGGCCGCAGCTCATGACACCCACGCCCCACCACGGACTCCGTACCGACCGCGCCGTCGCCGTCATCGGACTGGCCTTCCGGCTGCCGGGCGCGGACACCCCCGAGGACTTCTGGCGCATCATCCGCGACGGCACGGACTGCATCACCCGCTTCACCGACGAGGAGCTCGCCGCGGCCGGCGTGCCCGCCGAGCGCTACGAGGCCCCCGATTTCGTGGGCGCGTCCGGGATCCTCGACGACATCACCGGCTTCGACGCCCCGCACTTCGGGATGAGCGCCCGCGAGGCGCAGCTCACCGACCCGCAGCAGCGCCTGTTCCTGGAGTGCGCCCAGCACGCCCTGGAGAACGCGGGCTACCCGGACGAGCGCGACGGCAGCCGCGTCGGCGTCTACGCCACCACGGGCTACCACCTGTACACGCTGGAGACCTACCAGCTCAACAACGTCCTCCCGAGCACGCCCGTCGCCGACTGGATGGCGGGCATGCAGATCGTGACCGGCAACGCCCCCGACTTCACCGCCACCCGCACCGCCTACCGGCTCGGCCTCACCGGACCCGCCGTCAACGTCCAGACCGCCTGCTCCAGTTCGCTCGTGGCCGTCCAGACGGCCGCGCAGGCGCTGCTCGCCGACGACTGCGACCTCGCCCTCGCCGGCGCCACCGCCGTCCACGTCCCCCAGGTGCTGGGCTACCAGTACGTCAAGGGCTCCATCCTCTCGAAGTCCGGCCGCCTGCGGGCCTTCGACGCGGGCGCCGACGGCACCGTCGGCGGCACGGGCGTCGCCGCCGTCGTCCTGAAGCGGCTGGACCGGGCCCTCGCCGACGGCGACACCGTGCGCGGCGTCATCCGCGGCTGGGGCGTCACCAACGACGGCGCGGACAAGAAGGCGTACAGCGCGCCCAGCGCCGGCGGGCAGCGCGCCGCCGTCCGCCGCGCCCTGGACCGGGCCGGCGTCGGCGCGGACACCATCGGCTATCTGGAGACCCACGGCACGGGCACCCTCAAGGGCGACCCCATCGAGTTCGACGGCGCCACGGCCGCCTTCCGCGAGGACACCGACCGCACGCATTACTGTGCTCTCGGCTCGACCAAGGCCAACATCGGCCACCTCGACGTGGCCTCCGGCCTGGCCGGCCTGATCAAGACGCTGCTCGTCCTGGAGCACGGCGTCGTCCCGCCGATGGCGAACTTCACCACCCCGAACCCGCTGCTCGCCCTGGACGGCAGCCCCTTCTACATCCCGGCCGCCGCCCGGCCCTGGCCCGAGGGCGACCACCCGCGCCGCGCGGGCCTGACCTCGCTGGGCATCGGCGGCACCAACGTCCACCTCGTCCTCGAACAGGCCCCCGAGCCCGCGCCCCGCCCGGCCGCCGCCGCGGCCCCGCCGGACGTCCTCCTGGTCTCCGGCAGCAGCGAGGAGGCGCTGGCCGCCAACGCCCTCGCCTTCCGCGACCGGCTGCGGGAGCGGCCCGGCACCCCGCTCGCCGACCTCGTCACC